>NZ_CP069161.1:3000000-3600000 GCF_018802605.1 Paludibacterium paludis | reverse complement strand
GCAGTTCCGGCGTCTGCTCGCGCAGTTGCATTTACCCCTGTCCTTGTCGAACGCCCTCATGAATCACATGCAACTGAGGGTGGGCGACGCCAGCCAGGAGGGAGGCCCCCCGGCCCTGTCGGCCAATTGGCTGGAGCGTCTCGATATGCTGCGCTGGGTGACGGGATTCACGCCGGAGGTGATCGCCAGGCTCGAACCGTATGTCACGGTTCTGCCGCAAAGCGTCAACCGCATCAATGTGAATACCGCGCCGGTGCCGCTTCTGAAGGCGCTGATGCCCGATGTCGATCCGGGCATGCTCGAGGCTCAGTCAAGGCAGCGGGTAGTGAACTATTTTGTGAACGTGGCCGATTTCATCAACCGGGTCAAGCCGGATGCGGAGCGGGACAGGGTCAAGGATTGGGCGTCGACCGATTCGGGATGGTTTCGCCTGGAGAGCCGGGTGAAGCAGGGACGGATCGTTCTGGCCACAAGGGCCATGGTGAAGGTGGACCCCTCCGAAGGCGGGGCCCGCGTGATCTGGCGGCAGGACGGGGTGGGGGCCTTGCCCCGACAGGAGACACATGACAACAACCCTTAGATTGTATATGAGAGCGGGATGGCCGGATCTTGACCCCTCCATGGCCTGGTCGGTGCTGGATGGCCGGGGACAGGTAACGGCCAGAGGAGATGGCCCTCCGGCCGGATGGCCGCGCGCCGAACGGCTCGAACTGGTCCTGCCGGCCGGCAGAACGCTGTTCAGCGCCGTTGCCTTGCCGCCGGGAGTTCGTCAGCTCAAGGACGCCGCCCTGGGGTTCGCCCTGGAAGAAAGTCTGTGCAACGATCCGCAGCACAATCTCTATGCTCCGGCCGAGCGACCGCGGCAAGGACGGGTGATGGTCGCCGTGACGGAATCGGCCCCGGTGCGTCTGGCTGTCGCCACGTTAAAAAAACTGGGCCGACTTGTCGACCGGATTCTCCCCGAGGAAGCGCTGTTGCCCGAGGCGGAGGAAGGGCAGTCCGTGGTGGCGCTCACCGAAGCCGGATGGCTGATCGGACGGGACGATACCTCGGTAGCGCTGATTCCCGACTCGGATGCCGACGTGACCCGCCTGCTGTTGCGCAAGGCGATGCCGGATTCCGCCATCCGTATTCTTGTCTGCGGCCAGGAGACGGCCGCCGCCTGGCACCGGCTGTTTCCCGACCGCGAGGCGGTCCTGGGCCCGGCGCACGACTGGCGGTCGGCGTCGTGCGGCTCCGCCGCTTTCGATTTTGCCCGGGGCGAGTTGTCCGCGCGGCGGCGCTGGCGCCAATGGCGTCCCGCGCTGGCGAGGGCGGGAGGCATTCTCGCCGTGCTCGTCGCGGGGACCGTGCTTGTCGATGCGGGGCAGGCGGCATGGTGGGGATGGCGCAAGGCATCGCTGCAAGCGCGCCTGCATGAGGTGACGTCGCAGTTGGCCGGCAAGGAGTCGGTTCAATCCGCTCCGGTGCTGGCCGGCGTCCGCGCGGTGGACAGATTGCGCCTTGCCCAGGGGCTGCCGGCACGGGACAGCATGCTGACCCTGACGGGCGCGCTCGCTTCGGTATCCGGTGACGGGATGCAGCCTCGCGTGATCGGCTATGAGGCGGGAAGGCTCACGATCCGGCTCGCCAAATTGCCGCCAACGGTGTTGTCGGCCTGGAAAGCCCGGCTGCAAGTCAGGGGAGTCCGGATGACGAGCCGCTCGGTGTCTGCCGATGAAACCGAACTTACCCTGGTGCTGGAGTCCTGAATGCGCAGCAAATATTTGGCCGCCCTGAAGCGGATCTGGATGGAGCGATCGTTGCGCGAGCAGCGCCTGCTGCTCGCCATGGCGGTGATTGTCGCGCCGTCCTTGCTGGTGTTCGGTATTCTCCAGCCCCTTGAGCTTGCCGTGTCGCGCAACCGGGAGGCCGCGCTTCGGCTGGAAGGGCAGGTGATGGCCGTGGAGCAGTTGGCCGCCGAGGCATCGAAATTGTCGGGCAAGACGGCGATGACGCCACTGTCCGCGAGATCCTTGCAGACCGTGATCGAAGCGACCATGGATCGGGCCGCCTTTGCCCGCGACGAGGTCAAGCTCGCCGTCGAGGGCGATGCCGGCGTCCGCCTCTCGGGAGAGGCGGGCTTCGATGCCTGGATGCGTCTGGCCGGCATGCTTGAGCGCGAGTCCCAGGTGCATGTCGTGCGTATGACAGCGACCCCCTCCGATCACCCCGGGAGGATAAAACTGGATGCGGTTCTGGTGCATGCGGGAGGTGAGGCATGAAATGGATCAAGCCTGCGCTGCTCGTTCTGGCCGCCCTTGCCGGCTTCGTTGCGGCCTTGCCTGCAAGCTGGTTGTCCTGGCCGGTCGAGAGGGCGACGGGAGGGCGCTGGAATCTTTCCTCGGCCGAAGGAACGGTCTGGAACGGACGCGGGCAGTTCGTCTTTACCGACAAGGAACTCGGCAGTTTGCCGATGAGCGTGGTGGAGTGGCATTTCCAGGGCAAGCGGCTTTTGCAGGGTAAACTTGCCTGGGAAGTCGGCAGCGAAGGGGAAAAGGGGGTCTGGCAGGCCGGATGGCGCGGCTGGCAGATCGAGCGGGCGCGTTTTAGCTTGCCGATGGCCGCGGTGGCGCGCTTGTCCCCGGAGTGGAAAAGCGCGGGGCTGGGTGGGCAACTGGTGGTGTCGAGCGACCGGTTCTCGGCGAATGAGGAGACCTTGAGCGGTAATGTGCGGGTCGAATGGCATGCCGCCACCTCGTCCCTGACGCGTGTCGCGCCGTTCGGTTCCTATGCGCTCGATGTCGCGGGCAATGGCAAAAGTCTCGTGCTGCACGTCGGCACGCTGGATGGCGATCTCATGATCGAGGGTAACGGGCAGTGGCAGGCCGGTGCGCCGATGCTCCTGTCCGGCGTGGCGGAGTCGAGGCCGGAACGCTTTGAAGTCCTCAAACCGCTGCTGCTCATGCTGGGGCAGCCGAACGGCAACAATGGGGTCAACTGGCAGCTTCGCTCCGCTCGTTGATGACATTGTTGTTACATTGCGGCGTTGACTTTGTGGTTTTTCCGGGGTAACATTGAAAGGTTTAACCAAACGGGACGTGCGCGCCGGCGCTCGGTCCCGTTATTCACATCAAGATTCCAAAAAGAACAATACTGCAAATCTGTATCATTAGGAGCCAGCCAGTGTCGACTGCAGCAATTCTTCTCTTGGCTGACGGCACCCTGTTCAGGGGTGTCGCCATCGGAGCAACGGGCCATACCGTCGGTGAAGTGGTGTTCAATACCGCTATCACGGGGTATCAGGAAATACTGACGGATCCCTCATACACCAGGCAACTTGTCACTCTGACATATCCCCATATCGGCAATGTCGGCGCGAATTCGGAAGATACCGAATCTCGCGCCGTTTTTGCATCTGGCCTCGTGGTTCGCGATCTTCCCGCGCGTCACAGCAACTTCCGCGCCGAATCTTCCCTGTCCGATTACCTCAAGGCGAACGGCGTCGTGGCCATCGCCGGCATCGATACACGCCGTCTTACCCGGCTCCTGCGCGAAAAGGGTGCCCAGGCGGGCTGCATCATGGCGGGCGAGGTGGACGAGACGCGCGCTCTCGAACTGGCGCGCGGATTCGGTTCGATGGCGGGGCAGGATCTGGCTCGCGTGGTGACGTGCGCCGAGCCGTATGAATGGAACGTGCGCGAGTGGCGCCTGGGTGAAGGCTACACGCCGGTCGCGTCCGCTTCCCGTCATGTCGTGGCCTACGATTTCGGGGTGAAGCACAATATCCTTCGAATGCTGGCCGAGCGCGGCTGCCGGCTGACCGTGGTGCCCGCCACGACGCCTGCGGCCGAGGTGCTGCGCATGAAGCCTGACGGTGTGTTCCTGTCCAACGGCCCCGGCGATCCCGAGCCTTGCGACTACGCGATCGGCGCGATCCGGGAGATTCTCGGCGCGGGTCTGCCGGTGTTCGGCATCTGCCTTGGTCACCAGCTCTTGGGGCTTGCCGCCGGAGGGCGCACCAGCAAGATGAAGTTCGGCCACCATGGCGCGAATCATCCGGTTCAGGATCTGGATACGGAGCGCGTGATGATTACCAGCCAGAATCACGGTTTTCAGGTTGACGAGACGAGTCTGCCCGCCAATGTGCGTGTGACGCACCGCAGCCTGTTCGATGGCACGGTGCAGGGAATCGCCCTGACCGACCGACCCGCTTTCAGCTTTCAGGGACACCCCGAAGCCAGCCCGGGACCCGGCGATGTCGCCGGACTCTTCGACCGCTTTGTCGGTCTGATGGACGAGCGCGCGCGTTAACGCCCCGGGGAGAACGGAAAATGCTGGGAATCACCGATCCGGTCACTTACCTTGCCGGTGTTGTCGTTGTGGTGCTGTTGCCGGGCCCCAATTCGCTGTTCGTGCTGAGCGTGGCCGCTCGCCGAGGCGTTCGGGCGGGTTTCTCCGGCGCGGCCGGCGTGGTGATGGGCGATCTGGTGCTGATGAGCTGCGCGGCGCTGGGCGCGACATCGCTGCTCAAGGCCAATCCGACGGTGTTCAGCGTGCTCAAGTACGCGGGCGCCGCCTACCTTGCCTGGCTGGGCATCCAGATGCTGCGCGCCGCCTGGAGCGCGGTGCGCGCCTTGCCCGGCCCGCTCGCGGCGCCGCCTTCCCGGCTGCAGGGCGACGCGGGGAAACCCTGGCTCAAGGCGCTGACCATCAGTCTGATGAATCCCAAGGCGATTCTGTTCTTCTTTTCGTTTTTCGTGCAATTCGTCGATCCCGCCTATCCGATGCCCGGCCTGACCTTCGCCGCGCTCGGGTTGATGCTGCAGTGCTGCAGCTTCCTGTATCTGACGACGCTGGTCCTCGCCGGAACAAGGCTGGCCACCGCGTTCGGACGGCGACGACGGTTGTCCGCCGCTTTGACCGGAGGGGTGGGCACCCTGTTTATCGGCTTCGGCGCGAAACTTGCCATGGCAAGTCTTGGCTGACCCCAGAATTGAAAAGAATCGAGTTTCCATCATGCCAAAACGTACTGACCTGAAAAGCATTCTCATTATCGGCGCCGGCCCAATTGTCATTGGCCAGGCCTGCGAATTCGACTACTCCGGCGCCCAGGCCTGCAAGGCGCTCAGGGAAGAGGGATACCGGGTCATCCTGGTCAACTCCAATCCCGCGACGATCATGACCGATCCCGATATGGCCGACGTGACCTACATCGAGCCGATCAACTGGCAAGTCCTGGAAAAAATCATCGCCAAGGAACGCCCCGACGCCATCCTGCCGACCATGGGCGGGCAGACCGCGCTCAATTGCGCGCTCGACCTCGCGCGTCATGGCGTGCTCTCCCGCCACAAGGTGGAGCTGATCGGCGCGACCGAGGATGCCATCGACAAGGCCGAGGATCGTGGCCGTTTCAAGGAGGCCATGGCGAAGATCGGGCTGTTCTGTCCGAAGTCCTTCATCGCCCACACCATGGACGAGGCGCTCGCCGCCCAACTGGAAGTGGGGTTCCCTACCCTGATCCGTCCGAGCTTCACGATGGGCGGCTCCGGTGGCGGAATCGCGTACAACCGCGAAGAGTTTCTCGCGATCTGCGAGCGCGGTTTCGAAGCCTCTCCGACCAATGAACTGCTGATCGAGCAATCGGTGCTGGGGTGGAAAGAATACGAGATGGAGGTGGTGCGCGATCGCAAGGACAACTGCATCATCATCTGCTCGATCGAGAACTTCGACCCGATGGGGGTTCATACCGGCGACTCCATCACGGTCGCTCCCGCGCAAACGCTGACCGACAAGGAATACCAGCTGATGCGCAACGCCTCGATCGCGGTGCTGCGCGAAATCGGTGTCGACACCGGCGGCTCGAATGTCCAGTTCGCCATCAACCCGGCCAATGGCGAGATGATCGTCATCGAAATGAATCCGCGCGTTTCGCGATCCTCGGCGCTGGCCTCCAAGGCCACCGGTTTCCCGATCGCCAAGGTCGCGGCGAAGCTCGCGGTGGGGTATACGCTCGACGAATTGAAAAACGACATTACTGGCGGGGCAACACCCGCTTCCTTCGAGCCGTCGATCGACTACGTCGTGACCAAGATTCCCCGTTTCGCCTTTGAAAAATTTCCGCAGGCCGATGATCGCCTGACCACCCAGATGAAGTCGGTGGGAGAGGTGATGGCCATCGGCCGTACACTGCAGGAGTCCATGCAAAAGGCGTTGCGCGGTTTGGAGACGGGTTTGTCGGGATTCGACGAGCGTTCTTCCGATGCCGCGGCGATCCGCCATGAGCTGGGCACGCCGGGGCCCGAGCGGATCCTGTATGTCGCCGACGCCTTCCGTATCGGCATGAGCCTGGACGAGATTTTCCAGATATCCGCCATCGACCCCTGGTTCCTGGCCCAGATCGAAGATCTGATCCGGGAAGAAGGGGCATTGCGCGGCGCGAATCTTGAGGAACTCGGCGCCGAGCGGCTCTTCGCGCTCAAGCAAAAGGGGTTCTCCGATCGCCGTCTGGGCCATCTGCTTGGCGCGGACCAGGCCGCCGTGCGGGCACGCCGCGGCGTGCTGGGCATCCATCCGGTCTACAAACGGGTCGATACCTGCGCCGCGGAGTTCGCCACCTCCACGGCCTACATGTACTCCACCTATGAGGAAGAGTGCGAAGCCGCGCCCAGCGACCGCCGCAAGATCATGGTGCTGGGCGGTGGCCCGAACCGCATCGGCCAGGGTATCGAGTTCGACTACTGCTGCGTGCACGCCGCGCTGAGCCTGCGCGAGTCCGGTTTCGAGACCATCATGGTCAACTGCAACCCGGAAACCGTATCCACCGACTACGATACCTCGGACCGCCTCTACTTCGAGCCGTTGACCCTGGAAGACGTGCTGGAAATCTGCCGTATCGAGAAGCCCGAAGGGGTGATCGTCCAGTACGGCGGCCAGACCCCGCTGAAGCTGGCCCGGGCTCTGGAAGCCAATGGCGTCCCCATTATCGGCACCTCGCCGGACATGATCGACGCGGCCGAGGACCGCGAACGTTTCCAGAAACTGCTCAACGAGCTCGGACTCAAGCAGCCGCCCAACCGCACCGCGCGCACGCCGGCCGACGCGATGCGTCTGGCCGACGAAATCGGTTATCCGCTTGTGGTGCGGCCATCCTATGTGCTGGGGGGGCGCGCGATGGAAATCGTGCACGAGCCGGCGGATCTGGAGCGCTATATGCGCGAAGCGGTCAAGGTATCCAACGACAGTCCCGTCTTGCTTGACCGTTTCCTCAACGACGCCATCGAAGTGGATGTGGATTGCGTATCGGACGGAACCACTGTCGTGATCGGCGGGATCATGCAGCATATCGAGCAGGCCGGGGTGCACTCTGGCGACTCGGCGTGCTCCCTGCCTCCTTACAGCCTGTCGGTGGAACTGCAAAACGAAATTCGCCGCCAGACCGTGGCCATGGCGCGCGCGCTCAATGTGGTCGGTCTCATGAATGTGCAGTTCGCCATTCAGGGCGAGGTGATCTTCGTGCTGGAGGTCAATCCGCGCGCCAGCCGTACCGTGCCTTTCGTGTCCAAGGTGACGGGAGCGAGCCTCGCCAAGATCGCCGCCCGCGCGATGGCCGGCATTTCGCTGGTCGGGCAGGGATTCACCGAAGAGGTCGTGCCGCCTTACTATGCGGTGAAGGAAGCGGTATTCCCGTTCATCAAGTTCCCCGGTGTCGATACCATTCTCGGGCCGGAGATGAAATCGACCGGAGAAGTGATGGGCGTGGGACGAAGTTTCGCGGAGGCCTTCGTCAAGAGCCAGTTGGGCGCCGGCGACTCCTTGCCGCGCATCGGCAAGGTGTTCCTGTCGCTGCGTGAAAGCGACAAGGCCGGCGCCGTTCAGGTCGCCCGCGATTTGCAGAAGCTGGGGTTCGGCGTGTGCGCGACGCGTGGAACGGCCAAGGCGTTGACCGAGGCCGGGCTTGTCGTGCAGGCGGTCAACAAGGTCACGGAAGGCCGCCCGCATATTGTCGATATGATCAAGAACGGCGAAATCGCCCTGGTCGTGAATACCGTGGACGAAAAGCGACAGGCGATTCAGGACAGCCACTCCATTCGCCGCTCGGCCCTGCAGGCGCGCATTCCCCAGTACACGACACTGGCTGGTGCCCGTGCCGTGTGTATGGGAATGGCCTACAAGGATGCGTATGATGTTTACAGTGTTCAGGAGCTTCATGCCTCGATCGGCAAGGGCTGAATCCGCCCCCCTTTGAATCCTGAAGGATTTGCCGGTACAATCGGTACTTGAACAGATGCACTGCAAGCCGCCGTCCATGGACGGCGGCTTGTGCTTTTGATGATGGCGGCTAGCCGCCTGTGGAGACTCACGTAATGATTAAAGTCCCGTTGACCGTGCGTGGCGCAGAGCTTCTTCGTGAAGAACTGCAGCGACTCAAAAGCGTGGAGCGTCCCGCGGTGATCGAGGCGATTGCCGAGGCACGCTCGCACGGAGACCTGTCCGAAAACGCGGAATACGATGCCGCCAAGGAGCGTCAGGGGTTTGTCGAGGGCCGGATCGCCGAGCTCGAGGGCAAGCTCTCCAATGCGCAGATCATCAACCCGGTCGAGCTGGATGCTGATGGCCGCGTCGTTTTCGGTGCCACGGTGGATCTGATGGATCTGGAAACCGAGGATGAAGTGACGTATCAGATCGTCGGGGACGACGAGGCCGATATCAAGCAGGGCAAGGTATCGGTCAATTCGCCGATCGCCCGCGCCCTGATCGGCAAGGAGGCCGGCGATGTCGCCGAAGTCGTGGCGCCCGGGGGCATCCGCGAATACGAAGTGCTGGATGTCAAGTACCTGTAAGGTGCGCTGACGGGAAGGGAAACGCGCGTGACAGCGCGTTTTTTTTCAAGGGAAACGAGTCATGATGAATGGATTGAGGGCGATTGCCAGGGTATTTTGGGTTGGCGGGATGTGGGTTATCGGCATGGTGGTGGCCCCGGTGCTCTTCGAGCTTCTTGACAAGCCCGTCGCCGGCCTCGTTGCGGGCCGCCTCTTCCAGGCCATCGCCTGGGTCGGTATGGTCGCCGGGCTTTTCCTGTTGATTGAACTGGTTGTCCGGGAAGGGGTGCGTGGGGTGCGCGACAAGGCTTTCTGGCTGATTGTCGGCATGCTGGCGTGTACCCTCATCAACCATTTTGGCGTGACGCCGATCATCGCCAATCTGAAGTTGCACATGAACCAGGCGGCAGAAGGCTTGTTCGGCGGCGGCTTTGCCACTTGGCATGCCATTTCCAGCCTGATTTACCTGGTGCAAAGCCTGCTCGGTCTCGTCTACATCGTCAAAACCGAATCCTGACCGGGGATCTTGGCGCGCGGACAGGAGGCATGGCCGTCTCCCGCCCGCGCACGACTCCGTTATCGCCAGTGCCACCCCGCTTTCCCGGTCGTTGCGAGGGCCGTGCTCTCCGCCTCGACCAGTGCCGCGCCATTGCGGTTGGCAAGAACCAACCCGGGAGCTCCCAGGTTTTTCAGTCGGGTGCCGGCAAAGCGCCAGCGCAGGGACGGTGCGTCGCCGCAGGCCTGCAGAGCGGCATACCCCGTCTCGTTGTCGGCCAGTTGCCGCTCCCATGATGCCTTGCCGAGGCAAAGCGCCGGCCAGGCGGCATTTTTCAGACGGCCGTCGCCCAGAAGCGCCCAGCGCTGCGCGTTGTTCTTGCTGTCGCATGGCTGCGGGACCACGGTCCGTTCCCCATGGCGCCAATACCAGCTGCTGCGTTTGTCCAGAGCCGCAAGGCAGAGTCCGTCGTCTGCCTGCAACTGGCGATAGCGCGGTTCGGGGGCGGTTCTGTCCGGCCAGGCCCATGACCACACTGCCCGGTCCAGCGCGTCGGCAGGTGGCGCGTCGACCAGCACGGCTCCCTGATCCACGATCAACCGGAGCGTCGGAGCGCCACGATTCTGCAGTTGGGAACCGGCAAAGTGCCAGCGCTGCTCCGGGCCTCGTGCGCAGGACATGAGCGCGGCATGCCCGCTCTCATGTCTGGCGAGCACGGTATTCCATGAGGCCTTGCCGAGGCAGCGCGAAGGATAGGCGTCATTGGTGAGTCGACCGTCCGCCTGCAAGGTCCAGCGTTGGGCCGGATCCTTGCCGTCGCATTTTCGTGTGCCGACCGTCCGTTCCTTGTTGCGCCAGAACCAGCTATCCCTATCGTCGAGTGCGGCAAGGCATGCATCGGTGCCATGGGCGGAGCGCAATAGCCGCGCTTTTTGCCGGTCCGCGGGCTTGGCCGAATCTTCGATGGGAAAGATGGGCGTGCGCGGAGTGCTGGTATCGGGCTTGTCCGGAACGGGGACCGGGGGATAAAGGCTCCGGATGCCGGCGATATCTCCCGGGGAAAGAGCATGATGCCCTTTGCCCATGATGCTGTCCGGGTCTGCCGGCTGGACTCCGGGTGCGTCGGGCTTGCGCAGTGACTCGTGAAAAAAGCCGGCGGTATGCATCAACTCATGCAAGGCAGTTCCGACATCCGGACAAAATAGCCGTAGCGATTGTGGTTGCATTTCTTTGGGCAAGCGGCCGATATTAGCGATACCGCACATGCCTTTGGCATGCGGTTTCGTGCCGATTCTGACCCGGTATGGCTGCGCCGCATCCTCGACGAAGCGCAAGGTGGTCCGCTGCTCGAACTGCCGCATGGCACCGAGGATCGCGCTGCGCGTTTTCGGGTCGGCGGAGGCGTCGAACTCATAATGAATCGTATTGTTCGGCCAGGGCGTGGCGCCTGACCAGACCGTGCGTTTTTTGCGCCGCGATGTGCTATCGGGAGCGATTCCAATGGGCGCGATGCCTTCGCGCAGAATGCGTTCGTGGTCGCCGATCAGAATGTCGCCAAAGGCGACCGCGCTGCCGTCCGGCAGGGCGCGATAGTGGATTTCCCTGCCGGATTGCTGTTCATAGCCGGTGTGGGTATCGCCGGTATCGGCGTGGGCATGGCAAAGGAGGAGCAAACTGGCGAGCGGCCAGCAGGGGCGGCGCGGCCGGGAGGAGGTGTGCGTCATGGGTCGTGTCGGGACCGCTGGCGATAGTCACGCCAGCGTGGATGACGCGAATGCGGGCATTCCGTCATGGCTGCGGTTTCCTGTTCCCGTTGCCTTTCTTCAAAGCAGCCACTGGTTGATGGGGGGCCGGGTTCGCCGCGTCGGAGCGGCTGTGGGTACACGAAGCCCGCGCCGGACCGAGAGCGCAAGGGCGATCCTGATCCATGCGCAGTCTGTCGATTCGTGGTCGATGAAGGAAGCAGGGACGGGACGGGTGGCGCGGTTTCCCGCAAGGTTTGGAGAAAATACTGGCAAAACAGCCGGTCTTTAGTGGGCACCGGCGAATGCGGGACGGGAAAACCCCGCCCCTGGCGCATTACCGGGACTTGAGCGCTTTTTTGTTCTTCGGCAGCTGAATACGGCCGTTTTCGGACGGACGCCAGATCACCAGAAGCTTGCCGATATGCTGAACCTGGCCGGCGCCCAGCTCGTCGCAAATCGTCTCGAACATGGCGACGCGCGCATCTCGGTCGTCGCCATGCACGCGGACCTTGATCAGTTCGTGGGCATCCAGGTTGATGGCGATTTCACGCATCACCGATTCGGTCAGGCCCTGGTTGCCGATCATCACGACCGGATTGAGCGAGTGCGCGAGGCCTTTGAGATATTGGCGCTCGAACGCGGAAAGTTCGATTTTCATGTCTTGCAGGTTCCTGAATAAAAGAGGATTCTACTAAAATATTGGCCTTTTGCCCAAAACCCGCCAGATTTATCTGCGCAACGGTGCGGGCAGCAACACAAATCGACGGAAATTATGGCAAGAAGCAAATCCAGTAACGCCTGGCTGGCGGAGCATGTGAACGATCACTACGTGCATATGGCCAAGAAAGACGGCTATCGCGCGCGGGCCGCCTACAAACTGCTGGAAATCAACGAAAAGGACAAACTCATCCGTCCGGGTACGATCGTGGCCGACCTGGGCAGCGCTCCCGGGAGCTGGTCCCAGGTGGCGGCGCGGCTGGTCGGCGGGCAGGGACGCGTGTTCGCGCTGGACATCCTGCCGATGGATCCGGTGCACGGGGTGGACTTCATTCAGGGCGATTTTCGCGAGGACGATGTGCTTGACGCGTTTGTCGAGCTTTTGGGCGGACGCGAGCTGGATCTTGTAATTTCCGATATGGCGCCCAATATCTCCGGTACGAGCAGCATCGACCAGGCGCGGAGCTACCATTTGAACGAGTTGGCTCTCGATTTTGCCCGCGACCATTTGAAACCTGGCGGACATTTTCTCGTCAAAGTGTTTCAGGGGAGTGATTTCCAGTCCTTCCTTAAAGCCATGAGGGAACTCTTCGGTGAAGTGGTATCGCGCAAGCCCAAGGCCTCGCGCGACCGGTCTAACGAAATTTACCTGCTGGGTAAAGGGCGACGCTGACATCGCGCCCCGAGAGGTTTACAATCCAGCCAGGTAGTCTGTAATCATACAGTCAGGGCACAAGGAGTCCGCTCTAGTGAACAATCTCGGCAAAAACATCGCCATCTGGGTAATCATCGGCGTTGTACTGATGACCGTGTTCAATCAATTGAACAAGCGGCAGGATACCCAGAACCAGGTGGAATACTCGCAATTCATTAGCGATGTGGAATCCGGCAAGGTGCAATCGCTGACCATCGAAGGTCATCCCATCCGGGGCGGCCAATGGCTCAAAGGGAAGCGGTCGGACGGATCGACCTTCGCCACCTACGCACCGTTCGATCCCCAACTGGTCGACGAGCTGATCAAGAACAACGTGCGTTTCTCGGCCAAGCCCGAGGAAGAGCCCAGCATGCTGATGAACATCTTCATCAGCTGGTTCCCGATGCTGCTGCTGATCGGTGTGTGGATTTTCTTCATGCGCCAGATGCAGGGGGGCGGCAAGGGCGGAGCCTTCTCGTTCGGCAAGAGCAAGGCCCGCATGCTCGACCAGGACAGCAATACCGTCACCTTCGCCGATGTGGCGGGGTGTGACGAATCCAAGGAAGAGGTCAAGGAAATCGTCGATTACCTGCGCGATCCCACCCGCTACCAGAGCCTCGGCGGCCGTATTCCGCGCGGTATCCTGCTGTGCGGCAGCCCGGGTACCGGCAAGACCTTGCTGGCCAAGGCGATTGCCGGCGAGGCCAAGGTGCCGTTCTTCAGCATTTCCGGTTCCGATTTCGTCGAAATGTTTGTCGGTGTGGGCGCGGCCCGCGTGCGCGACATGTTTGAGCAGGCAAAGAAAAACGCTCCTTGCATCATTTTCATCGATGAAATCGACGCGGTGGGCCGCCAGCGCGGCGCCGGCCTTGGTGGCGGCAACGACGAACGCGAGCAGACGCTCAACCAGCTGCTCGTCGAAATGGACGGTTTCGACACCAACGCCACGGTCATCGTGATCGCCGCGACCAACCGTCCCGACGTGCTTGACCCCGCCTTGCAACGTCCGGGCCGTTTCGACCGTCAGGTCGTGGTTCCGCTGCCGGATATCCGTGGCCGGGAGCAGATTCTTTCCGTTCACATGCGCAAGGTGCCGATCGCCGCCGATGTCGAGGCCAACCTGATCGCTCGCGGCACGCCGGGCTTCTCCGGCGCCGACCTCGCCAACCTGGTGAACGAGGCCGCCCTGTTCGCCGCCCGCCGCGCCAAGCGGCTGGTGGACATGGAGGACTTCGAGGCGGCCAAGGACAAGATCATGATGGGCGCGGAGCGCAAGTCCATGGTGATGACCGAGGAAGAGCGCAAGAACACCGCCTATCACGAATCCGGTCATGCCGTTGTCGCCAAACTGCTGCCCAAGTCCGATCCGGTGCACAAGGTCACGATCATTCCGCGCGGCAGGGCGCTGGGCCTGACCATGCAACTGCCTGAGCAGGATCGCTTCGCCTATGATCGACAGTATCTGCTCGATCGCCTGGCCATCCTGTTCGGCGGACGTATCGCGGAAGAACTGTTCATGAATCAGATGACCACGGGCGCGTCGAACGATTTCGAGCGCGCGACCCAGATGGCCCGCGACATGGTGACCCGTTACGGGATGTCCGACAAGCTCGGCCCGATGGTGTATGGCGAAAACGAGGGCGAAGTGTTCCTCGGCCGCTCCATCACGACGCACAAGAACCTCTCCGAAGCCACCTTGCAGCAGGTCGATGCGGAAATCCGCCGCATTATCGACGAACAGTACTCGCTGGCGAGACGCCTGCTCGATGAAAACCGCGACAAGGTCGAAGCGATGACAGCCGCGCTGCTCGAATGGGAAACCATCGATGCCGAGCAGATCGAGGACATCATGCAGGGCCGTCCCCCGCGTCCTCCGCGTCCGGTCGGCAAGCCGGGCAAACCGGCGGAACCGGGCGATGCCGCACCGGCCGTGACGGATAGCAAGCCGGAAATCTCCGGCGGCCCCGAGGCGACTCCCGTTCCCGAGGCCTGATAGTTCGCTCAACGAATCGGGCAGTTGCCAAGGCGACTGCCCTTTTTTTATTGTCCGAGTCAACAATGATAGAACTTGCTTGCGGCCGCTTCCGGCTCGGCCTGTCCCGCCCGCTGATCATGGGCATTGTCAATGTCACCCCCGACTCCTTTTCCGATGGGGGCCGGTTCCTGGCCCCCGACGCCGCGTTGCGGCAAGCCGAGCGTCTTGTCGCGGAGGGGGCGGCGATTCTCGATATTGGCGGGGAGTCCACCCGACCCAATGCGCCGAGTGTATCGGTTCAGGAAGAAATGGATCGCGTGCTGCCGGCCCTTGAGCGGATCGGCGAACTGGGCGTGCCGTTATCCCTGGATACCCGCCGTACTGCCGTGATGCGGGAGGGGCTGCGCGTGGGCGTGGACCTGATCAACGATGTGGCGGGGCTGGAGGACGATGGCGCGACCGACGCCGTCGCGCCTTACCCGGTGGCGATCTGCCTGATGCACAAGCAGGGAAATCCGGATAGCATGCAGGCTTCTCCCCACTATACCGATGTTGTCGCTGAGGTGGGAGACTACCTGGAGCGGCGGGTATCGGCCTGCCTGAATGCCGGAATCGCGCGCGAACGCCTGCTGATCGATCCCGGTTTCGGCTTCGGCAAAACGCTGGAGCACAATCTTGCCTTGTTGCGCGCGTTACCGGCATTGAGCCGCCGCGCCGGGGTGCCGGTACTGGCGGGCTTGTCCCGCAAGTCGATGCTCGGACAGATCACCGGAGAGCCCGTGCCGGACGAGCGCCTGGGCGCCAGCGTGGCCGCCGCGATGGAAGCGGCAAGACGGGGCGCGGCCATTATTCGCGTTCACGATGTCAAGGCGAGCCGTCAGGCCATGCAGGTGTTGGCGGCGGTGGATTACCCGGAATTTTGAAAAGTATCAGGATACTGAGCAATGACCCGAAAATATTTTGGAACCGATGGCGTTCGCGGAGAAGTCGGACAATTTCCCATTACCCCGGATTTTGTCCTGAAGCTTGGCAACGCGGCGGGGCGCGTGCTGGTCGACCACGACAAGCAGCATCAGCCGACCGTATTGATCGGCAAAGACACCCGCATTTCCGGCTATATGCTGGAAACGGCGCTGGAGGCGGGGCTTACCGCGGCTGGCGTGCATGTCCTGCTGACCGGACCGCTGCCCACTCCCGGCATCGCGTATCTGACCCGCGCGCTGCGCTTGTCCGCTGGCGTGATGATTTCCGCATCGCATAATCCTTATCACGATAACGGAATCAAGTTCTTTGCCGAAGGCGGTAAAAAACTTGACGATGCCATTGAGCTGGAGATCGAGGCGATGCTGGAACAGCCGATGATCACCAAGCCTTCTGCCAATCTGGGGCGTGCGCGCCGGATTGAAGGCGCCGCTGAACGCTATATCGAGTTTTGCAAGAGCAGCTTCCCCAATCACAAGGACTTGAAAGGCCTGAAGCTGGTGGTCGATTGCGCGCATGGCGCCACCTACCACATTGCTCCCAAGGTATTCCACGAATTGGGCGCCGAAGTGATCACCATCGGCGGCGAGCCAAACGGCTTCAATATCAACGACAAGGTTGGCGCCACTTACACCAAGACACTGCAATCGGCCGTGCTCCTGCACGAGGCGGATTTCGGTATCGCCCTCGACGGCGACGGCGACCGTTTGATGATGGTGGATCGCGGCGGGCAGGTCTATGACGGAGACCAACTGATTTACGTGATCGCCAAGGCTCGCAATTTGCGTGGCCAGCTGGAAGGCGGCGTGGTCGGCACGGTGATGACCAATATGGGCATGGAGCTTGCGCTCAAACGGCTTGGGGTGCCGTTCGGCCGGGCCAAGGTCGGCGACCGCTATGTTCTGGAAATGCTGCACGCCAACGGCTGGCAGCTCGGAGGCGAGGCATCCGGGCACGTGCTGTGCCTCGACAAGCACAGCACGGGGGACGGCATCATCTCCGCCTTGCAAGTGCTGGACAGTCTCTCCGAACTGCAGATGGACCTGGCGGAGGTTTGCCGCGACTGGCAGCCGTTCCCGCAAACCCTGATCAATGTGCGCTTGGCCGGGCAAGACTGGAAAGGTGCTTCGGCTGCGAGGCTTGCCGAGGCGGAGGCGGCGCTCGAGGGGCACGGCCGCGTGGTGCTGCGCCCGAGCGGAACCGAACCTGTTGTGCGCGTGATGGTGGAGGCGGACGAAGCGGCCTTGGCTGAGCGCTGGGCGCGAACGATTGCCGCGGCCATCGAGGCGGCGGCGTGACTTGACCTTATGGAGGCAAAGCGAAACCCGGCCCTGGCGCCGGGTTTTGTGTTGTTAAGACAGGGTTAAGCTGCGCCTGGTCAAATGGGAACCGTCGATAACAACGCATGTAATGAAAGGTTCCCATGAAACGCATGTTGGCGATGACCCTGTTTGTTTCCATGGCGGCTATCTCGGCATCGACTTTCGCATCGGAGCATTGCCGGGATGTCGCTTCGGCGCCCGAAGCCTCCCGGCTGTCCGAGGCCGCGGCGCGCAAGGAGCTGACGCGGCAGGGCTATACCGTCGATGAGTTGTTCACGTGCCGTCATGGCTATTCGTTCACCGGCCGCGATAAAAACGGCAACAAGGTGCAAGCCCGTCTTGATCCGGCGACGGGGAAAGTCCTCTCTCGTCATCGCGACCATCACGGTCACCATGACCGCCACGATCATCGCGATTGATGGCCAAGCTCAACGTATCGGCACTTGGCATGCATTATGCTGAGTGCTCGTACGTGTATGACGGAGAGCGATGATGAGAGTTGCGCTGGTCGAAGACGATCCGCTTATCGGGGACGGAATCCAGGCCGGGCTCGGACAGCTTGGGTTTGTGGTTGACTGGTTTACCGATGGCCGTCAGGGGCTGGCCGCGCTGACGGATATTCCCTATGATGCGGCGATTCTCGACCTGGGGTTGCCTGGTCTGGATGGCATGGATGTGCTCGCCGCGTGCCGGGGTCGGGGTATCGCCTTGCCCATTCTCATTTTGACTGCGCGCGACGCCATTGCCGACAGGGTCGGCGGTCTTGACGGCGGGGCGGACGACTATCTGGTCAAACCGTTTTCCCTTGCCGAGGTGGCGGCACGTTTGCGTTCTCTCGTGAGGCGCAGCCACGGGCTGAGTCAGCCGGCGCTGACTGTTGGTCATGTCGAATTGAGGCCCGCCGGGCGTCGGGTGACACTGGATGGCGAAGAGATCGAGTTGACCTCGCGGGAGTTCGCCTTGCTCGAATTGCTGATGATCAATCGGGGCCGGATCATGCCGCGCGCCCTGCTTGAGGAGAAGCTCTATGGATGGGACAAGGATGTGGAGAGCAATGCGATAGAGGTACATGTGCACCATCTGCGCAAAAAACTCGGCAGCGGTTTCATCCGCACGGTGCGCGGAGTCGGTTATACGGTCGGAGAGGGCGGATGAGCCTTCAGCGGCGTTTGATTCTGACCATTGTTCTGCTGGCGCCATTGATGTGGCTGCTCTCCGCCGGGGTCGCGGTCTACCAGACCAAGCGTTCTGTCGACGAGTTGTATGATTCGCAATTGACACTGTTCGCGAGGCAGCTGTTGACCACCGATGTCGGCCATGATGACGATGAACACCCGCGATTGCCCCGCACGCATAAATTGATTCGGGGAGGCGATCATGGACGCAGCGACGAGGACGAGCTGGGTCTGGTGGTCTGGGACCCGGAAGGGAACGTCCTGATAACCGATGGCGGCGGTCGGCATCATTTCCCCTATATCGCCGGGCGTCGGGGTTTTTATCTCGAAGGAGAAGGGCATCAGGCCTGGCGGGTGTTCTATCTGCCGTCGCCGGATGGACGCCGGCTGGTGGCCGTCGGCCAGCGCGATGTCCTGAGACACGCGGCGGTGAAGCACGTGGTGATGTCGCAATTGATCAGCTGGATGCTGTTCCTGCCTTTCTTGCTGATTGTCTTGCTATTCGGCGTGCGGCGGGCCCTGGCGCCGGTGCGGCAACTGGGCGAGGCTTTGAGCGAACGCCGCGTCGATGACAATACGCCGGTCACGGTGAACGTGCCGGCCGAGCTGGCCGCGCTGATCGACGCCCTCAATGGACTGTTCGCCCGAATCGCCAGAACCGTGGAAAAGGAACGCCGTTTTACCTCGGATGCGGCGCACGAATTGCGCTCGCCCCTTGCCGCCTTGCGCGTGCAGGCTGAAGTCGCCCGCCTGGCTACCGATCCCGCCGTGGCGGATCGGGCGCTTGACCAACTGATGCGTGGCATCGACCGGGCCGGCCGCCTTGTCGAGCAATTGCTGGCGTTGTCCCGGCTGGAGCGGGGCGAGGCGAAACAAGTAAAAGAACCAATTGACTGGGTGCGGGTCGTCGGCGCGGCGGTAGAGGCGTGCCGTGAGGCGGGGCGCGCCGGAGAAGGGCGCGTCCAGTGCCGCTGGCACGTGCCGGGTCGGGAGGCGCTACCGATGAAAGGGGATGAAACCCTGCTGGGACTGATGCTGAGAAACCTGATCGACAATGCGCTGCGTTACTCGGGGGAGTCGTCTCCGGTCATCATCGAGATCGATGCGAACAGGATCGCGGTGACCGATGAAGGACCCGGGGTCGATCCGGCTCATCTGGCACGGATTCGCGAGCGTTTTTACCGGCCGCCCGGCCAGTCGGCGACCGGCAGCGGCCTGGGGCTTTCCATCGTGGAAGAGGTGGCCGGTTTGCATGGGTTGTCTCTGATGCTGAACAACCGTGAGCCGCATGGCTTCGAAGCGGTGCTTGCGCGGCCTGCGGCAATCGGTCGCATGCCGGAATCGCCCGGTTAGGTCTACACTTGAATTTGACTGCCTTACTCCAAGGGTACAGGGTCCGGTTCCAGCGTCCGGACCCTTTTTTTGTCGATGTCCGACGCCGTCACTTCGTGGTCGGGGGACGGAACGGCAGCCGGATCAATTGTCTTGCCATGCGCGCGGAACTCGCGGAGCGACGGCGCACATCAACTCGTAACTGATGGTGCCCGCATGGCGCGCGACGGTCTCCAGAGGCACATGCGGCCCCCAGAGCTCGACACGGCTCCCGATACCGGCTTGCGGAAGGTGGGACAGATCCACGGTCAGCATGTCCATCGAGACCCTGCCCACCAGTGAGGACGGCGCACCGTCGACTGTCACCGGCGTGCCGTTCGGCGCCACCCGCGGATAACCGTCGGCATAGCCGCATGCCACGACCCCGAGGCGAGTGGGCTTATCCGCCGTGAAGCCGCAACCATATCCAACCGACTCCCCCGAGTCCAGATTCTGCACGGCGATGATGTCGGCCGAGAGCGTCATGGCCGGCTTGAGGCCGAGCTCGCTGCCGGTCTGTCCCTCGAAAGGCGAGCAACCGTACAAGCAAACACCGGGGCGCACGAAGGTTCCGTGCGTTTCCGGGTAACGGAACAGTGCCGCGGAATTCGCGGCACAGACCGGCAGGCCGCTGTCGGCGGCCGCTTTGGCAAAGGCCGGCCACTGGCGTCCGATCCCGCGTGGGTCGTCCGCGGTGGCGAAATGCGTCATGATCGCGGAAAGCCGCAAGGCCGGATGAGCTTTGAGACGGTTCAGGATATCGAGCAGCACTTCGGGACGAAAACCCAGGCGGTTCATGCCGCTGTTGATTTTCAGCCAGCCTTTGACACGGAGGCCGGCCGGCAGCCTGTCCAGCCAGTCAAGCTGATAGGGGCTGTGAAACGCGCCGGCGATGCCGTGCTCGGCCATGGCGGCCAGCTCTTCGTAGTCGAAGGCCCCTTCCAGCAGCACCAGAGGGCGGCGGATCCCTGCTTCCTTGAGTGCCAGCGCGTCCTCCAGACGCAGCAGGGCAAAGCCGTCGGCGTTGTCTTCCAGCGCGCGCGCGACCTGGAGCGCGCCATGACCGTAGGCGTCGGCCTTGATAACGGCATAGGCTTTTGCATTTGGAGCTTTGTTTTTGGATACCAGAAGGTTATGGCGGATGGCTGTCAGATCGATGTCTGCACGAATAGGGCGCGTCATGGTAAAAAGTGTCTACGAGAGGTGTGCTATTATAGGCCCCTGTTGCTGAACTCGGATAACGCCGCCGCGTCATAAACGTCATCATGGGAGACAAAACCGGTCTGGCGGTTCGTCTATGGATATTCTGCAGATACTTCTCGACTTGTTCACCGGCTACGGTTATTTCGCCGTTTTTCTGGTGTTGCTGCTGTGCGGATTCGGCCTGCCCATCCCGGAGGACATCACCTTGGTCGCCGGCGGGGTGATATCCGGCCTCGGGCATACCAATGTGCATGGGATGTTCTTGGTCGGGATGGCCGGTGTATTGGTCGGAGACGGAGTGATGTTCGCTGTCGGACGGATCTACGGCGAACGGGTTATGCAATTTCGTCCCATCGCCAGGATACTCACCCCGGCGCGCTTTGCCAGCGTGCAGGAAAAATTTACCAAGTACGGCCACTGGGTGCTGTTTGTCGCCCGGTTTCTTCCTGGTTTGCGCTCCCCGATTTTCATTACGGCCGGTATGACGCGGCGTGTTCCCTATTGGCGTTTCCTGCTGTTGGACGGGTTTGCCGCCCTGATTTCCGTCCCTGTCTGGGTTTATCTCGGCTATTTCGGCGCGCGCAATATGGACTGGCTGATGATGTGGGTGCATCGCGGCCAAAGCGGCATTCTGATCGTCATCGGAGTGCTTGGCATCGGAACCTATCTGCTCTACCGGCGTCGCAAAAAGTGCCGGACCGTCGCGGCGAACGCCGGAAATCCCCCCGGCGGACACCGCTAGACGCCGGTCATCAATCGACCTGCAACAGCTCCACTTCGAAAACCAGCACGGCGTTGGGAGGGATCACGCCGCCGGCGCCGCGAGCGCCATAGCCAAGCGATGCCGGAATGGTCAGCTTGCGCTTGCCGCCCACTTTCATTCCCTGCACGCCCTGATCCCATCCCTTGATCACGTGACCGGCTCCCAGCGGAAAGCTGAACGGCTGGAAACGGTCCTTGCTCGAGTCGAATTTCGCGCCATTGGTCAGCCAGCCGGTGTAATGGACCGTCACTTCCTTGCCCGGCAGGGCTTCCGCGCCATCGCCGGCAACCAGGTCTTCAATGATCAGTTCTGTAGTCATAACTTCCTTCTTCTCGTTCAGGGTGAGGCAAAATCCGGCATTGTATCAGCGTTACGGAGTATTTGTGTTTTCCGTTCAATTGCTTATAACGGTAACAATCCGGCTTCTCTCGTGCAGCATAACAGCCTGAAACAAGGGGACTACTCATGGACATCACACACCAGTCATCCACCGAACATCCTGTCGTTCGTCATGTCATGCCGTCCTATACGTTGCGCTGGCTGCGGCTTGGGTGGCGAGATATCAAGAAATCACCCGTAGATGCCCTGTTTTATGGCGCCGCGTTTGTTCTGATGGGGTATTTCCTGTCCTACTATTTTTCCGAAGCGCCGCAAATCGTTATCACCCTGTCGGCCCTGTTCTTGCTGGCGGGCCCTTTCCTGGCGATTGGTCTTTACGACCTGGCAAGGCAGATGGAAGCTTTCGACGGCCAGGGAAGGGCCTCGCTGCTTCATAGCATGGTGGCATGGCGCGGCAACATTCAGGCGTTTTCACTTTACGCCGTGCTGCTCGCCGTTGTGGTTTTCGCCTGGTTCCGGGTGTCGCTGTTGATGTTCGCCCTGTTTTACGACACGGCGGCATTGCCATCGATCGATGATATTCTGCGCAACGCCCTGCTCCCGGAAAACCTGCCCTTCATGCTGGTTTACTTCGGAACCGGCTTCTTTTTCGCGGCCCTGGTGTACGGGTGCAGTGTGATCGCGATGCCGATGATGCTGGACAAGGAAGTCGATACCATCACCGCGATGGTCAACAGTTTGCAGGCCGTGTACAAGAATGTGCTGACGATGCTGCTGTGGGCCGTTATTATCGTCGGACTAACCGCGGTCGGCTTCGCCACCATGTATCTGGGCTTGATCCTTACTGTTCCCCTTGTCGGGTTCGCCAGCTGGCATGCCTATCGCGATCTGGTTTCCTATCAGTGACCGACGACAGGACAACGTGACGACATCCATTGTATTCCTTGACCGGGACAGCTTGCCTGTCCCGCTTCCCCGCTTCGGTTTCGACCACGAACTGACCGAATACCCTTCCACTTCGCCGGACCAGCGGCTGCCGCGTTGCGAGCATGCCGATATCGTGATCAGCAACAAGGTGGTGATCGACGACGCGGTGCTGGCCGGACTGCCAAGGTTGCGCCTTGTGGCCATCGCGGCGACCGGTTTTAACCATATAGATATCGAGGCCTGCCGCCGGCGCGGTATCGCGGTGTGCAATGTGCGCCATTACGGTGACGAAACCGTCGCTGAGCATGCATTCATGCTGATGTTGGCGCTGGCTCGCAATCTCCCGGCCTATCAGCGCGATGTGGCCGCCGGTCTTTGGGAAGCGTCAGAGAGCTTTTGCCATTTCGGCTCCCCGATCCGGGATTTGGCCGGGGCCGTGCTGGGGATCATCGGGCGCGGCGGCATCGGCGAGGCGCTGGCGGCGCGGGCAAGGGCTTTCGGCATGAGCGTACTGTACGGCGAGCGCAAGGGCAGCAAGGAGATCCGGGAGGGGTATGTCTCTTTCGAGGCACTGCTGGCGCAATCGGATGTGCTATCGCTGCATTGTCCGCTCAATGAGCAGACACGGGGAATGATCGCGCAAACGGAGCTGATGGCCATGAAGCCGGGGGCGATTCTGATCAATACCGCGCGAGGCGGTATCGTCGACGAGGGCGCCGTGATTGCGGCGCTCAAATACGGCCAGCTGGGCGGGGCGGGATTCGATGTGCTGTCGTCCGAGCCGCCCGTTGCCGGTAGTCCCCTGCTCAAGGCGCGTTTGCCCAATCTGATCGTGACGCCTCATATCGGCTGGGCGAGCCGGGGCGCGATGGATCGACTCGCCGCCTCGCTTGTGGCCAACTGCGAGGCGTGGCGGCGGGGCGAGCGGCTCAACCGGCTCGACTGACGCCGTTTCAGTCTTTCCCCGCCCCCGGGTTGGGCCTGGGGGTTTCTTCCTCGCCTTCGCCAAGGCGCCGCCTGACCGCGTTGATGTAGCGGTTGACGTCCGGACCGCCACCATGCCGCTGGGCATGCCAGATCATTTCGGCAAGACATTCCATCATCGCATGCTGGGCGTCATGCTCGCTGCCGAGGCGCAGCGCCAGTTGGGCGTAAAGGGCGCGGATGCCGAAGGGCTGGTCGATGGAACGCTGCTCCTCGATGGCCATGTGCAGGCTCATGTGCAAGAAGGGGTTGCTTTGCCCCATTTCCGGTGTCCAGTCCGCCTCCAGGTAGGTTTCCGGAGCCTCAACGATGTAGTGGTATTCGGGATGTGCGACAAGAATGGACAACACAATGGTTTCCAGGTCGGTCAATGGTTGACCTGTCCGGTGTTTTTGCCAGGTCTCGAAAAAAAAGCGCCGGGCGTCCTGGCGGCTGGGATTGAACATGGTTCTATACTTGAGTGAAAAGCTCGGGTTTGGTCATTATACGTGAGGGAGAACCGTCATGCCCACGCTTCCGCCCCTGAAGGTCAAACGCGCCGACGGCAGCCAGATGGATCTGGCTGAGTGCCGCGGCAAGCTACTGTTGCTGGTCAATACCGCCAGCGAATGCGGTTATACCCGGCAATACGCCGGACTCCAGGAACTGCACGAAATGTTCGGGCCCGACCGGTTGGTCGTGCTTGCCTTTCCCTGCAACCAGTTCGGCAACCAGGAGCCGGGCAGCGAGGCGGAAATCGCCGCATTTTGCGAGAGCCGTTTCGCCATCCGCTTTCCCCTGATGGCCAAAGTGGATGTCAACGGACCGGATGCCGATCCGCTGTGGCGCTGGCTGACCCTGGCGGACAGCGAGTGGCCCCAGCCGGTGAAATGGAATTTCACCAAGTTCCTGCTCGATCGCCAGGGACGCCTCGTCAAACGCTATGAGCCGGTCGTCGAGCCCTGGGAGATCGCCGAGGATATCCGCGCTCTGCTACCGGCGCGGTGAACGATCAGACGCGCACGAAGACGATATCCCAGACCCCGTGTCCCAAGCGGATGCCGCGAGCTTCGAATTTGGTCAGCGGGCGATAGTCCGGGCGCGGAGCGAATCCTTCGTCGACCGAATTGCGGATTCCTTCGGCGGAGGTGAAGACTTCGATGATTTGCTGCGCGTATTCCTCCCAGTCCGTGGCGGCATGCAGGTAGCCGCCGGGCTTGAGCTTGCGGACCAGCTTGGCGATCAATGCCGGCTGGATCAGGCGGCGTTTGTGGTGGCGTTTTTTCGGCCAGGGATCCGGGAAGAAAATGTGCACGCCGTCAAGGGAGGCGTCCTCCAGCATATTGTCGATGACCTCCACCGCGTCATGCCGGATCAGCCGCAGATTGCCCAGCCCGTTTTCCTCGATCAGCTTGAGCAGGTTGCCGACTCCGGGCGAGTGCACTTCGATGCCCAGGTAATCCTTGTCGGGATTGGCCTTGGCGATTTCCGCCGTCGCGCCCCCCATTCCGAAACCGATCTCGAGAATGCGCGGAGCCTCGCGGCCGAACGCCTTGCTCAGGTCAAGGCGCCCTTCACGGTATTCGATACCCCAGCGCGGCATGCCCTCGTCCATCGCGCGTTTCTGGGCCGCGGAAAGATGACCTTGGCGCAGGACGAAACTGCGGATATGTCGTTGAAAAGCCGGGTTTTCCATGATTGCCTACCAGTCAAGCGAAAACCGACGATTTTACCCAAAAACCTTCCGCGGCGCGAGAGACGGCGCATCGCTCTTTTCCTTCAGGAAGTCCCTGACGCTCGGATAGCGCAGACGTATCCGCAATTCGGACAGTCGCCGGTTGCTCAGACGGCGCGATTCGCGAAGAAAGGACCACTGCGCCGGACTGGCGAGCTTTCTGACGGTATCCCGGTCGGCGCGCACAAGCCGAGGCCGTCCGAAGGTGTCGGCCAGCGCATCGTACCAGTCTCCCGTCAGCATGGGCTGGTCGTCGCATGCGTTGTAAACCCGAATGCCGCCAAGCCTTTCCAGGGCGGCGATGGCGATGCCGGCGAGGTCGTCGGCATGGATATGATTGCCGAAGCTGTCGTCGGCCTGCTCGAAGAGGGGAGGGCCACTTTCAAGCCGAGCCAGCGGCAGTCGCTCGCTTGCGTAGATTCCGGGAGCGCGAAGTATCGTCGCGGAGCATCCTGTGCGGATGGCAAAGCGGCGTATCTGCGTTTCCGCGTCGAGACGCCGCCTGGCCCGGTCGCTTTCGGGGGCGAGCGGCGACGTTTCATCGAGCCAGCGTCCGAGGGCGTCGCCGTAGACGCCGGTCGTACTGATATAGACGACCCTCTGTGGTATGATTTCTGTTTTTATCAGCGCGGACAATAACTTGCGCAATCGCGTGTCGTGACAACCGCATTGCGGTGGCGGCGCGGTGTACAACAGCGCGTCGGCAAGCGCGGCGGCCCGCGCCAGCGACTTGGCGTCGTCAAGATCCGCGAGCAGCGGACGGGCGCCGAGTTTTCGGGCAAGAGCCGCCGTCTCGGGGCGTCTGACAAGCGCGATGACTCTCCAGCGCTGGATCAAGGTCGGCATGGCGCGTTGCGCCACATCGCCGAACCCGGCAATGAGCAATGTTCGCATGGCGGGCATTCTAGCAAGCTTTAAGGTAGAGATAGAGAAATGACGTGTCAGGTCAAGGTGCTCCCGAGCGGGCACACATTCACAGTGGAAGACCATGAAACTATCCTGGAGGCTGGGTTGCGCCAGGGACTCGGATTGCCTTACGGATGTCGCGACGGCGCGTGCGGTGCGTGCCGGGGCAAGGTCGTCGAGGGCGATGTCGACCATGGCAGTTACCAGGCCGGAGCGCTGAGCGATCAGGATCGGGCGCAAGGGTACGCGCTGTTCTGTTGTTCGCGTCCCAAAGGCGATATCAGTATCGAGGCGCGCGAAGTGACGGGTATGGGCGATATTCCGATCAAAACCTTGCCGTGTCGAGTGGAGAAAATCGAGAAAATTCATGACGTTGCCATTCTCCGCCTCAAGCTTCCCGTGTCGGAGCGCCTGTTGTTTCGCGCTGGTCAGTACATCGACATCCTGATGAAGGATGGCAAGAAACGCAGCTTTTCCATTGCCAATGCTCCGCATGATGAAGGTTTTCTGGAGCTGCATATCCGCCATCAGCCCGGAGGCAGTTTTTCCGAATACGTGTTCACGACCATGAAAGAGCGGGAGATCATGCGTTTCAAGGGACCGCTGGGTACCTTCTTCCTGCGCGAAGATTCGGACAAGCCGATTCTCTTCATCGCCAGCGGCACCGGTTTCGCTCCGATCAAGGGTATCGTCGAGCATGCCCGTCATATCGGTCTTGACCGCGAGATGGTGCTGTATTGGGGGGCGCGTACCCTCGAAGACCTGTATCTTGCCGGCATGGCGGCCGAATGGCAGGCAACGATGCCGAATTTCACGTTCATCCCCGTTCTGTCCGAGCCCGCGGAGGCGGATGCATGGCAAGGCCGCACCGGATTCGTACACGAAGCCGTACTCGCCGATTTCGACGATCTTTCCGGTTATCAGGTTTATGCCTGCGGCGCGCCGGTGATGGTCGAAGCCGCTCATCGCACGTTCACGACCGAAAGGGCGCTTCCGGAAGATGAGTTTTATTCCGATGCCTTTTTCCTTTCCAAGGATGCGACGCCGAAATCCTGATCGGGTGGGCTGAAAAAGAACGGCGGTCCGTGGTAAACGGGCCGCTTTTTTTGTGTTTGTCCTATGGATCATGGCATCAGCATGACGTTTGATGCACGTCAAAGACCATATATTTCATAAGGATATTATGACTGCAGCTTGAGAAAGCGATATTCGTTTCTCAAAAATTTCATGTCGCCGGGTCGGCACCGAGTGCCCGTGACCCCGAAGGAAGGAGCGAGTCATGAGTCTCTGGTCTGAACTGCTGTCTGACGATGTGGGACTGTTGAGCCTTATCACGATTCTTGTTGCCACGCTGATTGTGGTGGTCTGTGTCGCGATCTTTGTCCGCCGTGCGATGAAGGCGGACAAAGAAAGCTGTATCGAGGACAGGTCGCCCAAACCCGGAGCATGACGACTGTTGTTGATGTGTTTTCCTTTTGATGTGTGTGTTGTTGCTTGGGAGGATACGGTGGTGGGCCGTATCCTCGCTTTTTTTGGATGCTTCCCCCAGGTATGAGCGTTTTTTGCAAGACCTTCCCCTCCCCCATGCCGCATCGTAATCCCATATCCTTCACATGACTGATGAAAAATAGATATGGAAATTATGTCTTCGGCATTTCCTTTGATGATCCCCTGCTGTATTGAGCCAAAGACTGGTTTTGCCGATGCGGCTGCCGTGAGGCGGGCACCGTGCCGCCCTTCTTGTGTGCATGGCGGCCTCCGTACCGCAAAGCGCCTGCTATTACCCGGGTTTTTCCGAGGATCATCGGGAGTGGGGGACGGTGCCCGAGAAGATCTGGAACAGATTGCCGATGCGGCGTACCGTCGTGTCGTTTCACGCTATGAGTCAGGCGATATGACGATGAAACGGCAACTGATTTCCAGCTACCTTTCTCATCGCATGAGCCGTGCGGCAGATCTGCTGTGTCAGGAATTGGCCGGCAGCGACACTCTGCAACCGCATGAGGCGAATCGGGTGAACGCATTTTTTTTGCAGCGTTTGCACGCGCACGATATTTACCGCAGTTGGTTGATCGATGGCGTAGTGGTAATGAGCGCGGGTGCGAACTCGGTAGGTCAGGCGGTAGAGCTCGCTTTTTCCGACCTTGGCGCTCTGCGTCCTGCAGGTCGCGCGGGGGAGGCCGCGCAAGCCGCCTATCGCCTGGTGCTGAAGCGAACTGAGGAGCGTGTGATGGACAAGGTGTTGAGCGAGTCGAAGGGTGTGAGGCTTGCCGATGTCATCGCCTGGATCGATAACATCACTTCAAGCTATCTGAAGCAGCGTGGCGATGAACATTTTTGATGCGCGTTCCATGGTGTTTGTTCGGTCCGCAGAAGTGGCGATTTGTGAAAGCCACGCGGGGGAGAGGGGGTTAAGGTGAGGGAAATCATTCTTCACATGGAAACATCACATGTTGGTTTCGTCTTTTCTTCTCAATCCCTCTAAACGTGTCGTCGAGGTCGCCGCGTTGGCCAGACGGGCGGGCGGGCAACTGGTATCCCGCCTTGTCCGGGTCTGCATGAGCTGCGTCCGTCCTTCGGATGACCCGTATTTCGCCGGGCCTTCGAAAAGCGTCCCGACGCAAGAAAATGTGCGGGCGTCAGGCGATTCGGCGCTGGACGAGACCGGCAAGGATGCGCTGCTCCGCCGCGTCATGTCGACCATTGGCGGCATGCTGAGGCGGATGCCCGATGAGGTAAGCCTCGATCTAGTCCGTCAGGCTCGCAGCATGCAATTGGTTCGGCATCTTGACGGCATCGCTGCTAGGCGGTTCGCGGATGGGTGGGGCTCTCCGGCTCAGGTCCGGGTGGAGATGTCCGACTGCGCAAGACAATTGCTCGACCGCGACGAGTTTTCCGATGTCCGGCATCATTTGCTCGATCCCGATAATCTTTTCAAAATTGCCTCAAGCACCCTTGCCGCTTGGGTCAGCGATGCGATCCGGTCCTGTGAGCCAGATGTTTCCCGGCACAAGGCTCTGCATGAAAGTCTTTTTCCAGTGGTCGTGAACAAGCTGGCGGCGGAAAAAGGTTTGTCGACTGAGCGGTTCGAAGCGTTTCTTGCTGCCATGACTGCGCGGGCAACGACTCTGCACTTATGATGTTATGGACGCATCGCCCCTCTCCTGGCGAGACTTTCATGAAATCTAGCAAGATACCTTGTTTTGCAAGGTATCTTTCATTATATTGACGCTGTGGGCTGGATTTGGCGAGGCCGCAACGTCGTTCCTTGTTATGCAAGGTACAGTGCTATATTCACTCGATGAGGTATGATCATGAAAAGCGTGCGACTGGTTTCCTTTCTGGTGGCCGCTGCGGCGTCATTCGGTTTTTTCATGGCGTTATCGGCAGAGGTGATCAGGGCTGTTTCTCCCGCCGAGCCGCTTCTCAACCAGGCGCTGAACTGTCAAGTGTCATCGCCGGCGATAGCCGGGACCAAGCGTTTGTTGTGCGGTAACGTGCCGGAAGCGCCGGAGGGCCGGACAGAGCGCTCGCGGCATCTCCTTGTCGCCGGGGTGGAGTCGAGCAGGCGCTTGGCGGGCAATCAATAGACATCAGGAATAAAGCTTGTGTCGGCATTGCGGGCATGACAAAGTGATGGAAGATCGAAGGGTCAGGGATTTATGAAGACACAATTAAAAAAGGGGACCCTGGATATGTGTGTCCTCGCCATCCTGGAGCAGGCGGACAGTTATGCTTACGAAATTGTCAGTAAAATGGCGGCAACCATGGAGATCAGCGAGGGAACGATTTATCCCTTGATGAGGCGTCTTCAAAATGAATCCTGGGTAAAAACCTATCTGGTTGAATCTTCGTCTGGTCCATCCCGCAAGTATTACCAATTGACCGATGCCGGTCGCAGCGAACTTCGGGCCATGCGCCGTGAATGGCGCGAGTTCGTTGCGGAAGTGGAAAGTGTTTTGCAAGAACACCATGCCAATGGCTCCCCCTCCTCTCAGGAACTGTCACAATGAATCAGAAAGCCTTTCTCTCCGCCCTGGAGGCCGGCTTGCGCGGTTTGCCGCCCCGGGAGATCGACGAGATCCTCGCCGACTATCAGGAGTATTTCCGTGATGCCCAGGAGGCCGGCCGCACCGAGGATGAGGTCGTGCAATCGCTGGGCGATCCCGCCAAGCTTGCCAAGGAGCTGCGCGCGCAAGTGCGGTACCGGCAATGGGAAGAGAGCAAGTCGGTCGGCTCCCTGTTCCGCGTCGTGGCGGCCGTGGCCGGACTGGGGCTGATGAACTTTCTGCTGGCCATCCCTTTCATGCTGTACCTGTCGCTCCTCACGGCGGGGTGGATCACCTCGGTCACCTTCTTTGGCGTGGGTGCGTTTCTGTTGTGCATCGGTGGTATCAATGCCGTTTCCGGCTGGCCTGACCTGTCGTTGCGCAATGACTGGCTGACAGAGGGAACCCTCACATTTGCCGCTGCCGAGAATGGTGAGGCGGCGCCGCTTGGCGATGAGTTCGACCCCTCGGACAATGACGTGACGATCCGGTTGCGCGGTGGCGACAGTGTGACGCTGGTGTACCGCAATGGCGACAGTGTGCGATTGCGCGGCGGTGCAGGGGGCGTGAAGATCGACAGCAGCGGTCCTTCGGCGCTGAAGGCCGACAGCGACGGTGAAATCACTTTGCCCAAGCATGAGCTGCGGTCGTATGCGTTGCGTTCGGCGGAGGGCGACCAGGTTTCCATGAAGCTCGATGGCGAAGCCGGACTCGCCGAACTGCACATCGAGACCCATGACGGAGGCAAGGTCGTGACTCGTCTTGGTAATGGGGCGTTGCCCGGCATGGAGGTCAGCCAGGAGCTTTCCAGCCACGAGACACTCCAGCGCACGCTCAACGCGGAGATCAAGGCCAAGCTCATTTCCAGCGATGCGGCGGAGCGGATTCTGAATGCCGCGGCGCGGGATGGCGGAACGAAAAAGGATACCCTTCACATTACCGGTCTGAAAGGAATGTCCGTGCTGAAGGCGTTATTGCTGGTCGGTGCCGGCATGCTGGTGGCCGGAGTTGTCGGAGTCCTGTTCTGTTTCTGGCTGACCCGCTGGACGTGGCGTGGCGTGGTGGCCCTGGTGAAGGCCCAGGTCGCTCTGTTGTCCCCGTCTGACGGATCTTGACGGAAAAGCGCCGCAGCCGGGCACGACGAAGGCCTCGACAAGAGGTCTTGGGCCGGCGGCGGCGTATGGGTGTGATCTTGGAGAAGGAAGCGGGCGGCGGCCGCTTTCAGTGGCCTTCGTAGGAGCAGACGGTGAACAGGTCGAGTCCGGAGGACCGGACAAGTTCGCCACCCTTGAGTTCGGGCAGTTCGATGATGGCGGCGGCCTCGATGACTTCCGCCCCGAGCTTTTGCAGCAGTTTGTAGCCGGCCAGCATGGTGCCACCGGTCGCGACCAGATCGTCGATCAGAATGACCCGATCGCCGGGGCGGCAGGCATCGGTATGCACTTCCACCGCGGCGTTGCCGTATTCCAACTCGTACTCTTCTTCGACCGTGGTGAACGGCAGCTTGCCTTTCTTGCGAATGGGCACGAAGCCGACGTTCAGCTCATAGGCCAGTACCGAGCCGATAATGAAGCCGCGCGCATCCAGTCCCGCGACCACGTCGACCTTTTCGCTCATGTAGCGATGCACGAAAATGTCGATCAGCATGCGGAACGTCTTGGGGTTTTGCAGCAACGGCGTGATGTCGCGGAACATCACGCCTTGCTGGGGCCAGTTGGGCACGGTACGGATCCAGCCTTTGAGATAGCTGGAATAATCGAGATTACTGAGATTTTCCATACCGTGATTGTAACTCAAAGGAAGAAGGCGAGCTTGAAGATCCACAGCACCGCGATCACGATGACGGCCGGCTTCAGATCGGCGAATCTGCCGGCCAGCAGCTTGATCAGGGTATAGCTGATGAACCCGAAGGCGATGCCGTCCGCGATCGAGAAAGTGAAGGGCATGGCAAGAGCCGTCATGACCGCCGGCGCGGATTCGGTCAGGTCGTCCCACTGGATCTCGGCGAGGCCTCGCGCCATCAGCACGGCCACATAGCAAAGCGCCGGTGCGGTGGCGTAGGCGGGAACCGTTTTGGCCAGCGGGGAGAACCACAGGCAGGCCAGGAACAGCAGGGCGACGACCACGGCGGTCAGGCCGGTGCGACCGCCGACCGCGGTGCCGGCGGCCGATTCGATGTAGGCGGTGGTGGAGGAGGTGCCCATCACGGCTCCGGCGGTGATCGCCACGGAGTCGGCCATCAGCGCGCGTTTCAGTCGCGGCAGCTTGCCATCCTTGTCCAGGAGCCCTGCGCGGTGCGACACGCCGACCAGGGTGCCGGTGGTGTCGAACAGGTCAACGAAGAAAAATACGAAAACCACGCCGATCAGACCGGCGTTGAGCGCGCCCTGGATGTCCATTTTCATGAGGGTCGGTGCCATGCTGGGCACGGGAGCCACGATGCCTTCGAATTTGGACAGGCCAAGCAGGATCGACAGCGCGGTCACGGCCAGAATGCCGATGATGATGGAGCCGTGGACACGGCGGTATTCCAGCGCGACGATGATGAAGAAGCCCAGAATGGCGAGCAGCGTGGACGGCTTGTGGATATCGCCGAGGGTCAGGTAGGTCGCCGGGTGCGCGGCGATCACGCCGGCGTTCTTCAGGGCGATGATGGCGAGGAACATGCCGACGCCCGCCGAGATGGCGAACTTGAGGGAACGCGGGATAGCGTTCACAATGGCTTCACGAACCTTGAAAAGACTGACGGCGAGGAAGACCAGTCCGGAAATGAATACGGCGCCCAGAGCCGTTTCCCAGGGGACGTTCATGCCCTTGACCACGGTGAACGTGAAATAGGCGTTCAGGCCCATGCCGGGTGCCAGCGCGATCGGGTAGTTGGCGACAAGGCCCATGATCGCGGTGCCGAGCGCGGCGGCAAGACAGGTGGCGACGAAGACGGCGTTCAGATCCATGCCCGTGCTGGACAGGATGAGCGGGTTGACCAGGATGATATATGCCATGGTCAAGAAAGTGGTAAAACCGGCAATCACTTCCGTTTTAACGGATGTGTTGTGTTCTTTAAGCTTGAACAGGTTTTCGATCAGCTGCATCGGGGGATAGCCTTCAGTCGGATAAGAGTTTGTTGCAAAGCACATAATTCTAGTTCGGCACCCTGGCAAACGCCTAAATTTTGATGTGAAAATACTCCATGGCTTAACGTGGGTCGCACGGCTGTGGTATCCTGAAAAATTACACTTTGATGTGGATGTCTTGCTCATGACGCAGCCAACCGGGACGATTTTTGTTGTGGTAGCGCCTTCCGGGGCAGGTAAAACCTCGCTGGTCGCTGCCTTGCTCGATGCCGAGCCCGGCGTCGAACTGTCGGTGTCCTACACCACCCGCGCTCCGCGCAGCGGGGAAGTGGCGGGCAAGAACTACCATTTCATCGATCGCCCGAAATTCGAGGAGATGATCGGGCTGGGCGATTTCGTCGAATACGCCGAAGTGTACGGAAACTATTACGGCACCAGCGCCCGCTGGCTGGAGGAGCGCCTGGCCAAGGGGCGCGATATCCTGCTCGAGATCGACTGGCAGGGCGCCGCCCAGGTGCGACGGATTTTCCCGGAGGCGGTGAGCATTTTCATCATGCCCCCGTCGATCGAGGAACTTGAGCGGCGGCTGCGCGGCCGGGCGACCGACAGCGAGGACGTCATCCGCCGTCGTCTGGCCGAGGCGCGTTCGGAAATTGACAAGGTTGCCCAATACGATTACATCGTTGTGAACGACAATTTCGAGCGGGCTCGCGCCGACCTGATCAGCGTCGTGCGCGCCCAGCGCCTGAAAGGCGACGCGCAGCGCGCGCGGCATGCGGAAAAACTGGCGCGCATGGGAACCTGCGCCTGAGCGAACGGCGCACCACGCATTTTTATTTAGTGAATTACTGAAAGAGGATAACCATGGCCCGTATTACTGTTGATGACTGCCTGGATCGCATTACCAACCGCTTCGACCTGACCCTGGCCGCGGCGTACCGCGCCCGTCAGGTGGCTTCCGGTGCGACGGCCTTCGTGGATGCCGGCCGCCATAAACCCACCGTCGTGGCGCTGCGTGAAATCGCCGCGGGCCATGTCGGCAAGGAAGTGCTGAACCGCGGTAAGGCCTGATCCTCTCTGGCGACGTTTGCCCACGATGAGTAACGATATCGCCGAAGCGGTCGATTACGACGCGGTCGTGCGCCGCGAGGCCGAAGCCTTTTTCGAGGCGGCCTCGCGCTATCTGCGGCCGGAGGATATCCAGTTGCTGCATCAGGCCTTCGATGTCAGCCGCGAGGCGCATGAAGGCCAGACACGCAAGAGCGGCGAGCCGTATATCACCCATCCGCTGGCGGTGGCGACCATGCTCACCGACTGGCGGCTGGACGTGCAGGGGCTGGCGGCGGCCCTGCTCCACGACGTGCTTGAGGATACCGGCGTCACCAAGCCGACGCTGACCGAGAAATTCGGCAAGACGATCGCCGATCTTGTCGATGGCCTCTCCAAACTCGAACGGCTCGAGTATCAGACCAAGGAAACGGCTCAGGCGGAAAACTTCCGCAAGATGGTGCTGGCGATGGCGCGCGATATCCGCGTGATCATCGTCAAGCTGGCCGACCGCATGCACAACATGCGGACCCTGGACTCCATGCGCGAGGACAAGCGCAGGCGCATCGCGCTGGAGACGCTGGAAATCTATGCGCCGATCGCCAACCGGATCGGCCTTAACAAGGTGTATCGGGAGCTGCAGGATCTGGCGTTCCGTCATCTGCACTACCACCGCTACAACGTGCTCTCCAAGGCGGTGCGCGGCGCGCGCGGCAACCGCCGCGAAGTGGTCAACAAGATCCTCCAGTCGGTCAGCCAGAAGCTGGTCAGCAGCAATATCGAGGCGGTGATCAAGGGGCGGGAGAAGAACCTCTACAGCATTTACAAGAAGATGCAGGAAAAACACCTGTCGTTTTCCGAGGTGCTGGACATCTACGGTTTCCGCGTCGTGGTGAACGATATTCCCAGCTGCTATCTGGCGCTGGGCGCCCTGCACAGCCTTTACAAGCCCATCCCCGGCAAGTTCAAGGATTACATCGCCATTCCCAAGAGCAATGGCTACCAGAGTCTGCACACCACCCTGTTCGGCCCCTACGGCACACCGGTGGAAATGCAGATCCGTACCCGCGAGATGAACCGCATCGCCGAAGCGGGAGTGGCCTCGCACTGGATGTACAAGAGCGGCGACGCGAGCCTGGATACGGCCCAGCAGCGCACGCACCAGTGGTTGCAAAGCATTCTCGACATCCAGGCGGAAAGCGACGACGCCGTCGAGTTTCTTGAACACATCAAGATCGATCTTTTTCCCGACGAGGTATATGTGTTCACCCCCAAGGGCAAGATCATGGTGCTGCCGCAGGGCTCGACCCCGGTCGACTTCGCGTATGCGGTGCATACCGATGTGGGCCATCGCTGTATCGCGGCGCGCGTCAACCATTCGCTGGTGCCGCTCAGGACAGTGCTACGCAATGGCGATTCGGTCGAGGTGATCACCTCGACGCAGACCAAGCCCAACCCGTCCTGGCTGACATTTGTCGCAAGCGGCAGGGCTCGTTCCTGCATCCGCAGTTATCTCAAGAGCCTGCAGCGCACCGATGCGGCCGTGCTGGGCGAAAAGCTGCTCAAGCAGGCGGTCGGTGCTCTTGCGGCGCGTCCGCTGGCCGTGGATGCCGCCCTGGAAGAGGCCTACCTTGCCGCTTTCGGCGACAAGATCACCACGTTCCGGGATGTGCTGGCGGAAATCGGGGTGGGCAAGCTTTTGCCCGTCGTTGTCGCTCGTCGCCTGATCGAACTGGCCGGCGAACGTCTGGGCGAGGATCTGCATGTCGGTCCGGTCACCATACGGGGAACCGAAGGCGGCGCCGTGCAGTTGTCATCGTGCTGCAACCCCATTCCCGGCGATGCTATCATCGGTGTGATCATCAAGGGGCAGGGGCTGGTGATCCATCGGGGCGAATGCCCCAATGCCAAGCGTGTCGATCACGATAAATTGCTGACGGTAAGCTGGGAGGCGCAGAAAGACCGCATGTTCGGGGTCAATGTCAGCGTGCTGGCCCATCATGAGCGCGGGGCGCTTGCCGATATCGCCACGGTGATCTCCCATGCGTCGGCCAATATCGAAAAGGTCGATACCAAGGATACCCACGTCGGCGATGGTTACATCCATATCGACTTCCGGTTGCAGGTCGATAATCTGGCTCACCTGGAGCGCGTCATCGCGGAAATCGAGCAGCTCGACGTGGTGCAGAGAACGGAACGGAAATGAGCCAAGTGTTGCAAATTTGCCTCAATGGAGAGGCGCGCGGTTTTGCCGGCGTGTCGACCGTTGCCGAGCTGATCCGCGAGCTGGATTTGACGGGGAAGCGTATTGCCGTGGAGCGCAATGGCGAGATCGTGCCAAGAAGCCGTCATGAGTTGGAAAACCTGGCCAATGGCGATGTGCTGGAGATCGTGGTGGCCGTCGGCGGAGGCTGATCGGCTTGACTGACTTTGTTTTACAGGGTGTGGGACACGTGGACGACCAACTGATCATAGCGGGCAGGCATTATGCCTCCCGTCTGCTGGTGGGAACCGGCAAATACCGGGATTTCGCACAGACCGCCGCGGCGCTCGATGCGTCGGGCACCGAGATCGTGACGGTGGCGATCCGCCGGGTCAATCTCGGACAGGATCCGGATCAGCCGAATCTGCTCGACTTTCTCCCGAAAAACAGGTATACATTGCTCCCCAACACGGCGGGGTGCTACTCCGCCGACGAAGCGATCAGAACGCTGAGGCTGGCGCGCGAGCTGCTCGACGATCACCGGTTGGTGAAGCTCGAGGTGCTCGGCGATCCCGCCTCGCTGTATCCGAATGTCCGCGAAACGGTCAGGGCCGCCGAAGTGCTTGTCGGCGAAGGTTTCGATGTCATGGTCTACACTTCGGATGATCCCATTGTCGCCAAGGAACTGGAAGACATCGGCTGCTGCGCGATCATGCCGCTGGCCAGCCTGATCGGTTCCGGCATGGGCATTCTCAATCCGTGGAATTTGCAGCTGATCATCGAAAGGGCCCGTGTTCCCGTGCTGGTCGACGCCGGGGTCGGAACCGCTTCGGATGCCACGATCGCCATGGAGCTGGGCTGCGACGGCGTGTTGATGAATACCGCCATCGCGGCGGCGAAGGATCCCGTGCTCATGGCGCGCGCCATGGGCTTGGCCGTTGAGGCGGGCCGAGCGGCGTACCATGCCGGACGGATGCCGAAACGTTTTTACAGTGCAACACCAAGTTCTCCAACCGAGGGGGTGATTTCGGCAGGCAAACCTGGCGCATGATGCGCAAGGCTGCTCTGCCCGTGGAGTGTCAGGCTTTTACTCGAGCCGCTTTGTTGTTAAAATACCCGTTTCTATCAAGATCAAGCATTTAGCTTCCAGAATTGAGGACACTAAGTAATGCCCCATATTCGCGTTAAAGAGAATGAGCCCTTCGAAGTAGCGATGCGTCGCTTCAAGCGTTCCGTTGAAAAAACCGGCCTTCTGACCGAACTGCGCGCCCGCGAGTTCTACGAGAAGCCGACCACCGAACGCAAGCGCAAGCATGCCGCTGCCGTGAAGCGCCATTACAAGCGCATCCGCAGCCAGATGCTGCCGCCGAAACTGTACTGATTTCCAGTCGGCCCGGTTGTGAGCAGGACCGCAGGGAACCCCTGCGGTTTTGCCATTTGTGCTTTCCGAATATGACTGCAATCCGCAGTTTTTCCCTGTGAGTCCGATCATGAGTCTCAAAGCCCGCATTAGCGATGACATGAAAAGCGCCATGAAGGCCCGCGAAAGCAGCCGTCTGGCCGCCATTCGCCTGCTGATGGCCGCCATGAAGCAAAAGGAAGTGGACGAGCGTATCGAGCTGGACGACGCCGCGATCATCGGTGTTGTCGACAAAATGCTCAAGCAGCGCCGCGACTCCATTGCCCAGTTCGAGGCCGCCGGCCGCCAGGATCTGGTTGACAAGGAAAAACTCGAGATGGACGTGTTGTCCTCTTACCTTCCCGAGCCGCTGTCGGATGCCGAAGTCGACGCGCTGATCTCCGCCGCTATCGAGACGACCGGCGCGGTTTCCATGCAGGACATGGGCAAGGTGATGGGCGCTGTGCGCCCGCAGATGGCCGGCCGCGCCGATATGGGCGCCGTCTCCGCCCGCATCAAGGCGGCTCTCGCCCGCTGATGCCCAGGTGATTCCGCAGGATTTTGTCGATCAGCTCCTGTCCCGCGTCGATATCGTCGATGTGGTGGATCGCCATGTCCCGCTCAAGAAAGGCGGCCAGAATTATCTGGCCTGTTGTCCTTTTCATAAGGAGAAGTCACCGTCATTTACGGTGAGTCCGACCAAACAGTTCTATCATTGTTTTGGATGCGGAGCGCACGGCTCGGCCATCGGCTTCGTGATGGAATATCAGGGGCTCGGTTTCGTCGATGCGGTACGCCTGCTCGCCGAAGGCGTGGGCATGACCGTGCCGGAGGCGAGCCGGGTCGACCAAGCCGCCTCGCGGGCGGCCCGCGAGCGGCAGATGACGCTCGAGGACGCGCTGCAGCGTGCCGCCGTGTACTACAAACAGCAGCTCAAGGGCGCCCCCAACGCGATCCGCTATTTCAAGGAGCGGGGGGTCAGCGGCGAAATCGCCGCGCGTTTCGGGTTGGGCTATGCCCCTGGCGAATGGCAGAACCTCGAGACGGTCTTCGAGTCTTACGATGACGGGCGGCTGGTCGAAAGCGGTCTGGTGATCGTCAATGACGAAGGACGCCGTTACGACCGTTTCCGCGACCGCGTGATGTTTCCGATCCGCAATCAGCGCGGCGCGATCATCGGTTTTGGCGGACGGGTCCTGGGCAAGGGCGAGCCAAAATACCTGAATTCGCCCGAGACGCCGCTGTTCGAAAAGGGCCGGGAACTGTACGGGCTTTACGAGGCCAGGCAGGCGATACGGGAAAAAAACCGTGTCCTGGTCGTCGAGGGCTACATGGATGTGGTGGCGCTGTCCCAATTCGGGATAGGCTATGCCGTCGCTACGCTGGGTACGGCGACGACCGGCGAGCATGTGCGCAAGCTGATGCGCCACGCGGACGATGTGTACTTCTGTTTTGACGGCGATGCGCCCGGCCAGAAGGCGGCATGGCGGGCGCTGGAAAACAGTCTTCCGCAGCTGGCGGATGGCAAGGCGCTGCATTTTCTGTTTTTGCCGGAAGAGCACGATCCGGACAGTTTTGTGAGGGCTGAGGGCGCCGACGCGTTCGAAGCCAGGCTGGAGGCTGACAGTTTGCCGCTTTCAGCCTATTTTACCCGCGAGCTGACACGCCGCGTGGACATGACATCGCCGGAAGGGCGGGCCGACCTGATACGGCAGGCCAAACCGCTTCTGGCACAGATTGCCGCTCCGGTTTTGGGGTTCATCATCAAAAAAAGGCTGGCGGAACTCGCCGGCATCGAAGTCGACGAGTTCGACATGCTGGTGGGCAACGCGAAACCGGAACGCAAGGGGAAACGCGAATACCGCGTGCCCCAGGAGTCGAACCGGCAATTCACGACATCGCTGATTCGAAAGCAGATCAAATGGCTGCTGATGAACCCTTCGTGGGCTTGCGATGTCCAATTGCCAGATAGTCTGACCTTGTCGGACGAATTGGCCTGTTTTGCGATGCTCGCCGAACGCGCCACGGAGCACGCCACCGAGCCGACACCGGCTCAGCTTGTGGAGTGCGCGCGTGGCACACCCTTCGAGGGGTTGGTGGACAGCATTCTGCAGCAGGCCATGCAGGATCCGGAAGAGTTTGCGTCACCCGATGAAGCAGCCCGGGAACAATTCCGCGACGGCAATGCGCGATTGCTGCAATTGCTGCGGAATGTCGAGCTGGAAAGGCTTAAATTCAAGTCACGGGGTGAGCGGCTGACGCCGGAGGAATCGCAGCTGTTGCGCGAGTTGCTGACGCGTCCCGCCGACGGGTAGTCTCAACGCATGCGCAGCGGTGTTATAATCAACTGTTTTTTTCGGCTTTTTTCAAGCAGGAAGCGAAATGGCGGCCTCTCCCGAGAATCATAAAGACCAACAGGCGGATGAACAAGGTACCTTGAGCCTGGAAGAACAGCGCAAACGGCTGCGTCAGCTGATCGCGCTGGGCAAGGAGCGGGGTTATCTCACCTACGCTGAGATCAACGACCACCTGCCGGAAGATGTCTCCGACGCAGAACAGATCGAGAACATCGTCACCATGATTTCCGGTTTGGGAATCCAGGTGTACGACGAGGCGCCCGATGCCGATACGCTGCTGATGTCCGATGCGACGCCGGCCGTGGCTGACGAGGATGCCGTGGAAGAGGCCGAGGCGGCGCTCTCCTCGGTGGACTCCGAGTTCGGCCGGACGACCGATCCGGTGCGCATGTACATGCGCGAGATGGGTTCCGTCGAACTGCTGACCCGCGAGGGCGAGATCGAGATCGCCAAGCGGATCGAAGACGGCCTCAAGCACATGATTCAGGCGATTTCGGCTTGTCCTGGCACCATCTCCGACGTGCTGGAGCTGATGGAGCGCGTCGCGCGCGACGAGACGCGTGTCGATGAGGTGGTGGACGGCATCATCGATCCCAACGCCGAAGCCGAATCCGACATCCCGTTCGCGGAAGCGTCCGAAGACGAGGATGAAGCGATCCTCGAGGAGGAAGAGGAGGAGGACGAGGAAAGCGAAACCGATGCCGGCGCCGTCTCCAATGCCAACCTCGAGGAACTCAAGCAGCAGGCGCTCGAGCACTTCGCCAACGTGCGCATGCTGTTCGACAAGCTCGTCAAGGAACTGGCCAAGGGCGGCACCCAGAGCAAGGGCTATCAGGAGCTGCAGGACGCGATCACGGCAGAGTTCATGAACGTCCGTTTCTCGACGCGCCAGATCGAGAGTCTGTGCGAATCGCTGCGCTCCCGGGTGAACGAGATCCGCACCTACGAACGCGACATCCAGGATATCTGTGTCAGCCGCGTGCGCATGGATCGCAACCATTTCATCAAGACCTTCCCCGGTAATGAAACCAATACCGAGTGGGTTGAACAGGAAATCGCCTCCGGCAAGGCCTGGTCCGAGTTCCTCAGCCGCTTCAAGTACGCGATCATCGAGAAGCAGACCAAACTGGCTGAATTGCAGGAAAAGGCCATGCTGTCGATCAAGGAGCTGAAGGAAATCAACCGCCAGATGTCGGCGGGCGAATCCAAGGCCCGGCGCGCGAAAAAGGAAATGATCGAGGCCAACCTGCGTCTTGTCATTTCCATCGCGAAGAAGTATACGAACCGGGGTCTGCAGTTCCTCGACCTGATTCAGGAGGGCAATATCGGCCTGATGAAGGCGGTGGACAAGTTCGAATACCGCCGCGGCTACAAGTTCTCGACCTACGCCACCTGGTGGATCCGTCAGGCGATCACGCGTTCCATTGCCGACCAGGCGCGCACCATCCGCATTCCGGTGCACATGATCGAAACCATCAACAAGATGAATCGCATCAGCCGCCAGATCCTGCAGGAAACCGGGCGCGAACCCGACCCGGCCGAGCTGGCCGAACGCATGGAAATGCCCGAGGAGAAGATCCGCAAGATCATGAAAATCTCCAAGGAGCCGATTTCCATGGAGACCCCGATCGGCGACGATGACGACAGCCACCTGGGCGATTTCATCGAGGACGCGGTGACCCTGGCGCCATCCGAGGCGGCGATGTACTCCAGCCTCAAGGATGCGACCAAGGAAGTGCTCGACACCCTGACGCCCCGCGAGGCCAAGGTGCTGCGCATGCGTTTCGGCATCGACATGAATACCGACCACACCCTTGAGGAGGTTGGCAAGCAGTTCGATGTGACCCGCGAACGCATTCGCCAGATCGAGGCGAAAGCCCTGCGCAAGTTGCGTCATCCGACCCGTTCGGAGCGTCTGCGCAGCTTCCTGGATAATGAACCCAACGGCCAATAACTCTGTTATAATGCGCCGCTCGGGCCTTTAGCTCAGTTGGTTAGAGCAGAGGACTCATAATCCTTTGGTCGCGGGTTCGAGCCCCGCAGGGCCCACCAGACCCGACAAATACCCCGTCAAGCGCGGGGTATTTTTCTTTTGGGCTTGCAATGTTTGCTGCGGCGGAGCTATTCCCTCGACGCTTCGCGCGTGTCACACGATGGATCGGATACGTTCATAACCCGCGCGACTGACCGGTATCCGGGTACCGTTGGCCAAGCGGGCGGCGTGACTGTCCCTGCCCTGTTTTTCCAGCGCCCTGAGCCGGTCAAGATTGATAATGTATGAGCGATGCACCCGGACAAAGCGTTTGGGATCCAGTCGCTTCCCGATCTCGCCAAGGCTTTGGGTTTTCAGGTAGGTTTTGCCCTGGGTGTGAATGGCGATATAGTCATCTTGCGCTTCGATGTAGTCGATGTCCGTGACGGATACGATATGGCTTTGCTCGCGGTCCCTGATCAGTATCCTTTCAAGGCACGACACAGAATCGGTGATCAATCCCTGCAGTCCGGCGCGCTCGTGGCCTAGCATGCCGCGCGCCCGCAGCAGCGCTTCGTCGAACCGCGCTTGAGAGAACGGCTTGAGCAGATAATCCACGGCATGCAGGTCGAAGGCCTTCACCGCATGCTCGTCATGAGCCGTGGTAAAGATCACGCCTTCCCGGCGACCGGTCAGTTCCAGCACTTCCAGCCCGGAAAGCAAGGGCATACGGATATCGAGAAACACCAGGTCGGGAGACTGTGTACCGATGATTCGGGCGGCCTGAAGGCCATCGCCGCACTCGGCGACGACTTCGATGTCCGGATGCCCATGCAGGTATTCCTTGAGCAATCGGCGCGCCAGCTCTTCGTCATCGGCGATCAGTACTCGCAATAAGCGGCTCATTGAGCGGTTTCCTCGTGTCGGGGCACAGTGATTTCAACGAGAAATGTCTGTCCATCGCGGCGCGCATTCAGGCTTGCCCGTGTATCGTAGTGCAAGGCCAGACGCTCGCGCAGGTTTTTGAGTCCGACCCCGGCGCCTTCCGGCAGCGTGGCTGAACCGGATGCGACGGGATTGCTTACCGTCACGCGCAGCCATCCACCCTGTACCAACGCCTCGATGCGGATCACGCCACCTTGCGCAAGACCGCCGATACCATGCTTGATCGCGTTTTCCAGCAGCGGTTGCAGGCACATCGGGGGCATGATGCACGTCCGGGCGGCTTCGTCGATGCGCCATTCGATGCCGAGCCGGTTGCCGAAGCGGCGTTTTTCAATGGCGAGGAATCGTTCGCACAGCCCGAGCTCTTCGCCCAGGGTCGTCGTGCCGCGCGATGACGCCGGCAGGCTGTACCGGAAAAATTCTGCCAGATCGATTGTCATCGCGCGGGCACCGGCCGGATCGATGGCGGTCAGCGCGCTGATCGAGTTCAGGCTGTTGAACAGGAAATGAGGATTGATCTGCGTGCGAAGCATCTGCAGTTCCGCTTCCCGCGCGAGCGCGCGCATGGCTTGCATTCGTTCGTTTTCCTGACGTGCGTTATCGGACGCGATCCAGGCATCGTGGATCAGCAAGGAAAACAGATACAGCACGACACCGCAGAGAAAAACCGGAAAGGATGCCACCGCGCCGGGAAACCCCGGTGGCCAGCCCGGCACAAGGGATTGCAGTGCCAGGCCCCAGATTTGCGCCAGAGCCCACCACATGCCGCCGGACAGGAGCGACGCCATTCCGAACAATCCGGCGACGCGCGAGGGCGCGCGTTGCGAATAAGGCAGGGCCTGGCAGACATAGTAGGCGGAGAGCGCCGTGAATCCGAATACAGGGCAAAGCGGTAGCGCGAAAGCCGCCGCGTTGACCCATCCTCCCCAGCGCAGGTAGCCGGTCAGCGCCGCGCCTGAGGCGAGCCACCCCGATAGGTAATACAACAGATGTTGGCGGTCGGACAGGAAGGGATGCATGCGCGACTCGGGGTCAATGGTTGATCTGAATACCGCCCATGATGACTCCGCCTTCGAGCGTCAGTATCTTGCTCGAGCTTGCCGGCGGAATCGTCTTGTCTTCCACACCTCCCAAGACGGGAGAAATCCGGATTTGTATTTGCCAGTCCCGGGGGATGCGGATCTGTATGCCCGAGCATACCGCGAATACGTGCAAGGCGGCTTGCGATGGCATCGACGCCTGGCTGAGGTCGAGTTCGATGGAACCCATCACCGAATGCAATTCGCCACCGGCGAATGCTTGGGCGTCGCAGCGCACCACGTTGCTGCTCATTGCCGCATTCACATGAATGAAGCCGTCCTTTTCCTCATGAATATCCGTGTCGGCCGAGGGGGCCGGGCGTGGCGCATGGCCCCGGAACGCCCTGGCCACGATGGCTATGCCCGCGATAATCAGGAGGAGCGGCAAAATCAGCCCCATCGCATGCTGAATCACTCCCAGATTTTGCAGGATCAGTCCGCCTCCCAGAACGGTGAACGCCAGCCCGGTAAGCCGTCCCGGGAAACTTCCGGACTGCATGATCTGCAAGACGCCAATCAGGCAAAACACCGATGGCCAGTAATCGGCAAGATTGCCGATGGCGATGATGCGCAACGAGTCGAGCAGGGCCAGCGATCCGGCCAGAATGAAAAACAATCCGAAGACGATGCGGCGTTGCTGGCGGTTCGGCGAGTGGCAGTGGTGTCTCATGGCCTGTCCCCTGTACCCGTTTTGCCTTGCCGAAGCAGGCCGCGCAGTACGAGATGCATGCCCAGAAGAATCAGCCCGACGGGCCAGGTCATGTGAAAGTTCAGTCCCAGAATGTGCTCGATGGAGACGTACAGCCAGGCCGCGATGGCAATATGGAAGGCTCCCTTGGCGATATGGCGCGCGTGGCGAGCCGTGGCGATTCGGGCCGCGCCGGACATGGCGAGCAGAGCGGGGAGGATGCTCCATGCCGAGAGCGATCCGAGAATGCCGAAAGCAGACAATGCGTACACCAGGCCGGCACCGATCAGAGACAATCCGAAAATCAGTTGCGAGCGTTGGCTTCCCCGCCGATGACGGCTGTCGAAATGAATGTAATGCACCGAAGTCTCTCCCGTTGGTTTCAACGTGATAACAATAAGCAAACCTGTCTTGCCTGGCTCGCATTATTCGGCGAATAACGGGAAAGTCTCGGTGAGTGGCTCCACTATGTGGTGCGAATACGGAAAACCCCCAATGATTGCTATGCAAATGTCTGGAAATCGGCAAAAAAACCGTCTGCCATAGAGCAGACGGGTGAACCGGGGGAGAACATGTAAGGGGGGAGCCGCAGGAGGGGTCACTCCGATTCGGGACTGTCCTTGTCGGAGTGCTCCTCGGTTTCCTTGCCCTTTTCAATGAGTTCCCGAACGCGCTGCCCGCCCTTGTGGCCGAGTTCCGAATAGCCTTCGGGGCCAAGCTGTTCCTTTCTGGCTTGCCCGCCTTTTTGTCCCAGCTCGGAGTAGCCTTCCGGTCCGAGCTGTTCTTTGCGGGCCTGGCCGCCTTGGCTGCCGATCTCTTCGTAAAATTCCCTGCCATGTTTTGCGGAGGTCGCCTCGCCTCCCTTATGTCCAAGTTCCGCATACCCTTCGGACCCAAGCTGGGCTTTGCGGGCCTCTCCGCCCAGCTTGCGGGCTTCCTGAACGGTCATGCTGTCATGCTTTCGAGTTTCCTGAGGATTATCTCGTTGGTTTTCCTTGCTGTGCTGTTGTGCCATGATGTGTCCTTTCCTGCTGCCGTGATAGGAGTCAAGGCCGGGTGATGGCCGGATCGGGGCCGTGTTTATGCCATCCGGCCGTACGCTTTCATCACTTGCTGCGGACCGCCGAATTGGTCCGCCGGCAGATCTTCCAGCGTCTTGAGCACTTCTTGCGGTGCGTGATTGTTTTTCGCGGTATTGAGCAGTTCCGCTTTGCTGGCGGGATAGTCGGCGCCTTTCAGAAACTTTTGTACATTGGCCGGTGAGCGGCCGCCAAGACCCTGTGTCATGGTTTACCTCCTTCCGTAATGTTTCAGGGAGATTCCGGATGAGCTCCGCCACTTGACAACTAAAGAGCGGTAGCTTCAAGGGTCGACATGGTGATAAGCGGAAAGGTTCCATTGGTGTTTTTATTTGAACCGTTGTGAACATAACGGTTGGCATGGACTGTTCATCCGGATCACTTGTTCTTCATCAATGATATTTTCGTGATTGTTTTTTTCCGCCAACCCTTCAGCAAGAAGTGAATTCCGCTGCGTTATGTGTGTATGGACATTGGTGAATAAATAACCCGTTGCATAAATAATTGTTTGGAAAAGCTTTTGGTCTTATATACCGGGTTTCAGGAGGAGATTCGCCTATCTCGGTGAGTTTTCTCTTCTATCGGTGAAAGAAGCTTCCGGATTGCATGGCGGTCCATCGTTTTGGTGCTATTCTGCGCCGTGAGGTGACCGATGAGGATCGCTGGTCTGCTTTTGCTGATTCGGGGCGGCAGCCCGCGGTGCTCGGTGTATGGTCGCGGCCGCGATGTCTGGCGGCCAGCCGGTAAATCAACAAGATTGAACGTAACTGCCGAGGCGGATGCGGCACTGTCTATCATCCCCTTTGTTTTCAGGATGCATTCTCATGAAGAATATCCCGCGCCCAGCGCCATTCATGCTGCTCTCGACCAATCATGGCAGCATGATCGTCAACCGCAACGATTATCACGCGTCGCCCGGCGGAACGTTCGGCGTCGGTTACGAATTGATGTCCCAGTCGGGCTATGAACAGGAGGAAATCGATTTTGTCCTGGCCTTGCTGGCCTCATGCTTGCGGGATAAGGGGCCGGGGGTACTGGCTATCGATTGCGGGGCGAATATCGGTGTGCATACCATCGAGTGGGCGCGCTTCATGTATGGCTGGGGCCATGTCATTGCCTTCGAGGCCCAGGAGAAAATCTACTACGCGCTGGCCGGGAACATCGTCCTTAATAACTGCTTCAATGTCAATGCCATGAACTCTGCCGTGGGGGCTGAGTGCGGGCACATCGATATCCCCGAGCCCGATTATCTTGTGCCGGGTTCATTCGGCAGTTTCGAATTGAAGCCGTCCGGATGCGGAGAGGATATCGGCCAACCTATCGATTACGGCAATCGCCCGTTGCGTGTTGAAATGGTGACGCTGGACTCCCTGGCGCTGGAAAGGGTCGATCTTGTCAAAATCGATGTCGAAGGCATGGAGGAACAGGTCCTGGCCGGAGCCGAGAGTCTGTTGCGGCGCCATCGTCCGATTCTCTTCGTCGAGATGCTCAAATCGGATAAGGAGGCGATCCGTGCGAGACTGGCGTCGTTGGGTTATATCGTGTTTCCGGCCGGTATCAATGCTCTTGCCATTCACGAAAGCGATCCGCTGCGGGTCCGGCTCAAGAACGAGGATGGGCGATTGCAGCTGGTCTGACGGCGCGCGGGCGTGATCGACGCTTGATGCCGGGCAACGTCTTTTGCGCAGACTTGCCTATAGTGAATAAGTAAGAGAGCGAGCGGACACCGGCTGGCTGGGCCTGGTACGGATCCGCGGCTCTTTGCGCCATGCGTAAAAAATGGATTGCGTGCCATGATCAATTCTGAAGGCTCTCTGGATGGAGGGCAAACGGACGACGTTTCCAGCCCGGATGGGACGGGATTGTCCGACGGGGCGCATGGGGCCGCGCACGAAGGAAGTCTCCTCCAATTGCAGGCCGAGAGGGACGCACTGTGTGCCGCGCTGCGCGAGGCCAAGCGCTCATCCCGTGACAAACTTGATTTGCTGGCTTTGTTGAGTCACGAATTCCGATCCGCGGTAAGCGGCGTGATCGGCATGACGGATCTTCTGCAACAAACGCCGTTATCGCGCGAACAGTCAAGTCTGCTGGACGGTTTGCGTTCGTCCGGACAGTCCATGCAGCAGTTGCTGAATGACTTGCTGGATTTTGTGCGTATCGAGTCGGGTCAATTGAAGCTGGAGAGCTTGCCGGTTTCGGCCAGTGCGTTGCTGGCCGATTGTGCCGACAAGCTCAGACCGATGGCCCTGACTCGTGGCGTGGCATTCGAAACCGGCATGGATGAGTGCATGCCGGTATGGGTGACGGGGGACGTTCTACGCCTCAAACAGGTCGTCATGACTCTGGCCGCGCAGGTCGTTGGCCGGGCCAAAGAGGGGCGCATTGATGTTTCCCTGGCGCCAACGGCTGCCGGTACGATTTCCCTGTTCGTTGTTCACTCGCACGGCAGCGAGAGGCCATGGCACTACGAGCCTTTCGATTTTCCTGCTTCAGGTCCGGCGACCCATTCCGATGATGGCGGACTCGACATGTTGATCTGCGGCCGATTGGTGCGTGCCATGGGGGGGCAGGTCTGGAAAGCCTCGGGCCCATCCGCCGCGCCTTCGTTCCGGTGCGACCTGCCATTGAACGAATGCGCGCCTCCCCGCTCCCGTGCCTTGTCGGATTTCGCGGCGCCGCTGCCGAAGTTGCGCGTTCTTGTCGCCGAGGACAACGTGGTCAACCAGATGCTGGCAACGCACCTGCTCACCCGGCTGGGGATGGGCAAGGATATTGATGTCGTCGAGAACGGAGCCGAAGCGGTCGAAGCGGTCAGGAGTAAAAATTACGATGTGGTGTTGATGGATGTGAACATGCCGGTGATGGACGGGCTGGAGGCGACCCGCCGCATCCGGTCGCTGCAGGCGCCTGCGCGGCAGCCCCATATCATCGCGGTGACGGCCAACGCTTTTGATTCCGATCGCCAGGCGTGCCTCGATGCCGGCATGAACGACTTCGTCAGTAAACCGTTCCGCAGGGATGACTTGTTGCTTTGTCTGGCCCGGGTGGTATCGGTGGGCGCAGACTGATTCCGTACGGAATATCCCAATTTCCGCCCTTGTCTGGTGGATGAGTCCTCTATTTTTCCTTTATTTACATACTGATATCCTATTCACTAGTGAATGCGGTATAGATATATTAACTAATGAAGAGTTTACTAATTTATGATGATTAGCATATTCTAACATTATGATCGGAGTTTGCTGTACATCAAATACAGTCTCTCGCGGCGGCAGAATAATGGATGTCATCGAGATCGGAGCCGGCTTCGAATTGTGCAGTATGGGTATTCCCACGATGCCGGATTTCAGGTCGCAGGGCCGCCGCGCTAACGGATCAAGGCAACAGAATCGCCTTTGTCAGGAGGTGGTGGTCAGAACTGGCTGGTTTATCACTCAAGGTAGGACAGAAGATGAATTATCTGAAAATTGCCCTTGGTTCAGTTGAAGCTTGCTGCATTAAAACCGAACGCGCCTACGTCAATGTCGCGGAAACGGACTTCGCCGATGTCGGCGCCGTTGTCATCAACGTGCAGGACATCACCGAAGGGAAGATCATCGACAAACTGATCTCCCGCGGCCTGAAAATCCCGGTCTTTGTTGAAACCCAAAGCAAAGAAATGCTGCCGCTGGAATACGTCGAGCACGTGACCAGCGTCATCGAATGCAACAAGCAGTCTCCCGAGTTCTACGGTCGCCAGATCGAAACCGCCATCACCAAATACAGCGAATCCATGCTGCCCCCGTTCTTCGGCCTGCTGCGCAAGTATGTCGAAATGGGCAACTCCACGTTCGCCTGCCCGGGGCACCAGGGTGGTCAGTTCTTCCACAAGCACCCCGCCGGCCGTCGCATGTTCGACTTCTTCGGCGAGAACCTGTTCCGTTCCGACATGTGTAACGCCGACGTGAAGCTGGGCGACCTGCTGATTCACGAAGGTGCCGCGCATGAGGCGCAGGCGCATGCCGCACGTGTTTACAACGCGGACAAGACCTACTTCGTCCTGAACGGTACTTCCGCTTCGAACAAAGTGGTATGTAATGCCTTGCTGGCCAAGGGCGACCTGGTTCTGTTCGACCGTAACAACCACAAGTCCAACCACCATGGCGCCCTGATCCAGGCCGGAGCGACTCCGGTTTATCTGGAAACCGCCCGTAACCCGTTCGGCTTCATCGGCGGTATCGACGCACACTGCTTCGAAGAGAAATACCTGCGTGAACAGATCCGTGCCGTGGCTCCGGAACGTGCCGACAAGGCCCGTCCGTTCCGCCTGGCCATCATTCAGCTGGGGACTTACGACGGTACCGTTTACAACGCCCGTCAGGTTGTGGACAAGATCGGTCACCTGTGCGACTACATCCTGTTCGACTCGGCATGGGTTGGCTACGAGCAATTCATCCCGATGATGAAAGACTGCTCGCCGCTGCTGCTGGATTTGAACGAAAACGATCCTGGCATCCTCGTGACCCAGTCGGTTCACAAGCAACAAGCCGGTTTCTCGCAAACCTCGCAAATCCACAAGAAAGACCGCCACATCAAGGGTCAGGATCGTTACTGCAACCACAAACGCTTCAACAACGCGTTCATGCTGCATGCTTCGACCAGCCCGTTCTATCCGCTGTTCGCATCGCTGGACGTCAACGCCAAGATGCACGAAGGCGAAAGCGGCCGCTACCTGTGGAAGCAGTGCGTGAAGTTCGGTATCGAAGCTCGCAAGATGCTGCTCAACACGTGCAAGATGATCCGTCCGTTCGTGCCCGAAACGGTCAATGGCCGCGCATGGCAGGATCACGAGACCGAAGTGATGGCCGAAGACCTGCGCTTCTTCGCCTTCCACCCGGGTGAGAAATGGCATGCCTTCGAAGGCTACGCCGAAGGTCAGTACTTCGTCGATCCTTGCAAACTGTTGCTGACGACGCCGGGTATCAACGCCGCGACCGGTGAATACACCGAATTCGGTATCCCGGCGACCATCCTGGCCAACTTCCTCCGCGAAAACAACATCATTCCGGAGAAGTGCGACCTGAACTCCATCCTCTTCCTGCTGACGCCGGCGGAAGACATGGGCAAGATGCAGCATCTGGTTGCCCAGATCGCCCGCTTCGAACGTTATATCGAGGAAGATGCGCCGCTGTCCGTGGTTCTGCCGACTGTTTATCAGAACAACGAAGAACGGTATCGCGGTTACACCATCCGTCAGCTGTGCCAGGAAATGCACAACCTGTACGTAAGCCGCAACGTCAAGCAGCTGCAGAAGGAAATGTTCCGTCAAAGCCATCTGCCCAAGCAGGTAATGAACCCGCAAGAAGCGAACATCGAATTCGTTCGCGGCAATGTCGAGCTGGTGGCGCTGTGCGACGCGGAAGGCCGTGTGGCCGCCGAAGGCGCCCTGCCGTATCCTCCTGGCGTGCTGTGCGTGGTTCCGGGTGAAGTCTGGGGCGGCGCGGTTCAACGTTACTTCCTCGCGCTGGAAGAGGGCATCAATGTGTTGCCGGGCTTCTCGCCGGAGCTGCAGGGGGTTTACCTGCAAACCGATCCGGATGGACGCAAGCGTGCCTACGGGTATGTAATGAAAAAATAACAAGCAACGCTGAGCTGCCGATGTTTGGCGGTATGATTGGCCGGGAACCAGGTTCCCGGCCTTTTTTATTGTCGCGTGTCAGCGGTGTCCCCTGTCGTGGCGCACGCGGCGAGCGTGGCCCGCCGGAAGCAGTCAGCCATGGCGCGCGCCGCGGGGCCGGCCTCGTCCGGACTGGCCAGGACCAGGTAAACCGGTGCGAAGCGGCGGCTGCCGTATTCCAGCGGCAGCGCGGCGAGCCGGCCGGACGCCAGGTCGTCGCGGATCAGATGCGCGGGCAGCCAGGCAAACGCCAGTCCGGCCCTGACCACTTCGATCGCGGTTTCCGCCTTGGTCACGGTCCAGCGGCTGCGGGCTTCGAGCCATCCCGCGTCGCGAGGGTGGCGCGAACCCGAATCGCGCACGACGACCTGGGTCCAGTTTTTCAGATCATCGAGACCGAGCGGTGCCGCGGGCGTCTGCAAAGGATGCGCGGGCGCGCTCACGGCGATGAATTCGGCCTCGAACAGCTTGTCCCCGAAAAAGCCGCTGGGCAGATCGCACACGATGGCAAGATCGACGTTTCCTTCCAGCAAGGCTTCATCGCCGCCCGATAGCACCACTTCAATCAATTCCACCCGGGTTTGCCCGCAGATGTTCTGAAAAGATTGCAACGCGTCGATGAGCAGCGCGGTCGGGTAAAGCCCGTCGACGGCCAGCCGGACCTCCACCTCCCACCCCTGATTCAGTGAGCGCGCGCGCTTTTCCAGTTGCATGGCCGCTTTCACCAGCGGCATCGCATCGCGCAGCAAGGTCTCTCCGATGGTGGTGAGCTTCATGCGTCGGCCGTCCGGCTCGAGCAATGTGACACCCAGCTGGCTTTGCAGGCGAGCCAGGGTGTAGCTGATGGCTGACTGGCTGCGAAACAGCGCTTCGGCGGCTTGTGCGTAGCTGCCATGTTCGACGATGGCTTGCAAAACTCGCCACTGTTCCAGCGTGGTGCGAGGGAATAGTTCGTTCATTGTTCGAAAATTCTGTTGTTTATCTGCTTAATTTTGCGCTTTTTTATCAGTTTTTCAAATAGTAAAGTGGAGCCACTGAAACGCGGCGTGATCTTGCCGCCGCACATAAACAGCTAAAGGAAAGAAACCATGAAACGCACTATGACCCTGATTGCCACCGTCTTCGCTTTTTCTTCGTTGGCCCATGCCGGCGACGGTTTTTTGAATGTGCAGAAAATGCAGGCCGAGAAAGCGGAAAAGCAGGTTCGGACCGATATCCGCTCCGGTGACGACGCCAACCGCGAAGCGCAACGCCAGGCGGCGGATCGCAAAGCCGGCGAAGCCATCGAGGCCAATCGCGACAACTACCGAACCAAGTAAACCGGATACCTGAACGGTTCCCTGATTTTGAGCGGGCGATGCCCATGCCTGACAGGGCTCCCGACATTGAATACACCAAGGACTTCACCATGAAATCGACGACTCTTATTGCTGCTTCCCTGTTCGCTGTTTCCGCGTTCGCCGCCCATGCCGGCGATGGATTTCTGAACGTTCAACGCCTTCAGGACCGACAAGCCAAGGCTGAGCAAGCCGCTCCGTCCCAAAGCGAAGCCGATCGCCTGACCGCGGATGATTATGCAGGCAAGGTTATCAAGGCAAATCCCGAGAACTATCGCGTTAAATGAACCGCTCCATTCTTGTTGACACCGCGCGCTTGGCGGTGTCGAACCGGAGCAAAAGAGGGAATCCGCAGCGAGACTGCCGATTCCCTCTTTTTGCGTTTTCTGCCGGGCGCGCATGACCCGGACGGCGTGCACGCTTTCTGCGTCCGGTGTATGCTGACATCCGGCTATCCATATAACATTAACAGTGGCGCCAGGCGACAGCCGGCGTGCGCCCCGGAAAATCCGATGTTTCAGACTTTGCAGATACTTTGTACGATCTTCTCCAGTATTGGCTTGACGATGCTGGCATTTGGCGGACTTGTCGCGCTTGTCGCCGCGCTGGGAGAGCGCCGCTGGTGGTGGGCGGCGGGCATTTTTCTCAGCGGCCTGCTCCTTGCTGTGCCGTTCTCTCTGGTCTTTCGGGCGAAAGCGCCATGGCTGTGCAAGATGGTCGTTGGCGGTTTCCTCATCGTACTGGTATCGACCGCGGTGCTGCTTGCCGGTTTGCAGAGTGGTTACACGCTGCTGCCTCAACCGGCCGGTTGAAACCTCTGAAATATCGCATCTTCATTGATATTTGTCGTATCGCCGGGTTTTCGCTGCGGAGTATGCTCGCGAGCAAAGCCGTTGGGCATGATGATGGCAACAGCTTGCCATAGGTATCGTGAACAACGAGTCTCACAACAACAAAAGTGGAGACCGGTGACTGAAGGGAAGCCGGGTGGGATTGATGCGTAGATTTTCCGATTGGCCGATTTGGCTGCGTCTTACTGGCGCGATCTGGTTGTGTCTTGTTTTGGCATGGGGTGGGCTTATCGCCTGGGAAACGCGGGTCAGTCAGGATATCGCGATCGATCAGGCCAAGGATCTGGCCCACAGCATGAACGAAATGACCCTGGCGGGCTTGACCGGCATGATGATGACCGGCACGGTCGCCAAGCGCGATGTTTTCCTTGATCAGATAAAAGAGCTGTCGGCCGTGCGCGAATTGAAAGTATTGCGCGGTCCCGCCGTCAACAAACAATTCGGCCCCGGAGTGGGCAACGATGCGCGCCCCTCCGATCCGATGGAGAGCGCCGCCGTCAATGAGGGCAAGACTTACATCGGTATCGAGAGCGATCCGGTCAAGGGGGAGGCGCTGCGCGTCGTGTATCCCGCTCTGGCATCGAGCAACTATCTGGGTAAAAACTGTCTGATGTGCCATATCGTGCCCGAGAAAACTCCGCTCGGCGCAGTCAGCATGCGCATCTCGCTGGAAAAAACCCACCGGGCTGTCGAGGGGTTCCGCAATCAAAGCATCGTGTTCGCCTGTCTGGTGTCGCTGCCTTTGATGGCCGTGGTTTTCCTGTTCATCCGGCGCTTTGTCAGCCGGCCGCTGAACGCCATGTCGGACGGATTGGTCGAGATTGCCAAGGGCGAGGGCGATTTGACCCGGCGTCTTGATGTGAGGGGCGGCGACGAGATCGGCCGGGCGGCGGCCAGCTTCAATCAGATGATGGCGACGATTGCCGATCTGGTGCGTGAAGTCGGCGCGGCGTCCGCGGCGGTATCCGCCTCCGCATCGGCCTTGTCGGAGGGGGCGGGACGCCTGGCCCGCGGTTCCCACCATCAGAACACGCAATCGGTGGAGGCGGCCGGCGCGGTCGAATCCCTGGCCGGACACATCGGCGAAATCGCCTCCAGCGCCGGTGAAGTCTACCAGCGTTCGGGGGAAAGTCTTGCCCGTTCGGAAGAAGGGCGAACGAGCCTCGCCGAGCTCAAGGACGACGTCGGACGCGTGGAGGGCACGGTCTCCATGATGTCCCAGGCGGAAAATGACTTGATGGCGTCGACGGCGGCCATCACCGATATGACGCGTCAGGTTCGGGAAATCGCGGAGCAGACCAATCTGCTGGCGTTGAACGCGGCGATCGAGGCCGCCCGTGCCGGTGAACATGGCCGGGGTTTTGCCGTGGTCGCGGACGAAGTGCGCAAGCTTGCCGAAAAGTCGGCCCAGTCGGCGATCGAAATTGACGAGGTCACCCGTTCGCTCAATGCCAAATCCGATGCCGTACGGCAAACTGTCATGGCAAGCCTTGAATACCTGGCTTCCAGCCACCGCTCGGCCGAACGCGTGGCCGAAGTCCTCGACGCGGCGAATGAATCGGTTTCGGATGTCCGCCAGGGGCTGGACCAGATTGTCCGGGTGACGGAGCAGCAGCGGCAGGTGAGCAATACCGTCACGGAAAATATCGACGCGATCGCCGCCATGGCGCGCGAGAACGACGAGGCCATTCAGGGCACCGTCGTTTCGGTAGGCGAGCTGGAGCGCCTGTCGGCCCGGTTATCCGAACTGGTATCCCGTTTCAAGGTGTGACCGGGACGCCGCGGGCGGTTTGCGGTATTCTGCGGTGCGTTGCCGAACGCCTGAGGAAACGTCTTCCGTGAGCCGAAAATCGCCCGTTGCGGCCGCCTGCCCCTGCGGCAGCGGCCTTGCCTATACCCTCTGCTGCCAGCCTTTTCATGGCATGTCAGCATTCCCTCCGACCGCCGAAGCGCTGATGCGCTCGCGCTATAGCGCGTTCGCCCTGAAGCATGCGGAGTACCTTCGTTTCAGCTGGCATCCGGATACGTGCCCGGAGAGCCTCGATCTCGATGACGAGCCCCTCAAGTGGCTGGGTCTGACGATTGTTTCCACCGACAAGGGTCTTGCCGGCGATCTTGAAGGCCGTGTCGAATTTGTCGCCCGCTACAAGGCCGGTGGCCGGGCCGGCCGGCTTGCCGAGAAGAGCCGGTTTGTTCGTTTTGACGGGCGCTGGGTTTATCTCGATGGAGAGGTGAACGCCTGACGCGCCGCCGGCTCGCGGTAAAAATTCCCCCGATGGATCGGGGTTTCTGAAATGCATGAATGATCCGGACTGAGGTCGGGGCGGAATGATGCCGGCCTGCCGGCCTCTTGCCAACAGCGAGCCGGACGGCCCGTCGGGTCATGTGACAAAGTCAAAATTTACGATTCCATGCTTTGTTCGGCATGTTTGCTGTTTTCTTGCTGAATTCCCGCTTTTCCCTCGCATTCCTTCCGGAAACAACCCCGAGTAATTTTATCGGGTATTGTTTCGCGTCCAGTCTAATCAGTCCCTTGCGCTCATAAATTCACGATCGGCCGGTTTTTTTTATCCTTAATTTTTTGATCAGTGAATTCATGTTTATCGTAGTCCGTGTTAGTTGGCGTTATTTATGAAATAAAACCAAAAAACAATGACAAATTCATGTGTTTCGGATGCGGAAAGGTTTCCATATCGGGGTTTTTTTGCCATAAAAGATGGTTATGTAATAGTTGGTAATCCGTGGAACTTTTTCGGAAACGCTTGTGTTTAAAGGGTTTTAGAGCGGTGTGTCAGGCTTGATTTGAAGGTTAAGGAAACCTTAACTTTCGTTAATCAGAATGTTCTTATTTATTGATCCGAATCAAGAGAGGGGATGGGGCTCGGGAGTAATCTTTCCTCGCGATACTGAAAAACACGAGATATTTTCAGATCATTCTGAAATAAAAACGTACTCGTTACGTATGGCGTTCAGCGCTTGTTTGAGGAATTCGTCCTCGGGCGTTTTCTTCAATTTTCTGGAGAAAAATTATGTCTTCCAAGTCCAACAAGATGGGGCTCATGGGCCTAACCATCATCGTGGCCGTGAATATGATGGGTTCGGGCATCATCATGCTGCCGGCCAACCTGGCGAAAGTCGGGACCATCACGATGCTGTCGTGGATCGTGACGGCGCTTGGCGCCATGGCGCTTGCCTACTCCTTCGCTCAGTGCGGCTTCTTCGTTTCCCGTTCCGGCGGTATGTCGGCATACGCTGAAGAGGCGCATGGCAAGTCCTCCTTCTTCATGGCTTCGTATACCTACTACGTGTCGCTGGCTATCGCCAACGTCGCCATCGCCATTACCGCCATCGGTTATCTGGCTCCGTTCGTTCCCTGGCTTAGCGCCGCGCCGGTCAATACCTGCATGGGCATCATCGCTTTGCTGTGGTTGACCGCCATCGCCAACTTCTGGGGCCCGAAAATCACCGGCCGCATCTCCGGCGTGACCGTCTGGGGCGTGATCATCCCGGTGTGCACCCTGGCTGTCTTCGGCTGGTTCTGGTTCGATCCGCACACTTTCTCCAGCGCCTGGAACGTGCAGAACAAGCCGTTCGGTGAGGCCGTTTCCTCCGGTATCGCCCTGACCCTGTGGGCCTTCCTCGGCATGGAGTCCGCTTGCGCCAACTCCGACGCCGTCGAAAACCCGAAGAAGAACGTGCCGATCGCCGTACTGCTGGGTACCGGTATCGCCGCCGTGATCTATGTGCTGTCGACCGCCGCCATGCAAGGTATCGTTCCGAATGCGCAACTGGCCGCTTCGACCTCGCCGTTCGGTCTGGCCTTCTCGATTCTGTTCAACCCGGCCATCGGTAGCCTGGTTAACCTGTTGGCAGTGGTTGCGTGTACCGGTTCCCTGCTGGGCTGGCAGTTCACCATCGCTCAAGTCTCCAAGGCCGGCGCCGATAATGGCATCTTCATGAAGTTCTTCGCCGACGTGACCAAGCATGGCGCCCCGATCAAGGGCATGGTGCTGATCACCACGGTACAAAGCGCCATCGCACTGATGACCATTTCGCCCGATCTGAGCAAACAGTTCAACGTACTGGTCAACCTGGCCGTGTTCACCAACGTGGTGCCGTACATCCTGTCGCTGACCGCTCTGCCTGCGATCATGAAGAAGAACGAGCTGACCGGCGCTCCGTACGCTCGCAACATGTTCATCGTGCTGATCGCGATCCTGTACAGCATGTACAGTATCTACGCAGCCGGCGCCGATGCTGTCTTCTGGGGCTCTTTGGTGATGCTGTTCGGTTACCTGCTCTATGGCATGGTGGCTCACCGCTTCCCGGTGAATATCGCTGACGCGGGCACCGCCGAATAAGGTTTCTATCGCATCACAGTAACGATCGAGTACCTCAGCTTGAACAAAGCTGACTTTGGCCGGCCAGTTTACTGACCGGCCCCTTTTCTTTAACGCGGACAGGGAAGCGAGTTTCCTTGTCCGCGTTAGCCATGTCCGGTCGGCAAATCTCCACCAATCCATTACTATCAGAGTATCTCCCCCACGAGCGACAGGCGTTGCGCATGGCCATTCTGATAGTCGACGACAATTCCACCAATCTGATACTGATGACCGCGCTGGCGCGCTCCGTGGCAGAGGTCGAGCCGGTCGCATTTGAAAATCCGTTCGAAGCCCTGGCCTGGAGCGAGTCCCATGACCCCGACCTGGTATTGGTGGACTACATGATGCCGGAACTGGACGGCCATGAGTTCATCCGGCGCTTTCGCGCCATCCCCGACCGGCAGGATGTCCCCATTGTCATGATCACTACCGAGAACGAGCGCCCGATCAGGCAGAAGGCTCTGGAACTTGGCGCCACCGAATTCCTTGCCAAGCCCATCGATTCGGTCGAGTTCCGTATCCGGGTGCGCAATCTGCTGGCCTTGAGCCAGGCCAGGCAGCAATTGAGCAACCGCAGCCAATGGCTCGCCGAGGAGGTGGCGCGGGCGACGCAGGTGATCCGTCTGCGCGAGCAGGAACTGGTGCTGCGCTTGTCGCGCGCGGCGGAATACCGGGATCCGGAAACCGGGGCGCACATCAACCGGATGTCCAGTTACGCGGCGCTGATCGCCAGGGGGCTCGGCTGCGAAGAGGAGTTCGTGGCCAATTTGAAGCTGGCGGCGCCGATGCACGATATCGGCAAACTTGGCATCCCCGATTACATCTTGCTCAAACCCGGCCGGCTGACGCCCGAAGAGCTGCATATCATGCAAGGGCACGCGGAAATCGGAGCGAGAATTCTGTCCGGCAGTCATTCCCCGCTGATTCAACTGGCGAGCCGGGTGGCGGCGGGACACCATGAAAAGTTCGATGGCACGGGCTACCCGCTAGGACTGAAGGGCGAGGCCATCCCGCTGGAGGCGCGCATCGTGGCGGTGGCCGATGTGTTCGACGCGTTGACTTCTGAACGCCCGTACAAGAAACCCTGGCCGTTCGACGAGGCGCGCCGCTACATCGAAGACGGCCGCGGCAAGCATTTTTGTCCGCGGTGCGTCGACGCGTTTTGCTCCAACTGGGAAGGCGTCCTCGGCATTTCGCGGGAGTTTCCCGACGATGTGCCGGACGAGGGCGATCTGCCCGCCGAATTCGAGGGAGGCGAAGCATGAAAATCCATTCGCAGCGAATCAGGCCGGGAGCCGTGCCGGAGGGACCTCCGGCGGGGGCGGGGCTGGCGCTGGTGTTCGCGGATCAGTCTTTTTTCGCCGATGCGGGGTTTCTCGATGCGCTTGGCGAGGCCTTCGCGGGCGTGCCGCTTGTCGGGTGCTCGACCGCCGGAGAGATCCTGGGCGTCGAGGTGACCAGCCACACCGCCGTGATTGCCTGCCTGGTGTTCGGGGCTCCGGACAGCCGGGCCGAAATCGCCGTCACCCGCATAGCTGGCATGCCGGACTCGCAGTCGGCCGGCGAGCGGCTCGGAGCGAAATTGCCACATGATTCCCTGGCCGGAGTGCTGCTGTTCGGTACCGGCGTCGCCGTCAACGGCAGCGCGCTCGTCGCCGGGTTGGCCGGCGTGCTGCCGCGCGGATGCGGGGTTTTCGGGGGACTGGCGGGGGACAACGGCCAGTTCGTCAAAACCTGGACGCTGGCCGACGGAGTCGCCTCGGACGACACGATTGTCGCCGTCGGCCTTTACGGTTCGTCCTTGCGTTTGGGAAATGGATCCTATGGCGGTTGGGAGCCATTCGGCCCGCTTCGCAAAGTGACCCGCGCCGAACAGAACATGCTGTACGAACTCGACGGAGAACGGGCGCTGGATATCTACCGCCGTTATCTTGGCGAGTACGCGGCGGACTTGCCAGGCTCGGGGCTGCTGTTCCCGTTCGAAATGCAGCCGGGCAAGGATGCCGCCAACCGGGTGATCCGCACCATTCTGGGCATCGATGAACAGACCGGGGCGTTGCTTCTGGCCGGGGATGTCGATCCCGATGGCTATCTGCGCCTGATGCATGCGTCGACAGAACACTTGATCGCGGGCGCCGGCGAAGCCGCCCTTCTAGCCGCCCGCTCGATCATGGCGTGCACGGGCGAACGGCTGGCGCTGCTGGTCAGTTGCGTTGGCCGGCGTCTGGTGATGGGCGAGCGGGTCGACGAGGAGGTCGAGGAGGTGGCCGGTATTTTCGGCGCATCGACCGTCTGCTGCGGTTTTTATTCCAATGGCGAAATATCGCCCGTGCCGGGAAGCGCTGGCAGTTTGCTGTGCAACCAGACCATGACCATCACCCTGCTGGGCGAAGCGGTCGGGGAGTGATATGCATCCGGTACTGATCCGGCAATTGCGCCGATTGTGGGGCTGCGCCGATGCGGCAGAGATCGAGGCACTCTGCGCCGAGGCGCGGCGGCTCGGCGAAGGCGACGCGGTCTCGGCGCCGATGCGCAGACTTCTGGAGTCCATGCCCGAATTCCTTGAGCGGATCGGCAACTGCTACGAGCAGTTCGAGCGCGATCTGGCCTTGCGTTCGCGCAGTCTCGAACTTAGCTCGCAGGAACTGGGCGAACTCAACGACAAGCTCAGGCAGGAACTGGATAGCCGCAATCGCGCCATCGATTCGTTGCGGCAACTGGCCAGCGGAATGCTCAAAAACCATATGCCGCTGGAAGGATTGAACAAGGACGATGAACTGGAGACCGTGGCCCTGTTGCTGCGCGATCTGGTTCACCAGCAGGAAATCGACCGGATCGAACTGGGCAATCAGCGTTTCGCCCTGGATCAGCACGCCATCGTCAGCATGACCGATACCGAAGGCAAGATCTGGTACGTCAACGACCGTTTTTGCCAGATCAGCGGGTATTCCCGCGAGGAGCTGATCGGGCAGTCACACCGGCTGATCAATTCGCACTGCCATTCGACGGCTTTTTTCTCGGATCTGTGGTCGACCATCATCTCCGGCCGCGTGTGGCGCGGAGAAATCTGCAACCGCGCCAAGCAGGGGCACTTGTATTGGGTCGATGCGACGATCGTGCCTTTTCTTGATGCGGACGGCAAACCCTACCAGTACATCGCCATTCGCACCGATATCACGGAACGCAAGGAAATGGCCGAACGGGTCGCGGCTCGCGAGCGCCAATACCGCTCCGTGGTCAACAGCGTGCAGGCGGTCATTTTCCAGATCGATGCGGCCGGACGCTGGGTGTTTCTCAACCCGGCCTGGGAAGCGATCACCGGTCATGCGGTCAAGGCCACGCTCGGACAGAGCCAGAGCGATTACCTGTATGTCGAGCACGTCATCGAAGGGCAATTGATCCATCTGCTCGAACACGAGCCGGCCGCGGAGGGCGGCACCATGTTCGAAGGGATGGTGAGGACGCACGCCGGCGACTACCGGTTCGTGGAGCTGCTGGCGCGGCTGGACCGCGATGAGAACGGCGTGATCATCGGGGCGACAGGGACCATGATGGACGTCACCGAGCGCCGCGAGGCGGTGATGCAATTGAAAGAGAACCTCGATTTCGTCGATACCCTGTTCGAACTGATTCCGATGGCGGTATACCTGAAGGACGCCGACGGTCGCTACATCCGCGTCAACAAGGCGTTCACCGAGATGTTCCAGAGTCCGGCCGAAGACTGGATCGGCCGGACCGCCGAAGAAATGTTCGGCGAGGAGGCCGCCACCGAGCATGGCAGGATCGATTCCCTGCTCTACGAAACCCTGCAGCCCCAGACCTACGAGTCTCCGCTGGTGCTGAAAAACGGCGCGGTGATCGATACGCTGATCAGCAAGGCCCCGCTGGTCAAGCGCGACGGGACGGTAACCGGACTGGTGTCGACGCTGGTGGACATTACCGGCCGCAAGCAGGCGGAACGGGACAGCATCCGGGCCAAGGAGGCGGCGGAGGCGGCCAGCCGCTCCAAGAGCGAATTTCTGGCCAATATGAGCCACGAAATCCGCACGCCGCTCAATGGCATCATCGGAATGACCGAACTCGTCCTTGAAACTCCACTGGACGATCAGCAGACCGAATGGCTCGAGATCGTCAAGGCTTCGTCCGATGCGCTCTTGCAGGTGATCAACGACATTCTCGATTTCTCCAAGATCGAAGCGGGCAAACTCACCATCGAGAGCATCGAGTTCGATTTGAGGGAAGTGTTCACCTCGGCGGTCCAGTTGTTGTCGCTCAATGCCAGGGAGGCCGGGCTGGGGCTGACGCTGGACATCGATCCGTCCTGCCCTGCACGGCTTATCGGCGATCCGGGACGCTGGCGGCAGATTGTCATCAATCTGCTGGGCAATGCCGTCAAATTCACCCACAGGGGCGGTGTTGCCATCCGGGTCTATCCGGTCGCCCGGGAAGACGGGCCGTGGGTGCACTTCGAAGTGAAGGACACCGGAATCGGCATCCCCAAGGCCAAGGTGGCCCAGATTTTCGAGGCGTTCACCCAAGCCGACTCGTCGACCACCCGGCGCTTTGGCGGAACCGGTCTCGGATTATCCATCACCCAGCATCTGGTCCGCATGATGGGCGGCGCTATCGCGCTGGACAGCGAAGAGGGGAAGGGCAGCACATTCACCGTCAGTTTGCCGGTGCGTCCCGTCGCGCAGAGCGATGCGCCTGTTCTGTCCCCGGTGGCCTCTCACCATGGCGGAGTGTCGCTGAATGTGCTGCTGGCCGAAGACAATTACGTCAACCAGCGTCTGGCGCTGAGCCTTCTGGAGAAGTGGGGGCACCGGGTCAGTCTGGCGACGAACGGCGAAGAGGCGCTGCGCTTGTGGCGCGCGGAAACTTTCGACGTGATCCTGATGGATGTGCAGATGCCGGTGATGGGAGGAGTGGAGGCAACGCATCAGTTGCGCGAAGAGGAGCGCGGCAGGGGCGGGCATATCCCCATCATCGCGATGACGGCCAATGCCATGGAAGGGGATCGCGAGCGATGCCTGGCCGAAGGCATGGACGAATACATCGCCAAGCCGATCAAGGCCGGCGACTTGCGCCGGCTGCTGGAGTCGATACCCGGCGCGGCGCTGACCGGCAGCCGGTTCGACTACGCGGCGGCTCTCGGGGCATCCGATCAGGAGATCGTCGGCCTGATCGCGGAGCATTTTCTTGAACATGCGCCCTTGCAACTGCAGCGAATGTCCGAAGCGCTGAAGAACGGCGATCTGGGGACGCTGACCCGCGAAGCGCACAGCCTCAAGGGGCTGTTCCAGACCTTCGGCGCCCGCCCTGCCGCGCAGTTGTCGCAAGACATCCAGGATGCCGCGAAAGAGGGGCGGCTTGGTGAGGTTGGCGCCCTGTGCGAGCGCCTGCGGACGGAGTTCTCTCTTTTGGCCGACTGCCTGAAACATCGCAACCAGTCGCTCGCCTGACTTCTCTTTCATTCGGATGCAAACCCGCCTGCCATGGTGCAGGTGGGTTTTTTTACGTCATTTTTATGCCGGGCGGCGTAAGGTTCAGGCTGTGTGAATCCCTAGTCTGGAGAGATCGTATGGATGCGCTGTTTATCGCGTTGATCGCTCTGTTTTCCCTGCTGCCGTTGCTGGCCATCAAAGGCTGTGTTCGGCTGGGAGGTGGAGAATGAGCTTGTTCTATCTGCTGTCCGGCGTCGCCGCCGTGTCGTTGCTGGTGTACCTGATCTATGCCCTGTTGAAACCGGAGCAATTCTGAGATGAATACCGATGCTGTGTCCCTCCTCGCGCTCTATCTGGGCGTGCTGGTGGTGCTGTCCTACCCGCTGGGTATCTATATGAGCCGGATTTTCTCCGGCAAGAATGTCGGCGCCGCCAGACTGTTCGCCCCTCTGGAGCGCGCCATTTACAAAGTCGCCGGCATTGACCCGACCGAAGAGACCGGTTGGCGTTCCTACGCCGTATCGCTGATGTTGTTCAATATCGCCGGTTTCGTGTTCCTCTTTCTGCTGCAGCGCGCGCAAGGGCTGTTGCCGTTCAATCCCGAGCACATGGGGGCCGTTGCGCCGGATCTGGCGTTCAATACCGCGATTTCCTTCGTCACCAATACCAACTGGCAGGCCTATGGCGGCGAGAGCACCATGGGTTACCTGGTGCAGATGCTGGGGCTGACGGTGCAAAACTTCGTCTCGGCCGCCACCGGCATCGCCGTGGCTGTCGCGCTGATCCGCGGCTTCGCCCGTCATTCGAGCAAGGCCATCGGTAATTTCTGGGTCGACGTGGTGCGTGCCACCTTGCACGTGCTGCTGCCGTTGGCCATCGCGTTCGGCCTGGTTTTCGTCAGCGAAGGCATGATCCAGAACCTGTCGCCCTACAAGCAGGCCACCACGCTCGAGACCGTGAGCTACCAGCAGCCCAAGGTTGACGCGAACGGCGGCGCGGTGACGAAGGATGGCAAGCCGGTGATGGAAACCGTCACGACGAACAAGCAGACTCTCGCCATGGGGCCGGTCGCTTCGCAAGAGGCCATCAAGCTGCTTGGCACCAATGGCGGCGGCTTTTTCAACGCCAACTCCGCGCATCCGTTCGAAAACCCCACTCCGTTCACCAACTTTTTGCAGGTGCTGGCGATTTTCCTGGTGCCCGCCGGGCTGGTGTTCGCGTTTGGCGCGATGGTCGGCGACAAGCGCCAGGGCATCGCGCTGTTTTCCGTGATGACCATCCTGTTCGTCGCGATGGTCTGGCTCGGCACTTGGGCCGAACAGCGCGGCGTGCCCGCGATCGGTTCGCTGGGTGTCAGCCAGTCGCACGGGGTGCTCGCCGATGGCGGCAATATGGAAGGCAAGGAGACGCGCTTCGGCATCAACGACACCATGCTGTTTGTCGCGGTGACCACCTCGGCCTCCTGCGGAGCGGTCGATGCCATGCATGACTCGCTGACCCCGCTGGGCGGCTTCGTTCCGACCTTCCTGATGCAATTGGGCGAAGTGGTGTTCGGCGGCGTGGGCTCTGGGCTCTACGGCATGCTGATTTTCGCCTTGCTGGCGGTGTTCCTGGCCGGCCTGATGGTTGGGCGCACACCGGAATACCTTGGCAAGAAGATCGAGATCTTCGAAATGAAAATGACGGCATTGGCCATTCTGGTGACGCCGGTGCTGGTGCTGGTGTTGACCTCGATAGCCGTTCTGACGCCCGCGGGCCAGTCCGGCGTGGCGAACCCGGGCGCCCACGGATTCTCCGAAATCCTTTACGCCTTCACGTCGGCCGCCAACAACAACGGCAGCGCGTTCGCCGGCCTGTCGGTCAACTCGCTGTTCTACAACATCGCCACCGGCACGGCCATGTGGTTCGGCCGTTTCCTGATGATTGTTCCCGTTCTGGCCATCGCCGGCTCTCTGGCCGGCAAGAAGCGTCTTGCGGTGACGACCGGTACCCTTCCGACCCATGGCGCGCTGTTCGTGATCCTGCTGCTCGGCGTGGTGTTGCTCGTTGGCGCCCTGAACTATGTGCCCGCTCTGGCACTCGGCCCCGTGGTCGAGCATCTGCAGATGCTGCGCTGACCGCCCGATAGCCAGGAGAAAGTGTGATGAAATCCCAAACTGCTTTGCATTCCCTGATCGACCCGGCCTTGCTCAAGCCGGCCCTGGTCGATGCCGTCAAAAAAATGTCGCCGCGCGTGCAGTGGCGCAATCCGGTGATGTTTGTCGTGTATATCGGCAGCATCCTGACCACCCTGTTGCTGATCCCCGCTTCGCAGGGACACGGCGAGGCGCCGTTCGGTTTCATTTTGTCGGTGGCGTTGTGGTTGTGGTTCACGGTACTGTTCGCCAACTTCGCCGAGGCGCTGGCCGAAGGCCGCAGCAAGGCTCAGGCGGCGAGCCTGCGCAGCGCCAAACAGAATGTGGTCGCCAAGAAGCTCTCTGCTCCGCGCCATGGCGCCGGCATAACCATTGTCGACGGAACGAGCCTCGCCAAGGGTGACGTGGTGCTGGTCGAGGCCGGCGATGTCATTCCGGTCGATGGCGAAGTCATCGAAGGCGTGGCGTCGGTCGACGAGTCGGCGATCACCGGCGAGTCCGCGCCGGTGATCCGCGAGGCGGGTGGCGACTTTTCTTCGGTGACGGGCGGCACGCGCGTGCTTTCCGACTGGATCGTCGTGCGTATCGGCGTCAATCCCGGCGAAACCTTCCTTGACCGCATGATCGCCATGGTCGAAGGGGCGCGCCGCCAGAAAACCCCGAACGAGATCGCGCTGACCATTCTGCTGGTGGCCCTGACCATCGTGTTCATGGTGGTGACCGTGACCTTGCTGCCGTTCTCGCAATTCGGCGTTTTCGTTGCCGGTGCCGGCAAACCGATCACCATCACCGCGCTGATCGCCTTGCTGGTGTGCCTGATTCCGACCACGATCGGCGCTTTGCTCTCGGCGATCGGCGTGGCCGGCATGAGCCGCATGATGGGCGCCAACGTCATCGCCACCTCCGGCCGCGCCGTCGAGGCGGCGGGGGACGTGGACGTTCTCCTCCTGGACAAGACCGGCACGATTACGCTGGGCAACCGCCAGGCTTCGCAATTCCTGCCGGCGCCCGGTGTGAGCGAGGCGGCGCTGGCCGATGCCGCGCAACTGGCGTCGCTGGCCGACGAAACGCCGGAAGGCCGCAGCATTGTGGTGCTCGCCAAGGAGAAATTCAGCCTGCGCCAGCGCGGACTGCAATCCCATGAGGCGCATTTTGTGCCGTTCACCGCGCAGACCCGCATGAGCGGTATCGATTACGATGGCCGTTGCATCCGCAAGGGGGCGATCGATGCGATCCGCCGCCATGTGGAAGGCCAGGGCGGGGTATTCCCCGCCGAGGTCGAGCGCTGCGCGCACGATGTGGCGCGCCGCGGCAGCACGCCCTTGTTGGTGGCCGATGGCAAGACCGTGATGGGGGTGATCGAGCTGAAGGATATCGTCAAGGGCGGTATCAAGGAGCGTTTCGCCGAACTGCGCCAGATGGGCATCAAGACCGTCATGATCACCGGCGATAACCCGTTGACCGCCGCCGCCATCGCGGCCGAGGCCGGGGTGGACGATTTCCTTGCGGAAGCCACCCCGGAAAACAAGCTCGAACTGATCCGCCGCCACCAGGCGGAGGGCAAGCTTGTGGCCATGACCGGCGACGGTACCAACGATGCGCCCGCCCTTGCCCAGGCCGACGTCGCCGTGGCGATGAACACCGGCACACAGGCCGCCAAGGAGGCGGGCAATATGGTGGATCTGGACTCCAATCCGACCAAACTCATCGAAATCGTCGAGATCGGCAAGCAAATGCTGATGACGCGCGGTTCGCTGACCACCTTCTCGGTGGCCAACGATGTGGCCAAGTACTTCGCCATTATTCCGGCGGCGTTCGCGACCACCTATCCGCAGTTGAACGCACTGAACGTGATGGGGTTGTTCAGCCCGTCGTCGGCCATTTTGTCCGCCGTGATTTTCAATGCGCTGGTGATCGTGTTCCTGATCCCGCTGGCGCTGCGCGGGGTCAACTACCGTGCCCGCAGCGCGGCGGTCCTGTTGCGCAACAATCTTCTGGTTTACGGCCTTGGCGGGATCATCGTCCCCTTCGCGGGCATCAAGCTGATCGATATGGTGCTGGTCGCCCTGGGCCTGGTGTAAAGGAAAATCTCATGAAACAACTTCGTCCCGTGATTACCGTGTTCGGCCTCTTGGCCGTCGTGACGGGGCTGGCGTATCCGCTGGCCATGACCGGTGTGTCCCAAGCGCTGTTTCCGGACAAGGCCAATGGCAGTCTGATCGTCAAGGGGGGCCGGATCGTCGGTTCGGAGCTGATCGGCCAGAATTTCAGCGGCCCGAACTATTTCTGGGGCCGTCCGTCGGCCACCGCGCCGATGCCGAACAATGGCGCCAATTCGGGCGGCAGTAACCTTGGACCGACCAATCCGGCGGCGGTGGAAGCCGTCAAGGCGCGCATCGCCGCGCTGAAGGCCGCCGGTCCGGTGCCCGATGGTCCCGTGCCGGCCGATCTTGTGCAGGCCTCCGCCAGTGGTCTGGATCCGGAGATCACGCCGGCGGCCGCGCTTTATCAGGTGCCGCGCATCGCCAAAGTGCGTAATATTCCTATCGAGAGAGTCAAACATATTGTTGATGCCAATACGATGGGGCATCAGTTCGGTGTCATGGGGCAACCCCGCGTCAATGTGCTGAAGCTCAATCTGGCTCTTGACCAACTGAAGGCAGACTGACCGAACCATGATTGACCCGCGCCCCGATCCTGACGATTTACTCGATGAGCTTCGCCGCGAAGAGGCCGCCGCGCGGCGCGGGCGCCTGAAGATTTTCTTCGGAGCCTGCGCCGGGGTCGGCAAGACCTACGCCATGCTGGCCGCCGCCAAGGCGCGCCAGAAAGAGGGGATCCAGGTGCTGGTCGGCGTGGTGGAGACCCATGGCCGCAGCGAAACGGCGGCCATGCTCGAGGGGCTGGACGTCCTGCCTTCGCGCGAGCTGGCGTACAAGGGCCGGCAGCTTGCCGAGTTCGATCTGGACTCGGCGCTGGCGTGCCATCCGCAATTGATCCTGGTGGACGAGTTCGCGCACTCCAATGCGCCCGGCTCGCGCCATCCCAAGCGCTGGCAGGATGTCGAGGAGTTGCTTGCCGCCGGGATCGATGTGTACACGACCCTGAATGTCCAGCATCTGGAAAGCCTGAACGATATTGTTGGCCGCATCACCGGGATCGTGGTCAGGGAAACCCTGCCGGATCAGGTGTTCGATACGGCCGACGATGTCTCTTTGGTCGACTTGCCGCCGGATGAACTGATCGGACGGCTCAACGCCGGCAAAGTCTATTTGCCGCGTCAGGCCGAGCGGGCCATCCGGCATTTTTTCCGCAAGGGCAATCTGCTGGCGTTGCGCGAACTGGCTTTGCGCAGGACCGCCGACCGGGTCGACGCGCAGATGCGCGCCTACCGGGCCAACCAGTCGATCCAGCCGGTCTGGCAGGCGCGCGAGCGCTTGCTGGTCTGCGTCGGCAACCGGCCGGGAGGCGAGCGGCTGGTGCGGGCGGCAAAGCGTCTGGCGGCGAATCTTGACGCCGATTGGCTGGTTGTCCACGTGGAAACCCCCGGCGCGTCGCTGGGTGAAAACGACCGGCAGCGCTTGCTGAAAGTGCTCCGGCTCGCCCAGGACCTGGGGGCGGAGACCTCGGTACTCGCCGGGTCGGATCTGGCCGGAGCGCTGCTGGCTTACGCGCGCAGCCGCAACGTGTCCAAGCTGGTGGTGGCGCGTCACAGGAAAAGCGCCCTGATGTCTCGCCTCAGACCGTCCCTGGTCGATCATCTGTCGCGGATGGCCGAGGATGTGGATGTGTATGTGGTCGCTCACGACATGGACGAGGGGGAGGATCCGGTCAGCCCGGTGGGCAAGGTCCGCAGTCTGCTGTTCGACGACGTATCCGATCTGCGGCGCAAGCAGGGGGTGGCCGCGGCGGTGATCGCGTCCGGGCTGACGACCGCCCTGTCGGCCCTGTTGATCCGCCACTTCGAACTGGCGAATGTCATCATGGTCTACCTCCTGGTGGTGGTGATGGTGGCGAGCCGCTACGGCCGTGTTTCCGGCGTGCTGGCATCCTTCCTGTCGGTCGCCATGTTCGACTTTTTCTTTGTGCCGCCTCGCATGTCGTTCAGCGTGTCGGACACCCAGTACCTGTTGACCTTTCTGGTGATGCTTGCGGTGTCGCTGATCATCAGCCAGCAAACCGCCAGGCAGCGCTTCGAAGCGCGCGCGGCGACGTTTCGCGAACGGCGCACCCGGGTGCTGTACGACCTTGGCCGGGAACTCGCGGGAGCGCTGACCGGCGCGCAGATCGTGGATACCGCGGAACGTCATGTCGGAGGGCTCTTCAATGTGCGGCCGGTATTCTTCGTTCCCGACGGCGAAGACCGCCTGAAAAAAACCGACCCGGATTCGGGTGGGGATCCGGGAGTCGCCCAGTGGGTCTACGACAATCAGCAGCCGGCCGGCCGGGGCACCAACACCCTGCCGTCGACGACCGCGTTATATGTTCCGCTCAAAGCGCCGATGCGTGTCCGCGGTGTGTTGGCCATCCTGCTGCCGGAAGGCAGCCGCGGTCTGCTTCCCGATGAATTGCGTTTACTGGAAACCTGCGCCGCGCAGATCGCGCTGGCGCTGGAGCGCGTCCATTACGTTGAGGTGGCCCAGGATGCCATCGTGGCCATGGAGTCGGAACGCTTGCGCAATAGTGTGCTGGCAACCGTGTCGCATGATCTGCGAACACCGCTGACCACGCTGGTCGGCCTGGCCTCCCTGCTCGAAGGGGATGAGCTGGCGCCGGACAGGCGCAAGCGGATCGCCGCATCGATCAATGACGAGGCGCAGCGCATGAACCGGCTGGTGACCAATCTTCTCGACATGGCGCGGCTGCAGTCCGGAGTCAAACCCAATAAGGAATGGCAGTATCTGGACGATGTCATCGGCAGCGCGGTGCGCTCGATGGGGCCGCGCATCGCCGCGCATCCGCTCAAACTGGATCTGCCGGCGGATTTGCCGCTGCTCGACTTCGATGAAGTGCTGCTCGAGCGCGTGCTGGTCAATCTGCTGGACAATGCGTGCAAGTATGCGAGTCCGGGCACCGATATCCGGCTGTCGGTGCGCAGGGAAGGAGATGAGGTGAAGGTGTCGGTATCCGATAACGGGCCGGGTTGGCCGACACATCTTGGCAATAGCATGTTCGACAAATTCACCCGTGGCGCGATGGAGACCTCCGTGCCCGGCGTCGGGCTCGGACTCGCCATTTGTCGGGGAATCGTCGAAGCCCATGGCGGGACGATCAAGGCCGAAAATACCGCTCCGCAGGGAGCGACCGTCACATTTTCCCTGCCGGTGGGACAGCCTCCGGTAGTTCCGGAGTAAGGACGCATGCCGAATGAAACACGCGTCAGGGTTGTCCTGATCGAGGATGAAAAACCGATCCGCCAGTTTATGGCGACCACGCTGGAGAGCGAGGGGCTCGCGGTGTTCGAGGCCGAAACCGGACGGCAGGGCATGATCGAGGTGGAGACGCGCAAGCCGGATCTTGTGATTCTTGACCTGGGCTTGCCGGACATGGATGGCGTGGATGTGATCCGCCGCCTGCGACAATGGAGCCAGGTGCCCATCCTTGTTCTCTCGGCGCGCAGCCAGGAAGCGGCGAAAGTGGCGGCGCTGGACGCCGGGGCGGAAGACTACCTGACCAAGCCGTTTGGCGTAGCCGAGTGCATGGCCCGCATCCGTGTTTTGCTGCGCCGTCATGTTCGGGGCAGCGCCGCGCCGGCGCAGGTGTTCCGCTTCGGCACCGTGAGCGTCGATCTCGTGTCCCGCCAGGTGACCCGGGGAGGGGAGCCTGTGCACTTGACGCCGATCGAATACCGCCTGCTGGCCACGCTGATCCAGAATGCCGGCAGGGTATTGACTCACCGGGAGCTGCTGCGCGCGGTGTGGGGGCCGTCGTTTTCCGAGAGCCACCCCTATTTGCGGGTCTACATGGGGCATCTGCGTCAGAAACTGGAGGAATCCCCGGCGATGCCGGAATTCATCCTGACGGAAACGGGCGTGGGTTATCGGCTCGCTGACGACAACGGGTCGTGCGCAAAATAAATCCCGTCCCGCCGGCGCGTCCGATGGCGTAGAATTTTGGCCTTGCCGTCATTATTCGATCGAGTCGGACCGTCATGCTTAACCGTGTTTCCCTGCTTCTTGTGCTGCTGCTTGCGGCATGTTCCACCACGCCTCCTGGCGGGCCGGCCGTATCGCCGGTCTCCAGTCAGGGAACGCGTGTTTCCGATCTGCCTGACTGGGCCGGACAAAATGTCTCCGATTCCTTGCCCGCGCTGCTCAATACCTGCAAGGCGGTGGCCCGTCGTCCCGAATGGAGTGCGCCTTGCCATGCCGCCTCGCGGTTGAATGGCGCCGGCGATGACGCGATCCGGCGCTTCTTCGAGGATTATTTTCTTGCGTGGAAGGCGGGTGACGGACGAAGCGATACCGGCCTGGTCACCGGTTACTATGAACCCCTGCTCAACGGTAGCCTGACCCGTTCGGAAAGAACGCCATGGCCGGTCTACGGCGCGCCGCGGGACTTGGTGACGCTGGATGTTCCCGCGTCCTTGCGCGGCAAAGCCCAGTTGGTTGCGCGCAGGGTGTCGGCCAGCCGTCTGGCTGTCGTGCCCGGCGTCTCCTCCCCGCGGGTGGGCGAGTACGATGTGCGTCTGGCGGACTTCCCCGGAGACAATCGGGCAACGCTCAAGGGGCGCCTCGAGGAAAACCATTTCCTGCCCTATTATTCGCGCGCCGATCTCGCGCGCGGCAAAGGACTGGACAGCGCCCCGGTGCTCGCCTGGGTCGAGGATCCGGTCGAGCTGTTCTTTTTGCAGGTGCAGGGCGCAGGCCGCATCCAGCTCGACGACGGGCGCTTTTTGCGCGTCGGCTTTGCCGATCACAACGGGTATCCCTACCAGTCGATCGGCCGCCATCTGGCCGACCGGGGCGACATGCGGCTGTCCGATGCCTCGATGCAGGGCATTCAGGCCTGGGTGAAGGCGAATCCGTCGCGCCGCGAAGCGCTGTTCAATGTCAACCCGCGCTATGTGTTCTTCAAACTTCTGCCAGATAGCGGGGAAGGGCCGGTCGGCGCCTTGGGCGTTCCGCTTACAAATGGTTACAGCATAGCAATAGACCCACGCTATATTCCATTGGGAACACCTGTATACTTGGCCACTACCTGGCCGCAAACATCACGTCCCCTGATCCGCCTTGTCCACGCGCAGGATACCGGCAATGCCATCAAAGGCCCTGCCAGGGCTGACTTTTTCTGGGGGTTCGGAACCGAAGCCGGAATGCAGGCGGGAAGAATGAAACAATCGGGATCCTTGTGGCTGCTGCTGCCGCGCGGAACAAAACCCGGGACATCACAACGAAATTGATTGTCGAGAGATATGAGAAAAGCAAGAACCGCAATGCTTCTCTCGGTCATTCTGGCCGCGTCCCTTGCCGGTTGCAGCAAAGGCGATGGCCAGAAGACCGATGGAAAAGTCAACAAGAAAACCGTGGTGCGGGAACTTGCCCGCACCGATTTTCTGACGGCCAAGGTCGGCCTGGTGCAGGACAGCCTGCCCTTCACCGGCTCCCTGTCCGCACTGAGCAAAAGTCTGGTGTCCGCCGCGGTCGAAGGCAAGGTGCTCGATGTACGCGTTCGTGAAGGCGAAAAGGTCCGGCGCGGACAGGTGCTCGCCGTGCTGGACAATGAAACCTTGCGCCAGAATGTCGCCGAGCAGGAGGCGCAGGTGGCCAATACCCAGTCCCGATTGAAGCTGGCGCGCGTCAAACTGGAAAAGCAGCGCGAACTGCTGCAAAAAGGGTTCATCTCCAAGCTGGCTTTCGACGAACTGGAGAGCGAATACAACGTGAGGGCCGGGGAGTTCAGGGCGCAGGAGGCGGGCCTCGCGCGCGCGCGCAAGCTGTTGGCCGACACGGTGGTCAAGGCGCCGATCGACGGTGTGATGGCCGAGCGCAAGATCAACCCCGGCGAACAGATCACGGCGAATGCCCAACTGTTCAGCATTGTCGATTTGAATTTTCTGGAAGTGACGGCGACGGTGCCCGCGCGGCTCATTCCCTCGCTGCATACCGGCATGAAAGCCGGTTTCACTGTCGAGGGCCTTGCCGGCGAATTCGCCGGGGAGCTCGAACGCATCAATCCCGTGGCGGTTAGCGGAACCCGCAATTTCGCCATTTATGTGCGCGTCGACAACCGTGACGGTCGTCTGAAAGTCGGGCAGTTCGCCAAGGGCAAGATTGTGCTGCGCGAAGTGCGCGATCAGATCGCCTTGCCGATGACGGCCATTCAGGACCCAGGCAGCGCAAGCTGGGTGGAAGTGGTGGAGAACGGCAAGCTGACCAAACGGCCCGTGACGATCGTGCTGCAGTCGGAAATGGACAAACTCGTGGCGGTCAAGGGAGTGAAGCCAGGCGAGGTTGTCTTGTCCGCGCTGCTTCTGGGAACCAAGATCGGGGATGCCGTGTCCCTTCCGGCCAAGCATTGAGGAGGCCGCATCATGTGGTTAACCCGTGTCAGTGTGCGCAATCCCTATTTCGCCGCTGTGCTGATGATGGCGCTGGTCGTGCTCGGCGGTTATGCCTGGCTGAACCTGTCGGTGGAGAAGTTTCCGGATATCCGCTTTCCGGTGGCGGTGATTTCCACGACATATGACGGCGCGTCGCCCGAGGTCGTGGAAAACGAGGTGACCCGCAAGATCGAGGAGGCGGTCAACACGGTCAGTGGCATCGAGAGCATCCGCTCCTACTCGATGCCTGGCGAGTCCGAAGTCGTGGTGCAGTTCCAACTCGGTGTGAATCCCGCCCAGGCGATCCAGGATGTCCGCGACCGCATGGGCGGCGTGCAAAGCCGTCTGCGCCGGGAAATTTCAACGCCCTCCGTATCGCAGGCCGACCCCAACGACAACCCGTTCATGGTGTTGAGCCTGAGCAACTCCGAGGTCAGCCCGCGAGTCCTCAGCACTTGGGTCGACAAGGTGTTCAAGAAACGCATGCAGTCCATCAACGGGATGGGGCGCATCCGTATCTTCGGTCAGGTGAACCGGGAAATCCGCGTGAATCTCGATCCGTACCGGCTCGAGGCCGCGGGGCTGTCGATTCCCGACGTATCGGACGCCATCCGCAACGCCAACAAGGATTATCCGGCCGGGAGCGTGTCGACGGCGCGCAATGACCTGGCGGTGCGGATCACCGGCAAGATCAAGAACGTCGATGATTTCGCCAACCTGAACGTCGGCTACCGGAACGGCTCACCGATCCGCTTGTCGGACGTGGCGCAGGTGGAGGACGCGGAGGCTGATCGCAACAGCGTGTCGCTGATCGACGGCGCGCCCGGTGTCGGGGTGTCGTTCCGCGCGGCGCGCGGCGCCAACCTGATCGGCGTCGCCGACGGCGTGCACAAGATGATCGGTACGCTCAAGGCCGAGATGCCGCCCGGCACCAAGGTGCACATCAGCCACGACGATTCGCGGGCGATCAAGCGTTCGCTCCAGGACGTGCAGGCCGCGCTGATCGAAGGCGCGCTGCTGACGGTGCTGATCGTGTTCCTGTTCCTGGGATCCTGGCGCAGCACGGTGATCACCGGCCTGACACTGCCGGTGGCCTTGATCGGCACCATGTTCGCCGTGTGGGCCGCCGGCTTCACCTTGAACCTGCTGACCCTGATGGCGCTGTCGTTGTCGATCGGCCTCCTGATCGACGATGCCATCGTTGTCCGGGAAAACATCGTGCGCCACGCGGCGATGGGCAAGAGCCATTTTCAAGCGGCGCTGGACGGCACCAACGAAATTGGCCTTGCCGTGTTCGCGACAACCCTGACCATCGTGGCGGTGTTCCTGCCCGTCGGTTTCATGGGCGGGGTGATCGGCAAGTTTTTCCACCAGTTCGGATTGACCGTCACGGTGGCGGTACTGATTTCGATGCTGGTCAGCTTCACGCTCGACCCGATGCTCTCGTCGATCTGGCACGATCCGCATCATCATGGCGACAAGCACAAGGGTCCGTTCGGACGTCTGCTCGACTGGTTCGAAGGATCGCTCGACCGCCTTGGCGTGCATTACGAGAAGTTGATCCGCTGGTCGCTCGGTCACCGCAAGACCGTGGTGTTTTCCGCCATTCTCGTCACGGTGGGCAGTTTCGCCCTGGTGCCGCTGGTGGGCGGGGAGTTCATGCCGCGCCAGGATTCGGGGCAGTTCGTTCTGACGTACAAAACGGCGCCCGGCTCCACCCTGGAGTACACCACCTCCAAAGGGCGTGAGCTGGAAGTGCTGGTGCGGGCGATACCTGAGGTGAAGAGCATCAGCCTGTCCGTCGGCAACGGCAATATGTCCAGCACCGCATCCGAAGGCGAACTGGAGGTCGATGTCGGCACCAAGGATTCGCGCAAGCGCTCTTTGTTCGCCCTGATGGACGACGCCCGCAAGAATGTGGGCAAGGTGGCGGGTGTGGAGGTGTCCTCGATTCGGGAAAACGAAGGCGGCGGCGGGGGCGGAGGCGGGAAACCCGTCTATGTCGCGTTGCGCGGCTCCGACATCACCGAGCTTGCCCGGGCGGCCGATATCGTGTCGAACAAGCTGGCGGGGATCAAGGGTGTCAAGGAGATCCAGTCCAGTCTGACCGATGCCGATCCGGCGCTGAGCATCGACGTGAAGCGCGATGATGCGGCATCGCTGGGCATTGACCTGTCCCGTGTCGGAACGACCCTGCAGACCATGCTGGCCGGCGATGTCGTGACCAACTGGGAGGCGCCAGACGGCGAAAGCTACGATGTTCGGGTGCAGATTCCCAAGAATCTGCGCAATCAGGATATGCTCGACGTTCTGACCGTGGCCGGCAACCGCGACAAGGATGGTAGCGCCGCGATGGTGCCCCTGTCGACGGTTTCCCAGGCGCGAAAGGATACGACCCCCCGGCAGATCGATCGCGTGGACCTGCAGCGCGAGATCGCGGTGACGGCCAATATCAGCGGCCGCGATCCGGGTTCGGTGTTCGCCGATATCGCGTCGCTCACCAAGTCGTTGCAGCTGCCGCCGGGTGTGACGCTGGCGCAAAGCGGGCAGAGCAAGGACATGCAGGAGTCGCTTGGGTATGCGCTGCAGGCGTTGGGCATGGGTATCTGCTTCATCTATATGATCCTGGCCGCCCAGTTCCGCAGCTTTACCCTGCCGATCACCATCATGATGGCGCTGCCGTTGTCCTTTGTCGGGGTGTTCGTCGCCCTGTTCCTGTGGGGCAGCACGCTGAACATGTTCTCGGTGATCGGTATCGTGATGCTGATGGGGCTTGCGACCAAGAACGGCATCCTGTTGGTGGACTTCGTCAATCAGGCCCGGCGCGAAGGCATGGCGCGCGAGGCGGCCATCATCGAGGCCGGGCGCGTGCGACTGCGGCCGATCCTGATGACCTCGTTCGCGATGATTTTCGGGATGCTGCCGGCGGCGCTGAGCCATGGCGAGGGTTCCGAAACGCAAGGCCCGATGGCTCATGCCATCATCGGCGGTCTGGTGACGTCCACCTTGCTCACCCTGATCGTGGTTCCGGTGGTCTACACCTATATGGACAGTCTGCGCAGCCGGATCCGCCGCCTGATCGGCGCGGGCGATCCGTCCGCTCCCGCGGCTTTGCCCGATAGCCGCAACGGCGAAGCCTGAACCATGCGATCTCCCCCGGTTGGCGGTTCGGCGGCCGGGGGTGTTTACCCTCATCGAACCGCGCGTTCTCCGTCACTTTAGGAAGTGTCCGATCGGCCGCTCCTTGTCTCGCGATTAGCATCTCTCGTGTGGGTTGAAAGAAAAAACCTATCACTTGAAGGAAATATACGCGATGAGACTGGCCCTGTCCCAAACCGTGCTGGGTGCGATGCCCGGCGTCAATGTTCACGCCCTGTTTGTTCGGGCGATCGATATGGCCGCGTTGCGACGTTTCCGCGTCGAACCGCCGCAACTGGAGTGCGATGCCGGTCCGGTGCAGCGAACCTGCCGCGCGGCGCGGCGCTCCGCGAAAAAATCCCGCACCGGACAGACGCAGCCCGCCGCGCCGGCCGGACTGGATCTTTATCAGGCGGCCGCTCTGTTCGGTTTGACCCCGTTCGCTATGCGCGGCTCTTCTACGGCGCGCGATTCACTGATCCTGAAAATGGCCGGCGAGGACGATACGGATGGGCCGTTATGGGATTTTCCCGCCGGAGCACGCGCGGGCGAACTGCGCTGGGAGGCCATCACCCACCGGGAGGTGACGGCGATGAGCTGGGGCGGCGATACCGGCGAGGCGGAGCTGGGGGCGCATTGCCACCTCGCGCTGGTCGGAGAGCGTCTGGGCGGGGAGGATGCCTCCGCTGCCGCGGCGCTGGATTTTCTCCGTATCGCGCTTGCCCCGCATTGCCGCTCGATCGAGCGCTGTGTGCTGGACGCCGGGCATCCCGTACGCGTTTTCGCCGATTGAGGGGACTTTCGTCTTGAGAGGGAGTGCGCGACAATAACCGTCATCGCGAATCCCCGAAAAGGTTCAAGCTCGTGCGCCTCCTCCTCGCCATCTTCATCCCCTGGTTGCAGTTTTTCACGATCGGCCGTCCGTTCTCTGGCCTGTTCTGCCTGTTGCTGCAACTGACCCTGATCGGCTGGATTCCCGCCGCGATCTGGTCGGCTTATGCCCTGAGCCAGTACAAGACGGATCAGAAAATCAAGGCGGCGCTGGCCAAGCGCTGACTGCCGCCGGCTGTCATGGATCGGAATCGTCCGATTGGGCAGCGGGTAGGCCGGATGTAGGATTTGGCCTGTACCAATGACTTGTTTTACGGAGATACCCCGCATGAAGCTGTCTTTGTCCGATGCCCTGTTGACTGTTTTGCCCGAGATGTCGGTGCACGCGATGTACGCTCGCGCGATCGATCTTGAGTCATTGGCAAAGCTGCCTTTCGCGCCGCCTTCGCTGGGCGAGACCGAAGGGGCCGAACTGATCGACCGCTGGAAAAAGCTCTACAAAAGCCTGCCGTGCGACAAGGCGGCCCGCAGTTCGATCGAATACCTGATCAAATGCGCGCGCAAGGGTAAGCTGCGCCCGATTCTTCCGCCCGTTGACGTGTACAATATGGCTTCCCTGCTCGCTTTCAGTCCGTTTGGCGGAGAAAACGTGCACACCATGCGAGGCGGCCTGACCCTGGATTGCGCGAAGGGGGGCGAACCGTTCGTGCCGCTGGGTAAGGATCAGGTTCAAGAGGCGCTGCCGGGGGAGGTGATCTGGGTGGATGGCGCGAGGCGCGTGGTATGCCGCGCGATGAACTGGATCGAATCGGACCTGCACAAGCTCACCGCGGAAACACGCGACATCATCTTCGTGAGCGAACGGCCCTCAGGCGAATTTCCGTCACCGCAGCCCGGTTTCGACTACCTTGCGGATCTTTTCGGGCCCCATTGCGAGCGGCTTGAGCGCTTCGTGCTGGACGCCTCGAATCCGGCCGTCACCGTGGCCGTCTGAGCATGGCTTATCCCGGCCGCCGGTCGGCGGCCGGATCTGTCAGGCCAGAGCGATGACGACGCGCTTGTTGCGCGCGCCCTTGTTCTCGATTTTCCGGACTTCCACGCGGCCGATTTCCCCGGTGCGCGCCACGTGCGTGCCGCCACAGGGCTGAAGATCCACCCCGGGAATGTTCACCAGGCGGATCTCCGGCAGCTCGAGCGGAGGCGTGCACGACATCGTCTTGATCAGCTCCGGCTGCGCCTTGAGCGCTTCACCCGAGGTCATGATGATTTCCACCGGATGGTTTTCCGTGATCAGGCGGTTGATCCCCTCTTCGATGACCGCCTTGTCCAGTTCCATGCCCTCCGGCAGATTGAAGTCCAGCCGCCCGGTTTCGTCGTTGAGGTTGCCGCCCGTGACGGGAACGGGGATCACCACGGACAGCAGGTGCAGACAGGTGTGGATGCGCATGTGCCGGTGGCGGCGCTCCCAATCCAGTTCCAGCGACACCGCCGTGCCCGGCGGGAGGAGGCCGCCGGCGTCCGGCACCTGATGGCGGATTTCCCGGCTTTCCCTGTCGCGGCGGGTATCGGTGACTTTCAGTTCGACGCCGGTCGCGCGGATCGTGGCGGAATCGCCGGGCTGCCCGCCGCCGAGCGGGTAGCACAGCGTGTCTTCCAGCACCAGGCCCTGCTCGTCGTGGCGAAGTACGCGGGTTTCGAGGACACGCTGATAGGGATCGCGATAAAACTGTTCCTGCATGGGGTACCTCCGTTTACTGGCGGGCGGTACGGATATTGGCCGGTTCGCGGTCTTTATGATTCGAGCGGTAGGGGTTGATATCCAGTCCACCACGCCGGGTGTAGCGGGCATAAACCGTCAGGGTTTCCGGACGGCAGATTCTCATGATATCCGTAAAAATACGTTCTACGCACTGTTCATGAAACTCGTTATGCTGACGAAATCCAATCAGGTAGCGCAGCAGGGCTTCGCGGTCCAGTTTCGGTCCACGGTAACGGATTTGCACGCTGCCCCAGTCGGGTTGTCCGGTCACAAGGCAATTGGACTTGAGCAGATCGGAGGTCAGGGTTTCCTCGACGATCCTGGCCGGATCGGCGTTCAGTCTTGACGGATCGGGGTGGTAGTCGCTCACCTCGATATCCAGGTCGTCGATGCTCTCGCCATCGAGCGCGGCGATGGTTTCGCGGGAGAAGTCTCGTGGCAGGGCGACGCTCACTTCGACGGGCCGGCCCGCCGCGTTGGACAGATCCATGGTCAACTGGCTGACCAGTGTCTCCACCGACGCCACGCGGGTCTGGTTATAGCTGTTCAGATACAGCTTGAAGGATTTGGACTCGATCAGGTTCGGGGTATCGGCCGGAATGCGGAAGGTCGCGATGCCCACCTGGGGTTTGCCTTTGGCGTTAAGCCACGACAGTTCGAAACCGTTCCAGATATCGACACCGAAAAAAGGCAAGGCATCTTCATTTACGCCAATTTCATCGCGCTTGCCTTTGCGCGGAATGGGGAACAGCAGCGCGGGATCGTATTGATCCTGATACTCGACTTTCTTGCCCAGCGGAGAAAACTCCGGTTTCTGTTCATTCTTCATGGATGTTTTCCTCTTTGTCCGGTACTCACTATAGCCGTTGGCTCAGGCTTCACGGCGCATGAAATGGCGCGGGCGGATGCCTGCCGCGAACAGCGTGGCGAAATAAACGGTGGCGCCGATCGCGATGAGCAGGCTCAGCCAGGCGACACGGGCCAGAGCGTGGCCGGACCAGTCGATCGGCAGTATCCACTGGCATGCGATCAGCGCCACCGCCATCAGGGCGACGCCCAGGACGAGCTGGCCGAGGAAGCGTCCCCAGCCCGGTTGCGGATGGTAGATATCGTGTTTGCGCAAGGTGCGGTAGAGCAGGCCGGCGTTCAGGCAGGATGCCAACCCGATGGAGAGGGCGAGCCCCGCGTGTTGCAAGGGAAACACGAACACCAGATTCATGACCTGAGTCGCGATGAGGGTGACGATGGCGATACGGACCGGGGTCTTGATGTTCTGGCGGGCGTAAAAGCCCGGTGCCAGCACTTTCACGAGAATCAGTCCGAGCAGGCCAACGGAGTAGGCGATCAGCGCCTGTTGCGTCATCAGCGCGTCGTGATGGTTGAATTTGCCATACATGAACAATGTCTTGACCAGCGGGGCCGACAGCACGCCCAGTCCCACCGTCGCCGGCACGGCCAGCAGCAGGGTCAGGCGAATTCCCCAGTCGAGCAGTGCGCTGAACGCCTCGGAGGAGTCGCGCGCCGCATGCTTGGACAGCGATGGCAACAGGATGGTGCCCAGCGCGACGCCCAGCACGCCGGTCGGGAACTCCATCAGCCGGTCGGCGTAATACATCCACGAGACACTGCCCTGTTTAAGGAAGGAAGCGATGTTGCTGTTGATCACCAGCGATACCTGAGCCACCGATACACCGAGGATGGCCGGACCCATCTGACGGATCACGCGCCAGACCGCTTCATTGGACAGACAGAGGCGGGGCATCGGCAGCATGCCGATCTTTTTGAGGAACGGGAATTGCCAGACCAGCTGAATCAACCCGCCGGCGAAGGTCGCCCATGCCAGCACCATGACCGGGGGGTGGAAATAGCGGGTGAAACCCAGCGCGAAAACAATGAACGACAGATTCAGGAAGGTGGGCGTGAAGGCCGGCACGGAGAAGCGGTTCCAGCTGTTGAGCACGCTGCCGGCGAGCGAGGCCAGCGAAATGAACAATATATAGGGGAAGGTGACGCGCAGCAGGCTGATGGTCAGTTCCGCCTTGCCCGGATTGGAAAAGAACCCGGGAGCGGTGAGCCAGAGGATCGCGGGCGCGCCGAGCATGCACAGCGCGGTGATGACGAAGAGCACGGCGCCCAGGGCGCCGGTCACCATGGCGACGAACTGACGGGTCTCCTCCTCGCTGCGGGTGTGTTTGTATTCGCCGAGAATCGGAACGAACGCCTGGGAGAAGGCGCCTTCCGCGAAAATGCGGCGCAGCATGTTGGGCAGTTTGAACGCCGTGAAAAACGCGTCGGTGTCCATGCCCGCGCCGAATACCCTGGCCACGATGGCGTCCCGGGCGAAACCGAGAATGCGCGATACCATCGTCATGCCGCTGACACTGACCAAAACCTTGAGAAGATTCATCCGATGATCCACCCTGAAGAAGGGCCGGGCAAAAGGTGAGAGTTTAGCAAAAAGCCGCCGCTCATAGGCCGTTTGCGCTAAACTGTTCAGGCAGGCATGCCGTATTTCGCTTGCAAAACGCGATGTTAACGCTTAAAATCGCGAGTTTTACGATTCCGCTCATCAGGAGAAAGTTTCATGGCAAATAGCGCACAAGCTCGCAAGCGTGCACGCCAGGCTCTCAAGCTGCGCGCGCACAACGCCAGCCTGCGTACTGCGTTCCGTACCGCAGTGAAGAAAGTGCTGAAGGCGATCGAAGCCGGCGACAAGGCCGCCGCCAAGGTGGTATTCCAGGCTTCCGTATCCGTTCTGGACCGCATCGCCGACAAGGGCGTGTTCCACAAGAACAAGGCAGCTCGCCACAAGAGCCGTCTGTCCGCCCAGATCAAGGCCATGGCCTGATCGGCGCAGTACCAGGGAACACCACGCAAAGGCTCCGTTTCGGGGCTCTTTGTGTTTATGGGGGAGGCGCAGGCCTCCCCTTTGCTTTGGGTGGGGCTAGAGGAGGTCCGCGCCCAGGAGTTCGCCCGCTTCCCGTGCCATTTCCCCTTCTTCGTCGGTGGGGAGCATATAGGCATGTCGGGGGCTGGGCAGCGTGGTCAGGCGACGCGCCTGCGAGAGGTTGGCGTGGTGGTCGAGATCGAAGCCCAGCCAGGACAGTTGTTTGAGAATGCGCGCGCGGATCTCCGGGGAGCGCTCCCCGATTCCGGCGGTGAAGATCAGAGCATCCAGGCCCTTCATCGCGACCGCCAGCGAACCGACCTCGCGCGCGGTGCGGTAGCAGAACAGCTCGACGGCCTCGCGCGCTTCGGGGGCCGGGTTGTCCAGCAATTCCCTCATGTCCGCGGACAGCCCGGACACTCCGTACAATCCCGAATTCTTGTACAGTTCCCGGCGCACCTCGCGGATTCCCATGCCCTCGTGCTCCATCCAGTAGAGCACCACCTCGGGATCGAGCGATCCGGGGCGGGTCGACATCATCAACCCTTCCACCGCGGAAAACCCCATGCTGGATGCGACGCTCTGGCCATTGGCGATGGCGCAGGCGCTGGCTCCGCTGCCCAGATGGCAGACGACGACCCGGCCGTCCTCCAGGCCCAGATCCGGCAAGCGGCGCGCGATCGACGCGTAGGACAAGCCATGGAAACCGTAGCGCCGGACGCCTTCGTCATGCCAGTGGCGGGCGATGCCGAAGCGTGTCGCGACTTCGGGCTGCCCGGCATGAAACGCCGTATCGAAGCAGGCGATCTGCGCAAGACGGTCGTCGAGCCGTGTGAAGGCATCGATGACGCCGAGGCTGACTGGCTGGTGCAGCGGGGCCAGCGCCACGTAGTCTTCCAGTTGTTCCCTGACGATGTCCGTGACGCGCTGCGGTCGGGCGAAGCGATCGCCACCGTGCACGACCCTGTGCGCGACAGCGCAAAGTTGCAGATCCTGATCGGCAAGGGCATTGATCATCGCCGCGACGGCGGCATCCTTGCCTGTTTCGTGCAGGGACCGGCTTGTCAGGCGGGCGCCCTTGGCGTCGCTGAGCGTCAGCGTGCTGCCTGTTTCCCCGAAGCGGTCGATCATGCCGCGCACCAGGAGCTGTTGCCCGTCGGGCGTGTAGGCGCGGAATTTCAGTGTGGCGGAGCCGGCATTCACCGCCAGCAAGGATCGGGTCATGCGATTTTTCCAAGGGTGCGGCGGCGGTGCGCGAGCAGGTTGGCCACGGCCGACGAGGCCAGGCGTCCGTTCGCGTCGTCGGCGCGGCTGGTCAGCACGATGGGCGCCCGGGCCCCCATCACGATGCCGGCCGATGCCGCCGCCGCCAGATAAGTCAGTTGTTTGGCCAGCATGTTGCCAGCTTCCAGATCGGGCACCAACAGAATATCGGGATTGCCAGCCACCTGGGAAACGATTCCCTTGGTGTCGGCGGCCGCGCTGGAAATGGCGTTGTCAAAAGCCAACGGGCCGTCCAGAATCGCGCCGCTGATCTGCCCCCTGTCGGCCATTTTGCACAGCGCGGCGGCGTCCAGCGTGGAAACGATGGTCGGCGTGATGGTTTCCACCGCCGACAGGATGGCCACTTTGGGCGAGCGGATATCCAGTGCATGGCACAGATCGATCGCGTTCTGGCAGATGTCGCGCTTGGCCATCAGATCGGGCTCGATGTTGATCGCGGCGTCGGTGATGAACAGGTAGCGCGGATAGCTTTCCACCTTCATGATGAACACATGGCTGATGCGCCGGTCGGTGCGGATGCCGGTGCCGCGCGCCAGCACTTCGCTCATCAGTTCATCGGTGTGCAGGCTGCCTTTCATCAGGATTTCGGCCGAGCCCTCGCGCACCAGTTCGACCGCTTTTTCTGCTGCCGCGTGGCTGTGCGGCACGTCGACCAGATTGAAACGGGCCAGGTCGACATCCAGTTCGCGGGCGACCGTCGCCAGCTTGGCTTTGGGGGCGACCAGAACGGGAACCGCGATGCCGTGGTCCTGCGCCTCGACGGCACCCAGCAGGGATTCACGGCTGCAAGGGTGGGCCACTGCCATGGGCAGCGGACCGAGAGTGGTGGCCTGTTCGAGAATGTCGGTGAATGCGTTGTCGTCGCGAATCATCGTGGTTGTCCTTACGCCATGATGTTGAAGCCGGCGTCCACGTACAGGGTTTCACCTGTCATGGCGCGGGCCGCATCGGATATCAGGAAGGCGGCGGTCGTGCCGACGTCCTCGATATCGACCAGCCGGTTTTGCGGTGCCCGCTCGATGGCCTGGTCGATCAGGGTGTCGAAATGTGCGATGCCGGAGGCGGCGCGGGTCTTGAGGGGACCGGGGGAGACCGCGTGGACGCGGATACCCTTGCCGCCCAGTTCATGGGCAAGATATCGCGTGGCGGACTGCAGCGCGGCCTTGACCGGACCCATGATGTTGTAGTTTTCCACCACTTTGTCGGCGCCGTGATAGCTCATGGTGATCAGCGTGCCGCCGTCGCGCATCAGCGGCTCGGCCAGCCGGGCCATTTCGATGAAGGAATAGCAGGAGATTTTCATGGCCTGCAAAAAACCGTCCAGCGAGCAGTCGGTGACGCGTCCGTGCAAATCGTCCATAGGACAAAAAGCGATGGAGTGAATGACAAAGTCGAGCGTTCCCCAAGTTTGTCCGATCTGCTCGAACACGGTATCGAGCTGGCCGGGAACGTCGACGTTAAGGGGCAGAATCAGCGGAGCCTGGAGATCCTCCGCGAGCGGGCGCACATATTTTTCAGCTTTTTCGTTCAGGTAGGTGATGGCCAGCTCCGCCCCCATTTGCCGAAGCACCCTCGCGCATCCATAGGCAATACTGTTTTCGTTGGCTATGCCGACGACCAGGCCTTTTTTTCCGGCGATGCTGTTGCGGATTGCGTCCATCGTGATTCCTCCTGCAGTGAAAAGGGTTCGATCATGAATCCATCGTAGACAGTGGATGTTGCGGTGCAATGAAAAAACATTAGGAAATTTTTCCAGGGCAGCTCAGTCGGATATAATTGGAACTTTGCTGGCGCTATTGATGGATGGGCCCGCCGCCTCCATCTAATTCCGGGTCGATGCCCGGGGTCCCCTGCAGGAACTCAGGCAGGATATGCGCAGATTATGTCAATGTCAAAGCTGGCGGAAGGAAACATCGATGCCGATTTACGAATATCAATGCGATGACTGCAAGACCCGGAATGAACACCTGCAAAAACTCAGCGATGCGCCCATCGCGGTCTGCCCCGCGTGCGGCAGTGCGCAATACCGCAAGCTGATTTCCGCTGCGGGGTTCCAGCTCAAGGGGTCGGGCTGGTATGCCACCGACTTCAAGGGGGGGGCATCCGCCCCGTCCGAACCCGCCGCGCACAGTTGCGGCACCGGAGGCTGCGGAAGCTGTCACTGACATGAAAAAAGTCAAAATGACCCTCAAGGGCTATTTGGTCACCGGTTTGTTGATATGGGTGCCGGTGGCTGTCACCTTGTGGGTGTTGCACCTGATCGTCGGAACGCTGGACCAGACGCTGAACCTGCTGCCGCGCGAGTGGCGCCCGGACCGGCTGCTCGGATTCCCCGTGCCGGGGCTGGGCGTGCTGCTGTCGCTCGCCATTCTTCTGGTGACGGGCATGCTGACGGCGAACGTGCTGGGGCAGCGTCTGTTGCGTTTCTGGGAAGCCTTGCTGTCGCGCACCCCGGTGGTCAAGTCCATCTACAGCAGCGTCAAGCAGGTCAGCGATACACTGCTGTCCGATTCGGGGCAGGCGTTCAGGCAGGCGCTGCTTGTGCAGTTTCCGCATCAGGGAGCCTGGACGGTGGCCTTCCAGACCGGGCGTCCGAGTCCTGGCGTCGCCGCGTTGATGGATGGTCGGGAATACATCAGTGTTTACGTGCCGACCACCCCCAATCCGACTTCGGGTTATTTCATCATGGTGCCCATCGAGGATACGCGCGAGCTGGACATGAGCGTGGACGAAGCGCTCAAGTACGTGATTTCCATGGGCGTCGTGGCGCCGAGCGAGAAAGCGCGTTAAGCTATACACCAATTTTTCGAATTTGATTGCAGGACAACATGCGAACTGATTACTGCGGACTGATTGACAAGAAATACCTGGGCCAGACCGTGACGGTCAAAGGCTGGGCCCACCGTCGTCGCGACCATGGCGGCGTGATCTTCATCGACTTGCGCGACCGTGAAGGGCTCGTGCAAGTGGTGATCGATCCCGATACCCCCGACGCGTTCCGCACGGCCGATGCCAGCCGCAACGAATACGTGTTGTCGATTACCGGTATTGTGCGCGAGCGTCCTGCCGGCACCACCAACAGCAACCTGGTTTCCGGCGAGATCGAGATCCTCGCCAAGGAAATCGAGGTGCTGAACACGGCGGCCACTCCCCCGTTCCAGATCGATGACGAAAACCTCTCGGAAAACGTCCGCCTGACCAACCGCGTGATCGACCTGCGCCGTCCGCAGATGCAAAAGAACCTGCGTCTGCGCTACCGCGTGGCGATGGGAGTCCGCAATTATCTGGACCGCCAGGGTTTCATCGATATCGAAACCCCGATGCTGACCCGTTCCACCCCGGAAGGCGCCCGTGATTACCTGGTGCCGTCCCGCGTGCATCCGGGCGAGTTTTTCGCGCTGCCGCAATCGCCGCAGCTGTTCAAGCAACTGCTGATGGTGGCCGGGTTCGATCGTTACTACCAGATCACCAAGTGCTTCCGCGACGAAGACCTGCGCGCCGATCGCCAGCCCGAATTCACCCAGATCGATATCGAGACCTCCTTCCTCTCCGAGAATGAGATCATGGATATCACCGAGTCGATGACCCGCGATATCTTCCGTGATGTGCTGGGTGTCGAACTTGGCGACTTCCCGCGCATGACCTATCAGGATGCCATGTTCTACTACGGTTCCGACAAACCGGACATGCGCATTGCGTTGAAGTTCACCGAACTGACCGATCTGATGAAGACCGAGGAATTCAAGGTCTTCCGCGGCGCGGCCGACATGGCCAACGGCCGTGTGGCCGCCTTGCGCATTCCCGGTGGCGCGACCCTGTCCCGCAAGGAGATCGAGGAATACACCCAGTTCGTGGCGATCTACGGCGCCAAGGGCCTTGCCTACATCAAGGTCAACGATGTGTCCCGTCCGACCAACGGCGAAGACAGCGGCCTGCAGTCGCCGATCGTGAAATTCCTCTCCGAAGCGGCGCTGCGGGAAATTCTCGCGCGCACCGGCGCCGAGAATGGCGACCTGATCTTCTTCGGCGCCGACAAGGCCAAGGTGGTGAACGAGGCGCTTGGCGCGCTGCGCGTCAAGATCGGTCACGAGAAGGGCTTCGCCGTCAAGGAATGGAGGCCGTTGTGGGTGGTCGATTTCCCGATGTTCGAGCACGACGAGGACGAGGACCGCTGGACGGCGTGCCATCATCCTTTCACTTCGCCCAAGCCTGGGCATGAGAACATGCTCGAGAGCGACCCCGGCGCATGTCTTGCCCGAGCCTACGACATGGTTCTGAACGGCTGGGAAATCGGCGGCGGTTCGATCCGTATCCACCGCGCCGAGATTCAGGAGAAGGTTTTCGCCGCGCTGAAGATTTCCCCGGACGAACAGCAGGGCAAATTCGGCTTCCTGCTGGACAACCTGAAGTTCGGCGCGCCGCCGCATGGCGGTCTCGCTTTCGGTCTGGATCGCCTGGTGACGCTGATGGCCGGCGCCGAGTCGATCCGCGATGTGATCGCCTTCCCGAAAACCCAGCGCGCCCAGTGTCTGCTGACGCAGGCCCCCAGCGCCGTCGACGAAAAACAGCTGCGCGAACTGAACCTGCGCCTGCGCCAGAAGGCCGAACCCTCGGCCTGATCCTTGCGCGGAAGTGTTTCACGATACCCCGGTGCGCCGGGGTATTTTTTTGCCGGGTGTTGCGGTTCACGGATTTCGACTGTTGTGACACACCTTGAATAAATCCTTGTGCAACCCAATATTGTTAGGGTTGTCGGTGTGTGCGATGCATGCGCACCTCGCGTGATTGGCCGCGTCAATGGACACCATTTTGATTTTCAATTGGCCGGTGTCGGCCGCGGGATTCACAATCACGCTTTGGTATCGGATCGGTCCCCTATTGACGGCCGGATCCGTCGAATCGAATCCTGAAAGGAGAACCCCATGGCTGTACTCGTAGGCAAACAAGCCCCGTTCTTTGGCAGTGACGACAAGAAATTCGGCGCCGTTCTGGGCAATGGTCAGATCGTGGACAATTTCAGCTTCAAGGACGCCACTTCGGGCAAGTACACCGTCGTGTTCTTCTACCCGCTGGACTTCACGTTTGTGTGCCCGTCCGAACTGATCGCTTTCGATCATCGTCTGGAAGAGTTCAAGAAGCGTAATGTCGAAGTGATCGGCGTCTCCATCGACAGCGAATTCACTCACAACGCATGGCGCAATACGCCGGTCAACAAGGGCGGCATCGGCGAAGTCGGCTACACCCTGGTTGCCGACGTCAAGCACGAACTGGCCCAGGCCTTCGACGTGGAAGAGGCCAGCGGTGTGGCTTATCGTGGCACCTTCCTGATCGACAAGGATGGCGTGGTTCGCCATCAGGTCGTCAATGACCTGCCGCTTGGCCGCAACATTGATGAAGCCATCCGCATGATCGACGCTCTGCAATTTTTCGAAGAGAACGGCGAAGTGTGCCCGGCCGGCTGGAACAAGGGCAAGAAGGGAATGAAGGCCGATGCTGAAGGCGTGGCTTCCTACCTCGCCGAGAACGCCAAGGATCTGTAATCCGGTCTTGGGCCAGCTTCGCTGGCCTGTGCAAGACAAGACGGCCCCTCGCTCGCTTGAGCCGGGGGCCGTTGCTTTTTGCCTTGATCGACGGTAATGTCATTGGCATTGCTTCGGGAGGGAGCTTGGCTCCGGTCTGAAGCGCGATGATGAGGGTTTTCACGGAGACGAGGCACATGATCGGAGGAATGGTTGCGGCCACGGCGCTGCTGTTCGCAGCGACCGTGCGTACTTTCCGGGCACTTGACCGCTTGCATCGCGAAATGCGCAGCAATGCGGGGCGGTTCGATCCCGCGGCGTCGTGCGACCGCGAGCCGGAGCCATTACGAAAGCCGCCGTGTCATGCCCCGGCCCGGATCTCCTCGGCCGAAGCCTCCGCCCACTCCTGCATGGCCGGCAGCGAGAGCATGTGGTCGACCCAGCCTTGCGACGCTTCGGGCAGTACGACGCCATAGGTCTTGAAGCGGAAGGCCACAGGCGCGAAGAACGCGTCGGCGATGGAGAACGAACCGAACAGGAACGGGCCGGCGAGGTGGTAGTGACTGCGCTGCTCTTCCCACAGATGCACGATTCTGGCGATATCGGCGGCCAGTTCCGGCGTGGAGGCCGGCGACTCGCGAGACGAGGCGACATCCATCGGCATTTGCCCGCGCAGGGTGGAGAAACTCGAATGCATTTCGGCGGCCATGGAACGGGCGATGGCCCGCGCCGCCGGATCCGATGGCCAAAGATGGGAACCGGGGAAGCATTCGGCCAGGTATTCGCAGATGGCCAGAGAGTCCCAGATCGTCAGTTGCTTGTCTTGGAGAACCGGAACCTTGCCGGCGGGAGTGAGGGTGGAAAGCGAGAGCCGGCTCTCGGGGGACCGCAGGTCGATGATCACCTCTTCGAAGGGCTCACCGATCATTTTCAGAATCAGCCAGGGGCGTAACGACCACGAAGAGAAATTCTTGTTACCTATGGTAAGACGGAACATGATTGGCACTCTTCAACACCGATATTCCAACATTAGACGAGTTTGCGCGGGAACATGCAAGGAATATGACAACGCCTCCGCGAGGGAGGCGTTGTCCTGATCAGTCCATCTCGTCGATCCAGGCCTGCTGAATGGCCTCCAGGATCTTCTCGCCGCCGCGGGAATGCTCGTCATCGAAGGCGGGCAGTTCGATCACCCAGTTATGCAGATCGGTAAAGCGAATGGTGCGGGGATCCACATCCGGATGAGCCTCGGAAAGTTCGATGGCCAGTTCGCCGATATCGGTCCATTTCATCACTCAACCCTTTCTCAATGATGCTCGCGCGCATGGTTGATGGTGTAGCGGGGGATTTCCACTACCAGATCCGTGTCGCCGACGATGGCCTGGCAGGACAGACGGGACGAGGGCTCAAGGCCCCATGCCTTGTCGAGCATGTCCTCTTCCAGTTCGTCGGCTTCTTCCAGCGAGGCGAATCCCTCTCGCACCACCACGTGGCAAGTGGTACAGGCGCATGACATTTCGCAGGCATGCTCGATTTCTATGTCGTGCTCGAGCAGAATTTCACAGATGCTGACGCCCGGCTCGGCGTCTTCGATCACGGTGCCTTCCGGGCACAGATCGGCGTGTGGTAAAACAGTGATGCGGGGCATCGGGGGTTTCCTCACAATTGGGCGATGTTCTGACCCTTGAGCGCGCGGCGGATGTTGCGATCCATCCTGCGCGCGGCAAAGGTATCCGTGGCTTTGTTCAATGCCGCGGTGGCTTCGTTGATTTGCCTTGTGCGCGCGGTGGCAATGGCGTCGTGCGCGCGCGCGATGGCTTCGTCGATCCGCCGGCGTTCGTCGGCCTCGAGAAGGTCGCCATCCTGCTCGATGGCCCGCTGCGTCGTTCCGATCAGGGCCTCGGCATCCACAATGGCTTCGCGCAGTTTTCTGGCTTCGATGTCTTCTTTGACATGGCTCATCGAGTCGGTCAGCATGCGGGTGACCTCGCTGTCGGTAAGCCCATAGGCCGGCTTCACCTCGATGCTGGCTTCGACTCCGGACGTCTGTTCGCGGGCATGAACGGCCAGCAGTCCGTCCGCGTCGATCTGGAAGGTGATGCGAATGCGCGCGGCGCCGGCCACCATTGGCGGAATGCCGCGCAGCACGAACTGGCCGAGTGAGCGGCAATCGCTGACCAGCTCGCGTTCACCCTGGACGACATGGATGCTCATCGCGGTCTGGCCGTCCTTGTAGGTGGTGAATTCCTGAGCCCGCGCGACCGGAATGGTGCTATTGCGAGGAATGATCTTTTCCGTGAGACCACCCATGGTCTCGATGCCCAGCGACAGGGGAATCACATCCAGCAGCAGCCATTCGTCGTCCTGCTTGTTGCCGGCCAGCACGTTGGCCTGGATCGCCGCGCCCAGCGCAACCACCTTGTCCGGATCGAGATTGGTCAGCGGGGCCTTGCCGAAGAGGGTTTCCACGGCCTTTTGCACATGCGGCATCCGCGTCGCGCCGCCCACCATGACGACACCGTTCACGTCGCCCACCCGTATGCCGGCGTCGCGCAAGGCCTTGCGTACCGGAACCAGGGTTTTATCGACCAGGGGCCGGGTAATGGCGCGGAATGTGGTGACGTCCAACGTCAGGTCCACGGCCATTCCGTCGGACAGCAGGCTGGTGATGCGCGCTTCGTTGTTCGAGGTGAGCGCTTCCTTCGCCTCCCGGGCCCGGGTGAGCAGCAATCGCGCATCTTTGGCGCCAAGACCGGAGAGGCCGGCTTCCTGAAGTATCCAGCAGTAAACGCGATGGTCGAAATCGTCGCCGCCAAGCGCGGAGTCGCCGCTCGTGGCCAGTACCTCGAATACCCCGCGGGTGAGGCGCAGCACCGAGACGTCGAGGGTTCCCCCGCCAAGATCGTAGACCACGTAGGTGCCTTCGGATGCGTTGTCCAGACCATAGGCGATGGCGGCGGCGGTGGGTTCGTTAAGCAGACGCAGGACGTTCAGACCCGCGATTCGCGCGGCGTCCTTGGTGGCCTGGCGTTGCGCGTCGTCGAAATACGCCGGTACGGTGATCACGGCGCCGGCCAGCTGTCCACCCAGTGCCCCCTCGGCGCGTTCGCGCAGTGTGGCGAGGATGGCCGCGGAAATCTCCACCGGGCTTTTGACTCCGGCGCAGGTCTGGATTTGAACCATTCCCGGCGCATCGACGAAGCGGTAAGGCTGGGTGGCCGGGTCCGGAATGTCGCGGATTCCCCTGCCCATGAACCGTTTTACCGAGACGACCGTGTTGGCCGGATCCCGGCTTTGTTCGGCCTGTGCCCGATGACCGACCGTGGTCGCGCCGTTCTCGTGGTAGCGCACGACGGACGGCAGCAGGGTGTGCCCGTCCTGGTCGCCAAGAACAACGGCGGAGCCGGAGCGTACCGTCGCGACGAGCGAGTTGGTCGTGCCAAGATCGATACCGACGGCCAGCCGGTGTTCGTGAGGCGCTGAAGAGAGGCCGGGTTCGGCGATTTGCAAGAGAGCCATGGCAAACTTATGGGTTGTGAAACCGGCGCGCGCCGCTCAGCCGAGCTGGGCTTCGATGGCGTCGCCGATTTCCTGTTCGAGTTTTTCCAGAAAACGCAGTTTCCGCACCAGCAGGGCGGCGGCATCCAGGTCGCGCGCGTCATCGATCGCGTTCGCCAGCGCCTCTTCCATGCGCCTGATATCGCCGGCCAGTTCGGCCGACAACGCATCCAGACTGTCGATCGAGCCTTCGTCGGCGGCTTCCTCGATGCGTTCGCGCCACTGCATCTGCTCGATCAGGAACTCGGCAGGCATGCTGGTATTGGTTTCTTCCAGCGTGGGAATTCCTGCCAGTTCCAGCAGATAGCGGGCGCGTCCAAGCGGCGTTTTCAGGGTGTCATACGCTTCGTTAACCCGCGTGGCCATCATCAGCGCCACCCGTTGCTCCGCCGCGGTTTTGGCGGCGTTGCGGTCGGGGTGGACCTCCATGGCCAGGCGCAGTCGCGCGCGCTCCAGTTCCGCCACCTCGATACGGAAGCGGCGCTCAAGGCCGAACAGCGCGAAGTAGTCCTGAGTGAAGGCGGAATCCATATCGCGTCAGACGTTGAAGCTTTCGCCGCAACCGCATTCGTTCTTGACGTTCGGATTGTTGAAGCGGAATCCCTCGTTCAGGCCTTCCTTGACGTAATCCAGTTCGGTGCCATCGATATAGGCCAGGCTCTTTGGGTCGGTGAACACCGTAACGCCGAAGCTGTCGAACGTGATGTCGTCTTCGCCCGCCGCATCGACGAACTCGAGTTTGTACGCCATGCCGGAGCAGCCGGATGTCTTGACGCCCAGACGGATGCCCAACCCCTTGCCGCGTTTGGCGATGAAATTGCTCACATGCGTCGCCGCGCGCTCGGTCAATGTGATAGCCATAACCGTTTCCTCCGATATCACAGTCCGTGCTTGGTCTTGTAGTCGCTGACGGCGGCCTTGATGGCGTCCTCAGCCAGAATCGAGCAGTGGATCTTCACCGGGGGAAGCGCCAGTTCTTCGGCGATTTCCGTGTTCTTGATGGCCAGCGCCTCGTCCAGCGTCTTGCCCTTCACCCATTCGGTGACGAGCGAGGAGGACGCGATCGCGGAACCGCAGCCGTAAGTCTTGAACTTCGCGTCCTCGATCACGCCGTTGTCGCCCACCTTGATCTGCAGCTTCATCACGTCGCCACAGGCCGGCGCGCCGACCATACCCGTGCCGATCGTCTCGTCGCCTTTGGCGAAGGAGCCGACATTGCGGGGATTTTCGTAGTGATCCAGAACTTTGTTGCTGTAAGCCATTGCCTTCTCCTGCGATGCGTTCAGTGAGCGGCCCACTGGACGGTGTTCAGATCGATGCCTTCCTTGTACATTTCCCACAGCGGCGACAGTTCGCGCAGCTTGCCGATCTTGCCGCGCAGCAGCTGGACGGCGAAGTCGATCTCGTCTTCGGTGGTGAAGCGGCCGATGGTGAAACGGATCGAGCTGTGCGCCAGCTCGTCGTTGCGGCCGAGGGCGCGCAGGACATAGGAAGGTTCGAGGCTCGCCGAGGTACAGGCCGATCCGCTGGAAACGGCCAGCTCCTTGATCGCCATGATCAGCGATTCGCCCTCGACGAAATTGAAGCTGACATTCAGATTGTGCGGCACTCGCGCGGCAAGATCGCCATTGACATAGACTTCCTCCATGTCGCGGATGCCGTTCCACAGTCGGTCGCGCAATGCGCGGATACGGACGTTTTCGGTGGCCATCTCCTCGCGCGCCAGACGGAACGCCTCGCCCATGCCGACGATCTGGTGGGGGGCGAGCGTGCCGGAGCGGAAGCCCCGCTCGTGACCGCCGCCGTGCATCTGGGCTTCGAGCCGCACACGCGGCTTGCGGCGGACGTAGAGGGCGCCGATGCCCTTCGGTCCGTAGGTTTTGTGCGCGCTGAAGCTCATCAGGTCGACCTTGAGCTTCTCGAGATCGATCTCGACTTTGCCGGTGGCCTGGGCGGCGTCGACATGGAAGACGATGCCCTTTTCCCGGCAGATCTCGCCGATGGTCTCGATGTCCTGGACCACACCGATCTCATTGTTGACGTGCATGACCGAGACGAGAATCGTGTCGGGTCGCAAGGCGGCCCTGAAAACGTCCAGATCGAGCAGGCCATCGTCCCTTACGTCGAGGTAGGTCACCTCGAACCCCTGGCGTTCCATTTCACGCATGGTGTCGAGCACCGCCTTGTGCTCGGTTTTCACGGTGATCAGATGCTTGCCGCGGGACTTGTAGAACTGGGCCGCTCCCTTGATCGCCAGGTTGTCGGATTCCGTCGCACCCGACGTCCAGATGATTTCCTTGGCGTCGCAATTGACAAGACGCGCGACGTTTTCGCGCGCCGCCTCTACCGCCTCTTCGGCCACCCAGCCGAAGCTGTGGCTGCGCGAGGCGGGGTTGCCGTAAAGCTCGCTGATGTAAGGAATCATTTTTTCGGCGACGCGCGGATCCACCGGGGTGGTCGCCGAGTAGTCCAGGTAGATGGGAAGCTTCAGTTCACTCATTTTATGGGGTTCTCCACTCGCTGCTTCGGTGTTCAGGCGGTCGGCGCCACGCGGTTGCGCGGTGCGCGAGCCACGCTGGCTTCGCGTTTGTCCTGAATCACGGTGTTTTCCTTGGCGCGCTGCTCGTCGACAAGATTGGCGAGGCTCACCTCGGAGAGGTAATCGTAAATGGTGGCGTTCAGGCGGGTCCACAGGTCATGCGTCATGCAGCGGTTGTTGCCGTGACAGTTTTCCCGGCCTCCGCATTGCGTCGCGTCGACAGGCTCGTCGACGGCGCGGATGATGTCCGAAACGGAGATGGTGGCGACGTCGCGCGCCAGGGTGTACCCCCCGCCGGGACCACGTACGCTGTCGACGAGTTCGGCGCGTCGCAATTTGCCGAACAGCTGTTCCAGATAGGAGAGCGAAATGCTCTGGCGTTCACTGATGCCGGCCAGCGTCACCGGCCCATTGGCTTCCCTCAGTGCCAGGTCGAGCATGGCCGTGACGGCGAAGCGGCCTTTGGTGGTCAAGCGCATGGTTCAGAAACTCCGGTGGGTGGTCTTGGAATCGATTATAGCGAATTTCCGAGTAAAATAGTCAACTATTTTTTATCCGGATCGAATAGGGTCCGGTTTGTAATCTTGATAATTTTACTCGGTTTTTGTTTGACTGGGGATGATTTTGCAGGGGATTCGGGCCTATGGTGTATGATTGCCTACTGGATTGTGGGCTAACTACGGACGCCGTTCTCCGGAAGAGGGCGGGCCGACTCTGGAATAACCATTACATGAACAAAGTCGTCATCAGCGGCACCGGTCTCTTCACGCCGCCTTTTTCCATCAGCAATGAAGAACTGGTGACATCGTTCAATCACTATGTCGCTTCGTACAACGCGGCGCATCGCGAGGATATCGAAGCGGGCCGCCTCGCCGCGCTTGCCGAGTCGAGCGCCGAGTTTATCGTGAAGGCATCGGGAATCCGGCAGCGCTATGTCATGGATCGCGAGGGGGTACTTGATCCGGAGCGGATGGTTCCCCATTTGCCCGAGCGGGCGAACGAAGACCTGTCGTTGCAGGCCGAGATGGCGGTGGCGGCGGCCAGGGATGCGATGGCGCGCGCGGGCCGCCAGGCGTCCGATATCGACATGGTGATTGTCGCCTGCTCGAACATGCAGCGCGCTTATCCCGCGATGGCGATAGAGGTGCAGCAGGCGCTGGGCATCGAAGGTTATGCCTTTGATATGAACGTTGCGTGCTCTTCCGCGACGTTCGGCATTCAGGCCGCGGTCAACGCCATTCAGAGCGGGCAGGCGCGCGCTGTCCTGATGGTTAACCCCGAGATTTGCTCGGCGCATCTGAACTTCCGCGACCGGGACAGTCACTTCATCTTCGGCGATGCGGCGACCGCCATGGTGCTCGAGCGCGCCGATGCGGCCGTGTCGGCTTGCCGTTTCGAAGTGATCGGATCGAAGTTGGCCACCGTGTTTTCCAGTCATATCCGCAACAACTTCGGTTTTCTTAACCGCTGCGACGGCAGCGGGATCGGCCAGCCGGACAAACTGTTTGTTCAGCAGGGACGCAAAGTGTTCAAGGAGGTCTGTCCGATGGTCGGCGAGCATATTGTCGGACATCTGTCATCCCTGGGAATCGAACCGAGCGGCGTCAAGCGCTTCTGGCTGCATCAGGCCAACCTGTCGATGAACCAGCTGATTGCCCGGCGCGTGCTGGGCCGCGATGCTTCCGAGCAGGAAGCGCCGGTGATTCTCGACCGCTATGCCAATACCAGCTCGGCCGGTTCCATTATCGCTTTCCACCTGTACAGCGAAGACATGGCGGCCGGCGATACCGGCGTGATCGCTTCATTTGGCGCCGGATATTCGGTCGGCAGCATTGTGGTAAAAAAAGGCTGACGGTCTTGTCCGGAGTCTGTAAAAAAACCCGGATTTGAGCAAGGTCAGCAGGGGGAGCTTGTCAAAAGTTCCCCCTCTGCATAATGTATCCCCTGTAATGTGCAAGCCAGGCTTGCGTTAATTACATAAACATACAAAGGAATGGGGAAATTATGCGAGTTATCATCAAGACAATGCTGGCTGCCGGTTTGATCGCCGGCGTTTCCGCCGCGAATGCCGCCGGCACCCTGGTTTATTGCTCGGAAGGCAGTCCGGCGGGCTTCGATCCCGCCCAGTACACCACCGGCACCGATTTTGACGCGTCGGCCGAAACGGTGTTCAACCGCCTGGTCCAGTTTCAGCACGGCGGTACCAAGGTCGAGCCCGCCCTTGCCGAAAAATGGACCGTGTCCCCCGATGGCAAAACGTATACCTTCTCGCTGCGCAAAGGGGTGAAATTCCATACCACCGAATATTTCAAGCCGAGCCGCGAATTCGGCGCGGATGACGTGGTGTTCACCTTCCTGCGCATGCTGGACAAGAACCAGCCGTTCGCCAAGGCCTATCCGGCCGAGTATCCATATTTCAACGACATGGGGATGAACGAGAACATCACCAAGGTCGAAAAAGTCGACCCGCTGACGGTACGCTTCGTGCTGAAGGACGCCGATCCGGCCTTCTTGCAGAACCTCGCCATGTCGTTCGCCTCGATCCATTCCGCTGAATACGCGGACAAACTGATCAAAGAGGGTAAGCCCGCCCAATTCAATCAGCAGCCGGTCGGCACCGGCCCGTTTGTCTTCAAGCGTTACCAGAAGGATTCCCAGATCCGTTATGTCGCTAACAAGGACTACTGGAAAAAAGGTGAGGTGAAGATCGACAATCTGGTGTTCGCCATCACCACCGATCCTTCGGTGCGGGTACAGAAGCTCAAGGCCGGAGAGTGCCAGGTGACCCTCAACCCGCGTCCTGCTGATGTGGCCGGCCTGAAAGCCGATCCCAAGCTGCGTGTCGTCAGCCAGGCGGGTTTCAACCTCGGCTATGTGGCCTACAACGTCAAGCACAAGTTCCTCGACAAGCTGGAAGTCCGCCAGGCGCTGGATATGGCCGTGAACAAGAAGGCCATCCTCTCCGCGGTTTACCAGGGGACGGGCCAGCTTGCCACCAATCCGATGCCGCCGACCCAGTGGTCGTACAATAAGTCGCTGAAGGATGCTCCTTATAATGTCGATGCGGCGAAAAAGCTGCTGGCCAAAGCGGGTTATCCCAACGGCTTCGACATCACCCTGTGGGCCATGCCGGTTCAGCGTCCGTACAATCCCAACGCCAAGCTGATGGCCGAAATGATCCAGGCCGACTGGGCGAAGATCGGCGTCAAGGCCAAGATCGTGTCCTACGAGTGGGGCGAATACATCAAGCGAGCCAAGAACGGCGAGCACGATGCCATGCTGATCGGCTGGACGGGTGACAATGGCGATCCGGACAACTGGCTCGGCACCTTGCTCAGCTGCGATGCCATGAAGGGCAACAACTTCTCCAAATGGTGCTACAAGCCTTACGAGGACCTGATCCAGAAGGCCAAGCACACCACCAATAACGCGGAGCGCACCAAGCTTTACATGAAGGCGCAGGAAATCTTCAAGGCTCAAGTGCCGTTCACGCCGATCGCCCATAGCACGGTCAATCAGCCGATGCTCAAGTCGGTGGGGGGGTTCAAAGTGAGCCCGTTCGGCCTGAACTCGTTCTACGACGTCAGTGTGAAGTAAACAACAATAACAAGCAGTGAGTCCCGGGAACGGTATTCCCGGGCTGCAACAACGGTGTCCGCGACCGGCTTCAAAGCCGGTCGGCGGGGCGCCCGGCTGCGGGATGCAAGGAGGCGGCGCCGGCAGGCTGCCGCGGGGTGGTGGTTTGACGTGGGTCAAGCGCGGCCGGAGCGTCGCGTGATACTGTGGTGCCGTCGTGATGGTGGCGCCGCTGGTATACGGTGGGTGGTTCGGGGGCTTCATCGTCACGACCCTTCCATGCGCCGTGGGCGCGTCGTTTACCGCTGTTCCCCAATCTTGTCCAGGCTGTCCGGGTTTCCCTGTCCGATGCGGGTGCCGTCATTCGGCGGTTTTGCCGCCGACACGGAGAAACACGCATGTTCGCATTCATTTTCCGGCGCTTCGGGCTGCTGATTCCGACATTCATCGGCATCACGCTGCTGACGTTCAGCCTGATTCACATGATCCCCGGCGACCCCATCGAAGTGATGGTGGGCGAGCGCAACCTGGATCCGGCCATGCACGCCGCGGCGATGCACCGGCTCGGACTCGATAAACCGCTTTACCTTCAGTACATCGATTACATCGGGCAACTGGCCCATGGCAATCTTGGCGAGTCCATCCGGACCCGGGGGCCGGTGCTCGACGAGTTCCTGACCCTGTTCCCCGCCACGCTGGAGCTTGCCGTGTCGGCGATGCTGTTCGCCGTGTTTTTCGGTTTGATCGCGGGGGTGGTCGCGGCCATCTACCGCGGCAAGTTCGCCGATCACGGCGTGATGGGACTGGCGCTGACCGGTTTTTCCATGCCGATTTTCTGGTGGGGCCTGATCCTCATCATGGTGTGCTCCAACTATCTGCACCTGACCCCCGTGTCGGGCCGCATCGACCTGATCGCTTACGACATTCCGCCGCGCACCGGTTTCATGCTGATCGATGCCTGGCTGCTCGAGCGGGCCGATCCGGCCAATTACGCGGGAGCCTTCATTGACGCCCTGCGCCACCTGATACTGCCGACCATCGTGCTGGGTACCATCCCGCTCGCGGTCATCGCGCGGATGACTCGCTCGTCGATGCTTGAAGTGCTCAAGGAGGACTATGTCCGCACCGCCAGGGCAAAGGGCCTGTCGCCGCTCAAGGTGATTTTCGTGCACACGTTGCGCAATGCCCTGATTCCGGTCCTGACGGTGATCGGGCTGCAGATCGGCACGCTGATGGGGGGCGCGGTCCTGACCGAGACCATCTTTTCCTGGCCGGGGATCGGCAAATGGCTGATCGATGCTATCGGCAGCCGCGATTATCCGGTGATACAGAGCGGCCTGCTGCTGGTGGCCACGCTCGTCATCATGGTCAACTTCGCCGTTGATATTCTTTACGGCGTCGTCAATCCGCGCATTCGCCACGCCAAATAAGCGGGAGTTCTCTCATGTCTACGCAAAAACAAACCGCAATGACCGCCTCGCCGGACGCGGCCGTGGCCAGTTATCCTTCGCCGTTCAAGGAGTTCTGGCTGGCGTTCAGCCAGAACAAGGGGGCGGTGGCCGGTCTGGTGTTCATGCTTGTTGTCACGCTGGCCGCCATCTTCGCGCCGATCGTCGCGCCGCACAGCCCGATCGAGCAATATCACGAGCATTTGCTGACGCCGCCCGCATGGTGCGACGGGGGAAGCTTCACGTTTCTTCTGGGCACGGACGAGGCCGGGCGCGATCTGCTGTCGCGGCTGATTTATGGCGCCCGCATGTCGCTGCTGATCGGCCTCTCGTCGGTGATCATGGCGCTGATCCCCGGCGTGGTGCTGGGACTGTTCTCGGCTTTTTTCCCGAAAATGATCGGCAGCCTGACGATGCGCTTCATGGATGTCCTGATGGCGTTGCCGTCGCTGTTGCTCGCCGTGGCGATCGTCGCGATTCTCGGCCCGGGATTCATTAACAGCATTATCGCCATTGCCGTCGTCGGGTTGCCCGCGTATGTGCGCCTGACCCGGGCATCCGCCATGGCGGAGCTTAATCGCGATTACGTGACCGCTTCGCGCGTCTCCGGTGCCGGACTGTTGCGTCTGATGTTCGTGACGGTGCTGCCCAATTGCATGGCGCCGCTGATCGTTCATGCGACGATGAGCTTTTCGTCGGCCATTCTCGAAGCCTCCGCGCTGGGCTTTCTCGGCCTCGGGGTGCAGCCGCCCTCCGCCGAATGGGGCACCATGCTGGCTTCCGCCCGGGACTACATCGAACGCGCCTGGTGGGTCGTCAGTCTGCCCGGTCTTACCATTCTGTTGGCCGTGCTGTCCATCAATCTGATGGGCGATGGTCTGCGCGATGCGCTGGATCCGAAACTGAAGCGGATTGCGTAAGGAATACATCATGAATCTTCTGGAAATTCAGAATTTGTCGGTGGCCTTCGGCGCCGCCGATCATCCGTTCAGAGCGGTCGACGGACTGGATCTGACCGTTCGGCAAGGGGAGATCGTCGGCATTGTCGGCGAATCCGGATCCGGCAAGTCGGTGACCATGATGGCGATGATGGGGCTCCTGGAGGGGCAGGGCAGAATCAGCGCAGACCGGCTCAGTTTCGACGGCAAGGATCTGCTGACGCTTGGTTCCCGCGCCCGCCGGCGCATTGTGGGCAAAGACATTTCGATGATCTTTCAGGACCCGATGACAGCGCTCAACCCGAGCTTCACGGTGGGCTACCAGATCATGGAAGTGCTCCGCGAACACTTGGGACTGCGTGGCTCCTCCCTGAAAAAGCGCGCTCTGGAGCTGATGGAGATGGTGGAGATTCCCGCCGCCGCAAGCCGGCTCGGGGCGTATCCGCATCAGTTGTCGGGCGGGATGAGCCAGCGTGTGGCCATCGCGATGGCGATCGCCTGTCATCCGAAGCTGCTGATCGCCGATGAGCCGACCACGGCGCTGGATGTCACCATCCAGGCCCAGATCATGGATCTGCTGGTGAGTCTTCAGCAAAGTCAGAATATGTCCCTGATCCTGATCACCCACGATCTGGCGGTGGTCGCCGAGATCGCGCACCGCGTGGCGGTGATGTACGCGGGGCAGGTTGTCGAGCTGGCGAGGGTGCCCGATATCTTCGTCGCGCCAGCCCATCCTTACACCGAGGCCCTGCTGGCCTCGATTCCGGAACACAGCAAGGGTGCGCGTCGCCTGAGCACGCTGCCGGGTATCGTGCCGGGGCACCATGACCGCCCGGCCGGGTGCCTGTTGTCCCCCCGGTGTCCCTATGTCCAGGACACCTGTCGCAGCGAACGTCCCGTTCTGACGGGGCAGGGTGGCGCCGCGGTCCGTTGCCATTATCCCCTGAACGTCGAGGAGGCCCGATGAGTACCGTTATGCAAGCACGGGATCTGGCCCGTTATTACACCGTTTCGCGGGGGTTCCTCAAAGGGCATGCCACAGTCAAGGCGCTCAATGGGGTGTCCTTCGATCTGCAGGCCGGCAAAACACTGGCCGTGGTTGGCGAGTCCGGCTGCGGCAAATCCACCCTCGCCAGGCAATTGACCCTGATCGAGCCTCCCAGCGCCGGTTCGTTGGTGCTCGGAAACACCGATGTCGCCAAGGCTTCGCGGCAGGAGATCGCCGCGTTGCGCACCAAGGTTCAGATGGTGTTCCAGAACCCCTACGCATCGCTCAATCCTCGCCAGAAAATCGGCGACCAGCTGGGCGAGCCGCTGCTGATCAACACTCACCTGACACGGGCCGAGCGTGTCGAGAAGGTTCGCGCGATGATGAGCAAGGTCGGGTTGCGGCCTGAGTTCTTCTACCGCTATCCGCACATGTTTTCCGGCGGGCAGCGGCAGCGTATCGCGATTGCCAGAGCCATGATGCTCAATCCGAAAATCGTGATCGCCGACGAGCCGACCAGCGCGCTGGATGTTTCCATTCAGGCGCAGGTGCTGAATCTCTTCATGGATCTGCAAGAAGAGCTCCACACCGCGTATGTATTCGTCTCGCACAACCTCGCGGTGGTGGAACATGTGGCGGATGATGTGCTGGTCATGTATTTGGGGCGTACGGCGGAAATGGGCAGCAAATCCCTGATCTATTCCCGTCCGCTGCATCCTTATACACAGGCTTTGTTGTCGGCGACGCCGAGCATCCGGGCCGAGGACCGGCGGGTGAAGATTCCAATCCGCGGCGAGCTGCCAAGTCCGATGAATCCGCCGGACGGCTGTGCGTTCCACAAGCGTTGCCCGCATGCCGTGGAGCGCTGCCGGGAGGAACTGCCGTCATTGCGCGAGCTGGACGGGCGCCAGGTGGCGTGTCACCGGGCGGAGGAAATCAACGGCTGATACACTGGATGGAACCTGTCGCGAAAACCCCGCCCGGGCGGGGTTTTTTTCGCGCCGCAGCAAAAATGCCTTTACCCGCAGGTTTGCGCAGGATACATTCCGCGATGACACACATACCCAAAAGAGGAAAGCACCAATTGAAGCGTGCCGTGTATGCCGGGAGTTTCGATCCGGTCACCAATGGTCATCTGTGGATGATCCGCGAGGCCGTCGAGCTGTTCGACGAACTGGTGGTTGCTGTTGGCGTGAATCCGGACAAGCGCTGTACCTTCAGTGTCGATGAGCGTGTCGAATTGCTCAGGGCGGTGACGCGCGGCTTCAACAAGCTGAAGGTGGACGTGTTCGAAAACCAGTTTCTGGTCAATTACGCTCAATCGACCGGTGCCAATTACATCGTGCGGGGTATTCGCACGGCCAGCGATTACGAGTATGAGCGCACCATGCGCTACATTAATTCCGATCTGCAGGGCGATATCACCACGATCTTTCTTATGCCTCCCCGCGAATATGCCGAGGTGTCATCGACCATGGTCAAGGGCATGGTCGGGCCGCGGGGATGGGAGCAAGTGATTCGCCAGTATGTGCCCGAGCCGGTTTACCGGAAACTGGTGGCCATGTACCAGGAGTCGGGCGGGTGAACGGCCCGATTTTGGTGGCTCGCGCGCCAGCCTTCGGTTGGCGCGTTTTGTTTTATTGAGTTTTGAGGTAACACAATGGTGGATGTCAGCGCTTTTGCAAATCGCCTGGCCAAGAATTACAAGCATTACGGCAAGTGGGCCAAGCGTCAGGGACTGGATGCCTGGCGAGCCTATGACAAGGATGTGCCGCAGTTCCCGTTGGCGGTCGATGTGTATGGTGACCATTGCCACCTGCAGGAGTACGACACCGGATGGGACATGGACGACGAGGCCCATGCGCAGTGGCTGGCGGCGATTGTCGAGGCGATTGGCCAAGTGACCGGCGTGCCGACCGAGCGCATCGTGACCAAAACGCGTCGTCGCCAGAAAGGCGAAAACCAGTATGAAAAGCTCGGTGCATCCGGCGAGGATTTCGTGATCGGTGAATACGGCCTGCGTTTCATTGTTAATTTGCGAGACTATCTGGATACCGGCTTGTTTCTCGATCACCGCAATACCCGTAAACGGGTGCGTGACGAGGCTGCCGGCAAGCGTTTTCTGAACCTGTTCGCCTATACGGGCAGTTTCACGGTGTATGCGGCAGCCGGTGGGGCGCCGTCGTCGGAGACAGTCGATCTGTCCAATACCTATCAGGGCTGGGCGAGGCGCAACTTCGAGCTTAATGGCCTGGACCCGGCAAGGCACACGCTGGTGCGCGCCGATGTGTTCCAGTACCTGGCCGATGCGATCGCGACCGGCAAGCGTTTCGATATGATCGTGATGGATCCTCCGACGTTCTCCAATTCGAAGAAGATGCTCGATACGCTGGATGTGCAACGGGATCATTCCGTCTTGATCACGCAGGCCATGAAAGTGCTGGCGCCGGGAGGCGTTCTGTATTTTTCCAATAACCTGCGATCGTTTGAGCTGGATCCTTCCTTGCCCATCCTCTATCGGGTTGAGGAGTTGTCCCGGCAATCGGTGCCGGAGGATTTTCGCAACAAGAAAATCCATCGCTGTTTCGCGATACGGCATGCCGACTGAGGCCTGGTCATCGCAGACCCCGCCGGCACGGTTTGTCCGTTGGCGGGGTCTTCTCTATAGTGGGGCAAGATATTCGTTCGATGGAGCTGCCATGAAAACGTGGATCGTACCTCTCTTTCTCCTGCCGTCGCTGGCGGTTGCCGCGGCCTCCTGTCCTTCCTTGATGAATCGTTCTTTGCCTGCGCTCATGGGAGGGCAGGTGAGGTTGTGCGATTACGCGCAACAGCCGGTGTTGGTGGTGAATACGGCAAGCCGCTGTGGATTCACTCCGCAATTCACCGGCCTGCAGAAACTTTTCGAGACCTACAAGTCCCGTGGGCTGATGATTATCGGTGTGCCCAGCAACGATTTTTACCAGGAGCTGGAGAGCGCCGGCGAAATCGGCAGTTTTTGCCAGGCCAACTACGGTGTCTCCTTCCCCATGACAGGAAAGCTCCATGTCCGGGGCGGCGATGCGGATCCTTTTTTCAAGGACCTGATCAAGGCCACGGGGGAAAGTCCGAGCTGGAATTTTCATAAATACCTTGTGTTGCCGGACGGGAAGGTTAAGGCGTTCGGAACGCGGACTCCGCCGGAATCCGATGAAATCGTCAATGCTTTCTTGCCGTATCTGAAGCCTGCGGCCCCGGCGGGAGCGAGTAAATGACGTGATGGCAAGTCCCCTGTCCCGGACTTTTTCTGATTTTCCGGCACGCCGTTGAATTCTGAATTTATTGTTTTTCAATGGCTTAAGTGATTTCCTGGTTTTTTGTAGGATGAAGGTGTTGACGTGTGTGGGTTGGGGGGGTATAGTTCGCTTCCTCTGCTGCAGCGAAGAGCGCGGCGCCGATCTTTAATAATGCGAATAACCGATAGGTGTGAGTGTTTGGCGAAGCCGACACTTGCACGGCAAGACAGAAATGAACCTGGTTTTGTTTCTTTGATCTTGCGTGCCAGAAGTAAAGTTAGCGATTGAACTGAAGAGTTTGATCCTGGCTCAGATTGAACGCTGGCGGCATGCTTTACACATGCAAGTCGAACGGCAGCACAGGAGCTTGCTCCGGGTGGCGAGTGGCGAACGGGTGAGTAATGCGTCGGAACGTGCCGGGTAATGGGGGATAACGCAGCGAAAGTTGTGCTAATACCGCATACGCTCTGAGGAGGAAAGCGGGGGACCTTCGGGCCTCGCGTTATCCGAGCGGCCGACGTCTGATTAGCTAGTTGGGGGGGTAAAGGCCCACCAAGGCGACGATCAGTAGCGGGTCTGAGAGGATGATCCGCCACACTGGGACTGAGACACGGCCCAGACTCCTACGGGAGGCAGCAGTGGGGAATTTTGGACAATGGGGGCAACCCTGATCCAGCCATGCCGCGTGTCTGAAGAAGGCCTTCGGGTTGTAAAGGACTTTTGTCGGGGAGCAAATCCTGCCTGTGAATAGCGGGTGGGGATGAGAGTACCTGAAGAATAAGCACCGGCTAACTACGTGCCAGCAGCCGCGGTAATACGTAGGGTGCAAGCGTTAATCGGAATTACTGGGCGTAAAGCGTGCGCAGGCGGTTGGACAAGCTTGATGTGAAAGCCCCGGGCTTAACCTGGGAACGGCATTGAGGACTGTTCAGCTAGAGTACGTCAGAGGGGGGTAGAATTCCACGTGTAGCAGTGAAATGCGTAGAGATGTGGAGGAATACCGATGGCGAAGGCAGCCCCCTGGGATGATACTGACGCTCATGCACGAAAGCGTGGGGAGCAAACAGGATTAGATACCCTGGTAGTCCACGCCCTAAACGATGTCAATTAGCTGTTGGGGGTTTGAATCCTTGGTAGCGTAGCTAACGCGTGAAATTGACCGCCTGGGGAGTACGGCCGCAAGGTTAAAACTCAAAGGAATTGACGGGGACCCGCACAAGCGGTGGATGATGTGGATTAATTCGATGCAACGCGAAGAACCTTACCTGCTCTTGACATGCCAGGAACGCTGCTGAGAGGCGGCGGTGCCCGAAAGGGAGCCTGGACACAGGTGCTGCATGGCTGTCGTCAGCTCGTGTCGTGAGATGTTGGGTTAAGTCCCGCAACGAGCGCAACCCTTGTCATTAGTTGCCATCATTAAGTTGGGCACTCTAATGAGACTGCCGGTGACAAACCGGAGGAAGGTGGGGATGACGTCAAGTCCTCATGGCCCTTATGAGCAGGGCTTCACACGTCATACAATGGTCGGTACAGAGGGTCGCGAAGCCGCGAGGTGGAGCCAATCTCATAAAGCCGATCGTAGTCCGGATCGCACTCTGCAACTCGAGTGCGTGAAGTCGGAATCGCTAGTAATCGCAGATCAGCATGCTGCGGTGAATACGTTCCCGGGTCTTGTACACACCGCCCGTCACACCATGGGAGTGGGGGATACCAGAAGTGGGTAGGCTAACCGCAAGGAGGCCGCTTACCACGGTATGCTTCATGACTGGGGTGAAGTCGTAACAAGGTAGCCGTAGGGGAACCTGCGGCTGGATCACCTCCTTTCTAGAGAATGGCGACGTCAAGCGCTCACAACCTATCGGTTATTCGGAAGTTGGCAAGTAGAGACTGGGTTTGTAGCTCAGCCGGTTAGAGCACCGTCTTGATAAGGCGGGGGTCGTTGGTTCGAGTCCAACCAGACCCACCAGGACTCTGAAGGGGGGCATAGCTCAGTTGGGAGAGCACCTGCTTTGCAAGCAGGGGGTCGTCGGTTCGATCCCGTCTGCCTCCACCACAGTGCAAATCAAAGAGGATGGGAAGGGATCCGTCGTTTTTGATTTGCGTTGTAGCCAACGCGTTGATCTTTAACAAATTGAGAAGCTGATATGTAAAGTTCACCGATCCGGAGGAATCCGGGTGGGTGCGACTTGGGTAGATGATTGTATCGACGTGACGGTCTTGAAGGGGATCGTGACGTGTCGCGAAACTGGAGTCTGGGTGGTTTAGGCTGTTCAGATGATAGGGTCAAGCGATTAAGTGCATCTGGTGGATGCCTTGGCGATCACAGGCGATGAAGGACGTGCAAGCCTGCGAAAAGCGTGGGGGAGTTGGCAATGGAACATTGATCCCACGATGTCCGAATGGGGAAACCCGGCCCTTAGGGGTCATCCCTTCCTGAATATATAGGGAAGGCGAAGCGAACGCGGAGAACTGAAACATCTAAGTACCCGCAGGAAAAGAAATCAACCGAGATTCCGCCAGTAGTGGCGAGCGAAAGCGGAATAGCCTGTACGAGATAGTCGCGGCGTTAGTGGAAGGCTCTGGAAAGGGCGGCCATAGTGGGTGATAGCCCCGTACACGAAAACGTGGCGATGAGACTAGGCGTACGAGAAGTAGGGCGGGACACGCGAAATCCTGTCTGAAGATGGGGGGACCATCCTCCAAGGCTAAATACTCGTGATCGACCGATAGTGAACCAGTACCGTGAGGGAAAGGCGAAAAGAACCCCGGGAGGGGAGTGAAATAGAACCTGAAACCGGATGCATACAAACAGTGGGAGCCCTTGAAAAATGGGGTGACTGCGTACCTTTTGTATAATGGGTCAGCGACTTACGTTCAGTAGCGAGCTTAACCGAATAGGGGAGGCGTAGGGAAACCGAGTCCGAACAGGGCGACTGAGTTGCTGGGCGTAGACCCGAAACCGAGTGATCTATCCATGGCCAGGATGAAGGTGCGGTAACACGCACTGGAGGTCCGAACCCACTAGTGTTGCAAAACTAGGGGATGAGCTGTGGATAGGGGTGAAAGGCTAAACAAACTCGGAGATAGCTGGTTCTCCCCGAAAACTATTTAGGTAGTGCCTCATGTATCACTTCCGGGGGTAAAGCACTGTTATGGCTAGGGGGTCATTGCGACTTACCAAACCATGGCAAACTCTGAATACCGGAAAGTGCGAGCATGGGAGACAGACGGTGGGTGCTAACGTCCATCGTCAAGAGGGAAACAACCCAGACCGCCAGCTAAGGTCCCAAATGATAAGCTAAGTGGTAAACGAGGTGGGAAGGCACAGACAGCCAGGATGTTGGCTTAGAAGCAGCCATCATTTAAAGAAAGCGTAATAGCTCACTGGTCGAGTCGTCCTGCGCGGAAGATGTAACGGGGCTCAAGCTTATAACCGAAGCTGCGGATGTGACTTAGGTCACGTGGTAGGGGAGCGTTCTGTAGGTCTGTGAAGGTGTCCTGAGAGGGATGCTGGAGATATCAGAAGTGCGAATGCTGACATGAGTAGCGATAAAGCGGGTGAAAAGCCCGCTCGCCGAAAGCCCAAGGTTTCCTACGCAACGTTCATCGGCGTAGGGTGAGTCGGCCCCTAAGGCGAGGCAGAAATGCGTAGTCGATGGGAAACGGGTCAATATTCCCGTACTTTTGCAAGGTGCGATGTGGGGACGGAGAAGGTTAGGTCAGCGGCCTGTTGGAATAGGTCGTTCAAGCTGGTAGACGGGCGTGGCAGGCAAATCCGCCGCGCTGTTAACGTCGAGAGGTGATAACGAGGGTCTACGGACCTGAAGTGACTGATACCCCGCTTCCAGGAAAAGCCACTAAGCTTCAGCCTTGCAAAAACCGTACCGCAAACCGACACAGGTGGGCAGGATGAAAATTCCAAGGCGCTTGAGAGAACTCAGGAGAAGGAACTCGGCAAATTGATACCGTAACTTCGGGAGAAGGTATGCCCCGGTAGATTGTAGAGCCTCGCGCTCGAAGGTCGAAGGGGTCGCAGAGAATCGGTGGCTGCGACTGTTTATCAAAAACACAGCACTGTGCCAACACGAAAGTGGACGTATACGGTGTGACGCCTGCCCGGTGCCGGAAGGTTAAGTGATGGGGTGCAAGCTCTTGATCGAAGCCCCGGTAAACGGCGGCCGTAACTATAACGGTCCTAAGGTAGCGAAATTCCTTGTCGGGTAAGTTCCGACCCGCACGAATGGCGTAACGATGGCCACACTGTCTCCTCCTGAGACTCAGCGAAGTTGAAATGTTTGTGAAGATGCAATCTCCCCGCTGCTAGACGGAAAGACCCCGTGAACCTTTACTGTAGCTTTGCATTGGACTTTGAACAGACTTGTGTAGGATAGGTGGGAGGCTGGGAAGTGTGGACGCCAGTTCGCATGGAGCCGCCCTTGAAATACCACCCTGGTGTGTTTGAGGTTCTAACCTTGGTCCGTGATCCGGATTGGGGACAGTGCATGGTAGGCAGTTTGACTGGGGCGGTCTCCTCCCAAAGTGTAACGGAGGAGTTCGAAGGTCACCTAGGTACGGTCGGAAATCGTGCTGATAGTGCAATGGCAAAAGGTGGCTTGACTGCGAGACCGACAAGTCGAGCAGGTGCGAAAGCAGGACATAGTGATCCGGTGGTTCTGAATGGAAGGGCCATCGCTCAACGGATAAAAGGTACTCCGGGGATAACAGGCTGATTCCGCCCAAGAGTTCACATCGACGGCGGAGTTTGGCACCTCGATGTCGGCTCATCACATCCTGGGGCTGTAGCCGGTCCCAAGGGTATGGCTGTTCGCCATTTAAAGTGGTACGTGAGCTGGGTTCAAAACGTCGTGAGACAGTTTGGTCCCTATCTGCAGTGGGCGTTGGAAGTTTGACGGGGGCTGCTCCTAGTACGAGAGGACCGGAGTGGACGAACCTCTGGTGTACCGGTTGTCACGCCAGTGGCATTGCCGGGTAGCTAAGTTTGGAAGAGATAACCGCTGAAAGCATCTAAGCGGGAAACTCGCCTGAAGATGAGACTTCCCTGGAGGCTTGACCTCCCTGAAGAGTCGTTCGAGACCAGGACGTTGATAGGTCGGGTGTGGAAGCGCTGTGAGGCGTTAAGCTAACCGATACTAATGGCTCGTGAGGCTTGATCCTATCATTTGAACAGCTTGGGTGAGCCCAGGCTGGCGACGCGATGCGTCATCGACCCGATACATACTCCCGCGACGCGCGGGCGGCTTCTTGATTTGTTGACAGTTTATGTCTGGCGGCCATAGCGAGGTGGTCCCACGCCTTCCCATCCCGAACAGGACCGTGAAACGCCTTAGCGCCGATGATAGTGCGGTATTCGCCGTGTGAAAGTAGGACACCGCCAGACTCCCCCCTCCAAGCCCTGACCCTACGGTCAGGGCTTTTGCCTTTCTGGCGGCCGGATTTCATGGCGCCGCCTCCCGTGCGGTTTTGATCTGTTGTGCCATCGACCTGGAGCGCAACCGCGGGAATGTGGCCGCGTCTCACCGGTTCGCGAACATCTGTCGGTAACTCCCCATGATGTGCGCGGTGAGTTGTGCGGTTTTCTTCGGCGTCAGAGCATTAAAAAAGCCGCCAGAAGGCGGCTTTCGCATAGCGGGCGGGATCAGAGTATCCGATAGAGCAGTCTGTCCACACGGACACGGCTCAGGCGGCTGATCAGCTTCTTCACCGGTTCCGGATAGTGCCGGACCGATTCCAGATCTCCGGCACGCTCGACCTTGCGGCAATGTGTCAGGATGTTGGCCAGCTCGGCTTCGTTCTGCGCCGAAAGTTCGCCATGCGGGTCTCTGAATAGCAAGGCGTTCTCCAAATCCAGCCTGAACGCTCTCGGGTTCAGGTTGTTGCCCGTGATGAGGGTGTAGCGATCATCGACCAGAATGCCTTTGAGGTGGTAACTGTTGTCCCCATGTTTCCACAGATGCAGGTTCAGCGATCCGTCGGCGATGAATTTTTCATGGCGTTTGGCAAAACGGCGCAGATTGATCTCATACAGATACGGCAACGCGCCGATCGCCTTGAACGGTTCATCGGGCGGGATGAAGAAGTCGTTGGCCGTCTTGTCGCCGACGATGATATCGACCGTCACGCCGCGGCGGAGCAGGCGTCCGATCTCGCGGGAGACGGGGCGCGGGAAGTTGAAGTACGGCGTGCAGATCACCACTCGCCGGGTCGCCGACGCCAGCAATTGGCACACCTGGCGGTTTAGGGGGTTGTTCTTGCCGACGCCGATGAGCGGGGTGACCGACAGGGTGCCGGGCAACGCGGTGGCGCCCGATGTGTCGTAGCGCAGTTTGACCAGGTTCGCGCGGAACTCCTTGATCTCGCGGCGGATCGCTTTTGTGGCCGGCGGATTGGGCAGATCGAGCCGGTGCACGGCGGGATTGCCGATAATGTGGCGCTGAACGAGGTCGTACATGCTGTCGGCCAGCGCGGCGCATTCGATGATGTGGTACCGGTCGAAGCGGTAGCGTCCCCGCCAGCCAAGATAAACATTGTTCAGGCTCGCGCCGCTGTAGATGACGCTGTTGTCGATAACGAAACCCTTCAGATGCAGGACTCCGAAGAGTTCGCGGGTCTGGGCCGGCACACCGTAAACCGGCACGATGCCGCCGTGCGCCTCGCAGACCTCGCGGTACCAGGCGGCGTTGCCGTCGTTGCGCGCCGCGCCTATCAATCCCCGCTGGCCGCGATGCCAGTCGACGACGACCGATATCGCCAGCTCCGGATTGCGTCTGGCGGCGTCGACGAGCGCGTCCATGACCTGATGCCCCGCTTCGTCATCCTGCAGGTACAGCGCGGTCAGGCAGATGCGTTCGCGGGCCTGGCCGATGGCCTCCAGTAGTCTTGCACGAAAATCTTCGGCGCTCATCAGCGTGGTGACGTCACCCGTCTTGAGGCCGAAGGCCGGAAGCTGGTCCAGTTGCGGACGAAGTAGGATTTGGGGCATCAGTTTTATTGTTCAGGCCATGCCATAAAGCAGACTATGGTATCACTACTGGCCAACAGGTGGCGTGCCGCGTGGTGATCATGCTGTCTTGTCGTGGCGCGGGCGCATGGCACAGGAGTCTGAAATGTGCAAAAATTCGAATAACTAGACGAATCGCAGGTTTTTTTCATGCTGGACCGGGACGGATACCGCCCCAATGTCGGAATTGTCCTTATCAATGCCCGCAATGAAGTTTTCTGGGGAAAACGGGTACGCGAGCATTCCTGGCAGTTCCCGCAAGGGGGCATCAAACCGGGGGAGAGTCCTGAGGCGGCGATGTATCGCGAGCTTTTGGAAGAAGTGGGTCTCTTGCCCCAACATGTCAAGATTCTTGGGAGAACCCGGGATTGGCTGCGCTATGACGTGCCCAGCAACTGGGTGCGCAGGGAGTGGCGCGGCAGTTATAAAGGCCAGAAGCAGATCTGGTTCCTGCTCAAACTCGTCGGTCGGGACTGCGATGTTTGCCTGAGGGCCACCAACCATCCGGAGTTCGATGGCTGGCGCTGGAACCGCTACTGGGCGCCCATCGATGCCGTGATCGAATTCAAGCGCGATGTGTACGAACGGGCGCTGCGCGAACTGTCGCGTTTTCTCAAGGGTGTGGAAAGCCGGGAGGATTATCTGACCAGCTTGCCCGGCGACAGGACGGACGCGGACTTGCCGACGTGACACCACGGTTGCCGTGTGCCAGCGTGTTTTCGGCCGGGAAGGGCGCGGCTCTCCCGGTTGGCGGGGCCATTGCGGGCGGTGATCGGCATGGCCTTCCTCCGCGATCGTCCGTTCGCGCCCCCATCCGATACAGACAAGAAATCTTTTCACGATGACCCAAAATTACGACGAATCTTCGGTTAGGGTGCTCAAGGGCCTGGAGCCCGTCAAGGAACGGCCGGGCATGTACACCCGGACGACCGACCCCACTCACATTTGCCAGGAAGTGATCGACAATGCGGCCGACGAAGCCCTGGGCGGCTTCGCGCGCAAGATCGCCGTGACGGTGCATCTGGACGGCTCGTTGTCGGTCGAAGACGATGGCCGTGGCATTCCTGTCGGTCTGCACCCTCAGGAAGGCGTTCCCGTCGTCGAGCTGGTTTTCACCCGGCTGCACGCGGGTGGCAAATTCAACAAAAAGGACGGCGGGGCGTACGCTTTCTCGGGCGGTCTGCACGGGGTCGGCGTTTCGGTGACCAATGCGTTGTCCACCCGCCTGGAAGTCGAAGTCAAGCGCGATGGCGGTGTCTGGCGCATGGCGTTCTCCGGCGGCGATGTGGTCGAACCGCTCGCCCAGGTCGGGGAGTGCGGTGCGAGAACGGCCGGAACGCGCGTGCGGGTCTGGCCGGACAGCCGCTATTTCGAGAGCCCTCGCTATTCGATGGCGGAGCTCGAGCGTCTTCTGCGCGCCAAAGCGGTGCTGCTGCCCGGTGTGTCCGTTTCTCTGGTTCACGAGAAGCCCGGCGGCGAGGAAGTGAAGGTCTGGCAGTATCCGGATGGCCTGAAGAGCTATCTTGCCGAATTGTGCAACGGCGACGAGCCTGTGGCTCCCCTGTTTGCCGGAGAAGCTTATATCGGTCCCGATCACGAGCAATTCGCTCCGGGCGAAGGCGCCCAGTGGGCGTTGGCCTGGTTCGAGGATGGAGCGGGCGGCGAAAGCTACGTCAACCTGATTCCGACCCCTGTCGGAGGAACGCACGAAGCGGGGCTGCGCGCCGGGGTGTTCGAGGCGGTGAAAAGCTTCGTCGACCATCACAACCTTTTGCCGCGCGGCGTCAAGCTGATGGCGGAGGATGTCTGGAGCAAAGTCCGCTTTGTCTTGTCCGCCCGCGTGCTCGATCCCCAGTTCCAGGGGCAGACCAAGGACAAGCTGACCAGCCGGGACGCGCTGCGTCTGGTCTCCTCTGTCAGTCGCGATCCGGTCGAGCTGTGGCTCAACCAGCATGTCGATGCCGCGAAAAAAATCGCCGAACTGGCTATCCGGCAAGCGCAGTCGCGCCTCAAATCGGCGAAGAAGGTCGAGAAGAAAAAGGGCTCCGGCGTCGCCGTGCTGCCCGGCAAGTTGACCGATTGCGAAAGCGAGGACATCGAGCGCAACGAGCTTTTTCTGGTTGAGGGCGATTCCGCCGGCGGATCGGCGAAGCTGGCTCGCGACAAGGAGTACCAGGCCATCCTGCCGTTGCGCGGCAAGGTCTTGAACAGTTGGGAGACCGACAAGGATCAGTTGTTTTCCAATGCGGAAATCCACGATATCGCGGTAGCCATCGGTGTCGATCCGCACCGGGCCGGTGACGAGGTCGATCTGACGGGGCTGCGCTACGGGAAAATCGCGATCTTGTCCGATGCCGATGTCGACGGCTCGCACATCCAGGTCTTGTTGCTGACGCTGTTCTACCGGCATTTCCCTCGTTTGATCGAGCTGGGCCATATCTATATCGCCCAGCCGCCTCTTTTCCGGGTGGATGTGCCCGGGCACGGCAAGAACCGTCCGCCGCGCAAGCTTTACGCTCTTGATGAGGCGGAGATGAACGCCATTCTGGATCGTCTCGCCAGCGAAGGCGTTCGCCCTGGGTCGTGGAGCATCAGCCGCTTCAAGGGGCTGGGCGAAATGAATCCGGAGCAGCTCAAGGACACCACGATGCATCCGGATACCCGCCGGTTGTCGCGGGTCAGGGTGCGCGCCGACGCCATGGAGACAACGCGCGTCATGTTCAATATGCTGATGGGCAAGGGCGAGGCGGCCGGTCGCCGCAGCTGGATGGAAGCGCACGGCAACGAAGTCGAAGCGGATATCTGACGGTATAATCGCCCTACTCTGCAAACAGGTAAATGAGAATGACATCCTTGAAGAACGATACCTTCCTGCGCGCGCTCCTCAAAGAGCCTGTCGACTATACCCCCGTCTGGATGATGCGCCAGGCCGGACGTTATCTGCCCGAGTACCGTGCGACCCGCGCTCGCGCCGGTGACTTCCTGTCGTTGTGCAAAAGTCCCGAGCTTGCGACGGAGGTGACGCTGCAGCCGCTGGACAGGTTTCCCCTGGATGCGGCGATCCTGTTCTCCGATATCCTGACCGTGCCCGATGCCATGGGGCTGGGGCTGTATTTCGCAGAAGGCGAGGGGCCCCGTTTCGAGCGTCCGGTCCGTACCGAAAGCGATGTCGAGGCGCTGTTCGCGCCGGATCCGTCCGACAAGCTTCGCTACGTTCTCGACGCGGTGACATCGATCCGCCGCGCGCTGGATGGGCGTGTGCCGCTGATCGGCTTCTCGGGCAGTCCGTTCACGCTCGCCTGCTATATGATCGAGGGAGGCGGCAGCGCGGACTTCCGACACGTGAAGGCGATGCTTTACTCCCGTCCGGAGCTGTTGCACAAGGTGCTCGAGGTGAATGCCCGTGCGGTCACCGCTTACCTGAATGCCCAGATCGAGGCGGGTGCCCAGGCGGTGCAGATTTTCGATACCTGGGGTGGCGCGCTCTCGCACGATGCCTACAAAATCTTCTCGCTCGCCTATATGAAGCGCATCGTGGATGGCCTGATCCGGGAGAAAGACGGACGTCGTGTTCCCTGCATCGTATTCACCAAGGGAGGCGGGCAATGGCTGGAAGCGATCGCCGACAGCGGTGCCGATGCGATCGGTCTTGACTGGACGACGGACATCGCGGAGGCGCGCCGCCGTGTGGGTGATCGTGTCGCCTTGCAGGGCAATCTGGATCCGAATGTACTGTTCGGATCGCCGGACGGTATTCGCCAGGAGGTGAGGCGCATCCTGGCCGCGTACGGGCAAGGATCCGGCCACGTGTTCAATTTGGGGCACGGTATTTCGCAGTTTGTCGATCCCGAGCATGCCGGCGTGCTGGTGGAGGCGGTTCATGGTTTGTCCCGCCGCGCGGGGTGAAGGGGTATCCGATGTGAATGCGCCCAGGCGCGGAGCGGTTTTCGGGATGTCTTGACCAGCCGGCTCCGTCGTGTGCAAAAATGCCGCGCTGCTTGCGCGGCATTTTTTCTGGCGGGTATTGACAGGGGGGCGGAGTGTCGTTCCACGACTTATGCACACGTTGAGGCGGTTAAGTGGAACAACGTAGAGAGAAAAAACCTGTCTTTTGCGCGGCGTTGTAACTCATTGAAAATAAACGACTTTAATGTTTGCTTAAAAAATATGCAATCTAATGGAAAGGCCGGTCCGCCGCCTTTCCTGATTATGGTCAAGGTATTATTCACAAAGTTATCCACAGGAACTGTTAACAGCTGGCGCAAAGGCTTGTCAGCGCTGGTTTTTGGGAGCGATGGAAAAAATTGGGCGAAGTGCAAACCGTTGAAGTCGCGGTCGATGTCCCTCTTCATGGAACGTTCACTTATCTGGCCCGGGAGGCGCTGATTCCCGGGCAGCGTGTCCTTGTACCGTTCGGTCGGCGCAAGGTGTGTGGCATTGTTGCTAACGCGATACCCCGAGAGGGTGTGGAAGCGGACCGTCTCAAAGAAATCGAGGCGAGTCTGGCCGGCGTGCCGCCGTTGCCTCCCGAGTTCTTCTCCATGGTCGAGTTCGCCGCCCGTTACTATCACTATCCGTTCGGGCAGGCCCTGTTCACCGCGCTCCCGACCAGCTTGCGGGAGGCGCGCGATGTGGTGCTGCCCGACGAGACGCTGTATGCCCTGACCGACCGGGGGGTGTCCGAGCCGCCCCCGGCGCGCCAGACCGCGCGCCGGGCCTTGTGGCAGGCACTGTGCGACGGCCCCATGACGATTGCCCGGATCAAGTCGGCCATGCCAAGGGCCGGCGCCGTTGTCGCGGACTGGCTGGATCGGGGATTGCTAAAACGCGAAACCCCGCCGTCCGTTCCGTTCGAAGTGGCCACCGTACCGGTCCTGAACGATGAGCAGGCGGCGGCGCTGGCTGCCTTGTCCTCCGGCGAGGGATTCCGCGCATGGGTGCTGCAGGGAATTACCGGCAGCGGCAAGACCGAGGTTTATCTGCGACGCATCGAAGCCGAACTGGCGGCCGGGCGTCAGGTGCTGATCCTGGTGCCCGAAATCAACCTGACCCCCCAACTGGTTTCGCGGTTCGCCGAACGTTTTCCGCGAACACGCATGGCGTTATTGCATAGTGAACTGTCGGATGGCGAGCGTTTGCGCGCGTGGGTGGACGCCTGGCAAGGCCGGGCCGGCATCGTCATCGGCACGCGCATGTCGGTGTTCGTGCCGTTGCCGAAATTGGGACTCATCATCGTCGACGAGGAGCACGACGGTTCGTTCAAACAGCAGGATGGTTTGCGCTACCACGCCCGGGATCTGGCGGTGTGGCGGGCGCGCCGGGATAAGGTGCCTGTTGTGCTGGGCAGCGCCACGCCCAGTCTTGAAACGGTGGCCAATATCCGCGCCGGCCGCTACGAACGCGTGAGCCTGACCCGTCGCGCGCATGGCAAAGCCAGCCTGCCGGTCATTCATCTGCTCGATGTGCGTCACCTGAAGCGTGTCGAAGGATTGGCCGAGCCGGCCATTGACGCACTGCGCCGGCGCATCGAGCGCCGCGAGATGAGTCTTGTGTATATCAACCGGCGCGGTTTCGCTCCGGTTGTGGCGTGCACGGAGTGCGGCTGGATATCGGGTTGCCCGGGCTGTTCCGCCCGCCTGGTCGTCCATCTTCTCGAGCGGGTGCTGCGCTGCCACCATTGCGGTCACGAGGAGCCGGTTCCGCGTGCCTGCCCGTCATGCGGCAACATCGACATCAAGCCGCTCGGCGAAGGAACCCAGCGCCTTGAGTCGGCGTTGGAGCGAATGTTTCCGGAGGCGCGCGTGCTGCGCATCGATCGGGATACGACGGCGCGCAAGCATGCCTGGGATGCCATCTACCGGCAAGTGCATGCCGGAGAGGTCGATATCCTGGTCGGAACCCAGATGCTGGCCAAAGGGCATGATTTTGGCGCGCTGAGTCTGGTCGTGGTGCTCAATGCCGATGGCGGACTGTATTCGGCCGATTACCGCGCCGGCGAGCGGTTGTTTTCCCAGTTGGTGCAAGTCGCCGGCCGGGCCGGCCGAGCGGATGTGCCGGGCGAGGTGCTGGTGCAAACCCAGTGGGCGGAGCACCCCTTGTACCAGGCGCTGCGCGCGAACGACTTCGACGGGTTCACCGAAACGCAGCTTGCCGAGCGCGAGGCGGCGGGCTTCCCTCCCTCCACCTTCCAGGCCGTGCTGCGGGCCGACGCGCCGCGGCTTGGCGATGCCTGCCGCTTTCTCGAGTCGGTGTCCGCCGATGTCGCCGGGCGGCACCCTGCCGTACTGTTCTCCGGACCCGCGCCGGCGCTGATGATGCGGCTGGCCAATCGGGAGCGGGCCCAGCTGATTCTCGAGGCGCAACGCAGGGCCGAGTTGCACGCGTGCCTTGACGAGTTGTCCGCCTGCGCCGCCGATCTGGCGCGCCGCGCGCCGCGCGCCTTGCGCTGGTCTTTGGATATCGATCCGCAGGAGTTGTAGCATGTTCCGTTTCTTCTTTGTTGTGATCGCCGTGTGTTTTTCGCGAGCATCGGGCGCCGGCCCGATGCCCGACCTGCACGGTCTTGACCCGGACAGCGTCGCTGTCTACGCCGCTCCGGTTGAAGGGGGCGGGGTGCCGGTCGTCTGGCGCGAGAATGCCTCGGTGAATCCGGCCTCCACCATGAAGCTCCTCACGGCCTGGGCCGCGTTGTCCCGGCTCGGACCCGACTACGTATGGCGCACCGATCTGGTGGCGGACGCTCCGGTCGTTGATGGTGTGCTCAAGGGAGATCTTTATTGGGTCGGGCGGGGCGATCCACGGTTTTATCTCGACGATTTGCAGGCGCTGGTGTCCAGATTGCGGGAGCGTGGCGTTCGCGCGATCGAGGGGCGGCTGGTTCAGGATCGCTCCGCGTTCAACCGGATCGCCGGTTCGGACGATTTCGACGCCGATGAGGGGCGGGCGTTCGCCAGCCCGCCTGACACCCATTTGACCAACCTCAACGTGGGGTGGCTGACTTTCTATAATGATGCCAGCGGTCCGCGGGCGGCCCTGGAGCCGGCATTGCCGGAGGTGCCGCTGACTGTGCGATTGACGTCCCGGCCCGGTTCGTCCTGCGCGAATGTGCGGGATTATGTGTCGATCCGGCATGACGGGCGCGGAGTGGTTGTGGAGGGGCGTTTGCCGGCAGCCTGTGATGGGGCGCGCACCTATGTTGAGCTGATGGATGCGTCATCCTTCGCTCACGCCTCTTTCGCCTGGGCTTGGCGCAAAGCTGGCGGAGAAGGGGCGCTGCCGGCCGGCAGCGGCAAGGCGCCGGTCGGCGCGCGCGTGCTGGCGAGCATTGATTCCCCGACGCTGTCGAGAATTCTTCCTGACATGCTCAAGCACAGCAGCAATCCGATGGCCCGTCTGATTTTTCTGACGCTTGGACGTGAAGCGCCCGTTGACGGCGATGTGGTGGATGGCGCGGAGGCGTGCGTGCGTGAACACTTGCTGGCCCGGGGTATCGATGCCACGCCGCTGGTGCTTGAAAACGGCTCGGGGCTGTCGCGGCGCGAACGGGTTTCCGCCCGCTTGCTTGGCGAAGCCCTGATCGCCGCGCTGCGTGGAGCCGAAGGCGCGGATCTGGCGGCCAGCCTGCCGGCGGCCGGCGGCGAGGGTACCCTCAAGCGGCGCTTTCCGGCGCTGGGCGGACAGCTTCGCCTGAAGACCGGATCGTTGCGCGATGTCCGGTCGCTCGCCGGATTCTGGCAGGCGGCCGATGGCCGCCGCCTGGCGATTGTCGTCGTGGTCAACCGCGCCGACCCCGGTCGCGCCGTGCCCGCGATGGACGCCATTGTCGCCGACCTGGTCGGGCGGTTTTCAGCCGCGCCCGATGCCGCACAGGCGGGTATAATGAAATGATTGACCTTAGAGAAAGCCGTGTTTCATGAAAGCCGTCAAAATGTATACCACGGCCGTTTGCCCGTATTGTGTGAGAGCCAAGCAGATTCTTGCCTCCCGCGGGGTGACGGCCATCGAGGAAATTCGCGTCGATCTGGACGCCGATGCCCGCGAAGCGATGATGTCGATCACCGGCCGCCGCACCGTTCCGCAGATTTTTATCGGGGAGACCCATGTTGGCGGATGCGATGACCTCCAGGCATTGTTGCAGGCGGGCAAACTGGATGTTCTGCTGGCCGATTGATGTCATTTGAATGATGTTGGCGGTCCGGTCGATTCATGCGATCATTCGGGGGAAGTCGCGGCCGCAAGGCCTGCTATTCCCCATATTTCAACCTGAACCCGCCCCTCGGGGGCGATGAGTGAGACTCACGATGAGCGAACAGCAAGACGATCTGCAACCCGTTTTCTCCATTGAAAAACTTTACACCAAGGACATGTCCCTGGAAGTGCCGAATGCCCCCCAGGTATTCCTCGAGCAAGCCCAGCCCGAGATCGAAATGCAACTGTCCACCGAGGGCAAGCAGATCGATGATGGCTTCTATGACGTGAGCCTGTCCCTGACCGTTACCGCCAAAGGCGGCGACAAAACCGTGTTCCTGGTCGAAGTCGTGCAGTCCGGCATTTTCCAGATCCGCAACGTTCCGACCGAAGACCTCGACCCGATCCTCGGCGTGGCCTGCCCGAACATCCTGTTCCCGTACGCCCGCGAAACCGTATCGAGCGTCGTGAACCGCGCCGGATTCCCGCCGGTTCTGCTCAACCCGATCAACTTCGAAGCCATGTACATGCAGCAGCGTGCGCAGCAGGCGGAAGCGGGTAACGCCTGATGAAGCGTCGGTGTCTCGTTGCCGCCCTCGCCATGGCCGCGGGAGTGTTTTCCGCGTCCGCGGGAGCCCTGGAATTCCGTTCGGTCAAGGAAACCGGTGTGGCGTTGTACGAGGCACCGTCCCTGACCGCGAAAAAACTCTTCGTGGTCAGCCGCTACTACCCGGTGGAAGTGCTCACCAGCCAGAAGGAATGGTCGCGGGTTCGCGACGCGACGGGCGGTATCGCCTGGATTCCGACGGCTGCCCTGTCTTCCCAGCCGATGCTCCTGGTGGTGACGGACAAGGCTGAGGTGCGCGCGGCGGCGGACGGGGCCGCGAACGTGCTGTTCACCGTGCCGCGCGACGGCGTGGTGGAAATGCTCGCTTCGCCTTCGGCCGGATGGGTGAAGGTCCGCCACCGCGACGGTGCGCAGGGGTTCGTGCGCATTCTGGATGTGTGGGGGCTGTAACATGAAACTCGCGATATTGGGGGCCGGCGCCTGGGGTACCGCACTGGCCATGGCGTTTGCCCGTCACCACGATACGATATTGTGGGGTCGCAATGCCGACCATGTCGCCCAAATGTTGGCCGAGCGCTGCAACCGGCGCTATCTTCCCGGTCAGACTTTTCCCGAGTCGTTGTCGCTGACCGCCGATCTTTCCGTTGCCCTGAACGGCGCCGAACTGGTGATGATCGTCACGCCGATCGCCGGTCTGCGCTCCACGCTCAAGGCGCTGATGTCCGGCCGGGCGACCTTGCCCCCGGTTGTCTGGGCCTGCAAGGGATTCGAGGCGGGCTCCAGCCTGCTGCCGCATCAGGTGGTGGCCGAAGAGTTGCCTTCCTCCGTGCCCTGCGGCGTCTTGTCCGGCCCGAGTTTCGCCAAGGAAGTGGCGGCGGGTTTGCCTGCCGCCGTGACCCTGGCATCCGACCATTCGGGATTCGCCGCGTCCGTGGCGCGAGAGCTTCATAGCCCGTTGCTGCGGATCTATGCGAACGAAGATTTGATTGGTGTTGAGGTCGGCGGCGCGGTGAAGAATGTCATGGCCATCGCGACCGGTGTCGCCGACGGCCTGGGGTTCGGTCTGAATGCGCGGGCAGCCCTGATCACCCGGGGTCTCGCGGAGATCACCCGCCTTGCCATTGCCCTGGGCGCGAGTCAGCAGACCATGATGGGGCTGGCGGGCATGGGGGATCTGATCCTGACCTGCACCGGCGAGTTGTCGCGCAATCGTCAGGTGGGGCTGAAGCTTGCCGAGGGCAAGCCGCTGGATGTCATTCTCGCCGAACTGGGACACGTGGCCGAAGGCGTGCCGACGGCTCGCGAGGTGCTCACCATGGCCGAGCGCCTCGAAGTGGACATGCCGGTGACGGCCGCGGTGTGCGGTTTGCTCTATCATGGAGCGGAACCGGCTCGCGTGGTCGACGACCTGCTCAATCGCTCCCCCAAGTCCGAGTCGGGCAGCGCGCTCGACTGATCCTTTCGCTTCTCTGTATTCCGCTTGCAATTTGGCTGTAAAAGGCCAAACATGATAGGAAACCGGGGAGAATGCCATGGTTCAGCATCGAGTCCTTTACGGTGAGGAAATCCTGCCCGTGACGGGAGAGTTTCCGGAAGCCGGATCTCATCTGCCAAGTTTCATGCTGGTCGACGACCAGTTCAACGATTTGCCGCTCGAGCACTTCAACGGCCAGCCCAAAGTCATCCTCACGCTGTTGTCCATCGATGAGAACGAACATGGCGGTTTGCGCCTGTTGCGGGAAACACGGCGGTTTCTCGAGCGCTGGCCGCAGTTGCAGCTGGTCGTGATTTCGGTGGACTCGCCATCAAGTCTACGGCGGGCGAGGAAAGAACACGGATTGCCCGGCGTCGCGCTGCTCTCCACTCTGCGCGGAAGGGATTTTCACAAGCGCTACGGTGTCTTGATCAGCGAGTATCCGTTGGCCGGATATACCGCGCCCGCCATCATTCTGGCGGATGGCCGGGACGAAGTGTTCTATTCGGAGCGTCTGCGCGATACGCTGGATGACTTCAACTTCGATACGATCGCCGCGATCCTGGCCGAGGCGGAAATCGAATCGATGCAAACCGCGGAGAATGGCGCCGCGGCCCGCGAGGAGGGCGGCGGCAAGCGGGGTCAGGGGTAGAACCAGTAGATGCTGTAGCCGCGCGGCCTGATCGGGCCCGCGTCGAACAGGATGTCGACCCGGGCTTCGGTGTTGGCATTGAATCGGCCAAGCTTGAAGTCGTCGGCTTTCAGGTATTCTTTGGGTGTGAATACCTTGCGCACCAGCACCTGGTCATCGCCATCCTTGAGCGTCAGTTCCATCATTGGCCAAGCCTGCGGGTAGGGCGCCCGGTTGCGTACCTTCGCCTGCAATTGCAGAACATTGGGGTGATCGGGCAATTGCGGACAATCCGACCATTCCGTTCTGATGTATTGCAGATCCGTCGGCAGCGCGACGGTGCAGCCGAACGCCTTGCAGGCGGTCTCGAGCGCCGGGCGCAGTTCGGGCACCTCGGCGCCTATGCGTGTCCGGTTCAGGTAAACCAACTGGCCGGCAAGCAGTGTCAAACCGACAACGCTCGCGGCGACCAGCAGGGTGGTTTTCCACCAGGCGCGGCCGGTCGTCGGCGTATCGACAGGATCCATCGCTGTGGCGAATGACAGGGCGGGTTCGTCCCGAGCGGGCGTGAACGGCTCCGCGAACGGTTCATTCTCGCTCATTGCGGCGGGTTTGGCCGCGGTGCGCCGCGTGTCGAAAATGGCCGGCGTCTCGTCTTCGTCATCCTCTTCGCTTCGCGTGTCCGCCTCATGACTCGGCGGCGGAACGAAGGTGGAGACCGGTTCCGCGAACGGATCGCCGATCGGCGCGTCCGGCGAACGGTCGTGATGGGGGACGGCCGGGGTGTGCAATGCGTCGCTCAGCGCGCGCTGGAACGCATCGATGTCTTCGGGCGTGGGGGCGGCGCTGTCATCGGATGGAGGGGGAAGCTTTTCCTCTGCCATCTCATCGGTGCGCTCCGCCGCGAGACGTTCCGCCTCCGCTTCGGCGCGCGCGGCCTCGGGGTCGAAGTCGGGCACCTCGAGCTCGAAATCGTCGAGCTCTTCGGCGGGCGTGCGGTGCTCCGGCAGGTGGGCGTGCGGTGTCTCCGGCTGCGGCGCGGGCGCTTCCTCGTCAAGCCGGGGCGGTTCCGGTTGCTCGACGAGGTGGAGCGTGGCGTTGAAAACGTGTGAACAGCGCCCGCAACGGACCAGTCCGCCTGCGACGGCAAGTTGGGCGTCGTTGACTTTGAAGCGGGTCTGGCAATCGGGGCACTGTGTGGTGTAGGTCATACGTTTTTAGCGTCGGGTTCCTGTCAAGCGTGTCCAGCCCTCGTCAAACACCGGAGGGTCCATGTCGAACCACGCGGAGTAGATCGCCGAAAGTTCTTCGGCCTGCTCCGCGAGAATGCCCGACAAAACGATTTTACCACCGGTTCTGACATGATTCGCCAGTAATCCTCCCAACATGCGCAACGGATTGGCCAAAATGTTGGCCAGAACGATATCGCTTTTCTCGTCCGGCAACTGGTCGGGCAGGCAGAAACGGGCCGTGACCGAATTCTGGCTGGCATTGTCGATGCTCGCACGCACCGCTTGCGGGTCGATGTCCACCCCGACCGCGCGTCCGGCGCCGAGCTTGAGCGCGGCGATCGCGAGAATGCCCGAGCCGCAACCATAGTCCAGCAGGCTTTCTCCTCCGCGGATGTGCGCGTCCAGCCACTGCAGGCAAAGACGGGTCGTCGGGTGGCTGCCCGTGCCGAATGCCAGGCCCGGGTCGAGTTGCAGGTTGACCGCTTCCGGAGCCGGTGCGTCGTGCCAGGTGGGGGTGATCCACAGCCGGTCGGAGATCCTGATCGGTTCGAATTGCGCCTGGGTCATGCGAACCCAGTCCTGCTCTTCGATACGTTCGACCGAGAACGGGGGGGGGGCGATCTGGCAGGCGTTGCTCGCCGCGGCGATCGTCAGCGCCACGTCGGCGCCTTCCTCGAACAGGGTGATGATGCGGCTTTGGCGCCACATCCGGTCCACCGGTTCGCCAGGTTCCCCGAAAATCGGCTCTTCCTGGGCTGTGCCGGCGAACGCGTCCTCGATGGCGGAAGACAGGGCGCCGACGTCCATCAGCGCGTCAGCCAGGCGTTCGGCGACGGCGGAATCCGCTTCGATGGTTGCTTGCTGCCAGGCCATCAGGCTTCCCCTTTCTTCAGTTGCGAGAGTCTCTCTTCAAGATAGTGGATGCTGGTGCCTCCGCGCTGGAAAGCGGCGTCGATGAAGAGTTCCTGGTGCAGGGGGATATTGGTTTTGATGCCGGATACGGCCATTTCCGACAGGGCGACGCGCATGCGCGCCATGGCCTGGTCGCGGGTGTCGCCGTAGGCGATCAGTTTGCCGATCATCGAGTCATAATGCGATGGCACCGTGTAGCCCTGGTAAATGTGCGAGTCGATGCGGATGCCCGGGCCGCCGGCCGGGTGGTAGCCTTCGATGCGTCCCGGGGAGGGGATGAAGGAGAACGGGTCTTCGGCATTGATCCGGCACTCCATCGCATGGCCGCGCAGCACCACATCATGCTGTTTGTAACGAAGCTTCTCGCCGGCGGCGATACGGATCTGTTCCTGCACGATGTCGATGCCGGTGATCATTTCCGTCACTGGGTGTTCGACCTGAACGCGGGTGTTCATTTCGATGAAGTAGAAGCCACCGTTCTCGTACAGAAACTCGAACGTGCCGGCCCCGCGGTAACCGATGCGGCTGCACGCTTCGGCGCAAACCTTGCCGATCTGCCCGCGCTGTTTGTCGGTGATGCCCGGCGCCGGCGCTTCCTCGATGATTTTCTGGTGGCGGCGCTGCATCGAGCAGTCGCGTTCGCCAAGGAAGATGGCGTTGCCGTATTCGTCCGACAGAACCTGGATTTCGATGTGCCTCGGTTGTTCGAGGAATTTTTCCATGTACACCGTCGGGTTGCCGAACGCCGCTTGCGCCTCGGCCCGGGTCATGTTCACGGCGTTGATCAGCGCGGCTTCGCTGTGTACCACGCGCATGCCGCGTCCGCCTCCCCCGCCGGCGGCCTTGATGATCACCGGGAAACCGATCTTCTTGGCCGAGCGGACGATTTCCGCCGGGTCGTCGGTCAGCGCGCCGTCGGAGCCGGGGACGCAGGGTACGCCGGCGGCGATCATGGCGTCCTTGGCGGAAACCTTGTCGCCCATCAGGCGGATGGTTTCCGGGCGCGGACCGATGAAAACGAAGCCGGACTGCTCGACACGCTCGGCGAAGTCGGCATTTTCCGAGAGGAAACCGTAGCCGGGGTGAATCGCCTGGGCATCGGTCACTTCGGCGGCCGAAATGATGGCCGGAATGTTGAGGTAGCTCTTGGCCGAAGGCGCCGGTCCGATGCAGACCGATTCGTCGGCGAGCTTGACGTATTTGGCTTCGCGGTCCGCCTCGGAGTGCACGACCACGGTTTTGATGCCCAGCTCGCGGCACGCACGCTGAATGCGCAGTGCGATTTCGCCGCGGTTGGCGATCAGGATTTTTTCAAACATGGCAGGATCGTCCATAGTGTGGCGCGACAAACGACAAGGGCACGGATCTGTGTCGTGCCCTGTCGTTCCCGGCCGTGTCGGTCAGGGACTTATTCAATGATGAACAGCGGTTCGCCATATTCCACCGGCTGACCGTCCACCACCAGGATGGCTTTCACCGTGCCGGCGCGGTCCGCTTCGATTTCGTTCATCAGTTTCATCGCTTCGATGATGCACAGGGTATCGCCGACATTGACCTGACTGCCGACTTCGACAAACATCTTGGCGCCCGGGCTCGGGGAGCGGTAGAACGTGCCGACCATGGGCGACTTGACGGCGTTGGACAGATCGGGCGCCGCCGGGGTTTCCACGGCGGGTGCGGCCGCGGGAGCCTGCACGGGCGGGGGGACCTGGACGGCGGTCATCGGCTGGGCGTAGGCCAGCTGGGCGTTTGCGGTGACGCGGGTGATGCGCACCTTTTCTTCGCCTTCGGTCACTTCGAGTTCGGCGATGCCGGATTCTTCGACCAGATCGATGAGTTTCTTGAGTTTACGCAGATCCATTAGGGTCATCCTTCGGAAGCTATGTTCGTGACGTCACTGGTGCGCGGGCGAGTGCGCGAGCGCGTAGGCCAGTGCCAGTTCGTAACCGTGGGCGCCAAGACCGGCGACGACTCCCTCCGCGATATCGGAGAAATAGGAGTGGCGGCGGAACGGTTCTCGGGCGTGAATATTGGAGAGGTGGACTTCGACGAACGGAATCCTGACCGCCGAGAGCGCATCCCTCAGGGCGACGCTGGTATGGGTGAAGGCAGCCGGATTGATGATGATGAAATCGGTGCCGTCGCTCATCGCTGCGTGGATTCGTTCCACCAGGACATGCTCGGCGTTGCTTTGCAGGGTGGTTAACCGATGACCCTGGGCCGTGGCCAGCTTCACCAGATTCCGGTCGATGTCTTCAAGTGTTTGACTGCCGTAGTGCTCGGGTTCACGGACCCCCAACAGGTTCAGGTTGGGGCCGTGCAGCACAAGTATGGTTCGGGCCAAAACTTGAGTTCCTCGTTTAATCATGGGCGCGAGTTTGCCGCAAATGGCAGCAAGATGTCTAGCTTTTACTGAAATTCAAACGGATGTTTGTCAGTGTTTTGCTATTGTCATTTAACGGGACCGAGCAGATACACTAATTGATGTCGGCGGCTTCGGCAAGATGCCATTGTGGCCTTCTTTGCGGAAAACCCTTTGATCTGATGCAAATGACTATCAACGGAGCATCTGCCCGCAAGGGGTGAGTCGCGGGTATAATCAGTCCATTTGAACGTCCGTGACGACCATGCAGCTTGCCGATTTCGATTATCACCTGCCCGATCGCCTGATCGCCCAGCATCCTCCCGCCGTACGCGGGCAGAGCCGACTTTTGCATGTGGACGGCCCGAATCTGACCGATGGATGCTTCGATGATTTTCTGGGGCGGGTGTCGGCCGGAGACGTGCTGGTGTTCAACGATACCCGCGTGGTGAAAGCGCGGCTGTTCGGCGAGAAGGCCTCGGGCGGCCGTGTCGAGGCTCTCATCGAACGGGTGACCGGCCCGCATGAAGCGTTGGCGCATGTGCGTGCCTCCAAATCGCCGAAACCGGGTACCACCCTGATCTTTGCCGGACGCTGGCACGCCACGATGGTCGAGCGTGCCGGCGATCTGTTCCGCCTGCGTTTCGAGGAGGGGGAGTCGGTCTACGACATCATGGAGGCTTCCGGAAGCCTGCCGTTGCCGCCTTATATCGACCGCAGCGCCGACGGCGACGACGACAGCCGCTATCAGACCGTGTATGCCCGCGAACAGGGCGCCGTCGCGGCGCCGACCGCCGGGCTGCATTTCACCGAATCGATGCTTCAGGCGCTCGAGGAAAAAGGTGTGGAGCTGGCGTGGGTGACGCTGCATGTGGGCGCGGGTACCTTCATGCCGGTGCGCGTCGACGATATCGCCGATCATGTGATGCACAGCGAACGCTATGAGATCCCCGTCGCCACGGTCGAGTGCATCGCCCGCGCCAGGCGCGCCGGGCGCCGCGTGATGGCGATCGGCACCACGAGCGTGCGCGCGCTGGAGTCCGCGGCCCGTTCGGGCGAGCTGGTCGCCGGCCGTGGCGAGACCGATATTTTCATTACGCCGGGATACCGGTTCCGCGTGGTCGACCGGCTCCTGACCAATTTCCACCTGCCCAAGTCCACCTTGCTGATGCTGGTGTCGGCGTTTTCCGGGTTTGAAACCATGCGCGAGGCCTACCGCCACGCGGTGGAGCACGAATACCGTTTCTTCAGTTACGGGGACGCGATGCTGCTGGAAAAGCGCGAAGGTACCGGGCGATGAGCGCCGCGCCGCTTCCGGTGGAAATCTGCCTGCACGCCGTCTCGAAAACCCTAGAGGTCGGGTTCGACGATGGTCGGCGGTTTTCCCTTCCGGCGGAGTACCTGCGCGTACGCTCGCCGTCGGCGGAGGTGCGCGGCCATGGCGTCGGAAATGAAATCCTGCAGACCGGCAAGCGGGGCGTGGCGATTCTGTCCGTCGAACAGGTCGGTCACTACGCGCTGCGCCTGGTGTTCGACGACGGGCACCGCAACGGGTTGTATACGTGGGAATACCTTTATGAGCTGGGCACGCGCCAGTCGGAATACTGGCAAGCCTATCTGACCCGACTGGACGAGGCCGGCGCCAGCCGCGACCCCGATCCATCGGCCTTCTCTTGAACGAGTACGGGCATGACAATGGATAAAACGACACATTTCGGATTCAAAACGGTTTCCGAAGGCGAAAAGGCCGGCAAGGTCGCCGAGGTTTTCCATTCGGTGGCGCAGAAATACGATGTGATGAATGATGTCATGTCGGGCGGAATGCACCGTATCTGGAAGCACTTCACGCTGAATACCTCGGGCGTCGGCCCCGGCGACAAAGTACTGGACATCGCCGGCGGCACCGGCGATCTGGCCCGCGGCTGGGCGCGCCGGACCGGCAAGAGCGGCGAAGTGTGGCTCACCGACATCAACAGTTCGATGCTGACAGTGGGGCGCGATCGCCTGATGGATGAGGGGCTGATTCTTCCCGTTTCGCTCGCCGATGCGGAAAAACTTCCTTTCCCGGACCGTTATTTCGATTGCGTCTCGGTGGCCTTCGGCCTGCGCAACATGACGCACAAGGAGGCGGCGCTCAAGGAAATGCGCCGCGTGCTCAGGCCGGGCGGACGTCTGCTGGTGCTGGAGTTTTCCCGCGTGTGGAAACCGCTCGCGCCCTTCTATGATCTGTATTCCTTCAAGGCCTTGCCGCTGATGGGCAAGCTGATCGCCAACGATGCCGAGAGCTACCGTTATCTGGCCGAGTCGATCCGCATGCACCCGGATCAGGAAACCCTCAAGGGCATGATGCTCGACGCGGGATTCGACAAGGTCGATTACCACAACCTGACCGGCGGCGTGGTGGCCTTGCACAAGGGCTACGTGTTCTGATTTTCCGGACGGGCGGCGACCCGTTCCGGGGATTCCCCTATTCGTGAGGTCGCGATGCGTATTGGACTGGCCGTATTCAATCACCTGCTCAAGCAGACTCCCGAGGCGCGCGCCATGCTCGCGGCGCACGCCGGACGCCGTGTGGCCTGGCGCGTGCCGCCCGTTCTCGTCAGCGGCGTCGTCACCGGCGAAGGCTGGCTCGCCGAATGCGACGGCGAACCCGAAGCGGTGCTCGCGCTTTCCCATGCCGCCGTTCTGTCGGCCCTCGCCGGCAAGGATCCGGCGCTGTCGGATATCGCCATGGAAGGGGACGCCGAGTTGGCCGGCGAACTGGCCCGGATTTCGGGGCGGCTTTCCTGGCATTGGGTCGAGGATCTCTCCCGCCTGGCCGGCGATGCGGCGGCGAGCCGCGCCGAGCGGGCCGTGCGGCGGATGGCCGGTGCGCGTGGCGAGATCGTCTGGCGCCTGGCCGAGTCCTGGATCGAGCATCTGCGCGACGAAGCACCGCTTTTGGCCCGCAAATCCGATGTCGATGCCAGCGTGACGGCGATCGATGAATTGCGCGACGACTGCGAGCGTTTCGAAAAGCGCTTGCGGCGCGCGGAAGATGCCCTGCAACGCCATTCTCACTGACGATTATGCGCCTCTCCCGTTCCTTCAAGATTTTTTCGACGTTCTGGCGCTTTGGCCTGGATGACTTTCTGCGCGGCCACAGCAGGCTGGGATTCGTTCATACTCTGCTGAGCTGGGTTCCGCTGCCGCGAGATACCTCGGCGCCCCTGCCGGCGCGCACGCGCGAGGCGTTGGAGTCGCTGGGGCCGATTTTCGTGAAATTCGGCCAGGTGTTGTCCACCCGGCGCGACTTGCTGCCCCCCGATTACGCCGACGAGCTTGCCCGGTTGCAGGACAAGGTGCCGCCGTTCGATGGCGCCGAGGCACGCGCCGTGATCGAACGCAGTTTCGGGTGTCCGGTCGAAGACGTGTACGTCGATTTCCAGGATGAGCCTGTCGCCAGCGCGTCGGTTGCCCAGGTGCACAAGGCATGGCTGAGAGGCCGGGATGGGGAGCGTGGGCGCGAGGTGGCCGTGAAGGTGCTGCGCCCCGGCATTTTGCCCGTGATCGAGCAGGATCTGGCCCTGATGCGCACGCTGGCAAGCTGGGTCGAGCGGTTCTTCGCCGACGGCAAGCGGCTCAGGCCTCGCGAGGTGGTCGCCGAGTTCGACAAGTACCTGCATGACGAACTGGATATGATGCACGAGGCGGCCAACGCCAATCAGTTGCGACGCAATTTCGTCGGATCGGACATGCTGATCGTGCCGGAAGTGTTCTACGACCATACCCGCCGCGACGTTCTGACGCTGGAATGGATGCATGGCACGCCGATCTCGCAGATCGAGCGGCTTCGGGCGGATGGGGTCGACCTGAAGAAACTGTCGCGTTTCGGCGTGGAGATTTTCTTCACCCAGGTGTTCCGCCATGGTTTCTTTCACGCGGACATGCACCCTGGCAACATTTTCGTCGCCGCCGACGGGCGCTACATCGCGCTGGACTTCGGCATCGTCGGCAGCCTGACCGACGTCGACAAGCATTACTTGGCGGTCAATTTCCTGGCGTTCTTCAATCGCGATTACCGGCGCGTGGCCACCGCGCACATCGAGTCCGGTTGGGTGCCCGCGGACACACGGGCAGAGGAGCTGGAGGCGGCGGTGCGGACCGTGTGCGAACCGATCTTCGAGAAACCGCTGTCGGAGATTTCCTTCGGTATGGTGTTGCTGCGCCTGTTCGAGACCAGCCGGCGCTTCAATGTCGAAATCCAGCCACAGCTGGTGCTACTGCAAAAAACCCTGCTGAACATCGAAGGTCTGGGGCGGCAACTGGATCCGCATCTGGACCTGTGGGACACCGCCAAGCCTTTTCTCGTCAAGTGGATGAACGAGCAGGTCGGCTGGCGCGGTTTCGTGCGTTCGCTCAAGCACGAGGCGCCGCAATGGGCGGCGACCTTGCCCCAGTTGCCGCGCAAATTCAACGAATTGGTATCGGCAAATCGCACGGAGCTGGTGGTCGAAGGGTATATGCACCTGATGCGCGAGCAGAAGCGGCAGAATTTCTGGCTGGCGCTGATCGCTATCCTGTTGGCGGTGTTGCTGATCAGCGGATGGCTGCATGGATGAGAACACGAGGGGCTGCGGCCCCTTTTTTCATGCTTGGCATGCTATATAATATATAATAATATATAATGTAAATGAACGTGTCGTGATCCATTTCTTTTGCCATGAAAGGAGATACCATGAGTTACAACTATCCCGTGCTGACCGAAGAACTCTCCGCCCAGCTTGCCAAGATGCGCCAAGCGATGCCGGACACCCTGAAAGGTTTCGGCATGATGAGCCGCGCGGCCAACACCGACGGCGCGTTGTCGCACAAGACCAAGGAGCTGATGGCCATGGCGATCGGCATCGCCAACCGCTGCCAGGGCTGTCTGGCGTTCCATGCCAAGGCCCTGGCCGAGCTGGAGTGCTCTCGCGAAGAGTTCATGGAGATGCTGCAGGTCGCTATCTACATGGGCGGCGGCCCGTCGCTGATGACGGCCGCCGAGGCGCTGCAGGCGTTCGAGTCGTTCGCCAAGCCCGAGTGACGGCGCGTTATTCTTCCTGCCGGTAGCGGGCCACGAGTTCCGTATAACGGGCGGTTTTCTTGAACGCGGCGAGGGTCTCGGCGAATTGCCTTGCCAGCGCCGCATTGTGGCCCGCCCGGGAGAACGCCAGGTAATTGGGGCGCGCCGCCAGCGGTGGGGCAAGAAACTCGATGGCCGGCATGTTTTTGCCGTGGCGGGACAGATAACGGAACTGGTCCATGTCGCCGACCGCCAAGTCGAAACGCCCGGCATGAAGCATTTGCAGCAACTGTTCGTTGGTGGCGGCGACGGGCATTTTTTTCAGGCTGGCCGCCTGGTCGAATTCCGGCGAGTAGGCGTAGCCGCGCAGGACACCGATGGTATAGGGCTCGAGCCCCGCGAGGTTCTGGTTCCATGTGACGTGCCGGGGATTGCCGGCGAGCACGAACAGCGCGGAACGGGTGACGCTGAGCGTGTTGTCGTCAAGAAAGATCGCGAACGTTTCGCGCTCCGGAGTGCGGCTCATGAAGGTGATGGCATCGGCCTCGCCGGAACGAATCATCGACTGGGCGCGCAGCCAAGGGACGCTTTGCCAGGTCACGGTGCAGCCGATCTGTCTGGCGATGTGGTTGATCAGGTCGACATGCAGTCCGGACAGCGCGCCATTTTCCTGCATTTCATAGGGCGGATACTGGCCGTCTCCCCGAACGATTTTCAGCTCCACGGCCCGCGAGGCGATAGTGAACAGGAGTAGTCCCGCGCAAACGGCTGTTTTCAGACGCATGATCATTGCCTCCCGCCACCCATCAGCCTACCTCCTCCGTTTTAGCTGGCGCGGGCCGTTTTCACAAATGACCGCTCAGGTGAGAATGACGGCGATCACCCGGCGTCCTTCCGCGAGCAGAATGTTGTAGGTCCGGCAGGCGGCGCGGGTATCCATGATTTCCACGCCGATACCGGCATCGGTCAACGCGGCGGTCAGCCGGGGGTGGAAAAAACGCTGGGTGGGGCCGGTGCCGACGATCACGACTTCGGGGCTGTCACCGAGCAGTCCTGTGAAATGCGCTTCGCTCAGCGCCTCGAAGCGTTCGACCTCCCAGGGGCGGACCGAATCGGGGGTGACGATCAGGTTGCCGTCGTGTCGCTCCCGGTTGATCAGCACATGGCCGTCGCCGTAGCCGGTGAAGAGATTTTGGCCTTCGCCGCTGGCCAGATGGAGTTTCATGAAAGAGGTCCTTGTGGGTGGCAAATCCCGTTAGTGCAGCGCACCACGGATTGGGATAGGATTATACCCATCGAATGCCGGTTGGACAGACGCGGATCGCGTCGCCGACGCGAAAACCATGACCAGAAAAACCTCGCCGCGCCGCTCGCGAAACCAGCCCTCGGGCTCGGAGTCCGAACGGCGGGAACATCGGATCGCCATGCAGCCCGTACACAAATCCCAGAAACTCGCCAACGTCTGCTACGACATCCGCGGACCGGTTCTCGAACACGCCAGGAAAATGGAGGACGAGGGCCACCGCATCATCAAGCTCAACATCGGCAATCCCGCGCCGTTCGGCTTCTTCGCGCCGGACGAGATCATCGAGGACGTGATCGTCAATCTGCCCGGCGCATCGGGCTATTCCGACTCCAAGGGTCTGTTCGCCGCCCGCAAGGCCATCATGCATTACGCCCAGGAGAAGGCGCTGCCCAATGTCGGCATGGAGGACATCTATATCGGCAACGGGGTGTCCGAACTGATCATGGTGGCGATGCAGGCGCTGCTGGATGCCGGCGACGAAGTACTGGTGCCGGCGCCGGACTACCCGCTGTGGACCGCGGCCGTGAGCCTCGCCGGCGGACGGGCGGTGCATTATCTGTGCGACGAGAGCGCCGGATGGTTTCCCGACCTTGACGATATCCGCGCCAAGATCACCCCGAACACCCGGGCGATCGTCATCATCAATCCCAACAATCCGACCGGCGCGGTCTATCCGCCCGAACTGCTCGCTCATATCGTGGAGATCGCGCGCCAGCATCAGCTGATCATTTACGCCGACGAAATCTACGACAAGGTGCTCTACGACGGTGTCAGCCATACCTCGATCGCGTCGCTGGCTCCGGACGTGCTGTGCATCACCCTTAACGGCCTGTCGAAGAATTACCGCGCGGCCGGTTTCCGGGTGGGCTGGCTGATCGTCTCCGGCGAGAAGCGTCACGCCCGGGATTATATCGAGGGGCTGAACATGCTCTGTTCGATGCGGCTGTGCGCCAATGTCCAGGGGCAGCACGCGATCCAGACCGCGCTGGGCGGCTATCAGAGCATCGACGACTTGGTGGCGCCGCACGGCCGCTTGTGCCGGCAACGGGATCTGGCCTGGAAGCTTCTCACCGAGATTCCGGGGGTCTCCTGCGTGAAACCGCAAGGCGCGCTGTACCTGTTCCCGCGCCTCGATCCTGCCGTGTATCCGATCGCCGACGACCAGCAGTTCATCCTCGAACTGTTGCAGCAGGAGAAGGTGCTGCTGGTGCAGGGCACCGGCTTCAATTGGGTTGCCCCGGATCACTTCCGCGTGGTATTCCTACCGAATACGGACGATTTGACGGACGCCATCGGGCGCATCGCGCGCTTTCTGGAAAATGTCCGCAAGCAGCATGGCTCGCTCTGATGCCCTCCGGGCCGGACACCGCTTTGAAAAGGGGCCTCTCGCGGCCCCTTTTTTATCATGATTGAACGAAACGCGATTTTGCCAGTTTTGAAGGAGAAAACATGAAGCCGATCAATGTCGGACTGATGGGCGTGGGGACAGTCGGTGGCGGTACCGCCACCGTACTTAAACGCAACGCCGAGGAGATCAGCCGCCGCGCCGGGCGCACCATCCGGTTGTTCATGGCGGCCAACCGCGATGTCGAACGTGCGAAGAGCGTGTGCGGTCCCGATGTGACCGTGGTGGATGACGCGTTCCGGATCGTCGAGCACCCCGAGGTTGACATCGTGGTGGAACTGATCGGCGGCACCAGCATCGCGCGCGATCTGGTGCTCAAGGCCATTGCCAACGGCAAGCATGTGGTGACGGCCAACAAGAAACTGCTCGCCGAACACGGCAATGAGATTTTCGCGCTGGCCCACGAAAAGGGCGTGATGGTGGCTTTCGAGGCGGCCGTGGCCGGCGGCATCCCGATCATCAAGGCGCTGCGCGAGGGCCTGTCCGCCAATCGCATCGAATCGATCGCCGGCATCATCAACGGCACATCCAATTTCATCCTGACCGAGATGCGTGAAAAAGGCGCGAACTTCGCCGATGTGCTGGCCGAAGCGCAGCGGCTCGGTTACGCGGAGGCCGATCCCACTTTCGATGTGGAGGGCCACGATGCCGGTCACAAGCTGACCATCATGTCGGCCATCGCGTTCGGCATTCCGATGCAGTTCGCGAAGTGTTACCTCGAAGGCATCAGCCAGTTGACCGCCAAGGACATCCGCTATGCCGAAGAGCTGGGCTACCGCGTCAAATTGCTCGGTCTGACCCGCCGCACCAAGGAAGGCATTGAATTGCGCGTGCATCCGACACTGATTCCGGAGGGCCGTTTGATCGCCAATGTGAACGGCGTGATGAACGCGGTGCTCGCCAGCGGCGACGCCGTGGGACCGACGCTCTATTACGGCGCGGGCGCCGGCGCGCTGCCGACCGCCTCGGCCGTGGTCGCGGATCTGGTCGATGTGACCCGCCTCTTGACGGCGGATCCGGGCCATCAGGTGCCGCATCTGGCCTTTCAGCCGGACCGTCTCGAAGATCTGCCCATCCTGCCGATCGAGGACGTGGTGAGCAGCTATTACCTGCGCATCCAGGCGGCCGACCGGGCCGGCGTGCTCGCCGATATCACGCGCATCCTGGCCGGGAATGGCATTTCAATCGAAGCGGTGATCCAGAAGGGGTCGGTCTCGGACGGTTCGGCCGAGGTGGTGATCCTCACTCATCGCGTGAAGGAACGCAACGCCAATCTGGCCATCTCGGCCATCGAGGCGCTGGAGAGTGTGGCGGGCAAGGTGGTGCGCCTGCGCATGGAAGAGTTGAACGGCTGACAAAAAAAGACCAGGGACAATGCGATACATCAGCACCCGGGGCGGCATGCCCCCCAAAACCTTTTCCGAGATCCTCCTGATGGGCTTGGCTCCCGACGGGGGGCTTGCGATGCCGGAAAGCTATCCCGCGGTGGACCGCGCGATGCTCGATGCGTGGCGCGGCCTCCCGTATGCGGATCTGGCCTTCGAAATCCTGCGGCTCTTCGCCGATGGCATTCCCGAGGGCGAACTTCGTCGCATGACCCGCGCGACCTACCGCGCCGAGGTGTTCGGCAGCGACGCCATCACCCCGCTGGTTCGTCTGAAAGACGGCATCGCGCTGCTTGGTTTGTCCAACGGACCGACCCTCGCGTTCAAGGACATGGCGATGCAGTTGCTCGGCAATCTGTTCGAGTATGTTCTTGGCCTGCGCGGCGAGACGCTGAACATCCTGGGCGCCACGTCGGGCGACACCGGCAGCGCGGCCGAATACGCGATGCGCGGCAAGGCGGGGATATCGGTGTTCATGCTGTCGCCGGAGGGGCGCATGAGCGCGTTCCAGCGCGCGCAGATGTATTCCCTGCAGGACGCGAACATTCACAATATCGCCATCCGCGGCACCTTCGACGATTGTCAGGACATCGTCAAGGCGGTGTCGGCGGATGCCGCTTTCAAGGCGGAAAACCGCATCGGCACGGTGAACTCGATCAACTGGGCGCGGGTTGTCGCCCAGGTTGTTTACTATTTCCGCGGCTATTTCGCGGCGACATCGGGCAACGACGAACGGGTGAGCTTTTGCGTCCCGTCGGGCAACTTCGGCAACGTTTGCGCGGGCTATATCGCGCGGCGCATGGGTTTGCCCGTCGACCGGCTGATCGTCGCGACCAATGAGAACGACGTGCTGTGCGAGTTTTTCCGGGAGGGGCGTTACCGCCCGCGCGGCAGCGCCGAAACCCGGGTGACCTCCAGCCCGTCGATGGACATCTCCAAAGCGTCCAATTTCGAGCGTTTCGTTTTCGATCTGGCGGATCGGGATCCGGCGCGGATCGCGTCGTTGTGGCGCGATGTCGAGCGTGGCGAAGGTTTCGATATCGGTGCCGACGGCCTGGCTCGCGCCATCGGGGAGGCAGGTTTCGCGGCGGGGAAGAGCTGTCACGCCGACCGGCTTGCGACCATCCGGGCGGTGGCCGACAGCGACGGCGTGGTGATCGATCCGCACACCGCGGACGGGGTGAAGGTGGCGCGTGAGCTGCGCCGGCCGGGCGAGAACGTGGTGTGCCTCGAAACCGCGCTGCCGGCGAAGTTCGCCGAAACCATCACCGAAGCGCTGGGCCGCGACGCCCCGCGTCCGGCGTCAATGGCCGGCATCGAGGCGTTGCCGCAGCGCGTCGACGTGCTGGATGCCGATGTCGAGGCCGTCAAGGCGCTGATCCTGCGCGCACGGCGCTGAGACCGGAAAAGCCGCCGCGGCTTCGCGGCGGCTTTGGGGTCAGAACGAGGCGGAAACGCCGACCGTCGCGGTGGTCTGGTTGCCGCTCTTGCGCCCGCTGGTGGCGCCGATCTGGCCCCAGGCCGTGACGGTTTTGCTGATCTGGGCGCTCAGCCCAAGCCGTGTGTCGACCCAATTGCTGTCGGGTTTGCCAAGATTGAGCGTAAAGTCGCCCGGCATGCTGTTGAGACCGGCCGTCACCGCGCGATCCTTGTTTTTGAATTCCTTGACGAAATCCACCCGCGCATACGGCGTCAGCCTGCCGAACGTGGCGCGCACCTGCCAGCCCAGGCTGCCGGTCAGCGAGGACACGCTTTGGTCCTTGAAGAATTGCGCCGTGCTGTCGTGACCGCCTTCCGCGACCGTGTTGACCTTCGCCCGCGCATAGTTGACCGCGAGGCGCGGTCCGGTCACCACGGGGCCCGCCTCATAATCCATTCCCGCCGCGATGCGGTAGCCCCGTTGATCGCCGCCGACATCGCCGTTCTTGGCGCCGGTGAGCGTGTTGCGCTTGCTGGTCATGCTGAGGTTGCCGATGTGCAGATCTCCGTCGATGAACACATTGCCCGATTGCCAGTTGGCGCTGAACGCCAGCAGCGTGCTGCTGTTATCGATCGTACCCAGTGTTCCGACATCGGTCGTGCCGCCCGCGTGTGAAGCGGCGATGCCGAGCATCAGGCTGTCGGTGGCCTGATAGTCGGCGCCGACGGTGAACAACTGACCTTTGACCTTGCCGTTCAGATTATTCAGATTGAACTTGTCGGGTCGGTAATTGCCCGCCGCCCAGGCGCTCACGGTGCCTTTGGCGCGGTGGATCGCGCGGTTGGCTTCGTAGCGGGAAGAGAGCACGTCTTCCAGTTGGCGCGCGCTGGTGAGGGACACTTCCGGTATCGCGCCGCCAAAACGCGGCGATACCAGAATGTCGGCGATGTAGCGGCCGATCATCTGGGAGGTGGCCGGGCTCGGGTGGAAGTCATCGGAAAACACATAGCTTTGCGCCGCGATCTGGGGTGTCGTACAGATCACCGCCTCCTGGCTGCAGTAGGGGCTGGCGATGTTGGTGATGCCGAATTTGCCCGGGTTCGCCAGCAGTTCCGAGAACAGGGCGCTGATATTCGGACGGATGACGCCGTGCGTGCCTTGCAGCCCCATGTCCACCAGTTGATTGTAGCCGGCCGTTGCCGTGGTGAGGGCGGTTTTCAGGCTGTTCATTCCGGTGCTGATTTGCGCGGCGATACCGGTCGCCAGTGCCGGGTTGCCCTGCAGGGCGGCCAGTCCCTGAGCCACGCCATTGATGGCGTTCTGGTAGGCCGCCATTCGGTCGGACTCCGTGGTGATCGCCGTTGAGCCGATGGTCTGCAACACCGTCGCGTAAAGGCCGAGGGTCTGGTCGATAGTGGTTTTGAGCGCGTTCACCTGGGCTTGCGTGGCATTGCCCGGCAACTGGGCACGCGCCGCGGCTTCCAGTGTCTGATCGAGAACGGCGAACAGGATGGTCGGCGAGCGGCTCGGGTCCGGAATGTTCGGCACGATGACCACGGCGGCGCCCTGGGCGTTGAGGGATCGGACCACGCCGAGGGTGTTGGTCGCCGCGTTGCTCAATACCTGGGCGACGGTGCCTTGCGGATCGCTGGAGGCTTGTCCTGCGCGGATGGCGCCATTCAGATCGTTGCCGCCGATCCACACCGCGTAGGCCGCCCTGGGGTCGATTTTGCCGCCGTGTTGGGCCAGGTAATTGGTGTACTGGGCCTGGATGTCCTCGGTCGGCACGCCGCCGGGGCCGACATGCGGGTTATTGTGGGTCGCGCCGCTTTGCGCCTGGGCGCCGCCTTGCGCGTAGTTGTTGCCGGTGGGGCTGGTGTTGGCGGCGTTATAGATCGGGCTATTGGCGACCGAGGTGAAGCCGAACCGGGCGGCGAGCACATCCGTCCAGTTGGGGCCGTAGCCTGTCAGCCAGCGCGCCTTGGCGCCAAGCGTGGGGCTGCCGGCGGCGGTGGGGTCATAGACGAGGCCGGCGTACACGCCGACATCCGACAGGCTGTCGCCAAGGAAATAGATGTTGCTGAATGTCGAGTCGGCTTGGGCCTGGCTCATGGCGGAAAGCGCGCAAGCGGTCGCCAGCGCGGCAAGGCGTCGTTTCATGTGTTTCCCCTGTGTGTATTGTTGTTTAAAGTAAATGCACTACGCATGGAAAGTATTTGTTTTGCTTTATGTGTTTGTCAATCGCGACATACAGTCTTTACGCGGAGCTTCGGGTAGAATAGGCGCGATGAAACTGAAGATTTTCACGCTGATGGCCGCGCTGGCGGCGGCACTGATTCCCGCGCCGTTGCTGGCCGCCAACCAGGATCTGTCGCGTCTGGAAGAGACGGCCCGCAAGTTTGTCGCCGGCGAGCTGGCACAACGCAAGGCCCGCTGGACGATAGGACGGGTCGATCGCCGGCTGGCGGTTCCCGCGTGCGACGCGCTGTTCGCCGGTTGGGCGCAGGGAGCGCGGCAGACAGGATCGACTTTTGTCGATGTCAGTTGTCCGTCGCTGGGCTGGTCGCTGCGGGTTCCCGTCTCGATCAGCGAAACGCGGGTCGGCGTGGTCGCCAACCGCGCCTTGCGCGCCGGGGAGACGATCGGCCCCGACGATGTGCGGCTCGTCGACATGCCCGAAGGCAGCGCGACGCAGACCGTGCTGGGCGATCTGTCCCTGGCGGTGGGGCAAACCATGACCAGCGGAGTGCCGGCGGGCGGATGGTTGCGTTCCTTTATGGTAAAAGCCCCGGTTGTTGTTAAAATGAATCAGCGGGTCAAGGTGCTGGCGATCGGGGAAGGCTTCATGGTCAGCGCGGATGGAACCGCCATGGCCAACGCTGCGGCGGGGGATAGCGTGCCGGTGAGAATGGGCGCCGGACGGGTGATCCGCGGCACGGTTCGCGAGGATGGCGCGGTGATTGTGGTGTTTTGATCGAAAAGACTGTCAAGACAGCAGGATTTGCGCCGATAATAGAGTGTAAGAACATATGCAGTCAGGAAGGACACGCCATGAAGATCGATAACACGGGCAACGTGACCGGGGTGTTTGCGCCCCAGTCCAAGCGGACCCCGCGTCGGACCGAATCCGAAGACGTCGCTTCGCAGACGGCGCCGGCCAAGTCCGAAACCGTGGCCATCAGCTCGCGGACTTCGCAGGCGATCGCGGCGGATCAGCAGATCAGCGCCAGCGTGCAGCCGTTCGATGCCAAAAAGGTCGAAGAAATCCGCAACGCCCTGCTGTCCGGCGATTATCAGCCCGACTCCAGCAAGACGGCGGATGGTTTGATCCAGCATCTGCGGGGGCTGCTGTAACCCGGGAGGCGGCCCATGGCCGTGCCGGCAGGTGCACGAATGACTGACAGCCAACGATTTGCCGAATTGTGCCGGGACGAAGCGGAAAGCTTGTCCCGGCTAGTGGCGCTTCTCGACGAGGAGTTCGCCGTGCTCGAGAAGGGCGAAATGCGCCGCGTGGAAGCCATTGCCGCCGAAAAGGCCGCGGCTCTGGAAACCATCGAGGAGCGGGGACGCGCGCGCGCGCAATGGATGCTGGACAAGGGCATCCACTCCGTGGAGGGCGTCGCGGCATGGTTGCCGGACAAGCCCGAAGCCGACGCCGCCTGGCGCGCCCTGGAGGACGCGCTGGAAGAGGCCAAGGCGCGAAATGCCCGCAATGGCGCGATCATCGAACGTGGTCTTGAGCGCACCGGCGAAGCGCTGGTTTTTCTGAGAAGTTGCGCCGCGTCCACGCTTGGCTACGGCAAGGACGGCACCACGCCCGACATTCCCGTCGGAGGACGCCATCTCGGCTCGGCATGACAAGACCGTCGGCTTGTTTGGGCGCGGTGGCGCTTTGTGGTATCTTCGAAGCTGGGCCCGAGACAACGACTTTAACCAATGACCCTGTTATCCCTTATTTTTGCTCTGGCGCTGGAGCAGTTGCGCCCCCTGGGGAACCGCAACCGGGTATGGTTGCTGTTTACCCGTTATGCGAACTATCTTGAGCGCAACCTGAATGCCGGCGCCTGGCGGCATGGCCTGCTGGCCTGGCTGACGGCCATCCTTCCCCCCGCGTTGATCGTGCTCGGCGTGTATTACGCGTTGGCGGCGGTCACGCCGGCGCTGGCGCTGGCGTGGAACGTGTTTGTGCTGTATCTGACGATGGGGTTCCGGCATTTTTCCAGCGCGTTCTCCGAGATCTCCCTCGCGTTGTCCGAAGGGCGCGACTTCGATGCGCGCAATCTGCTGCGCCAGTGGACCGGCCAGCCGACCGCCGAGCTGTCGGTGAACGAGATCTCCCGGCTGGCCATCGAGCAGGGCATTGTCGACAGTTACCGTCACGTGTTCGGGACGATGTTCTGGTTCGTGCTGCTGCCCGGCCCGGTCGGCGCGCTGGTGTTCCGCCTGTCGACGATGCTCAGCAGCAAATGGGGTGACCGTATCGACCGGGAGGAGCGTTTCGGGGAGTTCGCCGCCCAGGTCACCACGTGGCTCGACTGGATTCCTGTGCGCCTTACCGCCGCGGGCTTCGCCGTGACCGGTGACTTCGAGGACGCGGTCTACTGCTGGCGCGCCCAGGCCAAAACCTGGGGGAACCACGCCGCGGGTATCCTGCTGGCGACCGCGGCGGGAGCGATCGGCATACGGCTTGGCGATCCCCTCAAGCAGGACTACACCATCAAATTCCGTCCGGAGCTGGGCATCGGCGACGAAGCCGATCCCCAGGCGCTCAAGAGCGCCGTCGGACTGGTATGGCGATCGGTGCTCTTGTGGCTGTTCGTTGTCCTGTTGGCCGGGCTTGTCCGGTATCTGAGCTGACCGAAACAGTCTACACATGAATCGCGGTGAGCGGCGCGCGGGCTTGGCCTTCGCGCCGTCGCCCATTTTTTTGCAGGAGCAATACATGACATTTGCCGAGCTTGGGTTGTCGCCGGAGATCCTCCGCGCGATCGACGAGCAGGGCTATAGCGAGCCCACGCCGATCCAGGCCAAGGCCATTCCCCTGGTGCTGACCGGCCGCGACCTGCTTGCCGCCGCCCAGACGGGGACCGGCAAGACGGCGGCTTTCATGCTGCCCATTCTGGAACGATTGAAAAAATTCGCCAATCCCAGCGCCTCGCCGGCGATGCATCCGGTGCGCGCGCTGATCCTGTCGCCGACCCGGGAGCTGGCCGACCAGATCGGCGTCAACGCCAAGGCCTACACCCGCTACCTGCCGATACGCTGTACAACGGTTTTCGGGGGGGTGAACATGGATCCCCAGACCCAGGAGCTGCGCCGCGGCGTGGAGATCCTGATCGCGACGCCCGGCCGGCTGCTCGACCATGTCGGCGCCCGCACGGTGGCGCTCAACAAGGTCGACATCCTGGTGCTCGACGAAGCGGACCGCATGCTCGACATGGGCTTTATCCAGGACATCCGCAAGATCCTGTCGATGCTGCCCAAGTCGCGTCAGACCCTGCTGTTTTCCGCGACGTTCGCCAACGAGATCAAACGCCTGGCCGAAGAGTTCATGGTCGACCCGCAACTGGTCGAAGTGGCGCGCCAGAACTCGACCAACGATCAGGTCGAACAACTGGTGTACCAGGTCGATGCCTACCGCAAGCGCCATCTGCTCTCGCACCTGATCCGCCAGCGCCAGATGTCGCAAGTCATCGTGTTCTGCCGCACCAAGATCAGCGCCGACCAGTTGGCCCGCGATCTGAAACGCGACGGTCACGCGGCGGAAGCCATCCATGGCGACAAGTCGCAAGGCTCGCGCCTGGAAACGCTCGCCGCATTCAAGAGCGGCGAAGTGAAGGTGCTGGTCGCCACCGATGTGGCCGCGCGCGGTCTGGATATCTCCGAGTTGCCCTACGTGGTGAACTACGAGATGCCCAATTCGCCGGAAGACTATGTGCACCGCATCGGCCGTACCGGCCGGGCCGGCGCCACCGGCGTGGCGATTTCGCTGATGGGCGAGGAAGAGGACAAGCAGCACGAAGCCATCGAAAAACTGATCAAGAAAACCCTCAAACCGGAAACGGTGGAAGGATTCTGGCCTTCCTGGATGCCGCGTCCCGCCGGCGAAGCACCCGAGCCGCGCGCTCGTCGCGGCGGCCGTGGCGCATCCGAGCGACCGGTCGCGGTGTCCGCCCTGGCCGCTCCGGCCGCCGAAGGCCGCAAGACACCGTTGCCGGGCCGCCAGGCCAAGACCAAGCGCGAAGTGCCGGCGCTGTTCCTGGCGCCGCGCTACAAGGTCGAGGCTCCGCGCCAGTCATGACGCCGAACGACACGGCCGATACGCCTCACGAACCGCCGTTTTCCGGTTTGACGCCGGATTGCCTGCTGTCGGCGCTGGAGAGTATCGGCTTGCGGCCCGATGGCCGTCTTCTGGCGCTCAACAGCTACGAAAACCGTGTCTACCAGATCGGCATGGATGAAGATCCGCCGCTGATCGCCAAATTCTATCGGCCGGGGCGCTGGAGCGACGAGGCGATTCTCGAGGAGCACGCGTTCAGTCTCGAGCTTGCCGGGCAGGAAGTGCCGGTTGTTCCTCCCCTGGCGTTCGATGGGCGCACCCTGCACCATGTCGACGGTCACCGGTTCGCGCTGTTCGCCAGACAGGGCGGCAGGGTGCCGGATCTGGACCGGGAAGAGACCCTCGAGTGGCTCGGACGTTTTCTGGGACGCATCCACGCCATTGGCGCCTGCGGCGAATACCGGGCAAGACCGGCGCTTGACCGGCAAAGCTTCGGACAGGAACCGCGCGATTTCCTGGTGAGCGGGGATTGGTTGCCCGACGAATTGAGGGCCGCCTGGATCAGCATCGCGGACCAGGCTCTGGACGGTGTCGACCAGGCCTGGCAGCGGGCGGGCGATGTCAGGGTGCTGCGGTTGCATGGCGATTGTCACCCGGGCAATTTGCTGTGGACCGACAACGGTCCGCATTTCGTCGATTTCGACGACAGCCGCACGGGGCCGGCGATCCAGGACCTGTGGATGCTGCTCTCGGGCGATGGCCCGGAGATGCGCGCCCAGCTTAACGCGGTGCTCAGCGGCTACGAGATGTTCTGCGAGTTCGACGACCGGGAGTTGCAACTCATGGAAGCGTTGCGGACCTTGCGACTGCTCCATTACAGCGCGTGGATCGCGCGCCGCTGGCAGGATCCGGCCTTCCCCGCCGCGTTCCCCTGGTTCGGCACCGTCCGTTACTGGCAGGACCGCATTCTCGAGCTGCGCGAACAGGTGGCGCTGATGCAGGAGCCGCCGCTGGTCTGAACGCGGCAAGCCGGCGTCGCGATGTATCGAGTGCGCCTTGTACCGCAAGCCCTGGTGATCGTGGGTACCCGGCAACTGACGTTGGCCGGGTATTTTTCTTTTCATTCTCGGAGGCGTGTCGGCGTCGCGCTGGGCCACCAGGTAGCATTCTTCATTTCTCCCGACGACGCAGCGTATCCGACGGTTTCTCGCCGAACAGCCGGCCGTAGTCCACCGCGAACTGGCTCAGGTGCCAGAATCCCCAGTCAGTGGCCGCATCCTGCACCGACAGGTAGCGCGATTCGGGACTCAGCAATTCGCGCCTGACCGCATTGAGGCGCATCGCCTTGAGGTAGGAGAGCGGGCAGATGCCCAGGGTGTTGTGAAAAATGTTCTGCAGTGTGCGCCGGCTCACATTGAGATGGTTGCACAGATCGGCCACCACCAGCGGTACATCCGGCTGGCTCATCGCGAAATCGCGCGCCCTGCGGACCTGGCGCCAGTGTTGCTGGCGGCTGCGCAGCGGCGCCGGGGCCGGGCTCGCGCTGGCGAGCAGATCGGTCAGGTTGTCGAGCAGTTCATGGCGCATGAAGCGATAGGCGACGACGTCGGACGGTCCGAGCCGGCTGCGCTCGGCTTCCGTCAGGAGTTCTCGCTGGCGGCGGATGAACTCGCGCTTGCGGGCCGGATTCACCTGCAGGAGCGGCGTATTGGCCAGCACCGCCGGCAGTCCGCCATCCAGCGTGATGTTGGCGTGCGTTTCGAGCGCATCGCGCGGCACCACCAGCCCCATGATATGAAAATCCCCGGGAGTCGTCAGTTCGAACTCCTCGCCGCCCGGACTGATGGTGATGAGGTTGTCGTCGACTGTCGAGCCGTCGCGCGCGGCATCGGGTTGGCCCGGGCAGGGAATGCCGAACCAGTAGGCGCCGGGCCAGACGATGCACGATTGGCGCAACGCGCGGTTGGTGAACTCCTCGAAGCATTGCAGCCGGTCCAGCCACAACTCCTTCAGATAGCCGGCGAAGCGTCCCGGCTGCAACTGGTCGTACAATTGCTGCCATGCGGTGATGGCGCAGGCCTGCTCGAAACTGCTGTGCGCCTCGCGGCGCCTGACGCCGACCTCGGCCCCCAGGGGATCCAGCGGAGCGTCGCTTGGCGGGCTGTCGTGACGCAGCCGGTGCAATGGTCCGTTTTTTCGCGGTTGAACGGGCATCGTTTCTCCTCTCTAAGCGGTTCCATGCCTGGCGAAACGGCTTGGCGGCGACCGTTGTGCCGGTCACCGGGTTTTCGCTCCGGCGGCCTCCCCCCTGTCGGATACGGTACACCGCCAGGCACGAAGAGGCTTTGTGGTTGAGCAAGCCACACGGCCGCTTCACTCCTTGTCTTGCGTCCCGAAATAGCGGCCGCGCCGCCGAACGAGCCGTCCCTCGCGGCATTGCGTCTGCAGCCAGGCGCGGCTGACGCCGACGAAGGGGAAGGCCGTTTGCAGTTCGACCAGGCTCATGCCCGCCGGGGCGGCGGCAATGCGCGCGATGACCTCCGCTTCGTCGAACCGGGGAGTCGCCGGCGGTGCGATTGAAGCGGGCGGCTCGAGCATGGTCCCGACCAGGGTTTCGGTGTCCGGGTCGGGGCGGCCGATTTCGCAGCGGCTGACCACCTCTCCAAGGCGCCGCGCCGCGGCCTCTCCGGCGTCCAGCGCCGCGCGGCAGGCGGCCAGATCGCCCTCCACCACCAGCGAGATCAGGCCCGGTTCGGTGCGCCACTGGCGCATGAGCCGTACATCGGCCGCTTTGAGCATGGCGTCGGCCGCCTCGATGGCGGTAACGAGCCCCCTGACTTCCATGAGTCCCAGTGCGTTGATCATGGCCGCCCTCCGCTCAGATCAGCGCGATCGGCTGCCTGCCCACATCCAGCACGGCCTGGGTGAAGGCTTGGCAGGCGGCGCTGCAGGCGGCCTGGCTGCCGGTGAGGAAGGCCCCGGAATAGTTGGTCTCCGATGGCGGTGGCACGTAGCCGGCCAGCGTCACGTCGGCGGCCTTGAGCGCCGCGTCGATGCCGAAGGTGGCTTCCAGAGGCGGGGCGATCAGGTAGGCCAGGGGTTCTCCCTGGCGCACGCCGGTCTGCGCCGACAGGTAAGAGCCGGTGCGCGAGATCACGTGGGCGAGGAACGCGGTGTCCTCCGCGTCGTTGGCCCAGCGGAAGGCCGGGCCGTCCTCGATGGTGGCGATCATGGAATCCAGTCCCGCGCGCACCTCGGCCGGCGAGCCGCCGCCGAGGATCACCAGCACCTCGCCCGCAGTGGGCGATGAACTGTGGGCGGCGCCGGCGTACAGCGAGCGGCCGAACACCACCTCGACCTGCGCCTGTTTGGTCGCCTCGTCGGCGGCGATGTAGGTGACGTCGTCCGAATCGGCGGTAAGCAGGCCCAGGCAGTTGATGTGGGCGGGCAACTTGAGCGCGGCCTTGAAGTCGGACTGCGCCGAGGCGATCAGGCGCACGGCCTTCACGCTGGGTTTGATCAGATCCAAAGTGGCCATGTCAGTCTCCTGTCGAACGGTTGAGCGCCATGCCGGAGGCCTTTTTCTCCAGCATGCGTTTGGCGAGATCCACGATGACGGCGGCGGCCTCCACCGGCGGAGTGCCGCCGCGATGGATGTTGGAAATGCAGGTGCGGTCGGCTTCCACGGTGGCGGCGGTCGGCGCGTACACCATGTAGCAGGACAGGCTTTCCGACTGGCCAAGACCGGGGCGTTCGCCCACCAGCAGAATCACCACCTTGGCGCCGAGCGTTTCACCGACCTGGTCTTCCACCTTGACCCGCCCGTAGCGGACGAAGAACGGCGTGCCCACCTCCAGCCCGGCGCTCTCCAGCCCCTTGAGCAGGGGGGGCAGGATTTCGTCGAAGTTGGCGGTGACGGCGTCGGTGGACAGACCGTCGGACACCACCACCTGCACCTGGGGTTTTTGTTTGCAGCGCGTTTTGAGCAATTGCAGCGACGTCTCGTTCAGGCGCCGTCCCATGTCCGGACGCGTCAGATACTGGTCCTTGTTCTCGATTTCGCTTTGCAGTTCGAGCAGGCCCTTTTGTTCCACCCATTCCTGCGGCACTTCCTTGAGCACCGTGTCCTTGGAGCGCGAATGGTCGGCAAGAAAGCGCAGCAGCGCCGTGGTGCGCGGACGGGGTCCGGCGCGGCCGGTGCAGACACGGGCGGCGGTGTTGGCGCGCAATTCGGCCAGCACCTCGGGCCGCTTGGGCTCGTCCACCCCCATCCAGACCCGGAAGGGTTCGGTGCCAAGGTCGGGCAGGGCCTCCTCTTCGCCTGTCTTGACCGGGCGGGCGGCGCCGGCGGGCGCGGCGGCCGGCGTTCCCTGTTCCAGTTGACTCATCACCGCGCGTACGATTTCGTCGATTTGCTGTTTGTCCATTTTGGTCCGCTCCGTATCAGAAGAAGAAGGACGCATCGCCTGCGCGGCGCGTCAGCCTGCCGTTTTCCATCAGGCCCATTTTTTCCAGCCAGGCTTCGAATTCCGGCGCCGGCCGCAGCCCCAGCAACTGACGGAGGGTGGCGGTGTCGTGGAAGGCCGTCGTCTGGTAGTTGAGCATGATGTCGTCACCCAACGGCATGGCAATGATGAAGTTGCAACCGGCGGTCGCCAGCAGGATGGCCAGGTTCTCATTGGAGTTCTGGTTGGCGTCGGCGTGGTTGGTGTAGCAGCAGTCGCACCCCATGGAGATGCCGGTGAGCTTGCCCATGAAGTGGTCTTCCAGTCCGGCGCGGATGATTTGCCGATCGTTGTACAGGTATTCCGGGCCGATGAAACCGACCACCGTGTTGACGATGAACGGGTCGTAGTGGCGGGCGAGGCCGTAGTTGCGCGCTTCCATCGTCACCTGGTCCGCGCCATTGTGGGCATTGGCCGACAGGGCCGAACCCTGGCCGGTTTCGAAGTACAGGTAGTTGCCGCCGGTGATGCGATTGTTCTTGCGGCCGACTTCGCGCGCTTCGTCCATGAGTTCCAGCGTCACGCCGAATTCCTTGAGGCCCTTTTCGCTGCCGCAGATACTCTGGAAGATCAGGCCGCCCGGCGCGCCCTGGCGGATGGCCTCGATCTGGGTGGACATGTGCGCCAGCACACAGCCCTGGGTGGGGATCGCGTACTTGTCGATCGCGTCATACACGGTGTCGAGGATGCGGCGCACGTTCTCCACGTTGTCGGTGACCGGGTTGACGCCGATCACCGCGTCGCCCATGCCGAACGACAGGCCTTCGAACATCTGCGCGGCGATGCTTTTCACGTCGTCGCGGGTGTCGTTGGGCTGCAGGCGCGCGCTGAAGCGGCCGGGCAGGCCGATGGTGGTGTTGGCGCGTTTGACCACCGGCATTTTCTTGGCGCCGTAGACCAGGTCGGCGTTGGAGCAGATCTTGGCCACCGCCGCCACCATCTCCGAGGTCAGCCCCTTGCGCAGGTAGTCCAGCGCTGTGCTGTCGGTGTCGTCGCCCAGAATGGCTTCGCGCAATTCGCCCACCGTCCAGTTGCGGATGCGGGCGTAGGCGGATTCGTTGATGTCATCCTGGATGACGCGGGTGACGCAGTCCTCCTCGTACGGGATGACCGGATTCTCGCGCAGGTCCGCCAGTGTCAGCTCGGACAGCACCTGCTTGGCGGCCACGCGCTCCTGCGAGCTTTGCGCCGCCACACCGGCCAGCATGTCGCCCGAACGCGGTTCGTTGGCCTTGGCCAGCACGTCCTTCACGTCCCGGAACTGGTAAGTCTTGCCGAATAAATGCGTCTTCAGTTTCATGATCACATACCTTTGGATGATGGAAAGGCCAATGACTTGACGGTGACGGGCACGATCTCTCCACCGAACAGCGGCGCGCCGATGTCGATGTAGTCGCCATCGCGCGTGGCCACTTCGTCGATGACCGCGAGCTCGCGCCCGGCGAGCGCCGGCTGCAGCAGCATCCCCAGCGCCTTGCCCAGATCCCGGCACGACAGCACGATCAAGGGGCGTTCCTGGGCGAAGCGGCGAGAGAAACCGGCAAGCTCGGTGGCGCAGGCGTCGATGGCCCGATAGGCGATGGGCAGGTCGGCGGGCAGCGCCAGGGCGTAAAGATCCCGGCCGGGATCGAGGTCCAGGCGCCGCACGGCGCGCTCCAGGCTCTCCTCCAGCCGCCCCGGCGCGAAGTCGGCCCAGGCCAGATCCGGATGCGCGACCGGAATATTGCGCAGCGGCAGTTTCAGGTTCTTGAGCCAGATGGTGCTGCCCGACAGTGACAGCGTGTAGGCCCCGGCGCCGATGACCGTGGCGCGCAGCGTTTGCGCGGGCATGATGACGGGCTGCGCCCGCATGCCCTCGTGCGTGTGAAGCGCCCGGGCGAGCAGCGGGCCGATATCGTGAAAGGCGTAAGGCGTGGCGGCAGAGGACGGGCGGTAGTAGCACTCGCCGACCCCGCCGGAAATCATCACGGCATCGAATGGCCGGCCCGCTCGCAGGGGCTCGGTCATCAACAGTTCGCGCGCGAGCGCGGAGGGGTCGCCCACCAGCACTTCCCAGAGCAGGCCGGCCATGCGCCCGGCCACCCGCTCGTGCTCGGCCGGACCGAGCGCGGACAGATCGACGCCATCGCCGAACAGGTCGGCGCAGATGGCGCGGGCCGGCTCGTGCACATGGCGGGTCGCGCCGTCGGCGGTGGTTTCGATCAGCCGTCCGCCGACGTTCAAGCAGGCGGTATCGACCAGCCGGCCGGCTTCGAACACCGCGTAGTTGGCGGTGCCGCCGCCGATGTCGATATTGGCCACGCGGCGGGTTTCCTGCGCGGACATCTCGCAGGCGCCCGAGCCATGGCCGGCGATGGCCGATTCCAGATGCGGACCGGCGGTGGCCACCACGAAGTCACCCAGTGTTTCGGCCAGACGCAGTACCGCGTCGCGGGCGTTGCGGGCCTTGGATGTCTCGCCGGTGATGATGATGGCGCCGGACTCCACGGCGTCCTCGCGGATGCCGGCGGCCCGGTATTGCGCGCGGATGAAGGCCATCAGTTCGTCCTCGCGCACCCGGCCGTCCGCGTCCAGCGGCGTGAACGCCACCGGGCTTTCATAGACGATGTCGCGGCGCGAAAACTCGTAGCGCGGCACCTGCGACACACCGGCGCGGTTGACAAGCTCCAGGAGCGAGAAGATCACCTGGGTTGTCGTGGTGCCGATGTCGATGCCCACGCTGTGGATCTGGCGACGGTTCATGGTGTGTCGCCTCAATCCTGTTGCGCCGCGGGCGCGAGTCTCATCGCCAGCAGCACGGCGCTGACGCCACCCACCAGCTTGCCGACGATCATCGGAAAAATCATGCTGGAGACGTTGGCGGCGGTGAAGCCGAGGTGATCGCCGAAGGTGAAGGCGGCCGACACGGCGAAGGCGACGTTGATCACCTTGCCCCTGTCGTCCATCTTGCTCATCAGCCCGAACATGGGAATGGAGTTGGCCAGCGTGGCCACCATGCCGGCGGCGGCGCTATTGTTCATGCCGAGCAGGCCGCCCACGCGCATCAGCGGTTTTTCGAACCAGCGCGTCAGAATGAACACCATCGGGTAGGCGCCCAGCAGCACGCAGGCGATGAAGCCGATCACCTCGATCGCGCGCATGGTGCCCGGCTCGTCGCCCCTGGCGGTGAAGATCGGATCCATGCCCGGCACCAGCGCTACGCCCAGGGTCGCTTGCAATACCGCCAGCGCGAGGCCGGCGGTGATCAGCACCACCAGGCACTTCGCGAACACCTGGAAGCCGGCGATCATTTTTTCCGGGCACAGCTTGAGGCCGACGGCCAACAGCACCGCGACGACGATGACCGGGATCATGTTGACCAGCAGCATCGGCAGTGTGAACACGACAGGCTGGCCGTTCACCGAGACGTCGCTCAGCATGGCCGTCACCCCGCCGGCGAGACAGCCCAGCGGAATGGTGACCATTCCCGCCATCACGCCCAGCGCCAGAAAACGCCGGTCGGCCTTGTCGATGATGCCGAGCGCCACCGGGATATTGAACACGATGGTCGGTCCCATCATCGCGCCGAGGATCAGGCCGGCGTAGAGCCAGGCCGCGGTGTCGCCGCCCGACAGCTGCTTGGCGAGGAAGAAGCCGCCCATGTCGTTGGCGAGCAGGGTGGTGGCGAACATCGCCGGGCTGGCCCCGACCGCTTCATACAGTGGAATCACCACCGGCCCGAGCCAGTGCGCCAGTACCGGCGCGAGCGCGATCACGCCGACCATGGCGAGGCCGAGCGCGCCCATCGCCATGAAGCCTTCCTCGAACTGCGAGCCCGCGCCGCTGATCTGGCGCCCGAGCGACCCCAGTCCCACTTTGCCGAGCACGGTCTCCGAGCCGCCGAACTGCGCCATCATTCTGTCCAGCGCCGCGATGACCATGAAGGTCATCATGATCCACATGATGATTTCGTTGATGCCCATGATGTTGCTCCCTTTTTCCAATCAGCGATTCAGTTCTCCTGCGCCTGGCGATTCCAGGCGTGGCGGTAAAGGCCGATGATGTCCTCGCGGCCGGCCTCGCGCGGATTGCCGGCAAGACAGGCGTCGGTGAGCGCGGCCTCGGCCAGCGCGGCGAAATCGTCCGGCGAGACACCCGGCAGACGCAGGCCGCCGGGCAGGCCGATGTCCGTGATCAGCCGCGCCACCGCCGCGATCAGTTCGTCCGCCCCCAGGGGCTCGCCGCATAGCGCCTGACCGATGTCGCGGTAGGCGCGAGCCGAAACCAGCCGGTTAAAGCGCAGCACCGAGGGCAGCAGCACGGCGTTGGCGACGCCGTGCGGGATGTGATAGCGCGCGCCGATCTGATGGGCTATCGCGTGCACCAGTCCCAGCCCCGCGTTGGAGAAGGCCATGCCGGCCAGATACGAACCCAGCATCATGTCCTGGCGTGCCGCGAGGTTGTGTCCCTGGCCCACGGCGACGGGCAGCGCGCGGCCGATCAGGGTGATGGCGCGCAGCGCCAGCGCCTGGGTGAGCGGGTTGGCGCCGCGTGCGACATAGGCCTCGATGGCGTGGGTCAGCGCATCGATGCCGGTGGCGGCGGTCAGCGCGGCGGGCATGTCCAGCGTCAGGCCGGCATCGATCACCGCGAGGTCGGGAATCAGCGCGGGGTGGACGATGGCCTGCTTGATGCCGCTGGCGCTATCGGTGACCACGGTGATGTTGGAGGCTTCCGAGCCGGTGCCGGCGGTGGTCGGCGCCAGGATGAGCGGCATCCGGCCGTTGGGCAGCGCCGGCGCGCCGGCCAGGCCGGCGACGTCCATGCCGGGATGGGGGGCCAGCATGGCGATGGCCTTGGCCGTGTCCAGCACCGAGCCGCCACCGAACGCGACGATGCCATCGCACTTGGCGCCGGCGAGCCGGCGCGCGGCCTCTTCCACCGTGGCGCTGTCGGGCTCTCCTCCGGGATAGCGGTAGCATTCGGCGTCGATATCGTGCCGCGCGAGCGAACGCAGCAGGGCGTCGGCCTGCCCCCGGTCCAGCAAGAAGCCGTCGGCCGTCACGAAAACCCGTTGCAGGCCGAGCCGGGCCGCCGCCTCGCCCGTCCGGGCGATGGCGCCGGTGCCGATCAGGGTGGCGGGGGGCACCGCGAAGGTCTGTACCTCGCGGGCGCTGAAAAGATCGATGGCGTGATACAGCGCCAGGTCAAGGTCGGTGGCTTGCATGACGTGCTCCTTGCGCGCCATCGTCCGCCGCGTGGCAGGCGATGGCGAGCGGTGTCAGATAGATCGGCGGCTCGGGCAGGTGGACGCGGTGCGCGGGAAACTCGCGCGCGAAGAGTTCGCGCACCCCGGGCAGCGAGCAGGAGCCGCCGGACAGGTAAAGATCGCCTTGCGGCATGCGATCCAGGTGGCGGCGCACGATGTCGCACATCTTTTCGAATACCGGCCGGACGACGGGCCAGACCTCCTCGCCGCGCTCGCGCTTGAGGATCTCCACCTCATCGAGCGGCAGGCCGTGCCGGCCGGACAGTGTCAGCGAGACGTGATGGCCGCCGGTGGCTTCGTCCGCGCTGTAGATCACCTCGCCGTGCTCGACGATGGCGATGCCGGTGGTGCCGCCGCCGATGTCCACCACGGCGGCGTGCTCCAGCCCCAGCAGGGCGGCCACCGCCGACGGTTCGTCGATGACGCCGCGCACCGCGAGTCCGGCCGCTTCGAGCACGTTGACCGAGATGCGCGGGTCGGTGCCGGGCGGAAATGAGGTGGACGCTTCGGCGAAACGGTGCCCGAGGCGCCGCTCCAGCGCGTCCAGATGGCGGCGGACAATCTCCACCGCGCCGAAGAAATTCCACACCACGCCGTCGCGCACCACGTCGGCCCAGTCCAGGCAGACCGCGACCGGCTCGCCATCCGGCGCCACCACCACCGACACCACGTCGCTGGTGCCAAGGTCGATGCCCAGGCGCATGCCGGGAGCCGGCTCGCGCCGTGTGGCGCCGTGATGCAACGCCTGCGCGGCGCGCAGGCGTCGCCGCAGCCATTCGGGGGTCGGGGAAGCGGTCGGCATGGCGAGCTTCCTCACACGATGCGGAAATGGTCGACCAGCACACAGCGGCGCAGTCGCACGAAGGTGCGGGCGGAGGTGACGCCCTCGCCGGTCGGCGTCGAGATCGTCATCGTGGTCCAGCCTTCGCCGCCAAAGCCGAGGCCGGCAAGACAGGGGCCGTTCTTGACGAAGATGCTGGTGTTGATGGCGTTGGCCATCCGGTCCAGATGATCGAGGTTGCGCGAGTGCATCGCCGCCGTGTGGCGGCAGCCGCCTTCGAGTTTCACGGCAAGCGCGATCGCCTCGTCCACATCGCGCGCGCGCACCACCGGCAGCACCGGCATCATCAGTTCGGTGACGGCGAACGGGTGATCGGCCGGCGTTTCCACGAACAGCAGCCGGGTATCGTCCGGCACTTTCAGGCCGATCGCGGCGGCGATTTTCACCGCATCGCGCCCCACCCAGTCGCGGCTGACCGCGCCGCGGCCCTGTTCGTCCACCCGCGTCAGCAAAATGGCAACCAGCCGCTCGGCCTCCTCGGCGGTCAGTTCCACCGCGCGATGGTTTTCCATTGCCACCTTCAGGTCGTCGCAGATCGCGTCCACGGCGATCAGCGCCTTCTCGTCCGCGCAGATGATGTTGTTGTCGAAGGACGCGCCCCAGACGATGTCGCGCGCGGCGCGGGCGATATCGGCGGTTTCGTCCACCACCACCGGCGGATTGCCGGCGCCGGCGGCGATCAGCCGCTTGTCGGTGACCTTGCGCGCGGCCTCCACGACGGCTTCGCCGCCGGTGACCACCAGAAGATGGATGCCGGGGTAACGGAACAGCCGCTGCGCGGTGTCGATGTCGGGTTTGGCCACCGTGGTCAGGAGGTCGGCCGGACCGCCGGCGGCGAGGATGGCCTCGTTCAGCAGCGAGATCGCCCGCTGCGACGTTTTCCGGGCGGCGGGGTGGGGGGCGAACACCACGCTGTTGCCGGCGGCGATCATGCTGATCGCGTTGTTGATGACCGTGGCGGCGGGGTTGGTGGACGGCGTGACCGAGGCGATCACGCCCCAGGCGGCATTCTCGATCAGCGTGAGCCCCCTGTCGCCGGTCAGCACCTGCGCGTGCAGACACTCCACGCCGGGGGTGTGCCGGGCCTGCGCCACGTTCTTGGCGATCTTGTCGTCCACCCGGCCCATGCCGGTTTCGGCGACCGCCAGTTCCGCCAGTTCGCGGGCGTGCGTTTCGCCGGCCGCGCGGATGGCGGCGATGATGCGTTCGCGCAGCGCGACACTGCGCAAGGCGGCCTGGGCGCTTCTGGCCGCGGCCACGGCATCGTCAAGTTCCGCGAAAATGCCCGGCGGCAATGCCGGCGCCCGCCGCGCCGGGGCGGTATGCCCCATCGATGCCAGCACCGCTTTGACCACGTCTTCGATATCGCTTGCCTTCAGTTCCACAACCCGCTCCTTGTCTTGCCAAGCGATCCGGGCGGCCGGATCACTTGTGGTAAACCACTTGCTGCCTGAACACCACTTCGTCGACGATGCCGACCACACCCAGATCCACCGGGGTGTCTTCGTCCAGCATGCGCCGCGCCGAGCTGCCGGCCACCAGAAGCACCCACTCGCCGTCGCCGGCGCCGAGGCTGTCGGCCGCCACCTGCGTGCCGCCGGCGGGCTGGCCGTCCGGCATGATCATTTCCACCAGCAGCAGGCGGTCTTTCTGCAAGCCGCCGTGCTTGACGGTGGACACCACCTGTCCCACCACGATGCCCAGTTTCATGTGCCTGCTTCCGTTTTCCGCCTGCCGCGCGTGACGGCGTGCGGTCGTTTGAAAAGAGCCGGCCGTCTGACGCCGTCAGCCGCCGGCCGCGGTCCGCCGACGTTCAATCGAGGTTCTGGTCGGCCGGCATTTTGATCGGAAACACTTCTTCCAGATCGGCGTGGGGACGCGGAATCACGTGCACCGACACCAGTTCACCGATGCGTTGCGCCGCGGCGGCCCCGGCGTCCGTGGCGGCCTTGCACGCGGCCACGTCGCCGCGCACCATCGCGGTCACGAGGCCGCCGCCGATCTGCTTGACGCCGACCAGCTTGACGCGGGCCGCTTTGACCATCGCGTCGGAGGCTTCGATCAGGGCTACCATGCCGCGGGTTTCAATCATGCCAAGAGCTTCCATTTGCACACTCCTTGAAGGGTTGGGTTAATTCATCTTGCCTAGGCGGCCGACGCTCGCTGCCGCGCCGCGCCATCCGCATTGCACATCTTCATGGCCAGCAGACTGACGTTGACCATGTCTTCCACGCTGCAGCCCCGGGACAGGTCGTGCAGTGGTCGGGCCAGCCCCTGTACCATCGGGCCCAGCGCCTGGTAGCCGCCCAGTCGCTGGGCGATCTTGTAGCCGATGTTGCCGGCCTCCAACGACGGAAAAACCAGCACGTTGGCACGTCCGGCGAGCGGGCCGCCCGGCGCCTTGACGGCGGCCACTTCCGGCACCATGGCCGCATCCCACTGCAACTCGCCGTCGATCGCCAGACGCGGCGCCCGCTCGCGCACCAGCGCCGTGGCCGCGCGCACCTTGTCCGCATCCGCGTGGCGGGCGCTGCCGTGGCTGGAGAAGGACAGCATGGCGACACGCGGCTCGCGGCCGGTCACGGCGCGGTAGCTGGCGGCGCTGGCCAGCGCGATGTCGGCCAGCTGTTCCGGTGTCGGGCGCGGCACCACGCCGCAGTCGGCAAAGCCGAGCGGTTCGCCGTCATCGGGAGGCAGCATGAAGAACACCGACGACACGGTGCGATTGCCTTCGGCGAGGCCGATCACCCTGAGCGCGGCGCGCAAGACATCCGGGGTGGACGAGTGGTTGCCGGCGATGCACAGGTCGGCGTCGCCGGCGGCGAGCATGGCCGCGCCGAACCACAGCGGCCGGACCAGCCACTCGCGCAACGTGGTTTCATGTTCCTTGGGCTGGCGTGCCGCCAGCGCCGCAAGGTAGGAGGACAGGCGTGTGGAGGCGGCCGGGTCGTGCACGGCCAATCCGGTGAGCGGCAGCCCGCGCGCATGGCAGAAATGGCGCAGCTCGAAGGGGTTGGCCAGCAGTACGGGACGCGCGAGACCGGCCTGCGCGAGCTCGTGGGCGGCGCGCACGCAGCGCTCGTCCAGGCTGTCCGGGAATACGATGCGGGCCGGATGCTCCCGCGCGGCGAGACGGCATTGACCGAGCAGGTTCATGACGTCTCTCCCAGATTCGGCAGGGGTTTGCCGAGCCGAGCCAGCAGCGCGAGGAGCATCAGCACGTAGACGGCGCTGCTCAGCCGGTTGAGCGCTTGCAGGATGTCCGGACGGCTCACCTGGAAGTCGGCGTCCAGAAACAGGCCGGCGGCCGCGGTTTCGCACTCGCGGATCGTGGTCCGCAGCAGATTGAGCCGGGCGACATCGGCGCCATGTTCGACGGATGGGACGATATGGTCGTGCCCGAGCAGGGCCAGCGGCCGGTGCGATAATTCGTGCAGGCGCGCGTCGTCGGCGTCGCCCATGGCGATGGGCGGCATGGCCTCGCCGCAGACTTCGGCGCGCAGCACATTGCCCAGCGCCGAGCGGATATCGGCGAGATAGTGCGCCAGCGGCGCCGGCGCGCGGCGCTCTTCCCATTCGGCCTGCGCCCACACCGCCTGGGCGATGGCGCTGTCCAGCTTGCCCCGGAAGGCGATGCGCGGATGGTTTTTCGCGACCAGGGTGTCGGCGTTCAGGTGCGTCAGCGCCTCGGTCTTGCGCGCCACCGGCTGGCGGCACAGCTGGCAGCAGGATTCCGTGCGCCGGTCGCGGCCGGTGAGGGCGTGCACCGCATGGCGTTCGTTGTCCGGCTCGGCGCGGAATACACTGCCCTTGTCGTCCAGATAGCGGATGGCGACATCGCGGCTTTTCAGGAGCTCTTCGGCCGACGGTGTCAGCTTCGCGTCGCGCGGCAGGGTGATTTCAGTGTGGCGCGCCAGCGAGTGGCGGGATCGCAGCCAGTCCTCGGTGATGAAGTTGCCCATATCCGCCTCAACAGCTTTGCCAGTTGGCCGGGTAGGCCACATACAGAAAACGCACCCGCTGCGGTGTGCCGAACTCGATGCTGGAGCCCTTGGGAATGAACACCACATCGCCGGCCCGGGCCACCGTGGTCCGCCCGCCGTGGCGGACATGCAATTCGCCTTCCAGCACCAGATCCACTTCGTCGTAATTGAGCGTCCAGGGGAAGAAGGCGTTTTCCCACTGCATGAAGCCGGCCGCCATCGCGCTGCCGTCCGCGGCGGTGATCACGTCGGCGATCCTGACCTGCTGGCCGGGGCCGGCGCCGTCGAACACCCCCATGCTCACCTCGTCGGCGCGTACGCATTTGATGGCCGGCCCGGCCTGCGCGGTGCCCAGATGCTCGGCCGCCGCCTTGCGCACCAGTTGTTCCACCAGCTCGGCGCTCACCGAGCCTTCGGGCAGTTGGGCCAGCACCCGCGCGCGGATTTCCCGCAGGGCGTCGGCTTCGCCGGAGGGGGTTACGGATGCGGTGCCGTCAGGCGCCGCCGGTGCTTCGGTGTCGGCGAGAATCAAACCCAGCCGCTCGGCCACCACGCGGGCTTCCGGTGTGACGATATGTTCGCGCACGTTGACCCAGAGATGCGTCTCTCCCTCGGCATGGGCGGCGCGCACGGTTTCCGCGCTGATCAGCTTTTTCAACATTTCCATTCGCCTCATTCGGTTTGCCGCGGTTTGGCGGCGGATTCTCGATTCAGTCCCAAGCGGGTCTTGAGCGCGGCCACGCTGTCCGGCTCCAGTCCCGATACGCGCAGGATTTCGCCGCCGATGCCCTGGTCGCGCAGCATGGCTTCCACGGCGTCGGGCCGGGCGTCGGGCAGGTCGGTCTTGCTGATGACGGTGACCAGGCGGCGTTGCGCGTACACGTCCAGAAGGCCGGGCGGAAGCCGGCACTCCATGTCGTTGGCCGGGTGCACATAGATCAGAAGATCGCAATCGGCGGTGCTGTTGATCAGTGCGTGATGCAATCGCGGATGGCAGAAGAACTCGCCCGGGGTGTCGATGCAGCCTTCCGTGTCGTATTCCACGGCCTGGGTCTTGCGGACCTCGCCGTCGTCGCCGTGCAAGGCGCGGAACAGGGTGGACTTACCGGCTTCGACCGGCCCCACCAGCGCGAATCGGACAGGCGTGCTCATCGCGGATCTCACGAGCGCGTCAGCGCGCAAACGGTGTAACCGAGCAGCCGCTTCAGGCCGGCGATCGTCTGGTGCAGCGCCTCTTCCACCGCGCCGCAGCTGCCGGTGATCACCAGCGCGCCGGAGAACCGGTCGAGAAACCCGATCTCGATATTGGCCGCCTTGCAGGCCAGGTCGCCGGCGATCATGGCCGTTTCGCCCGGGGTCAGCGTCATGATGCCGATGGCTTCGGCCTGGGCGACGCCGATCTTGCGCGACAGCTCTTCGGTGGGATGGGAGATCAGATGCGCCAGTGTCACTTGCTTGCCGGGCACGAACTCCTGAATGATCCGTTCCTTCTCCATGATGACACCATGGTTTATTTGATATGAATGATCCTAATCCGCCCCTTTGGCGAGGCAGTATCAAAAATCGGAAAATCTTGCTGAAGGTGGGGTTAGATCAAGTTCGGGGCGAAAAGGGGGGACAGGTGCTGGACGGAAGGGGCGGGAAAGGCCGATGCGACAAGGCCCTCGGACGAGGGCCTTGGGAAGAGCGGTGTTGCCGGCGCCCGGATCAGAAGGCCGGAATCACCGATCCCTTGTACTTCTCTTCGATGAACTTGCGCGCTTCGGGGCTCGCCAGGGCCGCCGCGAGTTTTTTCACGGCATCGCTGTCCTTGTTGTCGGGCCGGGCGACCAGAAGGTTGGCGTAGGGGGTTTTCTTTTCCAGGAACAGCGCGTCGCGGGTCGGCACGAGTTTGGCTTCCAGCGCGTAATTGGCATTGATCAGCGCGAGATCCACCTGGCCCAGCACGCGCGGCAGGGTGGCCGCTTCCAGTTCGCGGATCACCACCTTTTTCGGATTGGCGGTGATGTCTTTCACGGTGGACGCGATCGCGTTCGGATTCTTCAGGGAGATCACGCCGTTCTGGGCGAGCAGCGCCAGCGCGCGGCCGGCATTGGTCGGATCATTGGGAATCGCGATGGTGGCGCCGGACGGCAGGTCGGCCAGCTTCTTGATACGGGTCGAGTAGCCGCCGAACGGCTCGATGTGGATCGCCTTGCTCGCCACCACCAGATGGGTGCCGCGGTTCTTGTTGAATTCGGTCAGATAGGGAATGTGCTGGAAGAAGTTGGCGTCGATGCGCTTTTCTTCCACCTGGGTGTTGGGCAACACGTAGTCGTTGAAGACTTTCACATCGAGTTCCACGCCCTGCCTGGCCAGCTGCGGCTTGAGCGCTTCGAGGATCTGCGCGTGGGGGACCGGCGAGGCCGCCACGGTGAGTTTCACCGGCTGCGCGTGAGCGAGCGGGGAGAGCAGTGCGCTGGCCAGCAGGGCGGCGGTAAAGGTGCGTCGTTTCATGGAAGTTTCTCCTTGTTGGTGTCGAAATGTCGTTGCGTTGCTTTGGGATTACTTGCGGGTAAAGCGGCGGACCAGCCGGTCGCCGGCGCTTTGCAGGCACTGAACCAGCACCAGCAAGAGCACCACGGTCACGGCCATCACATCGGTCTGGAAGCGCTGGTAACCGTAGCGCACGGCCAGATCGCCGAGCCCGCCGCCGCCGATCACCCCGGACATGGCGGTGTAGCCGACCAGCGCGACGGTGGTGACTGTCGCCGCGCCGATGAGTCCGGGCAGCGCTTCGGGGAGCAGCACGTGCAGGATGATCTGGCGCGTGGTCGCGCCCATCGACTGGCTCGCCTCGACAACGCCGCGGTCCACCTCGCGCAGCACGTTTTCCACGAGGCGGGCGAAGAACGGCGCCGCGCCGGCGACCAGCGGCGGGATGGCGCCGCCCACGCCGATCGAGGTGCCGATCAACAGCACGGTGAGCGGAATCATCACGATCAGCAGAATCACGAAAGGCAGCGAGCGCAGGATGTTGACGATGACCGAGAGCGTGGCGTAAAGACGCGGGCGTTCAAGCAACTGGCCGGGCGAGGCGAGGAACAGCCAGATGCCCAGCGGCAGGCCGATGACGAGCGTGAACACGAGCGAGCCGCCGAGCATGGTCAGGGTATCGAGCGCCGCCTGGGCGATTTCGCTCCAGTCCACGTTGGCCAGCAGCGACGACATGAGCGATGCGTTCATGGCAGTACCTCGCAATCCACACCTTTTTCATGAAATACCGTTTGCAAATCGGCCAGCGGGATGTCCGACTTCACGACGCCGACGAGCAGTTGCCCGAATGGCGTGCCCTTGATGTCGGCCAGGGTGCCGTTGACCAGATTGAAATTCACGCGATGTTCCCGGCTCACTTCGTCGAGCACCGGCGTCAGCGTCGCCGGGCCGACAAAGGTCAGCTTGAGCAGCGGACCCGCGACATGGGCGCGCCATGCCTGCTGCGAGGCTTCCTGGTAAAAGCCGGTTTCGGCGAGCAGTTTGCGCGTGGCGTCGTGGCGAGGATGCAGGAACACGTCGATGACCGTCCCGCTCTCGACGATGCGGCCGCCTTCGATGACGGCGACCCGGTCGCACAGATTGCGGATCACGCGCATTTCGTGAGTGATCAGCACGATGGTCAGCTTCAGGCGCCGGTTGATATCGAGCAGCAGGGCGAGGATGGCGTCCGTGGTTTCCGGGTCCAGCGCCGAGGTCGCCTCATCGCACAGCAGCACGGCAGGGTGGCTCGCCAGCGCGCGGGCGATGCCGACGCGCTGCTTTTGCCCGCCGGACAGTTGCGACGGATAGCTGTCGCCGAATCCGGAGAGCCCGACGAGCTCGATCAGTTCGTTCACGCGCGCATCCATGGCCGCCTTGTCCAGTTCCCCGGCCAGTTCCAGCGGGAAGCGGATATTGCCGGCGACGGTGCGGGAGGTCAGCAGGTTGAAGTGCTGGAAAACCATGCCGATGCGGCGCCGGGCGTGCTGGAGCGCGCGGGCGTCCAGCGTGGTCAGGTCGACGCCGTCCAGCGCGACCCGGCCGGTGTCCGGCCGTTCCAGGAGGTTCAGGCAGCGGATCAGGGTGCTTTTGCCCGCGCCCGAACGGCCGATGATGCCGAAGACTTCCCCTTCGGCGATGGACAGGTTGATATCGTCCAGGGCCCGGACCGATCGTCCGTCGACCCGATAGTGTTTTTCCAGATGAGCAACTTCGATCACAACGTTTTTCCTTGCCATGCATGCGGCCCTTGAGGGTCGGACCAGTCTATCGGCAAGAAAACGTCTTGATAAATTATAAATTTCGCTTTTTTTATAGCCAAAAACGCTGAAGGGTCGTCGCCGGGGGATTCAGCGGCCGCCGGGTGTATCGCCTGCCCTGACGGTTCCCGGGTATGGTGCGCTGCAAAATAATCGATTAGGATGGTATGAGCGGTGGCGCATACGCCGCCGGCTGCGTCGCTCGGACGGTTCCGGGCGCTAACGTACAAGGAACTCACATGTCTTCTCAAGGACAGCGCCGCTTCGCGCGCATCGACCGCCTGCCCCCCTACGTTTTCAATATCACCGCCGAGCTGAAACTCGCCGCGCGCCGCCGTGGCGAAGACATCATCGACCTGAGCATGGGCAATCCGGACGGCGCGACACCCGCTCACATCGTCGCCAAGCTGACCGAAGTCGCCCAGCGGCCGGACACCCACGGCTATTCCGCCTCGCGCGGCATTCCCCGCCTGCGCCGGGCCATCGCCCGCTGGTACGACGAGCGCTACGGGGTGGCGATCGATCCGGACAGCGAGGCGATCGTCACCATCGGTTCCAAGGAGGGGCTGGCACACCTGATGCTGGCGACGCTGGATCGCGGCGATACGGTGCTTGTGCCCGACCCGAGCTACCCGATTCATATCTATGGCGCGGTCATCGCCGGCGCCCAGATCCGCTCGGTGCCGCTGGTCCCCGGGGTGGATTTTTTCGAGGAACTGGAAAAGGCCATCCGCGGCAGTTACCCGAAACCCAAGATGATGGTGCTGGGTTTCCCGTCCAATCCGACCGCCCAGTGCGTGGAACTGGACTTCTTCGAACGCGTGATCGCCCTCGCGAAAAAACACGACATCCTGGTCGTCCATGACCTTGCCTACGCGGACATCGTGTTCGATGGCTGGAAGGCGCCATCCATCATGCAGGTGCCGGGCGCCAAGGACATCGCCGTGGAGTTCTTCACCCTGTCCAAGAGCTACAACATGGCCGGCTGGCGCATTGGCTTCATGGTGGGCAACGCCGATCTGGTGGCGGCGCTGGCGCGCATGAAGAGCTATCACGATTACGGTACGTTCACGCCCTTGCAGGTGGCGGCCATCGCCGCGCTGGAAGGCGACCAGCAATGCGTGCGGGAGATCGCCGAACAGTACCAGCGCCGGCGCGACGTGCTGCACAAGGGACTGGCCGAAGCGGGCTGGCAGGTGGAATTGCCCAAGGCGTCGATGTATTTGTGGGCGCGCATTCCCGAACCGTACCGGGCGCTCGGATCGCTGGAGTTCGCCAAGCGACTGCTGGAAAAGGCCAGGGTTTCGGTGTCGCCCGGTATCGGGTTCGGCGACCACGGCGACGATTACGTGCGTTTCGCGCTGATCGAGAACGAGAACCGCATCCGTCAGGCGGTGCGCGGCATCAAGGCGATGTTCAAGGCCGACGGGGCGACGCCGGAGTCCTGAGTGACCGGTGACGCGTGAACGACAACGGGCCGCGGTGGATGCCGCGGCCCGTTGCTTTCAGGCGGGATGTCTTACCAGACCTTGATCCGTTCGTTTTGCGGTTTGTACATCTTGTCGGTCGGCTTCAGGTCGAAGGCCTTGTGGAACGCATCGCTGTTGGACGAGGCGCCGATGGCGCGGAACTTGTCCGGCGAGTGCGGATCGGAGACGATCTGCGACAGCAGGCTCTCGTCGCGCGTCTTGGAGCGCCATACCTGGGCGAAGCCATAGAAGAATCGCTGTTCGCCGCTCATGCCGTCGATGACGGGGGCCTCCTTGCCATCCAGCGACAGGCGCCAGGCTTTGTAGGCGATCGACAGACCCGAATTGTCCGCGATGTTCTCGCCAAGCGTCAGCGCGCCGTTGACATGCTTGCCCGGCAGGGCCTCATAGGCGTTGTACTGCTCGACGAGCCGGGACGTCAGCGCCTTGAACTTCGCCTTGTCGTCCGCGGTCATCCAGTCTTTCAGATTGCCGTCGCCGTCGAACTGGCTGCCCATGTCATCGAAACCGTGGCTGATCTCATGACCGATCACCGCGCCGATGCCGCCGTAGTTCGCCGCGTCGTCCACCTTCATGTCGAAGAACGGCGCTTGCAAAATGGCGGCGGGGAAGACGATTTCGTTGACCGATGGGTTGTAGTAGGCGTTGACGGTCTGCGGCGTCATGTGCCATTCGGCGCGGTCGACCGGTTTGCCGATGCGGCGCAGCATTTCCTCGTGCTTGTACTCGCGAGCCCGTTTCACGTTACCGATCAGGTCGTCGGCGCGAATCGTCAGGCTGCCGTAGTCTTTCCACTTTTCCGGGTAGCCGATCTTCAACATGTATTTGGACAGCTTCAGGTGGGCGGCCTTACGGGTTTCCGGTCCCATCCAGGTCAACTCGTCGATACTTTGCGCGTAGGCCTTCATCAGGTTGGCGACCAACCCCTCCATGCGGACCTTGGCTTCGGGAGGGAAGTAGTCCTTCACATACAGTTTGCCGATGGCTTCGCCCAGGCTGCCTTCCACGGTTTTCACCGCGCGCTTCCAGCGCGGGCGCAATTTGCTGGTACCGGCCAGGGTCTTGCCGTAAAAATCGAAATTCGTGTCGACCAACTGTTTGTTCAGGAAAGGCGCGTAGGCATCCAGCGTGTGGACCGCCAGATAATCCTGCCAGACGTTCAGGGGCGTTTTCTCGACCAGGCCGGCGAGCCCGGTGAAGAAGCTGGGCTGCGCGACGCACAGCTCGTTGACGCCGGACGCGCCCGCGGCGCTCAGGAATGCCGCCCAGTCGATACCGGGAGCCAGTTTGGCCAGCGCTTCGACGGACATCTTGTTATAGGTTTTCTGGGGATCGCGGTTCTCGACGTTGCTCCATTGCAGGCGGGCCAGTTCCGTTTCCAGCTGGAACACGGCTTCGGCGCGACGGGCAGGCTGGTCGAAGCCGCCGATCCGGAACATCGATGTGAGGTAGGCGACGTAAGCCTTGCGCGCTTTCTCGAAGCGGGCGTCCTTTTCCAGATAATAGTCGCGGTCGGGCATGGCGATGCCGGACTGGTCGACTTCGGGCAGGTTGGCCAGGGAGTTCTTGGCGTCCGGGCCGACGTAGAACGTCACCGGGACGGTGACGACCGAACGTTGCAACTCACCGAAAAGCTTGATCAGCTCGGCTTTGTTCTTGAGCGCCGCGATGCGGGCGAGGTCGGGCTTGACGGGGGCGAGGGCCTTCTTCTCGGCGGCCGCCTCATTCATGAAGCTTTTGTAGAGATCGCCGATTTTCTGCGCTTCGCTGGAACGCCCCGGATTGGCTGCGGCGTTTTCGATGATTTTGCGGCTGCGCTCTTGGGAAAGGTCGTAGAGTTTCTTGAACGCGCCGGTGTAGGCTTCTTCGGGCGGCAGGACTTCCTTGCGGATCCATCCCCCGTTCACGGCGTCGTAAATGTCGTCTTGCGGGCGCACGCTGGTGTCGAATCCCGTCTTGTCGATACCCGACAACTCCTGCGCGGAGGCGTGCCAACTGAGCATCAGCGCGCTGACGAGAAGGGCTGCTTTGAATTTCATGTCGTTTTTTCCTTTGTAGAACCACCGGCGCCGGACATGCGCACGGTGGCCAAGGAGGAAATATATCTGTCATTTTGCCCGGCAGGCAATGCCCGCCGGCTCGCGGGCCGCGTCTTACCAGATGCGGATCCGCTCATTTTGCGGCTTGAACATGCGATCACCCGGATGGACATCGAATGCCTCATGGAAGGCTTCGCTGTTCATCGCCGCGCCGATGGGCCGGTAGTACGACGGTGAATGCGGATCCGAGACCAGCAGGGTGAGCTGGGCCGCATCGCGGATTTTGGCGCGCCAGATCTGGGTGAAGCCGATAAAGAAACGCTTGTCGCCGGAGAGGCCGTCTATGGTCGGCGAAGGCTTGCCGCCCAATGACAGGCGCCATGCCTTGTAGGCGATCTGCAATCCGGAAAGATCCGCGATGTTTTCACCGAGGGTCAATTTTCCGTTGATTTTCCGGCCCGGCACCGGTTCCACCGCGCCATACTGGGCAACCAGCTTCTCGCCCAGCGCATCGAAACGCTGGCGGTCTTCGGCGGTCCACCAGTCTTTCAGGTTGCCATCGCCGTCGAAGCGGCTGCCCTGATCGTCGAAGCCGTGGCTGATCTCATGCCCGATCACCGAACCGATGCCGCCGTAGTTGACCGCGTCGTCGGCCTCGACATTGAAGAACGGCGGCTGCAGGATGGCGGCGGGGAAGACGATTTCATTTTGCAGGGGGTTGTAGTAGGCGTTGACCGTTTGCGGGGTCATGAGCCATTCCTGCCGGTCGACGCTCTTGCCGATTTTGGCCATCATGCGCCGGTAGGCGTAGCCCTGACCCGCCTTGATGTTGCCGATCAGCTCGCCGGCCTCGATGTTCAGCGAGCTATAATCGCGCCATACCGACGGATAGCCGATCTTCACCGTGTATTTGGCGAGCTTGGCGCGCGCCATGGCCCGGGTCGCGGGCGTCATCCACTCGGCTGTGTCGATGCTCTCGCCGTAGGCCTTGATCAGATGATCGACCATCGCTTCCATGCGAGCCTTGTTGCGCGCCGGGAAATGCCGGGCGACATAGTGTTTGCCGATCGCCTCGCCAAGCACGGCATTGGCCAGTTTGACGGCGCGTTTCCAGCGCGGGCCTTCCTCCGCCTGACCCATCAGTGTTTTGCCGTAAAGCTGGAAGGCGGCATCGGCGAAAGCATGTGGAAGGTACGGCGCGTAAGCGTTAAGTTGCGCGGCGGCCAGATAGGTTTTCCAGGTCTCAAGGTCGATCGAATCGATTTCCTTGCCAAGCGCGGTGAAATACGAAGGTTGTTCGATGTTGACCTTGCCGGCGCCCGTCAGTCCGGCGCTGGCGAGATAGCGTTTCCAGTCGATCCCTCCTATGCGGGTGGCCAGGTCGGCCTGCTCGACGGGATTGTCGGTTTTCTTGGGATCCCGGTCGGCGACACGGTCCCACTGAATCTTCGCCAGGCGGGTCTCCAGATCCAGCACGCGGCCGGCCCGTTCGTCCGCTTTGTCATAGCCCGCCAGGCGGAGCAGCGTGGTCAGGTAAGCGCGGTAGGCGGCACGGGCGTTGACGAAGCGCGGGTCGTCCTGAAGGTAGTAGTCCCGGTCCGGTAGCGCCAGCCCGCTTTGCGAGAACGTCACAATATGGGACCGGGAGTCGTGCGGATCCGGCACCACCTGGAAGGTCAGGGGGCCGAGGTTGATTTCGCGGCGGGTGAGGGCGAAGTAATCGATGAGCGCGGATTTGTCGGCGATGGCGCTGATGCGGGCCAGATCACCGGCAAGGGGGGCCAATCCTGTTTTTTCAATGGCGGCTTCGTTCATGAAGCTTGCGTAAAGATCCCCGATCTTGCGCGCGTCCGCGCCTTTGAGTTTGCCCTGGCGCGCATCCTCCAGGATGAGGCGCGTGCGTTCGTCCGAGCGTTCCCGCAAAATAGCGAAGGCTCCCCAGCTGGATTTGTCAGCGGGGATTTCCGTTTTTTTCACCCAGTTCCCGTTGATGGCGTGAAACAGGTCGTCCTGGGCGCGTACCGAGCGGTCGAAGTTTTCAAATTCGATGCCCGAGAGCGGCGGAGCGGACCAGGCTTGTCCCGAGATGGTTATCAGTGCGGCCAGAACGGCGCGGCGCAGTATCATCATGTCGTTTCCTTTGTAGATGAAAGCCCGCTCTGAATGGGCGGGTCTTGGTGTATCCGTCAGCCGGATATCTTGCAGAGTATATGAACTAACCAGAGTTAATGCTTTAGGCATAACTCTGATTGGAGGACGGTCGTTGAGGAAAGTTCAATGGCATTATCCCTCGGCGATCTGGAATGGAAATGTCCTGACTGGCGGGCAATGCCCCCGGTGGGTCAACAACACGCTTGCATTTCTTGCATAGATAAGGCAAGAATCAAGCTCGACATTTCAACGACTTTTCAACACAGAACCCAGCATGGCACTCATCGTACAAAAGTACGGCGGGACGTCGGTCGGAACCACGGAGCGCATCAAGAACGTGGCCCGGCGTGTCGCCAAATGGAAGGGCCAGGGGCATGACGTAGTGGTGGTGGTTTCCGCGATGAGCGGCGAGACCAACCGGCTGATCGCCCTTGCCCAGGATATACAGGAATACCCCGACCCCCGCGAACTGGATGTGGTGATCTCCACCGGAGAGCAGGTCACCATCGGTCTGCTCGCCATGGCGCTCAAGGAAATCGGTGTGCCGGCGATCAGTTACTGTGGTTGGCAAGTCAGCATCACCACCGACACGGCGCATACCAAGGCGCGCATCGGCTCGATCGACGAAGAGCGCATGCGCGGGGACCTGAATGAAGGCCGGGTGGTGATTGTCGCGGGCTTCCAGGGCGTGGACGAGAACGGCGATATCACGACGCTGGGGCGTGGCGGATCCGATACCTCCGCCGTGGCGCTCGCCGCCGCGCTCAAGGCCGACGAATGCCAGATCTATACCGATGTGGACGGGGTGTACACGACTGACCCGCGCGTGGTTCCGGAAGCCCGCCGGCTCAAGACCATCACCTTCGAGGAAATGATCGAGATGGCGAGCCTCGGCTCCAAGGTGCTGCAGATCCGTTCCGTCGAGTTCGCCGGCAAATACCAGGTCCGTTTGCGTGTCCTGTCCAGTTTCGAGGAGGAGGGCGAGGGCACGCTGATTACGTTCGAGGAAGACGAAAACATGGAAAAGGCTGTAGTCGCGGGAATCGCGTTCGACCGCAACGAAGCGCGCATCAATGTGAAAGGCGTGCCGGACAAACCGGGCATCGCCTACCAGATTCTGGGCCCGGTGGCGGATGCCAATATCGAAGTCGACATGATCATCCAGAATTTCGGCGAGAACGGCGCGACCGACTTTTCGTTTACCGTGCCGCGCGGCGAATTCCAGCGCACCCTGACCATCCTGCGCGATGTGCAGACCCATATCGGCGCGGCCAAAATCGACGCGGATGACAGAGTGGTCAAAGTTTCGATCGTGGGTGTCGGAATGCGTTCCCATTGCGGGGTAGCGTCGACCATGTTCCGTACGCTTGCCGAAGAGGGCATCAATATCCAGATGATCTCCACTTCGGAAATCAAGGTCTCGGTGCTGATCGACGAGAAGTACCTGGAACTGGCGGTGCGCGTGCTGCACAAGGCATTCGGACTCGACGCCGTTTCGGTCGCCTGAAACGCTTGACAGGGGGCGCGACTGTCCTTAATATTGCGCTCTCTGAGACGGAGAAATGGCCGAGAGGTCGAAGGCACCGCCCTGCTAAGGCGGCATACGGGGTAACCTGTATCGAGGGTTCGAATCCCTCTTTCTCCGCCAGAAACAGCGCACCCGTAGCTCAGTTGGATAGAGTATCTGGCTACGAACCAGAGGGTCGGGCGTTCGAATCGCTCCGGGTGCGCCAGTTGTCCCCATAGTTTAGCGGTTAGAACACTGCCCTTTCACGGCGGCGGCCGGGGTTCGATTCCCCGTGGGGACGCCAGACACTCAGCCCTTGATGGATGCCATCAAGGGCTTTTTGTTGTCCGTGCCGCACCGCTCCTGGCCGCGGCTCTCCTTCCCGGAGTCCGCGTCTTCTTAATTTCTCATGCCAGTGCAAGGTCAAGAATTTCATCGCCCAAGTCATCGATGTGCCCGGTGGGTTTCCAGCCAAGATGCCGGCAGAACCCGTGAGAGCGGGCCGCGCAGCCCAGAAAGAGGCGCGTGAAGCCCGCTTGGCGGAAATCCTCGACCATGAGTCCGAGCAGGGTTTTGCCGGTCCCCTGTCCTTCGTATTCCGGCAGTAGGGCCAGGACGACGATTTCACCACTGCCGCTGTCGCCGAAACAATAACCGGCCATCCTGCCGTCCACGCAGCAGATATATCCGGGAAAGCTGCCATCTCCGATGTCCTCGCCCAGCTGTCCTCCGGGATGCCTAGTTCCCGCGGCATCGCTTCGGAAAAGGCGTTTTCCCGGGTTTCCCCCACGAATTTCGATGCATTTTGCCGCATCTTAAGTTATGTTAAAGACATGTATTTTGGTAATGACATGTTCCTTGCCGGCATGTAAAAAGCCGCTGCCAGGGCAGCGGCCGGAGCATCGGTTGGGGTGCGTCGACTCATAGCCTAAAACGCGAAACGGTTTGGTGCAAATCCTCGGCCAAATGACGTAAATGAGCCGAGGCGCTGACCGTGAAATCCACCGCGCTGCGGGTTTCGTCGACGATCCCGGCGACGCTTTCCACACTGCCGGCGATCTGGGTGCCGGCGATACTCTGTTCCGACATGGCGTGAGCCACGTTGTGGATCCGATCGAGCGTTTCACTGGCCTTGTCCGATATCTGGCCAAGCAGCTCGGCCGCGTGCCCCACTTCCCCGACCCCCTTGTCCACCATCGGCGAGAGTGTTCCGATGAGGGTGGCGACGGAGCCGGTTTCCGAGACCACGGTCTGAATGATGCCGGAGATCTCGTCGGTGGATTTGGACGTGCGCTCGGCCAGTTTTCTGACCTCGTCAGCCACCACGGCGAATCCGCGGCCGGTTTCGCCGGCGCGGGCCGCTTCGATGGCGGCGTTCAGCGCCAAGAGGTTGGTCTGGTCGGCGATATCGCGGATGGTGTCGACGATGCCGCCGATGGTGCGGGTCAGCTGGTTCAATTCATCGACATGCGCGCTGGCGGTGGTCATTTCGCCGGAGATCGAGCGAATATTGTCGACGGCGACGCGCACGGTCGAACTGCCTTCTTTCGCCAGGGCCGCCACGGCTTGCGAATCCTCTTCGGTGTGCCGGGCGCTGTCCCGTACCTGATCGATACTGACGGAGAGCTCCTCGATCGCGGCGGCGGCGGAAGACGTGGAGGAACTGGCGTTTTCCGAGGCGGCACCCAGTTTGTCCATGTGGCCGACCATGTCGGCGGCGGTCGCCGCCAGGTCGCGGGAGGATTGCTCGATATGTTCGATCATGCCGCGCAAACTGGTCTGCATGGTCTTGATGACGCCAAGCAGGCTGTGTTCACCGCCTTTGACCGGAAAGTCGCTCGACAGATCGCCAGACGCGATACGCTCGGCAACGCTGACCGCGAAGGCCGGTTCGCCACCGAGCGTGGCCAGAATGCCCCGCGACATGACAAATCCCAGTCCTCCGACGATACCGAGCAGAACCAGCGCGCCGACCAGCAGCAAGGTGGCGCTTTGCCAGAACGTTTCTGTAATGTCATGCAAATACACGCCGCTGCCGACCGTCCAGTTCCAGGCATCGAAACGCATGACACCATTGAGCTTCTGAACGCTTTCCGTGCTGCCCGGACGGGTGCTGGGCACTTCGACGAAGCCGATGCGGCCCTGGCCCAACGCCGCCTCGTAGGCTTCGACCACCGAGGTCTTGCCATCCGGCATCATGCCGCCATTCCCCTTTTTGCCGATCAGATCGGTTTTGGGGTGCACGACCATGACCTGGTCGCGATCACGGGCAAAAATATAGGTGTCCCCGTCGCGCAGCATGGCCAGGGCCGAACGGGCGGCGCTTTGCGCCTGTTCGCGAGTCATTTGCCCCTGGCGCTCTGCGGTGGCGTAGTGTTCGAGAACCGTGTTCGCCATGGTCAATTGAGTGCGTATGGCGTGCTGTTTTTCGTGAATCAGGGTCAACCGGATGTCGTAGAGGGCGATGCCGCCGATCAGCAGCGTGCCAAGGAAGCTGGTCAGGATGATTATCCATAACCGGGTCGAGAGTTTCATGAAAAGCCTTGCAGATTGGAATTACCGAAGGGCGATTGTGTCATTCCTTGTTCGTGCGTCTTCTGATGCGCGGCAAAAGATACGCAATCGCATCATGGCGCACGGTATAATCGCGCTTTATCGCGGACTCGGATTGTCATGACTTCATCTCAAGCCAATAACCCGACGCACGGCATCACGCTGGCGCGCATGCTCGACGAACTGTTGGCTGTGTATGGCTGGGAAGGCCTGGCGGCGAGGCTGGATGTTCGCTGTTTCCGGGTGGATCCATCGGTGAAGTCGAGTCTGGCGTTTCTGCGGCGCACGCCGTGGGCCAGGGAGCGGTTCGAAGCGCTGTACGTTGCCTGGAAAAGTCGTCCCGCGGACTCCCGTCCGCGACTTTTCCCCAAGCGTTCCGCCGACTAGGCTATCGCCGCCAGTTCCGCTCCGGGGCCGTGCACCACGGAACGGTTGCGGCCACCGCGCTTGGCGGTATAGAGCGCCCGGTCGGCAAGGTCGATCGCTTCGAGATGGCCTTCGCCCCGGAGTGGCCGGAACCCGGCGATTCCGATGCTTATGGTGTAACTGAGCGACTTTTCCCCATGAGAAAAACCTGTGGCCTCGACATCCTGTCGCAAGCGCTCCGCGATGACATAGGCCAGTTCCGTATCGGTGTCCCGCAGTAACACCACGAACTCTTCACCGCCAAAGCGCGCGGCGATATCGTGTTGGCGCAGTTTCTTGCGCAGTGTCGCGGCAAAATGTTTCAGGACGGCATCGCCGGAGATATGGCCGTAGGTATCGTTGATACGCTTGAAGTGATCGATATCGATCATGAGCACCGCATGGCTGTCCGAGGATCCATTCAGCCGCAGCCGCGCGACTTCCTCCTGGAAGCGCCGCCGGTTGAGCAACGAGGTCAGTACGTCGAAGCTGGCAAGATAGGTCAGCTTGCCGCGCAGCCGGATATGGTACAGGTGCAGCACCACGAACAGCAGCAAGCAGTCCAGAAAGAAAATAATGACCAGATTCCAGGCGAATGGTTGCCCCAGGTCGAGAGCCGAGTGAATTCCCTGGGGAACAGGGGTCATTGCCCGCCATGCATTGCCAAGAGCACCGCACATTGCCGTTATCGCGCCGCAAAGCGCCGTGATGCGGCTGCCCGCTTCTTTCAGGTGGATGAATTGCCAAGCGATCCCCAGATGCAACAGTCCTCCGGCGATTCCGCTGACCGCGACGCGTAAAGTGAACCATTCCGGCTCGCTGTATAGGCAATAAAACAGGAAATACGCGGTGTTGAATGCAGCCAGGATGCTCCAAGGCGGTCGTTTTCCCGCATACAGCGCCAGACCGGCGATCATCGCCTGATACGACGCGCAGATCATCAGGTTGCCGCCTCCCAGGGCCAGCCAGAGCGGCATGGTTTTTTGATGGCCGATCATCGCCCCGCCAACACCACTGAACAGCGGGCCGAGGCTGAACAGCAGCAATGACCGTTCCGCACGATCCCCGAACCAGCTGACGATCAACCCGATGGCGTAGACCAGGCTTGCCAGCACAAACATCAGGTAAACGGTCTTTAGGTCGATAATAAGCATTCGAATTATTTAAACGAAGGGTGACGGACACGCCCGTCCACTCCGGTTTTCAGGGGTAACGTTGTGAAATTGTCCGGTATATGCCTTTTTTGGCGATGGCGGCGAGCCCCCGGTTGAAGCGGTCACGAAGGGCCTTGTCGCGAAAGGCTATCCGGTAGGATACCTGATCGAACAACGGGTGCAGCGTGACGTCGGCAGGCTTCTCCAGCTTCTGCCGGATAAGTTGCCTGTCATAGTAATGGAAAATCCGCTTGTCCGCGATCACCACATCAACCGCTTCCCGGTAGAGCAGACGATTCTGGTCCATTTGATTGGACGGTTCAGAATAATTGGGATTGTTCGATGCCAGTGCGAGGTATTCGGCGCCGAAGTAGTGGCTGGCAAGCGGAAAACCGGCCACAGTGTAGGGCTTCATATCGGAAATGCTGTGGAGTGTGATGCCACGCCGCGCCAGGGTGATGGCGTAATCCTCGTACGTCACATACACCTCTGACAGTGCGGCATGGGGAGCCAGTGCCGCTGTCATCAACGCTACGCCGTCAACCTGCGAACTGCCCAACAGTACCGGCAAGCGTTTTTGGGGGTAAAACGAAGGTTTGAGCGCCAGGCCTTCTTCCTTCAGCGCGGCGCGCACGATCTCGAGCTCCAGCCCGGACTGGGTTTCTTCGATCACGTAAGGCGCCAGGGTCTCGCCGAAGGCGATGTGCACTGTATTATCGGCGCGCGAGAGGCTCGAGGCCACAAGCAGGAGCAAGCCGGCCTGCAAGGTCGCGCGCAGAAGTGCCGATATGAACCGCATGTTGCTTCTCATCGGATGTTTGCTACCAATCTACTTGTAGTCGGTCGCTTTTTCCATACGGGATAACACTTGCTCTAAAGAAAAACCGGCCATAAGGCCGGTTTTCGGGAGCGGGTGGTGTTGATCAACGGGTGATCGGCTTGTAGCGAATACGCTTCGGTTTCGCGCCTTCTTCGCCCAGCCGTTTCTTCTTGTCGGCTTCGTATTCCTGATAGTTGCCGTCGAAGAACACCCACTTAGAATCGCCTTCGCAGGCGAGGATATGAGTGGCGATCCGGTCAAGGAACCAGCGGTCGTGGCTGATCACCATCACCGAGCCCGCGAACTCCAGCAGCGCGTCTTCCAGCGCGCGCAGGGTTTCCACGTCGAGGTCGTTGGACGGTTCGTCAAGCAGCAGCACATTGCCGCCGGCGATCAGGGTCTTGGCCAGATGCAGGCGCCCGCGTTCCCCGCCGGAGAGGTTGCCGACGATCTTCTGCTGATCGGCGCCCTTGAAGTTGAAGCGGCCGATATAGGCGCGCGACGACGTTTCGTAACGGCCGACCGTCAGGATATCGTGCCCGCCGGAGATTTCCTCGAAAACGGTCTTTCCGCTTTCCAGAGCCCCACGGCTTTGATCGACATAGGCGGTCTTCACGGTCGAACCGATCAGCACCTCGCCGGTATCCGGCGCTTCCTGGCCGGCGATCATGCGGAACAGCGTGGATTTACCGGCGCCGTTCGGGCCGATAATGCCGACGATCGCGCCGGCCGGCACCTTGAACGACAAGTCGTCGATCAGCAGGCGGTCGCCGAACGCCTTGCTGACGTTCTTGAATTCGATGACTTCGTTGCCCAGGCGTTCGCCCACCGGAATGAAGATTTCCTGGGTTTCGTTGCGCTTCTGGTAATCCTGGCTGGACAGTTCCTCGAAGCGGGCGATACGGGCCTTGGATTTGGCCTGGCGTCCCTTGGGATTCTGGCGAACCCATTCAAGCTCTTTCTTGATGGCCTTCTGGCGGGCGGATTCGCTGCTCTCCTCCTGCTTGAGGCGGGCTTCCTTCTGATCGAGCCAGGAAGAATAGTTGCCTTTCCAGGGAATGCCGTGGCCGCGGTCCAGTTCGAGAATCCATTCGGCGGCATTGTCGAGGAAATAGCGGTCGTGGGTCACCGCGACCACGGTGCCGGGGAAGCGCACCAGGAATTGTTCCAGCCATTCCACCGATTCGGCGTCCAGGTGGTTGGTCGGTTCGTCCAGCAGCAGCATGTCCGGCTTGGACAGCAAGAGCTTGCACAGCGCGACACGGCGCTTTTCACCGCCGGACAGATGGCCGATGCGGGCATCCCAGGCCGGCAGCCGCAGCGCGTCGGCGGCGATTTCCATTTGCTGGTCGGCGCTGCCGTCGCTGGCGGCGAGAATCGCTTCGTATTTGGCCTGTTCGGCGGCCAGCGCATCGAAATCGGCATCCGGGTCGGCATAGGCCGCGTAGATCTCGTCGAGTTTTTTCTGCGCCGTCACGATGTCGCCGAGACCTTCCTCGACGGCTTCGCGTACCGTGTGTTCGGGGTTGAGTTCCGGCTCCTGGGGCAGATAGCCGATCTTGATGCCCGGCATCGGGATGGCTTCGCCCTCGATTTCCTTGTCGAGGCCGGCCATGATTTTCAGGACGGTCGATTTACCCGAACCGTTCAGGCCCAGCAGGCCGATCTTGGCGCCGGGGAAGAAGCTCAGGGAGATGTCCTTGATGATCTGCCGTTTGGGGGGAACCACCTTGCTGACTCGCAGCATGGAAAACACATATTGCTGTGACATTGAAGTATCCGTAAAGGCTACAAATAGATGGGATGAGGGGAGTTTACCAAATCACAGCAGAAGTGCCAGCGCAAAGGCGGCCAGCATGGCGAAGGCGCAACCGAGTTTCGCCACCGTGCCGGCCAGAAAACCGAGAAACGTGCCGATGCCGACGCGTCCGGCTTGCGGCAGAGTGCGCCGGGCGGCGAGCTCGCCGGCCACGGCGCCGATGACCGGACCGAGAATCACGCCGGCGATCCCGAAGAACAGCCCGACAAGGCTGCCGATGAACGCGCCGGCCAGCGCTTCGCGGCTCGCGCCGGTCTTTTTCGCGCCGAGCAGGCCGGCGACGAAATCGATCAGCATGCCCGCCGCGGTGAGCAACGCCAGAATGGCGATGGTCGGCGCGCCGACATGCGTGAAGCCATCGGCCCAGGCGGCAAGCACGAGTCCGCCGAGGATCAGCGGCAGCCCGGGCAGGGCGGGCACCAGGGTGCCCGCAAGGCCGACGAGAACCAGGACGGCGGAGAGCGCATACCACAGGTACTCAGCCTGCATCAGCGGGTGTACTCCTCGAGCAACAGCTGCTGGGCGCACTTCTCCTTGCCGCGCGAGGTGCGGCGGCGATAGAGGCCGTCGGCCTGCATGTCCCAGGTGTTCACGTTGTCCTCCAGATAGAGCCGCAGGCCTTCGCGGATCAGGCGCTTCTTGATGCGCGGATCGAGCACCGGCACGCAGGTTTCGATGCGGCGGAAGAAATTGCGGCCCATCCAGTCGGCGCTGGCGATGAACAGGTTTTCTTCACGGTTGTTGTAGAAATAGAAAACCCGCGGATGCTCCAGGAAGCGACCGACGATGGAACGCACGGTAATGTTTTCCGACAATCCCTCGACTCCGGGGCGCAGTGCGCAGACCCCGCGCACGATCAACTGGATCTTGACGCCGGCCTGACTCGCCCGGTAGAGCGCGCGGATCACCTGCGGCTCGAGCAGGGCGTTCATCTTGGCGATGATCTGGGCGGGGCGTCCTTCCGAGGCGTTCTCGATTTCCCGTTCGATCGCGCTCATGATCATGCCGTGCAGACTGAACGGACTCTGATAAAGCATTTTCAGTTTGCTCGCGCGGCCAAGTCCGGTCAGTTGCACGAAAATGTCGTTCACGTCGCTGGCGATATCCTCGTTGCAGGTCAACAGACCGAAGTCGGTGTAAAGCCGGGCGGTGCGCGGATGGTAGTTGCCGGTGCCAAGGTGCACGTAGCGGCGCAAGCCGTTTTCTTCACGACGCACCACCATCAGCATCTTGGCGTGCACCTTGTAACCATAGACACCGTACACCACATGCGCGCCGGCGTCTTCCAGGCGTGTCGCCCAACTGATGTTGGCCTCTTCGTCGAAGCGCGCCATCAGTTCCAGCACCACCGTCACCTGCTTGCCCGCGCGGGCCGCCGCGATCAGCGATTCCATCAACACCGAGTCGGTGCCGGTGCGGTAGACGGTCATCTTGATGGCGACCACCTGAGGGTCGCTGGCGGCCAGGTTCAGCAGGTCGATGACCGGCTGGAAGCTCTGATAGGGGTGATGCAGCAGAATATCGCCTTCGCTGATGGCCTGGAACAGGCCGACTTTCTTTTCCAGCACCGGCGGCAGCGTCGGAATGAACGGCGCGAACTTAAGGTCGGGCCGGTCCACGAGATCGGGCACCTGCATCAGCCGCACCAGATTGACCGGGCCGTCGACGCGGTAGACATCGCGCGGCAGGAGTCCGAACTGGGTGAGCAGGAAGTCTTCCATGTGCTGCGGGCAGGTGTCGGCGATTTCCAGCCGGACCGCGCTGCCGAACTGGCGCTGGCGCAGTTCGCCCTGCAAGGCCGTGCGCAGGTTCTTCAGGTCCTCGTCCTCGACGTTCAGCTCGCTGTCGCGGGTGACGCGGAACTGGTAGCAGCCTTTCACCGTCATGCCGAGGAACAGTTCGTGCATGTGGGAGTGCAGAATGGACGAGAGGAACACGAAGGTGTGGCGGTGGCCGCCGCACAGTTCGGGCGGCATGCGGATCACCCGCGGCAGGATGCGTGGCGCCTGAACGATCGCGATGCCCGATTCGCGTCCGAAGGCGTCGCGGCCATCCAGTTCGACAGCGAAGTTCAGACTCTTGTTGAGTACCTTGGGGAAGGGGTGGGACGGATCCAGACCGATCGGCGTGAGGATCGGCATCAGTTCGCGGAAAAAGAAGTTGCGCACCCACTCCTGCTGGACGTCATCCCATTCGGTGCGGCGCAGGAACAGGATGTTTTCCTGGCGCAGCGCGGGGAACAGCGTGTCCCGCATCACGGCATACTGTTCGCGGATCAGCTCGCGCGCGGCATCCGACACCAGATTCAGGGCTTCGCCCGGCGTGCTGCCGTCGGGCAGGATGCGGTCGGGTGTGTGCTCGGCCGCCTCCTTGAGCCAGGCGACCCGGACTTCGAAAAACTCGTCCAGGTTGGAGGAGACGATGCAGAGGAACTTGAGGCGTTCAAGCAGGGGCAGGCGGGTATCCTCCGCCTGGGCCAGAACACGGCGGTTGAACTCGATCAGGCCGAGCTCCCGGTTGAGCATCAAATCTTGGTGAAGTGACATAGTGCGGCGAACCAATCCCGATAAATGACAAAGCCCTCATGGTGAGGGCTTTATATGATAAGACATTATTCGGCAGGCGGGGTGTAGCCTGCGGGTGTTTCGGCGCCCTGTCCGAAGAAATACGCTTCCATCTGGTGCGCCAGATACTGGCGGGCCCGCTGGTCGGCAAGGCTCAGGCGGTTTTCGTTGATCAGCATGGTCTGGTAACGCAACCAGCCTTGCCAGGCTTCTTTCGAGACATTGTCAAAGACGCGCTTGCCAAGTTCGCCGGGCAGCGGCGGAAAATCCATGCCTTCGGCTTCGCGGCCGAGTTTTACACAGTGTACGGTTCGGGCCATTTCTATTCCTGATTGCCTAGATTTGCAATGCCGTGATTGTGGCACAAGCCCGGAAAGCTTCCAACCCTGTCGCCGCGGGGGGAATCGGCGCGGCCTTACAGATTCTTGACGAAAACCTTGGATCGCCGCTGGTAGTTGTACAACTGCTGGCGCGACAGTGGAAGCCGGCTCGGATCGGTTTCCACGAATCCGCGTTCGACGAACCAGTGGGCGGTCTGGGTGGTCAGGACGAACAGCGAAGTGAGTCCCCGGGTTCGGACCTGGTATTCGACATGTTTGAGCAGGGCTTCACCGAATCCCGCGTCACGGTGTTCCGGGGAGACGGCGAGGCAGGCGAGCTCGGCGGTGTCGGCGTCGGGAAACGCGTGCATCGCGACGCAACCATAGGTGCGCTTGTCGTGCTCGAGCACTGAATAGTTGCCGATCTCCATTTCCAGAAGTTCGCGGCTGCGCTTGACGAGAATGCCTTGCTCTTCGAGCGGGCGGATCAGGCCGAGAATGTCGCCGATGTCGTCGATGGTCGCGGTGCGCACTTTCACCAGCGGATCGCGGGCCACCATCGTGCCATTGCCGCCGCGGGTGAACAGTTCGGCGAGCAGGGCGCCATCCTCCTTGCTGCTGACCAGGTGGGCGCGCGACACGCCTTCGCGAGTGGCCCGTATCGCGTAAGGCAGATAAAGGGTGATGTCGTCGGGCAGGTTGCCGGCCTCGTGCAGGTCCTCGGCCTGTTGCGCGGTCAGGGTGCTCAGCAGCTTGTCCTCGAAGGAAATGATGCCCCGGCCGTCCACCAGAAAGATCAGTTTTTCCGCCTTGAGCGCGATCGCCGCATGGGTGGCGACTTCCTCCATGGTCAGGTTGAAGGCCTCTCCGGTTGGCGAGTAGCCGATCGGCGAGAGCAGCACGAGGTCGCCCGCCGCCAGCCGTTCGGTGATGGCCGGAATGTCGATGCGCCGGACTTGTCCGGTGTACTGCATGTCCATGCCCTCGATCACGCCAAGAGGCTGGGCCGTCAGCATGTTCCCGCCCGAAATTCTCAGGTGGGAGCCGTGCATCGGCGAGTTGGGCATGCCCATCGACAGGGTGGCTTCGATGTCCAGGCGAGCGAGTCCGACGGCCTGCTTGACGATGTCGAGCGTCGGCAGGTCGGTGATGCGTTTCTGGCGGTGGAACTGGCGCTCGACGCCTTGCTTGTTCAGCAAGGAGTCGATCTGCGGCCGGATACCGTGGACAAGGACGATGCGCACGCCGAGCGTGGTCAGCAGGTTGATGTCCTGCGCGAGTCCGGGAAAATGCCCTTCGGCCACGGTTTCGCCACTGACCGCCAGCACGAAGGTCTTGCCGCGGAATGCGTTGATATAGGGGGCGGCTTCCCGGAAGGAAAGCACGAATTCACGTGTCAGCATGCCGGCCTCGGAAACAGACCGCCCGGTGGGGCCGGGCGGTCGGAACATGGGAATCCGGGCGGACCGGTAAAACTCAGTTCGCCTTTTTCAGCATCAGCTGCTGGACCTTCAGCGTGGTGATGGCCTGGGACAGCTGATAGTCGTTCTTCGGATTGGGAATCGCGCCGCTTTGCGGATCGTCGTCCGGCGTCGCCTTGCTTCCGTTGCCGGCCGGAGCCGGTACCGAAGCTGGAGCTGGAGCCGGCGGCGCGACCTTCTTGGCCGGACGTGGTTCCGTCTTGTCCTCGCCGTTCGGGTTGGACAGATGGTGCTCCAGATCGGCCTCGCGGATGCGCAGCGCCTGCTCGCCGGTCGTCAGCACGCCATTTTCCACCACCACGTCGGGGGTGATGCCTTTGGCCTGGATCGAGTGTCCGGACGGCGTGAAATAGCGCGCCGTGGTCAGCTTGATCCCCCCCGCGGTACCGAGCGGCAGAATGGACTGCACCGAGCCCTTGCCGAATGTCTGGGTACCGAGAATCAGCGCGCGCTTGTTGTCCTGCAGGGCGCCGGCGACGATTTCGGAGGCTGAGGCCGATCCGCTGTTGACCAGCACCACGAGCGGTACCTTGCGCACCTCGGGCGGCAGCTTAGCCAGCGGATCCGGCTGGTTCGGGGCGCTGTAGTTGCCGGCGTTGGCGAACAGCTTCATTTTCGAATCCGCCGCGCGACCTTCCGTGTAGACCACCAGGGTATCCTTGGGCAGGAAGGCCGCGGAAACGCCCACCGCGCCGGTCAGCACGCCGCCAGGATTGCCGCGCAGATCGAGCACCAGGCCTTTGAGCGGCGCCTTGTTCTGGCGGTACAGCGAGGTGATCGCCGCGGCCATGTTGGCGGTGGTCGGATCCATGAACTGGCTGATGCGGACATAGCCGTAGCCGGGTTCGACCAGTCCGGACTTGACGCTGCGGTAACGGATGATGGCCCGGGTTATGGTCACCACCAGCGGTTTGGCTTCGTTCTTGCGCAGCAGGGTCAGGGTGACTTTGGTGCCGGGTTTGCCCTTCATGCGCTTGACCGCGTCGTTGGGCGTCAATCCGCGCACCGGTGTGTCGTCGATCTTGACGATCAGGTCGCCGCTTTTCACGCCGGCTCGGTAAGCGGGGGTGTCGTCGATCGGCGAAATCACCTTGATTAGCCCGTCCTCGGCGCCGATTTCGATGCCCAGACCGCCGAATTCACCCTGGGTGGTTTCGCGCAGTTCCTTGAACGAGTCCGCGTCCATGTAGTCGGAGTGCGGATCCAGCCCGGTGATCATGCCCTTGATGGCGTCATTGATCAGCTTCTTGTCGTTGACCGGTTCGACGTAATCCTGCTTGATGCGTCCGAACACTTCGGCGAACGTCCTCAGTTCATTCAGAGGCAGGGGGGCGAGCGGGGCTTCCTTGTCGGCGAAGGCCTGGATGCTGACGGTCAGCGCTCCGCCTGCCAGCGCGCTGGCCACAATCAGGGCCAGATTCTTGATGCGTGGACGGCTCATGTTGTTCAGTTTTCTCCGAATGTCGCCTACTGGCGTGCCCAGGTCAGCGGGTTCACCGGCCGGCCCAGGTAACGAATTTCAAAGTACAGGCCGGAATCGCCATTGTCCAGTTTGCCGGTGCTGCCCAGGGAATCCTGGGCTTTCACCGTATCGCCGACCGAACGGCCGATATTGCCAAGTCCGGTGTAAACGGACATATAGTTGCCGCCATGGTCTACGATAACCGCATTACCGAATCCCCTCAAGGCATCCGCGTAGACCACCCGGCCCGCCGCCACGGCGTGAACGGGCTGGCCAGGCGTGGTCTTGATGAAAATCCCTTTCCATGTGGTGCCTTCGCTGCGCGCCGTACCGAAGCGACCGGTGATTTCACCCGCCACGGGCAGTTTGAGGGCGCCTTGCTGGCCACGGAAGGCGCGGGCGTCCGCGCTGTCGTCCGCGGCGATGGGTTTTTCCACCGGGACGCTCTGGCGTGCTTCGCTCGGAACCGGTTTGCCCGCCTTGCGTGCGTTGTCGGCCAGCTTGCGCCGCCGCTCGTTTTCCTTGCGGGCCGCTTCGATGCGCGCCTTGCGGGCGGCCGCTTCCTGGGCCTTGCGTTTCTGGATTTCGCGGTTGATCTGGGCGATCAGGCCCGTCAGGCGCTTTTCATCCTCCTTGAGCCGCACAAGCTTGTCCTGGCGGCTCTGGATGTCGCTCGCCAGTTTCGTGACGGTGCTTTCCTTGTCGGCCTTGTCTTCCAGCAAGCGGCTCTTTTCGGTGGTTTTGCGGTTGGCCAGATGATCGAGCCGAGCCAGCTCTTCCTCGAGTTTGGCCGAGAGGGCTTCCAAGTCCCTCTGGTGCATGTTCAGATCGCCGATCAGTTGCTGGCGCGCTTCGACGATGTGCCGGTAGTACACCATGTCGCGCGAGGTCTGATTGGGGTCGGCGGCATTGAGCATCAGCTTCATCGCGTCGTGGTTGCCGTTGCGGTACTGCTTGGACAGCATGCGCACGACCTGCTGGCGGGTGACGGCGATTGACTGTCGGGTTCGGTCGATTTCGGCGCGCAGCGAAGACAGTTCGGCCGACGATGTCGTTTTGCGGCCTTCGAGCGCCTTGAGCGCCTGGCTTGTCCGGCTGATGGCCTGCTCCGATTCCTTTATCGCGGATTGCGCTTCCTTGCGCACCGCTTCCTTCTGTGCGATGTCCTTTTGCAGGGAATCGATTTCCTTGCGCACCGAACGCAGGTCCTGCTGGTGCGGGGCGACATTCAGGTCGGAGGCGGCCTTGCCGGCGGTGGCGGCGCAGGCCGCCACCGGAAAAAGACACGCCACAGTCAGGAGGGTCGGGAGTTTCACGTGAAGTCGATCAGCGAATGTCCGGTCATTTCGGAAGGTTGTTCGAGGCCCATCAGCGCCAGCAGCGACGGCGCGATATCGCGCAGCGCGCCGCCGTCACGGATGCGCGCGGGGCGGCCGACATACAGGAACGGCACGCGGTTGAGGGTGTGCTGGGTATGGGGCTGGTGGTTCACGACGTCCTGCATCATTTCGCAGTTGCCATGATCGGCGGTGAGGATCACTTCGCCTCCGGACGCTAGCATGGCGTCGACAACGCGGCCGACGCAGGCGTCGAGCGCCTCGACGGCCTTGACGGCCGCGTCGAAGCGTCCCGAGTGTCCCACCATGTCGCCGTTGGCGTAGTTGCAGACGATGAGGTCGAACCGGTCCGAGGCGATGGCCTCGACGATCCGGTCGGTCACTTCGGGCGCGCTCATCTCGGGCTGCAGGTCATAAGTGGCGACTTTGGGGGAGGGCACGAGAATGCGCTCCTCGCCGGGGTAGGGCGTTTCCTCCCCGCCGCTGAAAAAGTAGGTGACGTGCGGATACTTCTCGGTTTCCGCGATTCTCAGTTGGGTCAGGCCCAGCGATGCCAGATACTCGCCGATGCCGTTGCGGATTTTCTGGGGGGCGTAGGCCACCGGCAAGGTGTATTCCTCGCCGTAAGACGTCAGTGTCGCGAAAAAGCCGAAAGCCGGTTGGCGCAGCGCGAAACCGTCGAACCCCGGTCGCGTCAGCGCGGTGGTCAGTTGTCGTGCGCGATCGGCGCGGAAGTTCATGAAGACAACCGCATCGCCATCCCGCATCGGAACCGGCGCGCCGATCAGCGTCGGTTTGACGAACTCGTCGTTCTCGTCGCGCGCGTACGCGGCTTCGAGGGCTTCGGCGGCACTGGCCGCACGGTATTCGGCTTCGCCGTCGACCAGCAGATGGGCGGCGGGCGCCACGCGCTCCCATCGTTTGTCGCGGTCCATCGCGTAATAGCGTCCGCTAAGCGTGACAAGACGGGCATTCGGGCATTCGGCCAGTACCGCGTCGAGACGTTCGAGATAGAGGGCCGCGCTTCTGGGGGGCGTGTCGCGCCCGTCGAGGAAGGCGTGCACGAGAATGCGTTCGACGCCGCCGGCCTGGGCCGCGCGGATCAACGCGTGAATGTGGTTCTCATGGCTGTGGACGCCGCCGTCGGACAGCAGTCCGAGCACATGCAGCGCATTGCCGCGCGCGCGGTCGATCGCCTCGCGGATAACCGGATTGTCGGTGAATCGGCCGTTTTCCAGGTCGAGGTCGATGCGGCTGATGTCCTGGCTGACCACGCGTCCTGCGCCGATGTTGAGGTGACCGACTTCGGAGTTGCCGAATTGCCCGCCGGGCAGGCCGACGAAACCTTCGGACGCCTCGATGGTGCCGAAGGCGTGACGGGCGAACAGGCGATCCAGATTGGGTTTTTTGGCGTGGAGAATCGCGTTGTCCTCCCCTTCTGTCCGGTAACCGAACCCGTCCAGGATCAACAGTAGCGCCTTTGTCGGTTTCTTCATCGTATTTGCAATCAGAATATTAGAAATTCTTGATAATAAATAGGGGAGACGATACTATTGTACCCTAAAGACACATAATAATGACTAGCTTTAGGAGTGACGCTTTGCTGTTCAATGAGGAGCAGATCGAGCAGACCTCGCGGGCGATGAAGGCGATGTCGCACCCACTGCGACTGAAGATCATTTCCGTACTGGGCGAGCAGGAAGTCAGCGTCCAGGATATCGTGGAAAAAGTGGGTACGTCACAGAGTAACATCTCCCAACATCTGGCGATCATGCGAGATAAAGGAGTATTGCGAACCCGGAAAGACGCCAACCGCGTGTTCTACCGGGTCGGGGATCTTCGCACCCTCGAAGTTCTCCGAATGATGCGCGAAGTCTTTTGTGGTTTCGGCGAGTAGCTGCCAGAACCATCGGGACCATGAAGGCCGCTGTCAGCGGCCTTTCTTCTTCCTGACGTACAGTGTCTTGGTCACCCGGGCCACCACATCTCCTTCCGCGTCTTTCACCTCGACGGCCAATTGCGGCAGACATTTATCGCCACCGGCTGTTTGGGCTCGGATTGTCGCAAGAAGTTCCTCGTCGAGCGAAAAATCCGCGGTGACCGTGCCGCGGCCCGGTTTCATGTAATCGATACACCCCTCCTTGTCCCAGACAATGTAATCGCGTCCGAGCCGGTTCATCAGCATCAGCATGAAGAACGGGTCGGTCATTGCGTAGAGACTGCCGCCGAAGTGAACACCGACATAGTTGCGGTTGGTGAGCCCCAGCCTCAGGGCGACTCGGATATGGCCCCAATCCGGCGCGATGCGTTTGACGCGGATGCCTGCGCCCAGGAAAGGGGGCCAGAGATTGATGACGGTTTTGACCAAACGGGGAGAGACGGGCATGGCATGCTTTCAAACGGTCGTTTGAAAGCATCATCCACAAAAAGTTGATCCATGTCAAAGGATGGGCGGGGGTCAGAAAGGCAAGTCCGCCTGCGTGCCGCTCGGATGACGCACCACGGCCTCCGTGCCGCCTTCGGCAAGACGCAAAGTGACCGTCTCTCCGTCCGCCAGTTCCGCCGGGGCGCGAATCGCGCGCCCCACCGCGTTTTCCACGATGGCGTAGCCGCGCGATAGCACGGCATGAGGGTCCATGGCCCCCAGCATTCCGTCCAGTCGGGCCAGATGACGGCTCTTGTCGGCCAGCGCGCTTTGCATGGCGTGCTCCAGCGCGGCGCGCGCCGCCTGCACGCGCCGTGCGGGTATGGCGAGTCCGGGCTCGCAGCCGAGCAGCCTGGTTTTCGCCATGTCGAGGGACCATTGCTTGCGCCGGATGTTTTCCCGTCCGAGCCTTGCAAGGTTCGCGCGCGCGGTTCGCAGCCGTTCTTGCTGTTGCCTGAGCCGTTCGCCCGGGTGGCTCAGTCGGCGCGCCAGGAAATCCAGATGCTGCGATTTGTCGGTCAACTGGCGCGCCAGGGCCCGGTACAGGTGCCGGCGCGCCTGCTCCAGCTGGGCGGCCAGCTGTGCTTTGTCGGGAGATACAAGCTCCGCCGCAGCCGTCGGGGTCGGCGCGCGCCGGTCCGCAACGAAGTCGGCGATGGTGACATCGGTTTCATGTCCGACGCCGGTGACGACGGGAATGACCGAGTCGGCGATGGCCCAGGCGACACATTCTTCATTGAAGGCCCACAGATCCTCGATGCTGCCGCCGCCGCGGCAGACGATCAGCACGTCGGTTTCGGCGCGCTCCGACGCGAGCCGGATGGCCGCTGCGACCTGTTGCGCGGCGCCTTCGCCCTGCACCGGGGTGGGGTAGAGAATCACGGGGATGGACGGCATCCGCCGACGCAAGGTGGTGATCACGTCGCGCAGAGCGGCGGCGGCCGGTGAAGTCACCACGCCGATGGCGCGAGGATGCGCCGGTAGCGGGCGTTTGGCCGCGCTGTCGAACAATCCCTGTTCGGCCAGTCTGGCCTTGAGTTGTTCGAAAGCTTCGTACAAGCGGCCGAGTCCCGCCTGGCGCATGGTATCGACCGTGATTTGATAGTCGCCGCGCGCCTCGTAAAGGGTGACCGTACCGCGCAACTCAAGCTGCATGCCTTCGGCCGGGCGGAACCCAGCCTGGGAAAGTCGGTGGCGGAACATGACGCAGCGGATCTGGGCGCCGCCGTCCTTCAGGGAAAAATAAGCGTGGCCGGATGCGGCCAAGGTCAGGTTGGAAACCTCGCCGCTGATCCATGTCGGCGGCAAGCCGCCTTCCAGAAGCTGGCGTGCCATCCGGTTCAGCGTCGCGACGCTGATGACATCATCACGGGATGCATCGAATAGCATGGTTGTCAAGTCATCCACAGTCTGGGGCCGGATTCTGTTATCGGATCGATTGTCCGACAATTTCCGGCGGCATTACAGTAGCGATAAGCGCGAAACTCAATAAAATCAATGGTTTGCGAGTTTTGCCCATTCGGAGGTCAATGCCAGCGCGAGCTTGGCGGGACGGGCTTGGCAACCGGATATCCGGAAGTTGCCCACAGAGTTGTCCACAGTTTTTGTGGATGGCCCGTCATTTCCTTTGTAAATCATGGCTTAGCGGGATTTTCCTTACAATCGGCAACAAGACGTCACCGGGGACAATCCTCAACCATATCATGAAACGCGCCGTCGGAAGAGCCTCGCGGCAGGCCGTGCTTGCCCGCTTCGCAACGAAAAGCTAAAGTCAGGCCTTTATTCTTCGGGGAGTTCTCGCGTGTGGTCGATCATTGAAGCCGCCGGCTGGCCCATCTGGACCATCATCGCCGCCTCGGTCATTTCGCTGGCCATCATTCTCGAACGCTTTTTTTCATTGCGCGCCTCGCGGGTCGCTCCTGCCGGACTGCTGCAGGAAACACTGGATGCGTGGCGCAAGCAGGGAGGGGACGACCCGTTCATCCGTTCGCTTGGCGGGCATTCCCCGCTGGGCCGGGTGCTGGCGGCCGGTCTGCGCAACGCGGCCCGCTCGCGCGACATCATGAAAGAAGCCATCGAGGATGAGGGCCGTGTTGTCGGTCACGAGCTCGAGCGTTTCCTCAACCCGCTTGGCACCGTGGCGGCCATGGCGCCGCTCCTGGGGCTGCTTGGCACCGTGGTCGGCATGATCGAGCTGTTCGGCGCCCAGACGCCGACTGGCGGTAACCCGCACCAGTTGGCCCACGGCATTTCCGTCGCTCTCTACAACACCGCCTTTGGTTTGATCGTCGCCATTCCCAGCATGATTTTCTATCGCCATTTCCGTTCCCGTGTCGATAGCCTGCTGATCGAGATGGAAGCCCAGGCCGTCAAACTCGTGGAAGTGGTGCATGGACAGCGCGATGCGTCGCAAGGCTAGGAGGCGCGCATGAATTTTCGACGCGGCAGGGTACGGGATGAGCCCGAGATCAATTTCATTCCCCTGATCGATGTTCTGCTGGTCATTCTGATCTTTCTCATGGTGACCACGTCTTACTCGCGTTTTTCAGAGCTGGAAGTGAACCTGCCCGCCGCCGCGGGCAAGGCCAGCGAGGCGCGTCCCAGGGAGATCATTGTCGAAGTCGCGCGCGACGGGCGTGTCAAGGTGGCTGGTGCGGCCATGCCGGCCGGCGATACCGGGTCGTTGACCTCCGCCCTGAAAACCGCCGCGCAGGGCAAGAGCGATGCGGTGGTGACCATCGACGCCGATGCCGGCGCGACTCACCAGTCCGTGGTGTCGGTCATGGAGGCGGCTCGCAACGCCGGCCTGAGCCAGCTGACCTTCGCCACGAGGACGCCGCAGCAGTGAGCCGGATCGAGCGCCACTGGTACGCTCCGTCGCCCTGGATGTCGATTCTTCTGGCTCCGCTGGAAAGCCTGTTCGCCGTCGTGGGCGGACTGAGGCGCGCCGCATTCCGGCGCGGATGGCTCAAGAGTTCGCACCCGGGCGTGCCGGTGGTCATTATCGGCAACATCAACGTCGGCGGGGTCGGCAAGACACCGCTTACCCTGTCTTTGATCGAAAGCTTGCGGCGCATGGGTATCCGTGCCGGAGTCGTCAGCCGGGGATATGGCGGCGCACATCGGGAGCCGACCGAAGTGACGGCGCAAACGCCCGCGTCTCTGGTGGGCGATGAGCCGCTCTTGCTGGCGGCTTCGCAAGCCCCCGTTGTGGTGGGGCGCGACAGGGTCGCGGCGGCGCGATGGCTCCTCGCCCGGCATCCGGATATCGATGTGATTCTCAGCGACGACGGTTTGCAGCATTACCGATTGCGGCGCGATCTGGAAATCGTCGTGATGGACGGCCGGCGCGGGACTGGCAATGGCCGGTTGCTGCCCAACGGCCCCTTGCGCGAGCCGCTGAGCCGTCTTGCGACGGTGGACGCGCTGGTGATCAATGGCCCGTCCGAAGGTTTGTCCGGTTTGCCGGACTGCGCGGAGCGGTTCGCCATGCGTCTGGCCGCCGGTGAATGCTACCTGGCGGCCGATCCGTCCATATGCCGAGGCGCGGCGTCGTTCGCCGGCCAGAAGGTCGTGGCGCTGGCCGGCATCGGCCATCCCGAACGGTTTTTCGCGACGGCAAGGGAGCAGGGCTTCGTCCTCGCCCGAACCATCGCGTTTCCCGATCACCATCCCTTCGGTCCGGGCGATATCCCGGATGATGCGGATGCGGTGCTGGTGACCGCGAAGGACGCCGTGAAGTTGCGCCACCTCAATCATGCTAGACTATGGGTGCTGCCGGTTCGGGCCGTTATCGAGCCCGACCTGGCCGCCTGGATAACGACTCGACTCAGACTACGACATGGACGCTAAATTTCTGGAAATCCTGGTGTGCCCCCTGTGCAAAGGTCCGCTGGTATACAGCAAGGAAAAGCAGGAGTTGATCTGCAAGCCGGACCGACTGGCCTATCCGATCCGCGACGGCATCCCCGTCATGCTGGAGAGCGATGCGCGCGAGCTGCCCGCCGAGGAAGAGGTGGAATGATCCCTTTCGTTGTGGTGATCCCGGCGCGCATGGCGTCAAGCCGTTTGCCGGGCAAGCCGCTTGCGGATATCGCCGGTAAACCGATGGTGGTGCGGGTTGCCGAGCGTGCGCGCAGAAGTTCGGCAACGCGTGTGGTGGTCGCGACCGACCACACGGCGGTGGCGGCGGCTTGCGAAGCCGATGGCATCGATGTGGTGATGACCCGCGCGGATCATCCGAGCGGCACGGACCGCCTCGCCGAGGTGGTCGGCTTGCTGTCGTTGCCCGACGACGCCCTGATCGTCAACGTTCAGGGGGACGAGCCGCTGATCGACCCCGCGCTGATCGACCGCCTGGCCGCCGTGATGGCAGGGTGCGACGCCCCGATGGCCACGCTCGCGCATCCTGTGCATGATGCGGGAGACTTTCTGAATCCCAACGTGGTCAAGGTCGTACTTGACCGGAACGACCGGGCGCTGTATTTCAGCCGCGCGCCGATTCCCTGGCCGCGCGACGCGTTCGCCGGCTCCGCTCGGACCATGCCCGATGGCATGCCGGTGCTGCGTCATATCGGCATGTACGCTTACCGCGCGTCGTTCCTCAATACCTATACGCGTCTTGCCCCCTCACCCCTGGAAAACATTGAAGCACTGGAACAGCTGCGCGTTCTGTGGCACGGTCATGACATAGTCGTGGCCCGTGTCGAGAAGGCTCCGCCGGCAGGGGTGGATACCCCTGAGGATCTGGCGCGTGTGGTCCGGGCTTTCAGGGACGAGACCGACCCCGATAACAACTCGATCTAGGGAGTTTTTCATGAGACTGATTCTGTTGGGCGCACCCGGCGCCGGTAAAGGAACCCAGGCCGGCTTCATCAAGGAAGCGTTCGGTATTCCGCAAATCTCGACCGGCGACATGCTGCGCGCCGCGGTGAAGGCCGGTACGCCGCTGGGGCTGGAAGCCAAGAAAATCATGGACGAAGGCGGTCTGGTGCGCGACGATATCATCATCGGTCTGGTGAAAGAGCGTATCGCGCAATCCGATTGCGCGAACGGTTTCCTGTTCGACGGTTTCCCGCGCACCATCCCCCAGGCCGAGGCCATGAAGGAAGCCGGAGTGGACATCGATTTCGTCGTCGAGATCGATGTGCCCGACCAGATGATCGTCGAGCGCATGTCCGGCCGCCGCGTGCATCTGTCGTCCGGCCGTACCTACCATGTCGTGTTCAACCCTCCGAAGGCCGAGGGCATCGACGATGAAACGGGCGAACCGCTGGTGCAGCGCGACGATGACAAGGAAGAAACCGTGAAGAAGCGCCTTGGCGTCTATCACGAGCAAACCGAGGTGCTGGTCGGCTATTATTCCAGAATGGCCGCCGCCGGCGACGCCCGTGCTCCGCGCTATGTGAAAATCGACGGTACCCGCGATGTCGGCACCGTTCGCGACGAAGTGCTGGCCGTCCTGAAGGGATGATCGCGGAGCGTCAGGATTGATCTGCGGCAAAATGGGCGGGATTCTCCCGCCTTTTTTTCATCCGGGCGGTATGATTGTCTGGTGAAAAGGGGATCATGCCCCCATTCTGTATTTGTTCACTAACGGAAACCATCATGTATTACGGCGAGCGTTTTAACGGGTTCTCGCATCTGGCCGGCACCGTGCTGGCGATCTCCGGACTGGCAACGCTGGTCACCCTGGCCTCCATGGAAGGGGATCCGTGGAAGGTCGTCAGCTTCAGCCTGTATGGCGCTACGCTGGTGATCCTTTACCTGGTCTCCACCTTGTATCACAGCGTGAAAGGCCGGGCGAAAGCGATCCTGCAAAAGTGCGACCACTCGGCGATTTATCTGCTCATCGCCGGCAGCTACACGCCGTTTTGTCTGGTGACCCTGAGAGGAGTCTGGGGCTGGACACTGTTCGGACTCAGTTGGGGGCTGGCCCTGTTCGGCATCATTCAGGAGCTGACACTGGGACGACGTACCCGCCTGCTGTCGATGATCCTGTACGTGATGATGGGATGGCTTGTGCTTATCGCCATCGATCCGCTGGTGACGAATCTTGCCACCGGCGGCCTGATCTGGCTGACGGCCGGCGGATTGCTGTATAGCGTGGGGATCTACTGGTTCATCAACGACGAGAAGATCCGTCACGGGCACGGCATCTGGCACCTGTTCGTGCTCGGTGGCAGCGTGTGTCAATTCCTTTCCGTGTTGCTCTACGTCGCCTGAAACCCACGGCGCCGGCCCCCGGCGTTTTATGAAAGCCGACAACGGCGGAGCGGATTACGATCTCCCGATGTGATGCATCGGGAGATTTTCTTGTTTTTTCCGGCCCCCCCTTCTTTTTCTTCCCTGTCGTTTGTCCAGGGAGTCTCGCGCCTGTTCGACGGCTCCTCATCCAGCCTCGCCTCCCGCTTTCTCGGAGCCCGGCGGGCCGGTACTGTCCGTCCTTTTTGTTCCGGTTCCGATGAGGGGATGCCCGCTGCCGGCGCATTTCTTGCACAACTGCGCTGTGTCAGGGCTTCATGGAACGGCGCCCTGGGTTTTCACCGCACCCTGGCGCTGCGCAATACGCTCAATGAACTGAAAAACAGCCTGCGTGATGGCTCCGAAGCCGCCGGATCGGCCTTGACGGCCCGGGCATTTCACGACGCGCGGTTCCGTCGCGAGGATCTGCGTGCGCTAAGAAAACTTCGCCTCCGCTGCCAGAAAAGCGGGGTCGGTTCCGAATCCCGCGCGCAGCCCGCCACGGTGCTGCGCCATCACGATTTTCAGGCGCTGGCGATGCTGGCGTGCATGGATGTGGCCATTTATCAGGTCGCGTGCGCGCAGGGCGATGACCGCAGGACGGAGGGTTCGCGCTATGCCTCGATTCGTGAACAACTCAACCAGCCGGACAACGATGCCCGCCTGACGTATGGAAGGACTGGGGAAGGGAAGTCCGTGCTGAACTACCAGCAGGCGCTATTCGACTGGATGGAAGGCAAGCGTGCTGATTTTCCCGCTCTTTGAGCGGATACGCGTACCCCTGGCGGTAGTCGTCTCGGCGGATGACTACCGTACATGGTGTTGTACACACTGTGCGGGATGGTGTTTCCATCTCCGCGCCAGGATGAACTCATGGACGGGCGTGTTTATTCCGCCGTCACGTTTCCGGAGGCGTCACGACGAATGGAATAAATGTGTCCATTCTGAACGGAGGGAGCGATTCTCTTGAGATACGCGGCACTGCCATAGTCGTCCGGCGCATCGATGGAATGAATGTTGAATGTTTCCATCATTTGTTTTGTCATCGTCCAGTCAGGTTTGTATAGATTTGTTTCTTCTTGTGCAATCCGTGTTACATATTCGTTCACGCCAATTTTTTTAAAAAAATCGCTTTGCTGGTCACGCAGTTTTTTAATGTATTCATATTTGCGTGCATTTTTTTCAAGATAATGATCTTCTTCCGCAGTGATGTTTTGAGTGGATTTTTTTTCAAGAATTAGCCGATATGTTTCTTGGTCATTGATCAGGTTGCGTTGCTCCATGCTGCCATGCCACACGACAACTGCACCGTCGCGAATAATTTTCCTTGCCCCCGCGGTAAAGATATAGTGTTGCACACGTCGACATGCATGCTTTTTCAATAATGACATTGATGTTTTTTTCTGCGACCCATGTTCCAAGTTGCAGTCCGGCCTCAATATTCCCTCCTGATGAGTAAATTTCAAGCGTTGTTATGTTTTTTGATCTCTCATCCTTGATGATGTTTTTTACGGTGTCTTTTTCAATTTCACCAACATAGATCAGCGTTGTTTTGTCTTTTATCAGATAGACGGATTTTTCTTGGGAAAACGCCGTCGAAACAATGCTTGCAAGCATTGCTGTAATCACGATGTTGATCAGGGTTTTCGGCATGTGTTTCTGGTCGAGAGGTGAACGATTTACGGGGTTGGCAATGGAGTCATGGGATGGTAGTTCACGATATGACTCCGGTCTGTTAATTATTTATTTAATTCAGTGGCGATCCATCCGGTCGGTTCCGGTCAGGGAACGCATGTGCTTGCCGGCCAGCGCTATTTATGCCGGTGTGTGGTGATCAAGGCTGTCAGCGGAGCCAACGCCCTGTTTTTCCGGCATTCGCATGTGCGAAATCTGTTCTGTGGGCAACGTGATATGCATGGCTGATAGGTACAGAAACACGCATTGATTTAAAATGGTCGCAATATCATCCGTGCGTTGAAAGCGGATTGTGACCGTTGACGAGATTCCCTTGATGCCGGGCAGGCGTCATTCTTTAACGTTAAGCGCCGGACGAGTCTTGAGTTGGCACGAATGGGGGCCGCCCGATGGCCTGCCTGTTCTGTTCTGTTCTGTTCTGTTCTGTTCTGTTCTGTTCTGTTCCGGCGCCGGGATGGATGGCGGTTGGGGGTGAGACGCGCCGTTGCTGTGCGAACTCGGCTTGCGATTCCTGGCGCCGGATCGTCCTGGGCTGGGGACTTCCTCCGCGGATCCCGACAAATCTTTCTGTTGACCGCTTGAGGCATCGCGCGCTGCCACGTTAATGCTGGACGCCAGCACCGTGCACTCTCCCGATGTTGGCCGCACGCTGGCCGACCGTTTTTCACGGGCGAGTTTGCATCAGCGGCTGGAGGAGGGCGGATCCGTGCTCCTCCAGCCGGCTGGCGATGCTGCAAACCGTGCGGACACGCATGACGGGCTGAGCTCCAGGCTTTACGCCGTCTCACTCGTCCAGTGCGAATGGCAGGCGGTTTTCCCGGACCAGCCGACTGAGCGCCTCGACGATCTGCGGATCGAACTGGGTGCCCGAACGCTCCTGGATGTAGCGCATGGTATCGTCCATGGTCCACGGCTCTTTGTAGGGCCGCTTGTTCAGCAGCGCATCGAAAACATCCACGACCGCGACGATGCGCGCCGACAGGGGGATATCCTGCCCCCGGCGCTTGAGCGGATAGCCGTTGCCGTCGTAATGTTCATGGTGTCCTCCGGCGATTTCCGCGCCGAAAGTGAGGTAGCTGACTCCCTCGCACATCTGGCTGGCCTTTTGCAGGATGTGCGAACCGATGGTGGCGTGCTGCTCCATGACGATTCGCTCATCCGCGTCAAGACGGCCGGGCTTGAACAGAATGTTGTCGGGGGTTCCCACCTTGCCCACGTCGTGCAGGATGCTTGCCATGCCGATCATGTCCATGAACTCCCTGGAAAGTGTTTCCGGGTAGCAGCCCATGTCCTTCAGCTCTGCTGCCAGCGCATCGGTCAGTTTTTGCACGCGCATCACATGCTCGCCGGTATTGGTGTCCCGAAACTCCGCAAGATCCGCCAGCGCCACGACCGTGGCCTGCTGGGCGTTGCGCAACTGGCTGTACAGATACAGGTTGTCGTAGGCCGAAGAAATGCGCTGGCAGAATACCTCGAGGAGGCTGCGCTCCACGTCGTCCAGTGGCCACGGAGGGCTGAAATGCACGACAAATTCCCGGCCGTTTTGCGAGCAGATGTAGAGCATGTCGTACGGGTGGCAGTACAGGTTCTTGCGTTGCCGGAACGCCTGGCTGATGGCGTCGGCCAATTCGAGGTTGCCGGTAAAGTCGTTGTCCCTGGACAGGGTTTCGTAGGCGCCGGTGGCGGCGATGACTTCCAGCGCGGGACGGCCCGTGATTTCCGTTCCGTTCTCCACGCACAGCACACCATCCATGCCGACATCGAGAATGGCGCTGATTTGCTTGAGAACCCCCGAGGCGAATTCCTTCAGTGAATAAAGGTGATACAGATCTCCGGCGCCATCGAGAATCTTGGCCAGTCCCTGGCGGCTTTTCTCGATAGTGAGCATGTTTTCGAAGGCGCGTAGCGACGCGATCACCGTGGTGAACAGTTTCTGGACGGTCAGTTCCGTCTTGGTCTTGTAATCGTTGATGTCGTAGTCGAGGATCACTTCCTGTTCCGGCGCGTGGCCGGGCTGGCCGGTTCGCAAGACGATGCGTACCGTCTGATTGCCCAGTTCGTTGCGGATCCTTTCCACAAGCCGCAATCCCGCATCGTCGGATTCCATCACCACATCCAGCAACACCAGAGCAATGTCGCCATGCTCCTTCATCAGCGCATAACCCTCTTCGGCGCTGTAGGCATTCAGCAGCTCCAGGCCGCGATCCTTGAAGCGGATATCCTTGATGGCCAGTCGGGTGGCCAGATGGACGTCTTTTTCATCATCAACGATCAGGACTTTCCACGGGCGCCGCGCAAGCTGTTGTTTGCCGGTGTCCGATTCGGCCGGTTCGTCGTCGACCAACCAGTCGTCATCGTCATTGGTTGTCTTGTCCGGCATCATCAGGAGACCTCTCTTTGTTGTTGCTCGGGAGCCGAGCTGGGCATTTCAATGGTAAAGACCGTGCCTTCGCCGGTGCGGCTCGCCACTTCGATGGTTCCGCCCAGCCGCTGGCGAACAATGTTGTAGACGATGTGAAGTCCCAGTCCGCTTCCGCCGCTGCTGCGGCGTGTCGTGAAGAACGGCTGGAAAATCTTCGGAAGGTTGTCGGAGGGAATGCCCCTGCCGTTATCGGTGACCTTCAGCACGATCCGTGTGCCGGTTCCGTGCTGCGCCTCGATACGGATCTTGCCTTCGGCGCCCTCGTCGAAGGCGTGAACCTGGGCATTGACGACGAGATTGGTGATGACCTGCGACAGGGCTCCCGGGTAACTGTCCATCAGGATATCCTCTTCGCAGGCGATCTCGACATCGATGCGGCTGCGCTTGAACCGCGGTCGCAGGCTGGTGATGATTTCGTGCAGGTATTCGTTCAACTGGAAATCGCGCCGCGCTTCGCTGGTTTGATCGACCGCGACTTGCTTGAAGCTGTGGATCAGGTTGGCGGCGCGTTCGGCATTGGCGAGAATCAGATCGCAGCTTTCCGACGCGGTTTGCAAATAGTTCTGGAAATCGCTTTTGCGGATGGAGCCGTTCTGCAACTCCCCGTTCAGATGCTGGGTGACCGTCGCAAGATGCGATGCCGTGGTCAGCGTGATGCCGACCGGCGTGTTGATTTCATGGGCGACCCCGGCGACAAGCCCGCCAAGGGATGCGAGTTTCTCCGCTTCCACCAGCGTCTGCTGGGTTTCCAGAAGTCGCCGATAGGCATCCTGCGCCTTCTGCTTCTCATCCTGCGCGCTGGCCTCGGCCGCTGTGCGCATCGACAATTCGTCCATGATGCGCGTGACGATGCGGTTGAAGCTGCGGGCCACCTCTCCGAACTCGTTGTCCTGCTTGAACTCCAGCGTGGCGTCGTTGAGCGCGTCGCTGCTCGCCGCGTGATTGAGGGCCATCTGCAGCTCGGTCAGTGGATGGAAAACGAAGTGACGCAGTGCGTAGGTCATCAGAATAAGGATCAGGATGTCCAGCACGATGATCTGGGCGATGATCTCCATCAGGCGGGCCTGCAGTGTGCTCGCGAGGCTCTGGCGCGACAGGAACACCGTGGCTTCGCCCAAGAGTTCCTTGCCCTGGTAAACGATCGGAACCTTGAGAATGTCGTCGGCGGAAGGCTGCTCGGAAGGCGTCATGTCCCGGATGCCGCCCTTGCCATCTCGGATGCGCCCGACATTCAGTCCTGCATCGCCGCGAATGCGGATCGCCGTCAGCGAGGGCCAGCCCAGTTCGGCGTCCAGCGTCAGGCGGATGTACTGATCGTCGAGCTGCCAGACGCCATGGGGCAACGACAGGGCGAGACGCTCCTTGAGCGCCAGGCGCAAAGCCTGGTAGTCGGCTTCGCCTTGTCGTTTATTGTTGGCGTAGGAGATGAAGCCGGTTATGCCAAGTATTATTGTGACGCCGACGATCAACCAGACAGTCAGTTTCGCCTTGATGCTGTTCATGTGGTTGCGGTTCTTTCGCTAGGCCCCCTCTAACCATCGTAAGAAACCGCAGCCCAAATTGCAAAGACAGGCTGGCAGATAGCGCGATTTCTGTCATGCCTCTACCGGAAAACGGGAGTCACTTCCAACGGAACGCGCTGGCCAGCGGAGTGGGTGGGCGAGTGGCCCGACGAGCGCAATCGCTGACCGGGTCCATCAACAGCCTACGGATACGACGGCGTTCGCCCGGAACGATATAACGCTTGATCCAGCGCTCCAGCACGGCGCAAGTGCTGGCGTTGTAGACATGGGCGGCGGCGAAGTTCTGGCGTGACTCGGGAGGGCCGGACGCCAGCCGCACCAGATCCATCCCGTCCAGGTAATGATCGGTCAACCGGCGATTGAGGCGCTGGCAGTCCCGGATCGCCGCGAGAAAAGCGGCGTGCTCCGAGGGCGATAAACCGAACCGCCCGATCGTCGCCAGCATGACCGAGTAAACAAAGGCATGCTCGTCCGCCGTGATTCCGGCATGCTGCGGACTCGCGTCAAGATAGGGCAGCAGCAGGGCGGGGGTGTAGCCCGGCGTGAAAAACTCCGGCCGCCTCGACACCGGACAGATCCCGTCGCAGTCGATGAGGTGCAGCACCGCTTCGCCGCCGTTTGCTTTGTCAGGCCCGAGCGCCAGGTTTTCCGGTTTGATGTCGCCATGAACAAAGCCCGCCCGATGCAGCCGGTCCAGCTCTTCCGCGAGCGGCTTCCATTGTTCGGGCCGCAGGCATTTCCCCTTGCATAGCGCGCTTTGGAGATCCTGGCCCGCATCCCGCATGATCAGCCGCTCAGGCGCGACCCTTCGAGGCGCGACAAGGTGCGGAAAATCTTCAAAGAAGCCTTCCGGCAGGGGTGGGACGATGTTTGCCGGAGTCGTTGTCGTCAGGGACAGATAACCGCCCGCCCGATGGACAATGCGCTTGTTGGCGCCGGCCAGGGCCGGATCGGGGCGCTCGGTGCCGATTTCGACGGCGGATGGCGCCTTGCCGGCGCGATGCACATGAAAACGGTGCCTTTCCCACGTCATGCGGCCGGTTTCATCCGTTCGCGTGCGCCGCCCTTCGAAGACGACATAGCCTGACTCATTGGCCTCTTTGGCATTGCGTTGCCGCCGGTGTTCGCGAAAGAGGGGAACGAGCCGTTCGAGGGCGCGACACTGTCGCGCCGTCAGCGCGCAAGACCTCGGTTCCAACGGCGCTGGGCCTTGCGCGGCGGGCCGCAGACACAGGGTGAAGACACGCCTGAGCTGCTGAATGGCGGTCCCTGCTCGCGCAGGCGGCGCGATGGCGCCAGGCTGCGCGGGTCCAGAGGACGAAAGCGGGATGGTCGGTTTCATGAGGTGGCGCAAAAAGCCGAGCATACGATGCGGTGCAGGACCGGGACTTGCAAAAAACGCTCACCGGTCAGGCGGCGGCCAGCCTCATCGGGGCAAATTTCTGGATCGCCAAGCCCCCGAGAATCAGGGCAAGACCGCCGAGCGTCGACGAGTAGACCGGTTCGCCGACGATGAAGTGGATCAGCACCAGCGAAACCAGCGGCGAGAGAAAGATCAGGTTGGCGATCTTCGCGGTGCTGTCGGTCAGTTTCATCGCGGCGAGCCACAGCACGAAGGTGAATCCCATCTCCAGCGCCCCGACGTAGAAGGCGCCGGCCAGGCCTTGCCAGGCGACCGGTTGCAATTCTCCGGTGAGAAAGCACCAAACGAGGATCAACGGTAGCGAGAAGGCGAAGTTCAGCGTCAGCCCGACCACGGGCTCCCGCGAGTCCTTGGTGTTGAATAGCCAGTAAAGCGCCCACAGCAGGGTGGAGGCCAGTGCGAAGCCGACGCCCGCCGCATTGGAAAAGTTCAGCGCCAGCACATCGCCGCGCGTGCCGATCACCAGCACGCCCGCGTAGCAGCAGAGCGCGCCGGCGGCATCCTGCGGCCGCAGGCGCTGTCCCAGCACCGGGATGGCCAGCAGGGTCATCGTCAGGGCCCAGGTGTAGTTGATAGCCTGGGCTTCCTGTGCGGGCAGCCGCGCGTAAGCCTGGAACAGGATCAGGTAGTAGATGAAGGGGTTCACGGCGCCCAACAGGACAGAGCGTTGCCAGTGCGCGCGCGCGGTCTTCGGAAGTTCGCCGAGCCGGCCTTGCCAGGCGAGGATGCCAAGCAGAACGCACAGGGACGCGGCGCTGGCATACAGCACCAGTTGCGCCGGACTCAGATGCGCGAGGCTGATCTTGAAGGCCGTGGCGACGGTTGACCAGGCGAGAACGGCGGACAGGCCGCAGGCGTAGGCTTTCTGTTGGCGGGTCAAATCGGACTCCTCGTAACGGACGGTCGGCGGTCGTATCTTGCCCGGGGCCGTTATCCGATCAGGCGATTGAGCACGCGACCGAGGCGCTGGACGGTCATCGAAGCGGTCAGTCCGAGCGGGCCGCCCGCTTCCCGGGTGTAATCGTCCCCGGCAAGACCATGGCAGTGTACTGCAAGGGCCGAGGCTTGTGCCACTGTCATTCCCTGTGCGATGAGCGCGGCGATCAATCCGGTCAGGACGTCTCCCTGACCCGCCGCGGCCAAGGCCGGGCCACCGCTGGTATTGACCAGAAAAAATCCGTCAGGGCGGCCTATCAGGGTGCCCGAACCCTTCAGTACCGCATGGCAGCCGAACCGCCGGGCAAGCGCTGTCACGGCCGCCGGGCGATCGTCCTGTACCGCGCCCGTGCCGCAGCCCAGCAGACGGGCGGCTTCGGCCGGATGTGGGGTGATGACGGTCGGCGACGCCCTGGCGACAAGTCTGGCGGCCAGCTCGCGATTGGAGGCAATGGCATTGAGGGCATCGGCGTCGAGCACCAGAGGCAGCGTCGTCTCCAGCGCGAGTTCGACGCGTTGGGTCGCGGTATCGCCCGGTCCGAGTCCCGGACCCACGGCGAGCACCGCGGAGGCCGGCGGGGCGCCTTCCGCTCCGGCGAGCATCAATTCGGGCGCAGCCGGGTCGACGTGGGGAGCGGGCCCGAGGAAGCGGACATGAACCTTTCCCGCGCCCGCCGCCAGGGCGGCGCGCCCGGCGAGCAGGGCGGCACCCGTCATGCCGGGCGCTCCGCCCTCGATGACCACGGTGCCGTGACTGCCTTTGTGGCTGTTGGCCCGGCGTTTCAGGAGGTGGGCGGCGGGAGCGTTGAGTGCTCCTGCCGGCGCGGGAAACCATTCGGGAGGGCAGTCGAGATTCGCGAGTTCGACGTTTCCGGCGAAATCCGCGCCGTCTGCCGTGTAAAGGCCGGGTTTATGGCACAGGAAGGTCAACGTATGGTCGGCCGCGAGGCAAGGTCCCAAGACCTTTCCCGTCCATGCATCGAGTCCCGATGGCGCATCCAGCGCCAGTACCGGAGCGTTCAATGCCGCCAATTGACGCAGAACCTCGGCCCACCGTCCGTCAAGAGGCCGGGCAAGACCGATGCCGAACAGGCCGTCGATGACCAGATCGGGAGCGGGGAAGCCGTCGGGAAGCGTGGCCGATAGCGGAAGGCCGGCCTCGCATGCCCGTCGGTGGGCCGCGATCGCCTCGTCCTGACGGGGCGTTTCCGGCAGCAGTATGTGCACGTTGAACGAGCTTCTGGCGAGCAGGCAGGCGGCCAGGAGCGCGTCGCCGCCGTTGTTGCCCGGACCCGCCGCCACAAGTATCGACGCGCCGGCCGCGAAGTGCGTTTCGACCCAGCGATGCACGGCGCGCGCGGCGCGTTCCATCAGGTCGACGCCCCGCTGGCGCGCCATGGCCTCCACGACGCGAATATCGCCGGGCGGATAGAGGGGCGCGCCGCACATGAGGGTTACTCCGGCGCCGGGGCACCCCAGCGCGCCACGAGCTGGTTGTCGATGCCCAGTTGATCGAGAATGCGCGAGACGATGAAATCGATCATGTCGTCGAGCGTTTGCGGTTTGGTGTAGAACGCCGGCACGGGAGGAAGGATGACGGCTCCGAGCCTGGCCAGTCTCAGCATGTTTTCCAGATGGATCACCGACAGCGGCGTTTCCCGGGGGACCAGCACGAGCTTGCGCCCTTCCTTGATCGAGACATCGGCGGCCCGCTCGATCAGGTTGTCCGACATGCCGTTCGCGATCGCGGCGAGGGTGCCCATCGAGCAGGGACAGATCACCATCGCATCGGCTGGATTGGAGCCGGAGGCGACCGGCGCGAACCATTCTTCCCGGCCGAACACCTCGATCTGACCGTCCGCCGCGCCGGTGCGCTGTTGCAGCCAGAGGGCGAAATCGGCGGGCCGCGAGGGGATGGCCAGATCCATTTCCTGGCGAGCGACGATTTGTGCCGCCTGGGAGTAGAGGACGAACACCTTGCGTCCCGATTCGGCCAGGCGTTCGATCAGCGACAGGCCGAAAGGCAGGCCGGAGGCTCCGGTCAGCGCGACCGTGACGGTGTTGACGGGGCGCATCAGGGCAGGCTGTCCAGTTGTCGATGCCGCACCAGCACCCGTTTGCCGGCATACCGCTCGGCAAGGGTGCGGGCGATGTAGACGGAGCGGTGCTGTCCGCCGGTGCAGCCGATGGCGACGGTCAGGTAACTGCGGCCCTCCTGATTGAAGCGGGGCAGCCACTTGCCGACGATACTGTCGATGTCGTCGATCATTTCCGCGACATCCGGGCATTTCAGGAAAAACTCGATGATCGGCTGATCGTGACCGGTCAGCGGGCGAAGCTCCCGATCGTAATAAGGATTGGGCAGGCAGCGGACATCGAACACGAAGTCGGCGTCCAGCGGAACGCCGTGCTTGAAACCGAACGACTGGATCACCAGCGTCAAACGCCCCGTGTCGGCTTCGACCAGGGTTTTGACCCAGTTCCGCAGCGTGTTGGCCGACATATCGCTGGTGTCGATGCGCGTGCCCAGTTCCTGAATGTCGGCCAAAAGCTCGCGTTCGAGCGTGATGCATTCCTTGACCGTCAGACCCGGGCTCGACAGAGGGTGGCGCCGCCTGGTTTCGGAAAAGCGCTTGACCAGGGTGTCCTCCTGCGACTCGAGAAACAGCAGCCGCACATCGGCGCCCTTTTCGCGCAGCTTGCGCATCTCGTCGGGAAGCGCGCCCAGCGACGGGCCGGAGCGGGTGTCGACGCTGATCGCGATATGATCGTAACCGAAGTCGGCGTAGAGGTTCAGCGCCTCGGTCAGCATGGTCGCCGGAAGATTGTCGACGCAGTAGTAGCCCGAATCCTCCAGCGCCCTGAGCGTGACCGATTTGCCCGAGCCGGACAGGCCGCTAATCAGTATCAGCTGCATGTTCCTGTTCCCTGAGGAAATTGGTGTGGCGTTCGATGAACTCGCGGGTGCTGTCGATACCGCGCAGCTGCAGGATGTAGTTGCGCACGGCGGCCTCGACAAGGACCGCGAGGTTACGACCCGCCGCCACCGGCAGGACGACCTTGCGCACAGTCACGCCCAGGATGTCCTGGGTCTCCGACTGGATGTTCAGGCGATCGAGCGCCTGCATCGCCTGGTCGTTGGCCTTGACCAGGTGAATGATCAGCTTGAGCACCTTTTTCGGGCGGACCGCCGTTTCCCCGAAAATCGTGCGGATGTTGAGAATGCCCAGGCCGCGCACCTCCAGAAAGTCGCGCAGCAGGGGAGGGCAGCGGCCCTCGAGCGTTTCCGGGCCGATGCGATAGAGTTCCACGGCATCGTCGGCCACGAGTCCGTGACCGCGCGAGATCAGATCAAGCGCAAGCTCGCTCTTGCCCATCGCCGAGTCGCCCATGATCAGCACGCCGATTTCGAGCACATCGAGAAATACGCCGTGCAGCACGGTCGAGACCGCCAGCGCCCGGGCCAGATAGATGCGCAGCACATCCATCAGGTAGGGGCTTTCCAGCGGTGTCGACATCAGCGGCACGTTATGGGTGTGGCAGTAATCGCGCAACAGCTTGGGCACGGCCTGGCCGTTGGCGACGATCACCACCGACATGCTCTTGTGGAAAAGCTGGTCGAGGGCGGTTTTGGCCGCCGACTGCTCGAGCCTGTCGAGGTAGCTCACCTCGGCGAGCCCAAGCACCTGGACCCGGTTGGGGTGGATGAAGTTCAAGTGCCCGACCAGCGCCAGGGTCGGGCGCTGATCGTCGTTGCCTATGATATTGTCGGCCCCCGCCGTGCCGGCAACCCAGCTCAGATTGAGTTTCTGCTGGTTTTCCTGGTACAGCTTGCGGACCGTTATGCTAGGCATTGGCGCTCCATTGGGTCAGGAGTTCGTGGATTTCGCCCGGCGCCGCCGCGGCCAGCAGCTGTTCGCGTACCTGGCGGCTGGAGAACAGCTGGGCGAGTTCCGAGAGAACCTGCAGATGCAGGTCCGTTGCCTGCTCTGGAACGAGCAGGACAAAGAGGCTCTGCACCGGCTTGCCGTCCGGCGCATCGAACGGAATGGGCTGCTTGAGCCGGATGAAGACGCCGGTCGCCTCCTTGAGTCCGCGCGCTCTGCCGTGAGGGATGGCGACGCCTTGTCCGAGGCCCGTGGAGCCCAGCTTTTCGCGGGCGAACAGGCAGTCGAAGATTTCGCTGCGCGCGATGCCACGCGTATTTTCAATCAGTAGCCCCACCTGCTCGAAAACCCGTTTCTTGCTGGAAACATCAAGGTCCAGAAGAATGTGGTCCGCGGTGAGGATTTTGCCTATGAGGCCCATAGAGTTCTCTGTGCCACGCGAGAAAAACGGTATGATTTTACGTCCTGCCAGAGGGCTTAGCAAAGAAAAACGGGAACCCGCCGGGTTCCCGTCAATTCCTGCGGGCCTCTTTACAGCGAGGCTTCCTGGGCGGTTCCCGCCGTGCCCGCTCCGCGGTGTTCGGAGATCTTTTCCTTGTGCTTGAGCACCTGACGGTCGAGTTTGTCCATCAGCGCGTCGATGGCCGCGTACATGTCGCTGTCCGCGGATTCGACGTGGATGTCCTTGCCGGAAAGATGGACATTGGCCTCGGCTTTTTGTACCAGCTTGTCGACGGACAGGATCACGGAAACATCAATCAGCTGATCGACATGGCGTGCGATGCGTTCGAGTTTGCTCTCCAGGTACTCGCGCATGGCCGGAGTGATGTCGAGATGAAGACCGGTCAGTTTGAAGTTCATACCCTAACTCCTTCTTTGTTGACTATCCGGACGGGTTGGCCGGATTAGCTGATCATTCTGTCGGGCACTACGGAAGGGAAGCCTGTCGGGTCACAGCGCCTTTCTCTGGTTGGCCGGAGGAATCTGCATAGCCTCACGATACTTCGCAACGGTCCTGCGCGCAACCTGGATTCCCTGGCGCCCGAGCTCGTCGGACAAGGCATTGTCCGACAGCGGCCTGGCCGGGTTTTCCGTATCGATCAGGCGCCGGATATGGGCCTTGATCGCGGTGGCGGAGCACTCCTCCCCGCTGTCCGTTTCCAGCGCGCTGCCGAAGAAGTACTTCAGCTCGAATACCCCGCGCGGGCACTGCAGGTATTTTTGCGTGGTGACGCGCGACACGGTGGATTCGTGCAATCCGACTTCCTCGGCGATGTCCCTGAGAATCAGGGGGCGCATGGCCACTTCGCCTTCTTCAAAGAACGTTTGCTGCCTCTGTACGATAGCTTCCGACACTTTCAGGATAGTGTCAAATCGTTGCTGTATGTTCTTGACGAACCACCGTGCTTCCTGAAGCCTGCCGGTCAGCTCGGAACTGTTCTGACGGTTTTCGGCAAGCATCCTGGCATAAACCGGATTGACCTGCAGGCGGGGGATCGCGGCCTGGTTCAGTTGGGCGACCCAACGTCCGCCGCGTTTGCGCACGGTGATGTCCGGCACCACGTAGTGGATCTCCGCGCCGCTGAAGCCGGCCGCGGGGCGTGGATTGAGGGTGGCGATCAAGTGCCGGGCCGCCCTGAGAAGATTGTCGTCGCCGCCGGCGAGCTTGCGCAATTTCGTGTAGTCCCGGTTGCCGAGCAGCGCGAGGTGTCCATCGACCAGTTCCAGCGCGAATCGGCGCTCCGGCGTATCTTCCCGCCTGAGTAGTTGCAGGCGCAGGGATTCCGCCAGATTCCGCGCCGCGACGCCGGGCGGGTCGAATTGCTGCAGCAGCCTGAGCGCCACGGCCATTTCGTCGACGCCGATATCCAGTTCCTCGGGAAGCTGGGCCACCAGTTCGGGCAGATCGGCGGGAAGGTAGCCGTCCTCGTCGAGCTCCTCGATAAGCAGCCGGACCCGCGCGCTGTCCTGATGAGGCATCGCGACTTCGCCCAGTTGCGCGATCAGATGCTCGCGCAGCGTGGGTGTGACGGGAACGTTGGCCAGCGGGTCGTAATCGTCCCCATCGTCGCGGCGTCCCCCGCCCGTTCCCCAGTCTCCCTGCGTATCCTGGCCTTCCTCCCGGGCGGTATCCGGTTCGGCCGGCGCGGGATCGACATCGGCATCGGTGCGCGCTCCGGCATCCTCCGCCGTGTCGTCGGCGCGTTCGATGAGGGGGTTTTCCAGAAGAAGGCGCTCGACCTCCGTTTGCAGTTCCGGCGTGGAGAGCTGCAGCAGTTTGATCGACTGCTGCAGCTGGGGGGTGAGGGTCAGGTGCTGGGAGACCTTGAGCTGAAGGGTTGGCTTCATGACGCTCAGAGGCGGAAGTGTTCGCCCAAATAGACTTCGCGGACTTTTTCGTTGCTGACCAGCGCTTCCGGAATGCCGGAGGCCAGGACGCTGCCGTCGCTGATGATGTACGCGCGGTCGCAGATGCGCAGGGTTTCCCGCACATTGTGGTCGGTGATCAGTACGCCGATGCCCTTTCCCTTGAGGAAGGCGATGATTTTCTGGATGTCGATCACGGCGATCGGGTCGACGCCGGCGAAGGGCTCGTCAAGCAGAATGAAGCGCGGCCGGGTGGCGAGCACGCGGGCGATTTCCACGCGGCGCCGTTCGCCTCCGGACAGAGAGAGCGCGCTGCTGTCCCGCAGATGGGCGATGTTCAGGTCGTCAAGCAGCAAGGAGAGCTGGTTTTCCAGTTCCTCGCCCTTGTGTCCGGAAATCTCCAGGATGGCGCGGATGTTCTCGTCGACGGTCATCTTCCGGAAAATCGATGCCTCCTGCGGCAGGTAACCGATGCCGAGCCGTGCCCGCGTGTGGATGGGGAGCCGGGTGATTTCCCTGCCGTCGAGGACAATGGTGCCGTCATCGGCGCCGATGAGACCGACGATCATGTAAAAACTGGTGGTCTTGCCCGCGCCGTTGGGGCCGAGCAGGCCGATCACCTCGCCGCTGGCGATGCTCAGCGACACATCCTTGACCACTGTCCGTTTCTTGAAACGTTTTTTCAGGCCCGTGACGTCGAGTTGGCTGGGGGTCATGGTTTTTTTCCGTCGGTGGCCGGAGCGGATCCTGCCTGCCTGGGCGGGATGATGATGGTCACCCGGCCCTTGTTGGCGGTATTGGCGGTGCCGCCGACGCTTTCCACGACCTGGGTTTCGGTGTTGTAGGTGATCACGTTGCCGATGACGATGCTTTCACCTTTCTTCACCCGCGCGTTGCCGGTCAGGATCGCGGTATGGGTTTGCGTCGCGTAATCCACGCGGTCGCCCTGCGCGTCGATCCATTCGACGACGCCCTTGCTGTCCGGATCGGACTTCTGGCGGAAGGTGACCGGCTTGCCGTTGGCGACGAGCGTCTGATTGCCTTTGTCGTCCTGCGTCAGATAGGCCTGGTCGCTGTGCACGATCATGGTGCCCTGCACGGCGACCACGTTTCCGGTCAGCACGGTCACTTTCCGGATCTGGTCCCACTTGGCGTCGTTCGCCGTGAGATTGAGGGGTTTTTCACGGTCGGCTTTTTCCGCGAACGCCGGCGCCGCCGCCAGGCAGGAGAGGACGAATAGCGCCGTCAGGCGGTTATTTCGCATAGGTTATCCTCGCATTGGATAGCAGATGAAGCTGCTTGTTGCGATAATCGTAAGTGAAGCCCACACCCGTGGCGACCGAATTGCCGTGATGCATTTCCACATAGCGGTTCGAGCGCAGCAGGCCTTTGTCTCCGTCGAGGCTCATGGCCGAGGTGTCCACGCTCGATGCGGGGCCTTCGGCGCCGGCCGGCTTGTCCATCCTGACCTTGCGGTCGAAGAACCCTTGCCGCGTGCGGGGGTTGTAATGGCCGGTCTCGGCCTTGACGACGCTGTCGGTGGCGCCGGCCCGGTAGAGCGTCAGCACGCCCTTGTCGAAGTAGACATCGTGCTGTTTGGGAAATTGCCAGGCGCGTTCCGCGACGAGGCGTTCGTACAACTGGCCATGCTCGTCGAACCGGGTGGCGGTCAGGCCGCTCGCCGAGAACTCCGGCCGGTTCGGGTTGAGGTCGCGCACGATCGTGGTGATGCTCGATACCTGGTCGAGCCAGAACGTCAGCAAGGCCATCAGCACGATCAGCAGGACCGGAAACAGTTTTTGCCGGATCATTCCAGATATCCCGCCATCAGGCGCTCAAGATTGCCTTGCGCCTGCAGGATCAGTTCGCACAGTTCGCGCACGGCGCCTTTGCCGCCGGCCGCTCCGGTCACATAATGGGCGTGCTGGCGAACCAGGGACGGAGCGTCGGGCACCGCCACCGCGAGGCCGACGCGGATCATGACCGGCAGATCGACGACATCGTCGCCGATGTAAGCGCAATCGTCCGCGGCGAATCCGGTTTCTTCGAGCAGGCTTTGCAAGGCGGCGCGCTTGTCGTGGATGCCCGCGTAGTAATAGTCGACGCCCAGGCCCCGCGCGCGGTGCTCGACGCTCGGCGCCGCGCGTCCGGTGATGATGGCGAGCTTGACGCCGGTCGACTGCAGGAGTTTCAGTCCCAATCCGTCGAGGGTGTTGAAGGCCTTGATCTCTTCGCCCGTGGCGGAGAAGAAAATCCTGCCGTCGGTCAGCACGCCGTCCACGTCCATGATCAGGAGGCGGGTTGAGCGTGCCAGGGTGGTGATGGCTTGCATGATTGTCCTTAACGACTAAACGACGCCGGCCTTGAACAGGTCGTGCATGTTGAGGGCGCCGACGAGCTGTCCCCGGTCATTGACGACCAGCAGCCCGTTTTTCTTTTTCGATTCCATGATCTGCACCGCTTCGGTCGCCAGCCGGTCGGCGGCGATGGTGACCGGCGCGCGGGTCATGACCTCGTCGATCACGAGTCCGGCCAGATCCAGCGTGCGGTCCAGCGTGCGGCGCAGGTCTCCGTCAGTGTAGATGCCGGCAAGGCTGCCGTCTGCCGCGATCACGGCGGTCATGCCCAGTCCCTTGCGCGTCATTTCGAGGAGGGCGTCCTTCAGGGACGTGCCGCTTCCGACCGCTGGCAGCGCCTCGCCGCTGTGCATGATGTCCCGAACCTGGACGAGCAGGCGCCGGCCCAGACTGCCCGCCGGATGGGACATGGCGAAGTCCTCCCTGCCGAAACCGCGCTCGTGCATCAGGCACACGGCAAGCGCATCGCCCAGCGCCAGCTGCACGGTCGTGCTCGTGGTCGGCGCGAGGCCCAGCGGGCAGGCCTCCTTGTCGACATGCGCGTCGATGTGCAGGTCGGCGAGCGTGGCCATGCTGGAGGTCGCCCTGCCGGTCATCGCGATGATCCGGATTCCCTTGCGCTTGAGCGCCGGCCACAGGGCGAGCACTTCGTCGCTTTCGCCCGAGTTGGACAGGGCGAGCACCACATCGCCCGGCGCGATCATGCCCAGGTCGCCATGGGCGGCTTCGGCAGGATGCATGAAAAATGCCGTGGTGCCGGTGCTCGCCAGCGTGGCGGCGATCTTGCGCGCCACATGCCCCGATTTCCCCATGCCGGTGACGACCAGCCGGCCGGACGCGGCCAGGATCAGATCGATGGCCCGGGTAAAGGTTCCGTCAAGACGCGAGGATACGGCCAGGATGGCCTCGGCCTCCAGGGTCATGACTTCCCGTGCCCGTGCGATGCGGGCGGAGAGGTTTGCGTTTTCCATAAGCCCTCGAGTATATCAAACTGGAAATCGTATGACTTGAACGCTGGTGCAACTTTTGCTTGTCCGCTACAGTCATCCTTGAACGCCCTTTCATCCACCGCAAGCGGAGACCCAGCCCCAGATGCACTCCATGGCCCCGATCGTTCTTGTCCTGTTGGCTTCGGTCATTGTCGTCACCCTGTGCCGCACGGTCCGGGTGCCGCCGATGCTGGGCTATCTCGTGGTCGGTTTCCTGGCCGGGCCGGGTGTGGCGAATCTGATTCCCGGCGGCGAGCAGACGCATTTTCTCGGCGAGATCGGGATCGTGTTCATGATGTTCTCCATCGGCCTGGAGTTTTCCCTGCCGAAATTACGCGCCATGCGCCATCTCGTGTTCGGTCTTGGCGCAAGCCAGGTGGCCCTGACACTGATCACCGCCTTCGCGGTGATGATGCTGATGTCGGCCGATGTGCCGGCGGCGCTGGCCATCGGCGGCGCCGTCACCATGTCGTCCACCGCCATCGCGAGCAAGCTGCTGGCCGAGCGTCTGGAGCTGGCCCAGCCGCACGGACAACTGGCCATCGGCGTGCTGCTGTTCCAGGATCTGGCCGTGGTGCCCCTGCTGATCCTGCTGCCCGCCTTCGCAGGCGGTGATCACAATCTGCTGATGGAACTGGGGCTGGCCGCCCTGAAAGTCGTTGTGGTGATGGCGCTGCTCCTGTCGCTCGGACAGCGTCTCATCCGCCCCTGGTTCCATGTCGTGGCGCGCCGCCGCTCCAGCGAACTGTTCATGATCAACGTCTTGCTCGCGACGCTCGGCGTGGCGTGGCTTACCGAGTTGTCCGGGCTTTCCCTGGCGTTGGGGGCGTTCGTCGCCGGCATGCTGATTTCGGAAACCGAATACCGTTATCAGGTGGAGGAGGATATCCGTCCTTTCCGGGACATTTTGCTGGGATTCTTCTTCATCACCGTGGGGATGAAGGTCAATATCCTGGCTCTGTATCAGCATTGGCAGGAGGTCCTGCTGCTTCTGGTGTTGCTGCTGCCTGTGAAGCTCGGCGTGGTGTTTTTGCTGGCGCGCCGCTTCGGCCACAAGTCGCGCGACGCTTTGCGCGGAGCCCTGGCGCTTGCCCAGGGCGGCGAGTTCGGTTTTGTTCTGCTCGCGCTGGCAGGCAATCTCGGGCTGATTTCCGCGACGCTCGAGCAGGCCGGTATTGCCGCCATCTTGCTGTCGATGCTGGCCGCGCCGTTCCTGATCATGCATTCGGAGGCGATCGCGCGGCGCTTCATCCGCGAGGACTGGATGATGCAGGCGGTCGATCTGCACCAGTTGCTGGTCGAGGGCATGTCAAGGAGCGACCATGTGCTGATCTGCGGGTACGGACGGACCGGGCAATCGCTGGCGCGGCTTTTCGATGCGGAATCCATCCCGTTTTTCGCTCTGGATACCGATCCGGAAAGAGTGCGCGAGGCATCCGAGGCCGGGGATCCGGTGGTGTTCGGCGATGCGATGCGCAAGGAGGTCCTGATGGCGGCCGGACTGGATCGCGCCAAGGTGATGGTGGTGACGTTCGCGGACAGCCACACGGCGGTGCGCATTCTTCACCTGGTGCAGGATCTGCGCCCCGATCTTCCTGTGATCGTGCGCACGGTCGACGACTCCGATATCGGCATGTTGCGCGAGGCCGGGGCGGACGAAGTGGTGCCCGAGGTTCTGGAGGGCAGCCTGATGCTGGCGTCCCAGGCATTGATGGTGGCCGGGGTGCCGCTGAACCGCATCTTGCGGCGTATCCGTTCGGTGCGGGAAGAGCGCTACGACCTGTTCCGCGGGTTTTTCCGGGGGGCGAGCGACGAGGGGGAGGGCGAGGAGGCTCAACCGAGGCTGTTGAGCGTGTACGTGTGCGAAGGCGCGGCCGCGGTGGGGGGCCGGATCGCCGATCTCGGACTGGACGACCTGGAGGTCGAACTCAAATCGGTGCGGCGCCGGGGATTCCGGCGGCTGGACGTCGACGGCGGCTTTTCCGTCGAGCAAGGGGATGTGCTGGTGCTGCTCGGGCGCCCCGATGCGCTCGGTCGCGCGGAATACCGGATCCTGAACGGTTGAGCCGCTGGTTCGCCGCCGCATCGCTGCCTAGACTGGAATCGGAGGGGCCGATCTTCGGGAGGGGGGAGCATGCGGTGCCTGAGACTTGCCGGGATCGTGCCGGGTGTCGTCGTGTCGCTGGCTTTCGGCGATCCGGCGCCGTCGCTGCGCCTGCTGACCGAAGAGTATCCTCCGTTCAACATGACCGAGGCGGGCAAGGCGGGCGGACTGTCGACCGAAATCGTTCGGGAACTGATGAAGCGCGCCGGAGTGAAGTCGACGGTGGAAGTCATGCCCTGGATCCGAGCCTTCAACCTTGCCGTGCTGGAGCCGCGCACCTGCGTCTATTCCACGACGCGTACCGATTCTCGCGGGCCTCTTTTCAAGTGGGTGGGACCGTTGGTGGAGAATCCGTGGGTGCTGTATGCGAGGGCGGGAAGCGCGCATGCCGTGACCGGGCTGGAAGGCGCGCGCCCTTACAAAATCGGCGGATACGGCGGGGATGCGGTGTCGCAGTTCCTCGTTGAGCGGGGATTCGAGGTCGACCTGACCCATACCGACGTGCAGAACATCCGGAAACTGCAGGCTGGCCGCATCGATTTCTGGGCGACCGGCAAATACCTGGGCGCCTATCTGGTCGCCCGCGAAAAGGCGACCGGTCTGAGCCCCGTGCTTACCTTCAACAGCACGTTCATGTACCTTGCGTGCCATCGTTCTTTGCCCGACAGCCAGGTGCGCGATCTGAACGGAATCCTGCATGCCATGCAGAAAGACGGCACGCTGGCCCGCATCAACGCCAAGTATCTCGACCACCGCTAGCGCGGTTTCCCGTCCACCTTGTTCAGTACTTGCCCGGCAGGATGGTGGTGATCTGCTTTTTCAGTTCCTGCTTGAGCGCCTGCTGCTTTTCCGATTCGCTTTTCTTGCCCTTGACCAGCGCGTTGAAGTCCAGCGCGTAGATCGGCGCGCTCAGCGGACCGGTGATCTTCAGCGGAACATTCACTCCCTTGAGGCGGGTGAATTCGCTCGGGTTGGCCTGCACGTCCAGCGTATAGTCGATGATGTTCTGCTTGAGGTCGATCTTGCCTCCGCCGCTGACATTCATCAGTTGCGATGCGAGTTTGAGATCCTGATTGCGGCCGACGCCGTTTTCCAGAGCCATGCGCGCGGACAGGGTCGAGAAGGTGGTTTTCTGGTCCGACTGCGCCGGCCGGTTCCATTCCTTCAATTCGGCGGGCAGGTTCTTCAGCGCGGTGACAAGGTCGATGCCGGTGAGCGCGCCCTTGTTGAGACTGAGCGCGACATCGCCACCCAGGGTGTTGCGCAGGTCGGCGAAGGAATTGCCGGTGGCGCGGATGTTGACCTGGCCGTTGCCGTTGCCTTCGAGCCGGCCGAAATTGAACAGGTCGATCAGCAGTGGGCGGATGTTCATGCCCCGCAATGTCTGCTTGACATCGAGGGTGGCCTTGTCGCCCCGGGTCAGGCGCGCATCGCCCTGCAGCCTGCCATCGTAAATGTCGGCGCCAAGATTGCGCACTTCCAGGGCCTTCGGCGTGGCTCTCACATCGGCCGACACGTCACTGACACGGAAGCGCCCGACCGATAGCTGGCCGATGTGCACTTTGCCGTCCAGATTGAAAAGATCGAGCCAGTCCAGGGGAATCGGTGTGGCATCCTGGAAAATCGCCACGCGATCGCCCTTGTTTTCCGGGAGGTAGCGGTTCAGGTCGAGCTGTCCGATGTTGAATGTCGCCTCGTGGCGCGGCTTGATGAAGCCGAACTGACTGACCGTCATGGCCACGTCGGAGCCATCGAGTTTGCCCGCAACGCGCACATTGAGACGTCCTTCGTCGATTCCGCCGTCAAGCGAGCCGCTCATCGACGAGATCAGCTTGCCGCGCGGCAGCAGCGGCGTGATGGCCTGGGCCGTGAGATTCAGCGGCTCCATGCGGAACTGGTCGAGGTTGACGACCGACAGCGGGGCGGACAGCGTGAACTTCATCCGGTTGTCGCCGACAAGCCAGTTCAGTTCCCCGTTGAGCCGTTCGGCGATGAGGTTGTTCTGGCGGAATTTGAGATCGTTGAGCGTGGCCTCGGCCTGGAAGCGGCTGCGGCCATAGTTGACCGTGGCCTTCAGTTCGCTCTTGGGCAGGCTGATGTCGGTCAGGTTGGCCGCGAGCCTGGGAACCGTCAGATGGACGGTGCTTGCGGGGTTTTCCGAAGTGAAGGTGAGGGAGAGATCCTGACCGTCGGCATTGAGCGTGGCGAAGTTGAGTTTGAACTTGCCCTGGGCCAGCAGTTTGGTTTCGCCAAGCTCCGGTCGCGACAGAATGGCGATGGCCTCGAGCTGGCTGAGCGATACCTGATCGTCCTGGATCGTCAACGGAGTGTTGATGGCCAGCCGGACGGGCTGTCCCGCGCTGTTGAGAACGGCGCCCGCCGACAGTGTCGCGTCGCCGTTAAGCCCTTCCGCGTCCAGGCTGATGGCATCAAGGCGTCCGTTCATGGCCGTGATGATGTCCCGGTAGTCGAGCTGTCCTTCGCGCAGGGCGAGGTTGTCCAGTTTCACGAGGAAGCTGTCCTGGGCGCGGCGCATGAACAGATCCGACACCGACAGCGTGCCGTCGGCCTGCCGGGTGATGCTGGCGTTAAAGCCGGTCATCGAAATCGAGCGGACTTCGTGATGCCCAAGCAAAAGCGGCAGCCAGGTGAAACGCGCCTTGAGTTGGCGGATTTTCGCGAACGGCGTGCGGCCGTCCGGCTCGGTGATGGTCAGGCCTTCGATATCCAGGCCGGGAAACGGAAATACCCGCGGCGTGACGGAACCGGAAATGGCGACCTTCCGGCCCGTGTCATGCAACGATTCGGTGACCGCGCGCCGCACGCTCTTCTCGTCGAATTGCCAGAGAATCAGCGATTGGGTCAGGACGAACAGTCCGAACAGGGTAAGCAGGCTGTAGACGATGACGCGCAGCCAAAGCCGGCCGGAGTTCCATTTCATAATACGTGTGTCGGAGTAAGACGTTCAGTGCGTTTGCCGGAGGGCGGGAATGCTGCCCGGTAGGGATCGGTGGAGTATACCAAAAAGCCCTGGAGGGCGTGAAGCGGGCGCGGCTGGCCGATTGGAGCGGGTGAAGGGAATCGAACCCTCGTCGTAAGCTTGGGAAGCTTCTGCTCTACCATTGAGCTACACCCGCGCGCCGTGGCGTCAAGAGACGACAAATTTAGCCGGTTTTAAGCGGTTTGGCAAGGTCATGCGCTTCCGTTCGCTGTCCTTCCCCTTGGACTGGCCGGGGCGGGGGCATTACCGTTGGCTTGGCTTGAGAGGCTGAAAGCGGTGGGTGTTGTCGAAGCCGAACAGGTCATCGCGGTACATTTTCGCCATTTTCGCGACGAGATGCCGCCGGATCACCAGCGGAAGATCGAAGTAGGAGGCGGTGGCGGAGGTTTCTCGCTCATCGTCCAGGGTGCCGGAGCGAGCCCGAATGACGACTTTCCTGCCTTGGTGAAAAAGAATGATCTTGAGCCGCCCGCTGAATGCCGGGTCGTCCGATCGGTTTTTGTCCTGAAACCGGTAGACCAGAATCGGGTCGACCATCCCGTCGTGATCAAGATCCGTCAATTCTGTCAGTGCCGCCCAGAACCGGACGCCATCCTCTTGCGGGTCCGGCCGGTCGCGGATTGTCCACAGAAGCCTCGGGGCATCGTTCGGAACACGCCGGAAAAGCCGCGCCTCGATTGTGCCCGACAGGGGGGCGTCGCCACCGGGCCGGTCCTGTGTTTCGCTCAGCAGTAAATCATGGGAGCCGCTCGCGTCCGTGTAACAGTAATGCTTGTACCGTTTCAGGCCGGCTGGCGGCCGGTCCGGGGGCGGGATCAGGTTTTCGGGCAGGGTGTCGCCGCATGTTCCGGAGATGCCCGGTTCGCTGGCGTGAGCCGGGCTCAAAAGCGTCAGAAGAATGGAAAAGACCAGTTTTTTCATGATGCGTGTTCTGTTCTGTCGATGCGACGCGCCGTCGCGCGGTTAGCCCTGTTCATGGGGTGTCCGGTCGCAACCAGGCCGATTTGAAATCGAACCAGCCAAGACCGTTCAACCGGAAATCCTCGATTTGTCCCGGACCCTTCAGGCTCAACCAGCTGTGAAACAGGGGAAGCAGCCAGTGCGGCCGGACCACCGCCGCCGCGAGGTCTTGCGCATGGTGCGAACTCCGTCTCCAACCGCGCAGCCAGTCGTTCACGGGCAGGGCCGGCGACAGGCTGTCCCGCAGCAGGGGCATGCCCAGCAGCCAGGCGGGCAGGGCATAGTCGACCGCGCGGGTGAAATTGACCGACCCGAGCCATATGTCGCTGTCGCCTTGCCCCCGTTCCCATTGGCTGTAAGCGATTTCCTTGAGTTCGGGCTCCACATCATGCGCCCGCAGGCATTCGGCGATGGCGGTGGCGATCAGCCGGTATTCGGGGTGCCGTTCATAGAATGCGATCCGAAGCCGCCGCAAAGGCGGTTGCCCGGCTGGCGGCACGGGCCGGCAATGATGCCAGCGGGGCAGTAGCCCGGCGGCCGGAACCCAGTACTGGCGCAGCTCCGCCCGGGTGCGCTGCATGATGGCGAGGGGCGAGAGCGCCTGGGAGAGCCAGGCACGGGTTGCGTCATCCCGCATGGCTTCTGAGCGCGCATCGCACAGCAAAAAATAGACGCCGGCTTCCAGCGACATTTCGGTACGAGGCTCGGCCGGCATGGGGGGGATCTCCACGGTCAGGCCGCAGAGGCCCGGCGCGCCCAGGGTCACGTGTTCGTCAAGCTCGGGCACCATCCAGATATCCACCTGATCGAGCAGGGCGCGGTAGCCGAAGTAGTCGTCGAAGGCCTGCAAGGACAAACGGTGCGCATCGTTGATCGCCACACGGTACGGACCGGTGCCCACCGGGTGCGAGGCGAAATCCGGCCGCTCGGCGTGATCGGCGGGCACGATCAGCGCCGAACTGTCGGCCAGCAGCCAGGGGAGCCAGGCATCCTCTTCGCCCAGTTCGATGGCAAGACTTCGCCCGGACAGCTTGCGCACCGTCCCGACATGAGCAAACAGCGGGCGGTTTTTCAAGCGCTGCAAAGTGGCGACAATATCATCCATGGTCAGTTCGCGCCCGTCGTGCCAGCGTATCGCCGGACGCAGGTGGAAATGCCATTCCGTTTCGGAGCGCTGTTCCCAGTGATGGGCCAAATCGCCTTCTATTTCCCCTTTTTCCTCATTTATTCGTGTCAAACCGTTGAAGATCTGCCCGGCAAGGTGCCGTTCGGAACGTCGTAACGGCGTGCCCGGGTACAGGTTGGGCATGGGCCGGTAATAGGCGACGCCCAGTACCTGGCGGTCGTGCTGCCAGTGTCGGCCAAGCCGCGACAACAGCGCCTGCGCCCATTGCTTCGGATCGTCGCTCAGCAGGGAAACCGCCTGTTCCACCCGTCCTTGCTCCAGCCATCGGGCCGCCTGCTCTTGCTGCAGTTGTCCGATGTCTTTCAGAAAGCGCAGCGTCGACTGTCTGCCGCGGCCTGCGCTGGAGCGCCATTCGAGCCATCCGGCCCGCTGCATGTGCGCAAGAAGGCCGCGCATGTGCCGCCGCGTGCAGAACAGCAGATCGGCCAGTTTTTGCAGCGTCGTTTCACACTCCCTTCCATCCAGATGCCGGTAGAGCCGGGCGTAGTGATGCAGTAGTCGGTTGTTGGCCATAAAAGGGGAAGTATTCGGGTTCAAGTCGGCAATTTATGTTTCCTGTTATTGCCGTGACAATAGCCGCTCTATCGCAAGGAGTCCATCATGAAACACCGTGATCGCCTGATGATGCTGTACCGGGATTTTCTTTTCCGGCAACCGACGCGCTGGGGGATCGATCCCGAAGAGGCCCTGGAACGCTTGTGCGAGATCATGCAGTGGTCCCGGAACGACGCGATGGCGTCGTGCTCCGGCGACTTGCCCGATCCGCTCGCGACGGATCGGCCCCGTTCCACGACTCAGTCCGGCCGGCAAACGCCCGGGCCGAATGGCGCGGCGATGAACGCCGGCAGGGTTTCGGCCAGCGAGGAGTAGTCCCGCAATGCCGGGAACGTTTCCGCGGCCACCAAACCGGGAATTTTTTCCCGGGCGAAACGCCAGGCGACGGCCACGCTGATTCCGTCAAGACCGATCCGGTCGGTCGGCGCCGGAAGAGGGTGGCGGTCGAGTTCGGCCTCCATCTCGCCAAACGCGGCGAGCGTCTGCTCCGTGACGCGTTCCAGCCACGGCGTGTGGCGTTTGTCCGCGGGCCTGAGTTCCTGTTCATAAATGATCTGCACGCTTTTTTCGCAGGCGGCAAGCGCAAGACCGGTCAGGCGCAGGGCGCGGCGGCGCGGATCCGGCTCCGCCGGCAGCAGGTTTTTTCGCGGAGCGGCGATGGTTTGCGCATAGTCGAGTATCAGAGTCGAATCCATCAGCACCTCTCCGTCATCGCAGACCAAGGAAGGTGCCTTGACGACCGGATTGATATCCCGGAACTGCGGGTAAGTGCTGAAAACCGACAGCGGGCGGTGTTCGAAGCGCACTTCTAGCCGTTGCAGGGCAATGGCGACACGGCGCACGTACGGCGAGTCGAGCATTCCGATGAGTTGCATGGGTATTCCTTATGATTAAGAGCGGACCGCATTGCCGGTGATCCACGTCAATCCTTACCGAAATTGGGCGAGCGGGGGCCGTACAGGATGCCGTTCTCCTGGCCGGCGCCCAGTAGGCGGGCGCTCGCGATGCCGGCCATCTCGTGTTCCGTGTCGGTCAGTTCGTGAATCACCTGCTTGATGGCGGCGGTGACCAGCGCGCCCGCCAGTCCGCCGCCGGAATCGCTCCCGTCCTCGTTGTTCGACGCGCTGGCCTTGCCCCGCCACAGAACGGCGCCGGTTTTAAGGTCGACCAGCCGGGCGCGCGCCGCCACCGTCGTCACACTGTCCAGAACCGTGTAATCGTTGCCGTACTGGCTGATGGTGACATAGAGCGCGGCATCGGCGCCGAACAGACCGCGCAGTTGCGCGGGGGGGAGTGCGTGAATATCGGCCGCATGCGACAAGCCTTTCCGTTTGAGTGTGTCGTCGACCAGCGTCACCGGCAGTACATAGTATCCCGACTCGGCCAGCGGATACGTCATTTGCGCGAACAGGCTGTAGGTCGCGCCGGCATGGTTGGTGTCATTCACGGGGGGGAGGACGAGTAGCGAGCGCGGGCGGCTCTTTTTGAAGGCCGTGTAATCGTACGGCCGCGGGGTTTCGCACCCGGTCAGCAGAATAAGCGGCAGCAGCCATGCCATCAGCGTCAAGATTTTACCCATCGAGAACTCCCGTTAGCGGCGGCTTTGTTCGATCAGCGCATCCATGAAGGGGGCCGACTCGGGAAACAGGGTTTTTTCGCGGCCGAACTGCCGCGAGCTTTGTTCGTAGTTGCCGAGCGAGGCATAAAGCAGGCCCAAGTGCGCGTGGAAACCCGGCGGCGGTGTTTTGCCGTCCGCGCGGAGCTGCCGCAGATCGCTCTCCAGCGTGGCGAGCTGGGCACGGCGCGTTTTGCCGTTGGCCTTGAAATATTCGTAGATCTGGGTCTGGTAGTTGCCCCATTGGTAAAGCGGCGGCGGGTCGGTGGCGCAGGCGGTCAGCCACGCGCTCAAGGCGACAATCGCGGCGTTGCGTTTGCTTTCGGCCGAAAACCCCATGGTCGTCTCCGCGCGGGAAGAGTGGACGGTCTATGCTAAACGGTTTCGATGCTATACCAGATGAATTGATGGTGCCAGCCGGTTTTACCCGTCGTTTCGAACAGGTCATGACGGTGCCGGGACGCTTGAATGTCCCGGGGCTTTCTGGTAGAAGGTTTCCTCGGTTCGATTTATGTTTACGTCATTCCCCGTGTAAAGCACTTCGATATTTTCTCTCCCCCCGCAAGGGGCTCGTCATCTGGCGCCCGCTTTCGGGCGGGCAGTAAGGGAAAGTATTGATGTTCGCTCTGCTTCTGAAGGTCCTCGGGACCCGTCGATGGCTCCGTTATCTTGTCGGGGCCCTGTTTCTGACCTCAATCGGTAATGGCTTGACCTTTGTCGTGGTGTTCGGCGAGCTGTTGCGTTTGCAGGTTCCGCCATCGTCGCTGGCGCTGACTTTCGTTCTGGCGTCGGCTCCCGGCTATCTGGGTAGTCTGGCCGGAGAGCGTTTGCTGCGGCGCTATTCGCCATTTTCGCTGCTCGCGGCGGGAGAAATCAGCGGGTGCGCCGGATTGGTTCTGCCGCTGGCCGGAGCGCTGACCGGGTCGGTGCCCTGGCTCATGATGTCTGAATGCGTGGCGGCATTTTGCACCGGTCTGACCTTGCCCGCGCTCAGCCAGGTATTCAAGCGCGGGTTGAGCGCATCGGAGCTGCCGGCGGCGACGACACTGGAAACGCTGGCTTTCGCATCGTACGTGCTGTTCGGTGTCGGGGTGGGCGCCGCGCTGAGCGGCGCGGTTCCCCCCGTCGGCATGCTGGCGGCCGATGCCGCGAGTTTTTGTCTGGCGCTGGGAATGTTGCGCCAAGCGTCGGTGTGGTTCCGGGGAGCGGCGCGGGCACCGTCGCCGGCCGCGCGCAGGCTTTCTTCCTGGCGCCTGTTGTCCGCGCGCGAGCGGCGGGCCGTCTTGCTTTTGCCGTTGCTGGGTGTGGTCGGTTCGCCCGCGATGGCTCTGCTGCCCGCCCTGGTAGCAACACCGCCGGACGGAGGGCGCACCGCCATGGCGTTGTTGTTCGCCCGCAGCCTCGGGCAATTGGCCGGGCCTCTGCTCCTGTCGGTCGAACGTTTCCGCCGCGATGACCAGGATCGATTCCAGATCCTCGGCAGCCTCGCTCTGTTCGTCGGGGCTTACATGGCTTTGCCGCATGCCGGTCCGGGAGGAGTCGCCATGGGGCTGGTGTTTCTGGCCCACGTGTTCTCCAATATCGTTTTTGCCCTGGCGATCCACGCGCTGCTGTCCGGATTCGATGAGGCTCGGGTTGGCGCCGCGACGGCGATGGCTTTTCGCTGGCAGATGGCGGCCGGCAGCGCGGCAGCCCTGGGAGCGGGGTGGCTGGCCGACGCCGTGGGGGCGGTCATGGCCCAGGCGGTGTTCGGGATCGGTTCGCTGATTTTCGCCTGGGGGGTTTTGCGGGCCGTGCGCGCCTGATTCCCGTATCGGCCGATTCCGCTGGCGGACCTTCGTGTCATGGCCCGTTGCGGGAGCATCGACAAGGACGCTGCCCGATGCTGCATCCGTTGCCGGTTCGTCCTAGAATGAGCCGGCAACGTTTGAACTGTTAGGTTAAGGAGTCCGCCTTGCGACAGGCGGGACACAATGAAAAAGATTCTGGTGCTGTATACCGGCGGAACGATCGGCATGGATTACGCCGCTGGCGGGCTGGTCCCCGTGCCCGGCCTGCTGCCGTCGAAAATGGAACGCTTCCGTCTTCCCTCTTATGCCCTGGACATCGTCGAATACCCTCATTTGATCGATTCTTCCGCGATTACGCTTGCGCATTGGCAAAAACTTGTCGGCGATCTGGTGCAACACTATGAACGCTACGACGGTTTCGTGGTGATTCACGGCACCGATACCATGGCCTACACGGCGTCGCTGCTCGCCTTTGCCTTGAGGGGGCTTGGCAAGCCGGTGGTGCTGACCGGAGCGCAGTTGCCGCTGGTTCATCCGCGTAGCGACGGCTGGGGCAACCTGGCCGACGCGCTCGAAGCGGCCGCCTGCGACGGTCTGGCCGAAGTGGCCGTGGTGTTCGACCGGCGTCTGATTCGCGGCGCGTGTTCGCGCAAGCTCGATGCCTCGGGGTTTTGCGGGTTCGGCTCGCCGAACGCTCCGCTGCTTGGCGAATTCGGCATCGCGACGCGCTGGCACCGCGAGCACTGGCTGCCTCCCCGTGGCGATTTCGCTCCGGTTCTGCCGCGCGATGTCACGGTGTCCTGCCACTTCCTGATGCCCGGCGCGTCGCCCCGCCTGATCGGCGAGGCGCTCAAGCGTCAGGCGGAGGGGGCCGCGATCCTGATGAGTTACGGCAATGGCAATGCCCCCGGGGATCCGGCGCTGCTGGACGGTGTGGCGGACGCCAATTCGCGTGGTATCCCGGTTCTGAATTTGACCCAGGTGGTGCATGGAGCCGTCGAAGTGGGGGCCTATGCGGCCGGCGCGCCCTTGGCGCGGGCGGGCGCGGTCAGCGGCGCCGACATGACGCCGGAAGCCGCTTTGGCGAAACTGACCGTGCTGTTGTCAATGGATCTGTCGCACGAAGAGCGGCTCAAGCGGCTTGGAGAATCGCTGGCCGGAGAAATCGGCGTGCACTGAAAGCGCACGAAACCACCTTGCAACAACCCATCCCTTCGGGGGAGACATTATTATGCGTCGTAATCGCAATACCAAGATCATCGCCACCCTCGGGCCGGCCAGCTCCACGCCGGAGCGCATCCGCGCCCTTTTCGATAGTGGTGCGGATGTTTTTCGGCTGAATGGCAGTCACGGCACCCATGAGGATCATGCCGGCCGGATTGCCGCCATTCGCGCCCTGGAAAAGGAAGTCGGTCATCCGCTCGCGATTCTTTTCGATCTGCAGGGCCCGAAAATCCGCCTGGGAACATTCAACGGCGGAGAAGCCGTCCTGGTCAGGGGGCAGGGCTTCGTGCTCGACCGCGATACGGCGGCGGGCGATGCGCACCGCGTGTGTCTGCCCCATCCGGAAATCTTCGCGGTGATCCAGCCCGGACATTCCCTGCTGATCGACGATGGAAAATTGCGATTGCGCGTGCTGGAGGTGCATGCCGACCGGCTGATGACCGAGGTGGAGATCGGCGGTCCGGTTCGCGATCGCAAGGGAGTGAACATCCCCGATGCGACCTTGCCCATTTCGGCGATGACCGAAAAGGATCGCAATGACCTGGCCTTCGCCCTGCGGCAGGGCGTGGACTGGGTGGCCCTGTCGTTCGTGCAGCGCCCCGAGGATCTCGAGGAGTTGCGCGGACTGGTCGCCGGGCGCGCGGCGCTGATGGCCAAGCTGGAAAAGCCGGCCGCCCTGCAGCGCCTGGACGCGATTGTCGCGGCCGCCGACGCGATCATGGTGGCGCGCGGCGATCTGGGGGTTGAATTGCCCGCCGAGGATGTGCCGGTGCTGCAGCGCCAGATCGTCCGCACCTGCCGTGCGCAAGGCAAGCCGGTGGTGGTGGCGACCCAGATGCTCGAATCGATGCACGAAACCCCGACGCCGACCCGCGCGGAAGCCTCCGATGTGGCCACCGCCGTCTACGAGGGTGTCGACGCCATCATGCTCTCCGGGGAGTCGGCGTTCGGCAAGTATCCGGTCGAAGCGGTCACGATGATGGATCGCATCATCACCCGGGTGGAGCAGGATCCCTTGCACCGCCAGACGCTGATGGCCATCCACGCCTCCACGGAGCGCACCGTGGTCGACGCGATCAGCGCGGCCATCCTCGCGGCGGCGAGCACCTTGCCGCTGGCCGCCACGGTGGCCTATACGACGTCCGGGAAAAGCTGCATCCGCATCGCCCATGAACGCCCGCCGGCTCCCGTGCTGGGGCTGACGCCGTCTTCCGACACCGGCCGCCGTCTGGCGCTGGTATGGGGCGTGCATCCGGTGGTCACCGATGACGCGTCGAGCGTCGAGGACATGGTCGGCAAGGCGGTGGCCGCGGCGGTGCGCCACGGCTACGCCAACGATCACCAGCCCATTGCCGTGGTGGCCGGCGTGCCGTTCGGACAAGTGGGATCGACCAATACCTTGCACATTACCTATACCTGACTGTCGACGCTGACGGGAGAGCGGCTGCCTGTTTTTTAGGCGGCCGTTTTTTTTGCTTGCTCATCAGTGAGTTGGCCGTGTTTTCCACAAACGCTTCACACCTTCGTTCAGGCCTGGGGTGGAAAACCCGGTTCCGGCGCCTGTTTTTTAATCAGTGGAAATTTGTCCTTTTGGCTCATCGACTTGCCCAGCTTGTCCACATATGCCCCACACGGACGTGCACGGGATACGTGGAAAACTCCTGAACCGCCGCGGTTTTCCCGCCGGCGCCAGCGGGTGACGGGCCCCCGGCGAGCGAATGAGCGGCGCGGGGTTTCCTGCGCCGGGTTGATTGCCTGTTTTTTGAGCAGTGTACTTTTTTCATTGCCATTCATGGGGTTGGGGCGGTTGTCCACAACACACCCACATGTCTTTTCACCGGGGGTGGGGAAAAGCCGCTCGGATTGCCTGTTTTTTGAGCAATCATAAAATACGCTTGTGCGTCATCGGTTTATCCGGCTTGTCCACAGACGGCTCACAAGACTGTCCCCGCCCTCTGTTAGAATTGGCTGTTGTCCCCATCTGCGACGTATAATCGTGACTTTTCCGGACGTAGAATGAAACGCGAAAGCGCGCCGCAGAAAATCGCCATCGTCGGCCCCGAATCCTCCGGCAAATCGACGCTTGCCGGGCGGATCCGCGAACGGCTCGCCGGTCGGGCGCGCGTTGCGGTGGTAGAGGAATATGCCCGGGACTATTATCGTGACCGGCCTTACCGGCCGACCCCCCGGGATGTGCTGGCCATCGCGCGCGGCCAACTGGAAGCTGAGCGTTGTGCGGCGCCCGGGGCCGATCTGCTGGTGTGCGACAGTACCGTGCTGACCTGCCGCATCTGGTCCGAAGTGGCTTTCGGGACTGTCGAGCCCGAACTTGCCGGTTTGTGGCGTCCCGATGACTATGCTTTGACCCTGCTGGCCTGTCCGGACATTCCCTGGCAACCCGACCCGCTGCGCTCGCACCCGGACGGGCGGGATGAGTTGCTTGAGCGCTATCGCGCGGCGCTGGCGGCGAGTTTGGTCGAATGGGTTGAAATCCGGGGCGAGGCGGAGGCGCGCATCGCGCGGGCCATGGCGGCGATAGGCGAACTTCTCGCGCCGGATGTTGCCTAAAATATAAGCGATACGGAAAATATCCCGTTGGTTCAGTGATTTGGCGTGGCTGTCCACAGGCCGCCCACAGCTCTGTCCCGGACCTGTGTGGATGATCGCGTGGGGCTGCCTGTTTTTTGGGCGGCAAGAAAAATGGTAGTGTTGTGAAGGGCTTGGCCCGCTTTTCCACAGGCGGCGCACAGGTCTTTCCCTGATGAATGTGAAAAAATGAAAACTACGTTCCGGTTGTCCGGTGAATATATCGCCTTGTGCGACCTCATCAAGGTCTGCGGCCTGGCCGAAAGCGGCGGCGCGGCGAAACACATGGTCGGCGAAGGTCTCGTGACCGTGGATGGCCAGATCGAGCTGCGCAAGACCTGCAAGATCCGCGCGGGGCAGACCGTGGCGGGCGACGGATTCACCATCGCGGTGCTGGCTGCCGATGCGTGACGGCGAGGCCTTCGATCCCGAGCCGGAGGCACCCGTGGCGCCGGAAGACTCGATGTGCTGCGGCAGCGGGTGCGATCCGTGCGTCTGGGATCTGTACCGCGAAGAAATGGACGATTACCGCCGGCGTCTTGACGACTGGCGCGCCCGGCGGGAAAAGGAGTAGGACATGGCCACCATCGACCTGCATTTTCATTCGAATGCGTCGGACGGCGCCTTGCCTCCGGCCGAGGTGGTGACACGCGCCGCCGGGCGCGGCGCGACCCTGGTGGCGCTGACCGACCACGATTGCACGCGCGGGCTGGCCGACGCGCGAGCCGCCGCAAGCGGATGCGGAGTGGATTTTCTCAACGGTGTCGAGGTGTCCGTGACCTGGAGCGGCAAGCACACGATCCATATCGTGGGACTGGGCATCGATCCGGATCACCCCGCGCTGAGCGCGGGGCTGAAAAGCATCCGGGACGGCAGAACGGGCCGGGCGAAAGCCATGTCGGACGCGCTCGCGGCTCTTGGCATCGACGGCGCGTTCGATGGCGCGATGGCGCTGTGCGACAACACGGAAATGATCGGCCGTACCCATTTCGCCCGCTTTCTGGTCAATGCCGGACATGTCAAGGACGTGAAGAGCGTATTCCGCAAATTCCTGACGCCGGGCAAGCCGGGTTACGTACCTCATATCTGGGCCGGACTGGCCGACGCGGTCGGCTGGATTCGCGCGGCCGGCGGCATGGCTGTGATCGCTCATCCGGGACGTTACGATTTCGGTCGCACGCTGACCGAGCGCCTGATCCTCGATTTCAAGGATGCCGGCGGAGAGGGCATTGAGGTCGCCAGCGGCAGTCACAGTCTCGACGACCGGCACAAATACGCGCTCATCGCCAGGCAATACGGCCTGTTCTCCAGCGCCGGCAGCGATTTTCACGCGCCCGGCGAAGGAGGGCGCGACGTGGGAATGACCGAGGACCTGCCCCCGATCTGCCGCCCCGCGTGGGAGGCTTTGCAGGAGCGGGTCGTTCGCGCCCGCCCACTCTGAGAAGAAAGAGAATCCGCCACCATGGCACAGTTTTTCGTAATACACCCGGAAACCCCCCAGGCCCGCCTGATCCGGGAAGCGGTCAAGATCCTCCGCGACGGGGGGGTTATCGTTTACCCCACCGACTCCTGTTATGCGCTCGGCTGCATGCTTGGCGACAAGGCGGCCATGGAGCGCATCCTGACGATTCGCCAGATCGACCAGAAGCATCACCTGACGCTGGTTTGCCATAACCTTTCGGAACTCGCCAATTACGCCAAGGTGGACAACAGCCAGTTCCGCCTTCTGAAGGCGGCGACTCCCGGCAGCTACACCTTTATCCTGCAGGCGACCCGCGAAGTGCCGCGCCGCACGCTGCATCCGAAACGTTCGACCATCGGCCTGCGCGTGCCGGACCATCCGATCGCGCTGGCCTTGCTCGAAGAGCTGGGCGAGCCCATCCTGTCGTCCACGCTGATGCTGCCCGGCGACGAGGAGCCGCTGTGCGACGCCTACGAAACCCGCGACCGGCTCGAGCGTGCCGTCGACCTGATCATCGATGGCGGCTGGTGCGGCACCGAGGCCACCACGGTGATCGACATGTCAGACGGTATCGAGCTGGTGCGCCGCGGCAAGGGTGACCCCGCATTGTTCGGGCTTTGACCCGCTACCCTCCATCGCCATTCTGAACGAGGAATCATGGACGACATTTCCCTGCTGCAGAAAATCATCATTTACTCCATGCCCGTGCTGCTGGCCATCACCGTGCACGAGGCCGCCCACGCCTATGCCGCCAAGCGTTTCGGCGACGCCACGGCCTACATGCTGGGCCGCATGACGCTCAATCCGCTCAAGCACATCGACCCGGTGGGCACTATCCTGCTGCCGTTACTGGGGCTGATCTCCGGCGGCATGCTGTTCGGCTGGGCCAAGCCGGTGCCGGTCAATTTCGGCGCCTTGAAAAACCCCCGGGTCGGCATGCGCTGGGTGGCGCTGGCGGGGCCGCTCGCCAATCTCGCCATGGCCATCATCTGGGGGGTCTTGCTGAAACTCTCCATTATCGTGCCCAGTGTGTTCAGCGAGCCGCTCTCCCTGATGAGCCGGGCGGGTGTCGGGTTGAATTTTTCACTGATGCTGTTGAACATGCTGCCGATCCTGCCCCTGGACGGCGGCCGCGTGGTGGAAAGCCTGCTGCCCCCGGGCACGGCCTGGAAATTCTCGCGCATCGAGCCTTACGGACTGTGGATCGTGCTGGCGCTGGCGTTCAGCGGCATCCTCTCGGCGATCCTTCAGCCCCTGATTACATTGTGTTATATGCTGCTGAATCTGCTGTTACGACTGATTTGAAAGAATAGAAGAACATGTTTGCCAATCGCGTTTTGTCCGGGATGCGTCCGACCGGAAGCCTTCACCTTGGCCACTATCACGGCGTGATCGCCAACTGGATACGCCTTCAGCACGAGCAGGAGTGTTTTTTCATGGTGGCGGACTGGCATGCGCTGACCACCAGTTATGACGATGTGTCGATCGTCGGCAAGAGCACTTGGGACATGGTCATCGACTGGCTCGCCGCCGGCGTCGACCCGGAAAAGGCCACGATCTTTATCCAGTCGCGCGTTCCGCAACACGCCGAACTGCATCTGGCCCTGTCCATGATGACGCCGCTGGGCTGGCTTGAGCGGGTGCCGACCTACAAGGACCAGATGGACAAGCTCAGCCACAAGGATCTGACGACCTACGGATTCCTGGGTTATCCGCTGCTGCAGGCCGCCGACATCCTGATCTACCGCGCCGGACAGGTGCCGGTGGGGGAGGACCAGATTCCGCATATCGAGCTGACCCGCGAAGTGGCGCGTCGTTTCAATCACCTGTACGGCCGCGAGCCGGGCTTCGAGGACAAGGCGCGCGACGCCATCCGGAAAATGGGCAAGGCCGGCAAGGACTACGACCGCCTTCGCACCCGTTATCTGCAGGAAGGGGACGCCGAGGCGCTGGAAGCGGCTCGCGCCTTGCTGGCCGCCAGCCAGAATCTGGGTGGCGCGGATCGCGAGCGCCTGACGGGCTTTCTGGAGAACAAGGGCAAGACCATCCTGCCGGAGCCCGAGGCGAAGTTGACCGCCGCGTCGAAAATGCCCGGCCTCGACGGCGCGAAAATGTCCAAATCCTACGGCAACACCATTTTTCTCAGGGAAGAGCCGGAGGCCGTCAGCAAGAAGATCCGCGCGATGCCGACCGATCCGGCGCGCGTGCGCCGTACCGATGCCGGCGATCCGGAAAAATGCCCGGTCTGGCAATTGCACCAGGTGTACTCCTGTGACACCACCCGCGAGTGGGTGAAGACGGGTTGCAAGAGCGCGGGCATCGGCTGTCTGGAGTGCAAGCAGCCGGTCATCGAAGGCGTGCTGGCCGAGCAGCAGCCGATGTTCGAGCGCGCCCGGCGCTATGTGGACAACCCCGCTTTGGTGCGCGAGATTCTCGAGGAAGGCAACACGCGCGCGCGCAAAGTGGCTGAGGAAACCATGGATGACGTGCGCGAAGCCATGGGCCTGGGTTACGGCGGGCTGTGAGCGCGACTGCCGGCGCCGCCTTCGAACTGACTCCGCCGGCCTTGCCCGCGGGGGTGCCGGTCGCGCACGTGTTCGGGCAGCCGGTGCTTGAAATTCCGCCCGATCTCTTCATTCCGCCGGATGCGTTGCAGGTCATTCTGGAAAGCTTCGAAGGCCCGCTGGATCTGCTGCTGTATCTGATCCGCAAGCAGAACATCAATGTGCTGGACATTCCGATGGCGGAAGTGACGTCCCAGTACCTCGGTTATATCGAGGCGATGAAAGCCGAACGCCTGGAACTCGCGGCCGAATATCTGCTGATGGCGGCCTTGCTGATCGAGATCAAGTCGCGGCTGTTGCTGCCGCGGCCGGTGCTTGACGAGGACGGCGAAGCGGAGGACCCCCGTTCGGAGCTGGTGCGGCGTCTGCTCGAATACGAGCAGATGAAGCTTGCGGCCCTGGAGCTGGATAAAATGCCCCAGGCCGACCGGGATTTCATCTGGCTTGCCGTGTGGCTCGAGCAAACGGCGGCGGAACGCCTGCCTGACGTGGCGGCGCCGGATCTGCGCGATGCCTGGCTCGCCATCCTGTCGCGCGCCAGGAACTTCCGCCACCACAAGGTCGAGAAGGACGAGCTGTCGGTGCGCGAGCAAATGAGCTGGATCCTGCGTTACCTCGAAGGCCGCGATTACGTGCCCTTCGATGAGCTGTTCGACGTGCGAAAAGGAGTGGCCCATCTGGTGGTCAATTTCATCGCCGTGCTGGAGCTGGTCAAGGAGGCGCTGGTGCGGGTGAGCCAGGAAGAACCCTATCAGCCGATTTATGTGCGTCTGGCTCTGGCCTGAAACATAAAAAGTCATGTAAAATCCGTGCCTTCCCGCGAAATCGTCCCGGAATGGGCTACACTGGATTTCATGTCCACCATAACTGATCTCACGTACCTCAAGATCGTGCTGGAAACGGCGCTGCTGACGACGACCGAGCCTTTGCCGGTATCCGCCCTGAAACGGCTGTTCACCGAAGAGATCAAGGCGTCGCTGATCAACGATCTGCTCGACGAGATTCAGCAGGACTGGCGGGGACGGGGAGTCGAACTGGTTCGGCTGGCCTCGGGGTGGCGCTTTCGCGCGCGCGCCGAGTTCACGCCCTACCTTGCCAGGCTCAACCCGGAAAAGCCGCCCCGTTACTCGCGGGCGGTCATGGAAACACTGGCCATCATTGCCTACAAACAGCCTGTCACCCGGGGCGACATCGAAGCCATTCGCGGCGTATCGGTGTCGACCGGCGTGATGCAGACCCTGCTTGAGCGTGGCTGGATCGAAGTGATCGGGCACAAGGACGTGCCCGGACGACCAGGGCTTTATGCCTCGACGCGCAAGTTTCTCGACGATCTTGGGCTTAACTCCCTGAGGGATCTGCCACCGTTGGCGGATCTGGGGACACTGGTCGTGTCTGATGCCGGCGATGGCATCGGCGGCGCCGGATTGGCCGGCGCCGAGCCCCTCGGTGACGAGGAGGCCAACGAAATTGAACAGGAATCATGATGTCTAAAGGACAGCGTAATCACGACCGCCAGCCGGCGGCGCGTGTCAGGGGGCGCGAAGACGCGTCGCAGTCGCGTTTCGACGGCCAGGCGCCGCGCAACCCCGCGAACAGCAAGCCGGGAGGCTCTCTGTTCATCCGGTCGGCCAACCGCAATGCTCCCGCGCCGCAAGAAGGCCGGGCGCCGTTCTCCCGGGAGGGACAACGACGCGGGCAGGGCGCCGGAAACAACGGTGAGCGTCAGCCGTCCAACCGCGACGGCCAGCGCGACTTCGGCCGCAACGGCAATCCGGGTGAAAACCGCCGCTTCAACCGCGACGAGCGCCAGCCGTTCAACCGCGATGGCCAGCGCGACTTCGGCCGCAACGGCAATCCGGGTGAAAACCGCCGCTTCAACCGCGACGAGCGCCAGCCGTTCAACCGCGACGGCCAGCGCGACTTCGGCCGCAACGGCAATCCGGGTGAAAACCGCCGCTTCAACCGCGACGAGCGCCAGCCGTTCAACCGCGATGGCCAGCGCGACTTCGGCCGCAACGGCAATCCGGGTGAAAACCGCCGCTTCAACCGCGACGAGCGTCAGCCGTCCAACCGCGACAGCCAGCGCGATTTCTTCGGGCATCAGGATCGCCAGTCCGCCGAGCGCGACAGCCAGCGCGATTTCTTCGGCCGCAACGACCGTCGCGACGACAACCGTCGTTTCAACCGCGACGAGCGTCAGCCATCCGGTCGTGACGGCCAGCGCGATGATGGACGCCGCTTCGGCCGCGATACCTCGCCCAAGGTCGCCCGCGCGAAAAAAATGCTGGTGCGCGAGCCGAACCAGAAAGTGCAGGACCAGAACCGCCGCCTGCGCGAAACGCGTGTCGCGAGCGACGAGATCGAACCGGTGCGCTTGCAAAAAGCCCTGGCCAATTCCGGCTGCGGTTCGCGCCGTGAAATGGAAGAGTGGATCGAGGCCGGCCTTGTGACCATCAATGGCAAGACCGCGTCGCTGGGCGACAAGGTGACGCCTCAGGATCGCGTCGTGGCCAAGGGGCATGCGGTGAAGCTCAAGTGGCCGGATCGTCTGCCGCGGGTGATTCTCTACCACAAGACCGAAGGTGAAATGGTGACCCGCGACGACCCACAGGGACGCGTGACGGTATTCGACCGCCTGCCGCAGGCGAAAAGCAGCCGCTGGATCGCCATCGGCCGTCTTGACGTGAATACCAGCGGTCTGCTGGTGCTGACCACCAGTGGCGAACTGGCCAATTCCATGATGCACCCGAGCTTCGAAGTCGAGCGCGAGTACGCTGTGCGCGTGCTGGGCGAGCTGACCGACGAGCAGCGCAGGGAGTTGTGTCGCGAGATCGAGCTGGATGATGGTCCGGCGCGCTTCGAGCGCATCGTCGACCAGGGGGGCGAAGGCGCCAACCACTGGTACCGCGTGGTGATCAAGGAAGGCCGCAACCGCGAAGTGCGCCGCATGTTCGAGTTCTTCAATCTGCAGGTCAGCCGTCTGATGCGCGTGCGTTTCGGCAATATCGCCCTGCCTCCGCGCCTCAAGCGCGGCCAGTATTACGAGCTGAACGAAGTGGAAGCCGCCGCCGTGATGAAATGGGCCGGCCTGAAAGTGCCGGGACGCGGACGCTGACCGCGTCGCCAAGCGTGTGATAGGCGCCTCCGTCTGCCGTCAGGTCGACGGAGGCTTTTTTTTTGTGAAGCATGAAACCGATGAGCAAAGCCTTTACCCGAGAAAACGACGACGACGCCGATGACGATCTGCCCGCCGAGCGACGGTTGCCCGCGTCGGGCAAGAATTACATTACCCCTGGCGGATGGCGGCGCCTGAAGGACGAGTTGTACCATCTGGTGCATCGCGAACGGCCGGAGGTCGTTCAGGTGGTGAACTGGGCCGCCAGCAACGGCGACCGTTCCGAGAATGGCGACTACCTGTACGGCAAACGCCGCCTGCGCGAAATCGATCGCCGCATCCGCTTTCTGACCAAGCGTCTGGAGATCGCCGAGGTCGTCGATCCCGAGCGCCGCGAACCGACCGACCAGATTTTCTTTTCGGCGACGGTTCTGATTCAGCGGGGGGATGGCAGCGAGCAGTGTCTGAGCATTGTCGGTGTCGACGAGATCGACCTGAGCCGTGGCCATATCAGCTGGATTTCTCCGATCGCCCGGTGCCTGCTCAAGGCGAGGGAAGGGGATGCCGTTCTGTTCCGCGGTCCCGACGGGGACGAGGATATCGAAATTCTCGAAGTGACCTACCGGAAAATCGGCTGAGGAAGGGTTATTCGGGGCGCCGTTCGCGCGCCATGCGCTGGTTGACCGCCAGCCAGCCGGCCACGGCCTCGTCGCTGCAGCCATCGAACGAGCGCTCGAGAAACGCCACTTGCGCGCCATAGAGGCTGGCTTCGAGCGCCTGGCCCGCTTCGGTGAGGTAAAGCTCCTTGACGCGCTTGTCGTGCCAGGCCGTTCTGCTGTTCAGAAGGCCCATCTGGGCCAGTTGACGCAACGGGAAATTTATCGCCTGCTTGGTCACGCGCAGGTGGGCCAGGAGATCCTTCACGCTCAGCCCCGGGTAGTGACCGACGAAGAACATGATGCGGTGGTGCACCCGGGCAAGTCCGTGTCCGGCGAGAATCTCGTCGGGCTTGGCGGTAAACGCCATGTAGGCATGAAAGAATGCCTCCATGGCGCTGCGATGGTCGTTTTTCATTGCGCCTCCCCGTCCAGCATGACCACGTCGGGCAATCCGGAACGGAACACCGCTTGCTGCAGCGTGCCGATGGCCTTGCGGCGGAAATACTGTTTGCGGGTGACGAGCAGCACCTTGCGGCTGGGAGCCGGTTCGGTGAACGGAATGATGGAGAGCAGGGCATCGTCCGCCTCGCTCACCGACGTGGTCGGCATGACGGTCACGCCCATGCCGCTGGCCACCATGTGGCGGATGGTGTTCAGCGAGCTGCCCTGCAAGGTCGAAGCGAGGCCGCCGGCGTGCTGCGAGGAGCGCGACGTCAGCTCGCTGCAGGCTTGCAGAACCTGGTCGCGGAAGCAGTTGCCCTGGGTGAGCAGCAGCACGCTTTCCTGCGACAGCTCGCAAGGCTCGAGACACGCGCGCTCTTCCCAGCGGTGACCTTTCGGCGTCGCCACCACGAAAGGTTCTTCGTAGAGCGGATAGGCGATCGTGCCGGCCTCGTCGAAAGGATCGGCGACAATGATGGCATCCACCTCACCGCGCTTGAGCATCTCGGCGAGGCGAACCGTGTAGTTTTCCTCGATGATCAGCGGCATCTCGGGCGCGAGGATCCGCAGGGCGGGTATCAGGCGCGGCAACAGATAGGGGCTGATGGTGAAGATCACCCCGAGCTTCAGGGGGCCGGCCAGTTCGTTCTGGTGTTCCCCGGCGAGCCGCTTGATGGCATCGGCTTCCTCGAGAACCCGCTGCGCCTGCTCGATGATGCGCTCGCCGATCTCTGTCACGGCGATTTCCGGTCCCCCGCGCTCGAACAGGGTCACCGCCAGTTCGTCTTCCAGCTTCTTGATCGCGATGGACAGGGTGGGCTGGCTGACAAAGCAGCTTTGCGCCGCCCTGCCGAAATGCTTCTCCCTCGCCACCGCGACGATGTAACGCAGTTCTGTCAGCGTCATGGCGGCTTAGCGCTTGTTCTCCGGCAGGACGATGTTCACTTCGAGCACTTCGAAGTTGTCCTGGCGTTCCAGATGGACCTTGATGTCTTCCTGATGCACGGCGACATATTTGGAAATGACTTCCATCAGTTCGCGCTGCAGCGCCGGCAGGTAATCCGGAGCCGTGGTGCGGCCGTCGCGTTCATGGGCAAGGATGATTTGCAGCCGCTCTCTGGCGATGGCGGCGGATTTCTGGCGTTTGCCGAAAAGGCGTTCTATCAGCGACATGATCAACCTCCGAACAGACGCTTGAGGAGACCGACCTTGGGCGCGTCAAGGAAGCGCATCGGGCACTGCTCGCCGAGGAAACGGGCTACCACATCGGAGTAGGCGTCTGCCACATCCGTGCCTTTGAGGTGAATGGCCGGCGTGCCGGAGTTGGACGCCTGCAGCACCGTCTGCGATTCGGGGATCACCCCGATCAGCGGCACGCGCAGGATTTCTTTCACATCGTCGACCGACAGCATCTCTCCCTTTTCGACACGGGCCGGGGAGTAGCGGGTGATCATCAGGTGTTCGCGCACGGGTTCGCGTCCTTCCTGGGCACGGCGCGACTTCGAGGCGAGAATGCCGAGAATGCGGTCCGAGTCGCGGACGGAAGAGACCTCCGGATTGGTGACGATCAGGGCCTCGTCGGCGAAATAGAGCGCCATCAGCGCGCCCTTCTCGATACCGGCCGGCGAATCGCAGACGATGTATTCGAACCCCATGTCGCCCAATTCCTTGAGTACCTGCTCGACCCCCTCCTGGCTGAGCGCATCCTTGTCGCGTGTTTGCGACGCCGGCAGGATGTACAGGTTGTCGCAGTTCTTGTCCTTGATCATGGCCTGGTTGAGGGTGGCCTCTTTATTGACCACATTGATCAGATCGTAGACGACGCGTCGCTCGCACCCCATGATGAGGTCGAGGTTGCGAAGGCCCACATCGAAGTCGATCACGGCGGTCTTGTGCCCCCTGAGGGCGAGGCCCGAGGCGAAGCTGGCACTGGTGGTCGTCTTGCCGACGCCGCCTTTGCCCGAAGTCACGACAATGATTTTTGCCACGTTGGCTCCCTTGGAATGTTTAGCGGTTAGCCGTTATCCGGTCATTCACCGAGCGCGCTCATCACGATGCGCTCGTTCTCAAGATAAATCTGGGTCGGTTTGCCGCGCAGGCTGTCCGGCAGCGCCTGCTCGATCGTCCGGTAGACCCCGGCGATGGAGACAAGCTCCGCTTCCATGGCCCGCACGAAAATCCGCGCCGAGGTATTGCCCCTGGCTCCGGCCAGCGCCCGGCCGCGCAACGGCGCGTACACGTGGATGTTGCCATCGGCGATGATCTCGGCGCCGGCGCTGACCACGGCCAGCACCACAAGATCGCCGCCGCGCGCGTAGATCTGCTGGCCCGCGCGCACCGGCCGGTCGATGATCATCGGCGCGATGGACTCCGGACCGGCGGGGGGCGCGGCAGGTTCGGCCGGCTTTGCCGGCTCCGCGGCGGCCTGCGCAGGCCGCGGCGCGTTGACCGGCAGCCAGGCAAGGGCATGACGGGAGGCCAATTCGGCGAATGCCGGATCCGGGTGGCGCAGGCCGACGACATGGATGCCGGATTCTGCCAGCAGGGCGAGAAGTCCCTGCATGTCCAGCGCGGTCGGCTCGTCGAGCATCTCCAGATCGAGGACGAAAGGCTCGGTGCCGGCTTCGGCGGATGCCGTGCCAAAGCGGGCTCGGAGGGCCGGGCCGAGTTCTTCGAGTCCCGCCGTGCGCAGGACAATGGCCAGCACGTCGATGCTGGCTGATTTGATATCGAAAGCGTTGGCCGTTTGGCTCATGGTCTGATCATAAATAGATTTCTTCTATGGGGCGAGTGTATCGGTTTGTCTCTGGGGTTTCAATCGCTTCGATACCGGGAAAATGGGCATGCTTGTCGCATATGCTGCGACGCGACGAAACTGTCCTGCGAGGCAGTAGAATAGATATCACGAAATCGTCATGATGTATGAGTGTATTTGTGGTAAAAATCCAGACAAAATAGATGGTTAATGGTGAATGAGTCAGGCCGTGGACTTGACCCTTGCCGTCATTTTGATTAAATTAGGCTTGTTGCGGTGCAGCATGGCTCGCCTCAACCAGTTTTGTTGCTGTTGTTGCTGAGTTGTCAAACGCATTCAGGAGTCTTACACGATGTTTACCAACACCCAAGATTTTTCCTCTCTGGGGCAGGCGCAATTCGACAAAGCTGTTCGCCTGTCTTCCATCGTTCTGGCGAGCGCCGAGCGCTTCGCCAACTTGCACCTCGATCTGACCCGCAAGGTTCTGGCCGATCAGGCCCAGACCTTCAAGGCGCTTGGCGAAATCAAGGACGTCAAGGCCTTCGCCGAGTTCCAGTCGGGTCTTGCCCAGCCGAGCATCGATCAGGCGTTCTCGGCCGCCCGCAATGTCTACGACGCCGCGGTGCAGACCCAGAATGAACTGGCCGCCTTTGTCGAAGAGCAGGTTGCCGAAACCAACAAGGCGCTCCTGAACTCGATCGACCGTTTCTCCAAGAACGCTCCGGCCGGCTCCGACATCGCCGTATCCGCGCTCAAGACGCTGGTCAATTCTTCCAGCGCGGCTTTCGAGAGCGTGTCCAAGACGGCCAAGAAAGTCGGCGCCGAAATCGCCGAGGCCAGCGTAGAGGCGGCGACCAACTCGGCCAAGGCCGCGTCGGCCGCAGTCAGCCGCGCCAAGAAGACGACGACCGCTTCCGTCTGAGTTTCGCGCACGTCCCCTCTGCGTGAGCGCTTGCCTTAGGGCAGGCGCTTTTTTTATGGGGGGCGAAACGGGTTGCCAGGCCCGGGAGGCGCGCGTCAGGCCGGGGGATCGTTCCCGTGGGAGGCCGCAAGCGCCAGGTACAGCTGCTCCAGCGCCTTGCCCTGGCGTAGCGCGAGAACCAGAACGCGCGCCAGATTCCCGGCGAAGTGCGCCTGTTCGGCTGGGGGGCGGGCGAAGTCGGCGAGCACACTTGCCGGATCGGCTTCTGCGTTGTGCCGTTCCTCGCCCAGGTAGTCGAGCGACAACGCCATCAACTGGTCGGCCAGTTGGTGCAAGCGCGCCAGGAATGTTTCCCAGTCGGGGGGGCGCAACGCCTCGCCGGGGATCGCCCAGGACGCCTGGCTCGCCAGCGCGCAGCTGAAAACCAGGGTATCGAGGACGCGCGCGGTGTAGCAGGCGCTGCCCGCCGGTCCGGTGCGCAGCCAGCCGCCCGGCACCGGGGCCAGGGCATCCAGGATCGGGGGAAGGACGGGCGGGGGGGATTCGTCGGTGCCCGTCATGAGGATGAATCCCGTTTCCGTCCCATAAGACTGCCAGGGGCCGGTCAGCTCCGCGTAGCGAAGTCCCCGGGCGAGACATTCGGCTTCCATGCGCAATGCCAGCGCCGCGGAGGAAGGGGCGAGCGCGATCACGGTATCCTCGGCGATCAGGCATGACACCTCGCCGCCAAGCCGGGTCAGCGGCTCGGGAACGTCATTCAGGCGGGTGACGGGGTATCCGCGACTCTTCAGCCTTTGGGCGAGCCAGGGAAGGGCGGCGTGGCAGCCGGCAGCGATCAGATCCAAAATCGGTTCAACGGGGTCGTTGGTGTCGACCCCATTGTATCCGACCTAGAGGCGGAACAGACTGACCCTGTCCTGCAAATTTTTCGCGAGGGCCTGCAATTCCGCGGAGGTGGTCGCCAGTTCTTCGACCGTCGCGCTGTTCGATTCGGACAGCTGCGCGACCTGTTCCATCCGCTGGGCCAGATCGTGGCTCGCCGTGCGTTGCTCGGCAAGCGAGGAGCTGATCGCGCTGATGGTGCCGACGATCGTTTCCGAGCTCTGTTCGATCTCCCGCATCGAGTGCGAGGCCTGCTCGGCGGTGCCCGAGACCTTGCCGACGCTTTCGATGCTCTGTTTCATGCTGTCCACCGCGGTTTCCGACCCGCGCTGGATGGCGGCGATCTTGCGGGTGATTTCCTGGGCCGAGACGGTGGTGCGTTCGGCCAGTTTGCGCACTTCGTCGGCGACCACCGCGAAGCCCCGTCCCATCTCGCCCGCCCGCGCCGCTTCGATGGCCGCATTGAGGGCCAGCAGATTGGTCTGATCGGCGACATCGCGGATCACCGTGACGATCTGGCCGATTTCCTGTACCTGTCCGGTGAGATCCTCGACTTTCGAGGCGGTCTCACCCACCTGATCCGACACGCGGCGGATCTGGTCGGCCGATTGCAACACCTCGCGTCCACCCCGGGCGGCGATTTCGCCGGAGTCGTGGGCTTTTCTCGAGGCATCGTCGGCGTTGTCGGCGACATGGTTGATGCTGACGGTCAGTTGTTCGAGCGTGGCCGCCGCGGTGGTGGTGGTTTCCGATTGGCGCTGCGCGCTGACAGCGACATGCTGGGCCATGCCCGATAGTTCATGGGCGGAATCCGAGACGCTTGTGGCGTTGTCGTGGATGGTGCGCACCAGATCGCGCAGGCTGTCGCGCATCAGAATCAGATCGCGCTGCACGGTCAGGCTCTCGTCCGATGAAGGAGCGGGCGGCGGTTCCGATCCGGACAGATTGCCCTCGCGGATCTCCTTGGCGATCGCCATCGCTTCTCCGAGTGGTTTGCCGACCAGCCTGGCGATGAAAACCGCGATGGCCACCGACAGCGCGATCGCGACGGCAAGAAGGACGCCCAGCATGATCCGCGCCGAGTGGTAGGCGGCGGCGGCCATGTCACGCGCTTCGACCATCCGGTCATCCTGGTACTTGGCCAGTGCTTCGGCCGCTTTGATGAAGGCGTTATTGGCTGGCGCAAAGGTGCTGTTGAGGAATTGTCTGGCCTTTTCCTGTCCTTCCGGGGAGTTGAGGCGCGCCAGCCGGTACATTTCAGTGAAATGCGCATCGAGCCCCGCGCCGGCCGTTTTGACCTCGCCGAACAGACGCTTGCCTTCCTCGTTCGACAGCATGCCGTCCATTTCCGCATAGGTTTTGGTCAGCTCCGCCCGATTGGCTTCGGCCTTGCCGATGAAGGTTTCGGTTTCCTTGGTGTCATTGGTGAGAATGGCGTTACGCACCTGCCTGCCGTTGTCCAGAGTCAGTTGAATAATCCGGTTGGCCAGCTTCAGCTTGGGATAGCGGTCTTCGGTGATCGACGCCATATGATCCTGCATGGCGGCCATTTTCATGGCGGCCGTTCCCACGCTGGCGATGAGCACGAGGATCACGAGTCCGAAACCCGCCAGCAGTTTCCCGCGTACCGTCCAGTTCTTCATTACGGCGCTCCCGATTGAGAATTTGATCAAATATCTAAAATCAAAGTAGAAGGTTTGTCCGCGGCTTGCAAACCACAAAAGATAACGTTGCAGACGGAGAGGGGAAAAACAAAAAAGGCCGGCGATGCCGGCCTCGGGACGGGATGTCGGGGATGTCAGCCCTGCTTCTTGTGGCTTTCGATGCCTTCAACCAGCTCGCGGGTGGCGTCTTCCAGCGTGCCCCAGCCTTGTACCTTGACCCACTTGCCCTTTTCCAGATCCTTGTAGTGCTCGAAGAAGTGCACCATCTGGGCGCGCAAGAGTTCCGGCAGGTCTTCCAGCTTCTGGATGGCCTTGTACATCGGACACAGCTTTTCGACCGGCACGGCGACGAGTTTGGCGTCGATGCCGGACTCGTCTTCCATCTTGATCATGCCAAGGGCGCGGCAGCGGACCACGACGCCGGGAGGCAGCGGGAACGGAGTGACCACCAGCACGTCGACCGGGTCGCCGTCGCCGGCCAGGGTTTGCGGAACGAAACCGTAGTTGGCCGGGTAGAACATGGAAGTGCCCATGAAGCGGTCAACGAAGATCGCGCCGGAGTCCTTGTCGAATTCGTATTTGATCGGTGCGCTGTTGGCGGAAATTTCGATTACGACGTTGAAATCGTTCGGCATGTCCTTGCCGGGAGCGATACGGTCGAGGTTCATCGCGACAATCCCTTTCTATTAGGCATGTTGAGTCAATATGATCGGGTCGATTATACCTGATGGCCGCGCGCCGCGATGCGGGATTCTGCGCTGGAAGGTATAATCGCCACCAACGCTTCTTCAGACAGAGGACCCGGTTTTCTCATGCTGGATAAATTCATCATCGAATTCGACAAGGGCCTGCGCACGCTGTGCGCGCCGGCGGCCAGCCAACGCCCGCACCCGGACGAAGCCATCGGGGATGCGCCGTTGAGCGAGGCGGAGAAACGCCATGCGCTGGGCCTGATGCGCGTCAATCATTGCGGCGAAGTGTGCGCCCAGGCCCTTTATCAGGGGCAGGCCCTGACGGCCCGCGATCCCGCGGCGCGCGAAGCGCTGCGCGAGGCGGCATTCGAAGAGGTCGAGCACCTGGCCTGGACAGAGCGCCGCATCCGGGAGCTGGGCGGGCGCGTGAGCCTGCTCAATCCCGTCTGGTACACCGGCTCGCTGGCGTTGGGCGTGGCCGCCGGCCTTCTCGGCGACAAGTGGAATCTGGGGTTCCTGGAGGAAACCGAGCACCAGGTCGAAGCGCACCTGAACAGCCACTTGGACAAACTCCCGGAACAGGACGCCAAGAGCCGGGCGATCGTCGCCCAGATGCGCGACGATGAAATGCGTCATGCCGACATGGCGCGGGATCTGGGCGCCGCGCGTCTGCCGCTGCCGGTGCGCGGCGCGATGAAGCTGACCGCGAAAATCATGACCGGCAGCAGTTATCACCTTTGAGCCGGCGCGGCCAGGCGGCTTAACGCGTCGATCGCCGGGCTGCCGCCCTGGCGCGGCCAAATGAGCCAGGTGGTGACGCGGGCATGTTCCGGCGCGAGCCGGTGGCATGCCACCGCGTCATGGCCGGGCAGGGTGGCCACGACCGAGGCCGGCATCATCGCCACGCCGGCGCCCGAGGCCACGCAACCCAGCATGGCGTGGTAGGAGTGGATCTCCTGAATTCCCCCCGGTCGCGCGCCATCCGCCGCGTACCAGGCTTCCATCCTGTCCCGGTAGGAGCAGCCGGGCCGGAAGGTGAACACCACGTCGTCTCCCAGATCGCGGGCCGTTCGCACCGTCGCCCGTTCCCTGTCCGTTACCAGAACCAGTTCATCGTCCATGACGGCGCGCGCCTCCAGATCGCCGGCGGGCACGGGGCCGTCGACGAACGCCGCTGAAATTTCCCCCGTTGCCAGCGCATGGCGCAATTCCCTCGTCGAGCCGGTCTTGAGCGACAGCGCCACCGCCGGGTAATCGCGGTGATAACGCGCGAGAAGTCCCGGCAGCAAGACGGCCGCCGTGCATTCCATCGATCCCAGACGCAACGGACCCGCCGGCCCCTGGCAGGTCAGGGCGACGCGCGCCTCGTCGCTCAAGGCAAGAATGCGTCTGGCATAGACAAGAAGATGATGACCGTGTTGTGAGAGTGTTAGTCGCGGGTGTTCGCGGATGAACAGGGCGACGCCCAGTTCGTTTTCCAGCTGTTTGAGGCGCGTTGTCAGGTTCGACGGCACCCGGTGCAGTTCCCGTGCGGCCAGGGTGACGGAGCCGCAATCGGCCACGGCACAGAACATGCGCAGTTGAGTGAGGTCCATATTCTCGTTTCGTGAATGACTTACTTAAAATTATTCACTATTGAAGTCGACATGCGCCGATTATCATGGGGTCCGACTGATCGCGCAAGAAAGGCCCCGCCATGTCCTCCGTTCTCCGTGTCGCGCTGTGCGGCACCGTTTCCCTGATCGTGGCCATGGGAATCGGACGTTTCGCCCTGACGCCCCAGTTGCCGGTGATGCTGGCCGAAGGCCGGGTGACACTGCAGGATGCGGCGTGGATCGCCGCCGCCAACTACCTCGGCTACCTTGTCGGCGCGCTCGACGCGTTGGCGACACGGAGGGGGGGCGCCGTAAAGCTGAAGACCGGCCTCATCGCCACGGTGGCGCTGACCGCCTTGTCGGCCATCGATGGCGGCTGGCTCTGGCACGCGGCCTTGCGTTTCGTCCTGGGCATCGCCAGCGCCTGGGTGCTGGTGATGGTGTCGGCCTGGACCGCGGCAGAACTTGCGAAGGCCGGCCGGCCGGTGCTGAGCCTTGCCGTGTTCGCCGGCACCGGGATCGGCATCGCGATCAGCGGGCTGGCCGGACTCGCCCTGAAAACCGCCGGCGTGTCGGCGGCGGCGGGGTGGTGCGCTTACGCCTCGCTGGCCGCGCTGTTGGTCGGTGGCGCGTGGTCCGCGCTGCCAGCGCGCCGGGAGAGCGGCGCTCCGCCCCGCCCGGCCTCCATGCCGCGCGAAAGCGCCTTCCGGCGGATTCTCGCTGCGTATTCCCTGGCCGGATTCGGCTACATCATTCCCGCCACGTTCCTGTCGCACATGGCGGCCGAACGACTGCCTCACGGTATCGCCGCCAGTCTCGTCTGGCCGGTGTTCGGCATCGCGGCGACGCTGGGTCTCGGTCTTTGCGCCTTGTCGGTCCGTCTCGGGTCGGCTGCACACCGTTTGTCCGTGCTGCTGTTGCTGCAAGGGGCGGGCGTGGCGTCCAGTTGCCTCTTTTCCGGGATTTCCGGCCTGGTGCTGGAAGCCCTGCTCACCGGCGGCGGATTCATGGGCGTGGTGGCGCTGGCGATCGAGGCGGGACGGGCGTCGGCGCCCGAAGAGGCCGGCAGGGTGCCGGCCCTGCTCACCTCGGGCTATGCGGCGGGCCAACTGGCCGGTCCGGTCGCCGCCGCCGTGTCGGTGCGGGCGCTGGGCGGCCTGGACGGCGCGTTGTGGCTGTCGTGTCTGGCTCTGTTTTTCGCGGCGCGGCTGGCGTGGAGCGCCGCGCCGCGCGGGGTCAGATTTCCCGCGTCGCGTTCTGCAGCCATGCCAGCGCGGCGCCCGTGACCTTGGGCGACAACCGCTCACGCACAGTGGCGTGATACGCGTTGAGCCAGGCTTTCTCGGAAGGCTCGAGCAGGCCGGTGTCGATGCAGCGGGTGTCGAACGGGCAGAGCGTCAGGGTTTCGAAACCAAGAAAATCCCCGAATTCGCTCAGCCCGGCGTCCACGTTCAGCACCAGGTTTTCCAGTCGTACACCCCAGTGTCCGGTGCGATAGATGCCCGGTTCGACCGACGTGATCATGCCGGCCTCCATGGCCATCGAGGCATCGGGAATCGCGCGCGAAATGCTTTGCGGCCCCTCGTGGACATTCATGAAATAGCCGACTCCGTGGCCGGTGCCATGGCCGAAATCGCGCAGCTCGCGCCACAGTGGCGCGCGCGCCAGCGCATCGAGCATCGGCGAGAGCGTGCCGCGCGGAAAGCGTGCCGTGGAGAGCTGGATCACGCCTTTGAGCACCAGGGTGAAGTCGCGCTTTTGCGCTTCGGTCGGCGCGCCGACGGCCACCACGCGAGTGATGTCGGTGGTGCCGCCAAGGTATTGGCCGCCCGAGTCGATCAGCAGCAACCCCTGGCCGCGGATTTCGCTATGGCTCGCTTCGGTGGCGTGGTAGTGCGGCAAGGCGCCGTTGGCGTTGAAGCCGGCGATGGTGCCGAAACTGAGCGACACGAAGCCCGGGCGCCGCGCGCGCGCGGCGGTGAGGTGTTCGTCGATGGTCAGTTCCGTGATCGTTTCGCGGTTGACCGCCGATTCGAACCACGCGAAGAATTCGCACAGCGCGGCGCCGTCCTCTTCCATCGCATTGCGCACATTGGCCGCTTCGGCGGCGGTTTTGCGCGATTTCATCAGGGTCGACGGATTGATCGCTTCGATGATTCTGGCACCGGCGCCCACCGCGCCGCGCAGGCCAAGCGTGATGCGCTTGGGGTCGATCAGCAGGGTGTCGCCCTCCTTGAGCCGACCCAGCGCGGTTTTTGCCTCGCTGTAAGGACGCACGGTCACGCCGTCTTCGGCGAGGCGTGCCGCCAGCGCCGCGTCGATCTTGCCCGGTTCCACGAACAGCCGGATATCTTCCGGGCCGATCAGCGCATGGGCGAGGAATACCGGATTGTAGCTGACGTCCGAGCCGCGCAGATTGAAGAGCCAGGCGACATCGTCCACCGTCGACAGAAAATGCCAGGTCGCGCCGGCTTCTTGCATCGCCGCGCGCACGGCCTTGAGGTGTTCGGCCCGGGAAACGGTGGCGAAGGGCGGCAGATGCTCATGGATCGGCGCGTCGGGCAGGCCGGGACGGCCATCCCAGACGGCGCCGGGCAGATCGAGCGCGCTGTTGAGGGCGGCGCCGGCTTTTTTCACGGCGGCTTCCAGCGCGCGCGCCTGGGCAAGTCCCAGCACATCGCCATCCACGGCGAGTGTCTGTCCGGGGGCCAGATTGGCGGCGAGCCAGTCAAGATGCCCGCCTGGACTCGCGAGCGTCTGGATCTTCATCAGTTCGATGCCGCTGCCCGCCAGTTCGGTTTCGGCCTGCAACCAATAGCGGCTGTCCGCCCACAAGCCGGCGAAGGCGCGGGTGACCACCAGTGTCGCCGTCGACCCGGTGAATCCCGACAGCCATTCCCGCGCCTGCCAGCGCGAGGGGAGGTATTCGGACAGATGGGGGTCGGAGGTCGGGACAAGACAGGCATCGACACCGGCCGATTGCATGGCGGCGCGTAAACGTTCCAGGCGGGGATTGACGGACATGACGGAAAACTCCGAAAAAAAATGAAACACGGAGACCATTGTCGGCAGAACAGGCATCGCTGGCAAGTTGCCATGATGCCTTTGTCATCGCCTGGCGAGTGGGGAAGGGCGGAGAAATGAAAAAAGCCACTCGAGCGAGTGGCTTTATTTCCGAATCCTGGCGTCCCCACGGGGAATCGAACCCCGGCCGCCGCCGTGAAAGGGCAGTGTTCTAACCGCTAAACTATGGGGACAACTGGCGCACCCGGAGCGATTCGAACGCCCGACCCTCTGGTTCGTAGCCAGATACTCTATCCAACTGAGCTACGGGTGCATGACTTGGCGTCCCCACGGGGAATCGAACCCCGGCCGCCGCCGTGAAAGGGCAGTGTTCTAACCGCTAAACTATGGGGACAGCTGGCGCACCCGGAGCGATTCGAACGCCCGACCCTCTGGTTCGTAGCCAGATACTCTATCCAACTGAGCTACGGGTGCGCTGTTTCTTGTACGACTTTCGTCGTTCAAGAGAAGGCGGATTTTATAGACCCTCCGGCAGGCTGTCAATACGTATTAGGAAATTTCCTGCCGAAGCCGTAAAATTGAGGCATTATGTTGTGCGCCTTTCGCTACTGAGACCTACCTTCCATGCTGTTTGATCGCCCCTGCGCCATTGTCGACCTGGAAACCACCGGGGGACACATCACCCGCGACCGCATCACCGAAATCGGCATCCTGTTCATCGACGGGGAGTGTGTCGAGCGTTTCGAATCCCTGGTCAATCCGGGCAAGCCCATTCCGCCGTTCATCGAGCGCATGACAGGCATCTCGGATGACATGGTGGGGCAGGCTCCGGAGTTCGCCTCGCTGGCCGAAGAGCTGTGGGAGCGTCTGCAGGGCCGTTTGCTCATCGCCCACAATGTGCGTTTCGACTACGGTTTCCTGAAAAATGAATTCCGGCGTGCGGGGCTGACGTTCCAGAGCGACCTGCTGTGCACGGTCAAATTGTCGCGGCGCTTGTACCCGGCGTTTTTCAAGCACAGCCTTGACAGCCTGATCGAACGGCACGGCCTGAGCCTGCCGAGCCGCCACCGGGCCATGGCGGATGCCGAAGCGGTGTATCTGTTTCTCGGCCACGCCGCGCGGGAGTTGGGCGACGAGACCGTCGCGCGGGAGGTCGCGCGTCTCGCGGCCCGTCCTGTCGCGCCTCCCGGGCTGGATCCGGAGGTGATGGATCGTTTGCCGGACATGCCGGGCGTTTACCTCTTTTTCGGGGATGACGACATGCCGCTGTATGTCGGATCCGCCGACAATATCCGCAGCCGGGTGCTGGCGCATTTCTCGGAAGGGAAGGGCAAGGAGAGGCATGCCCGCATTCCCCGGACGATCCGCCGTGTCGAATGGCGCGAAACCCTCGGTGAATTCGGCTCGCACCTGATGGAGCTGCGGCTGGTGCGCAGCCTGGAGCCGCTGGTGAATGTCCGCGGACGGGCCAACAAGGATTTGTGCTCGCTGCAACTGGCCGAGGGCGAGGACGGCTTTGTGGTGCCGCGCATGGTGTATGCCGAGGATGTGGATTTCTCGCGGGTGGATGCGTTGTACGGCCTGTTCGGCAATGCGCGCGAAGCCCGGCGGGTGCTGAAGGATCTGGCCGAGGCGCACAAACTGTGCCAGGCCCGGCTGGGGGTGGAGACCGTGACCAGCCGCAAGGGCCGCCCCTGTTCGGCCCATGCCGTCGGCAAATGCCGGGGGGCCTGCATCGGCAAGGAGCCGGCGATGCAGCACAATGCCCGGTTGATGTCGGCGCTGGCGCGCCTCAAGGTGAAGAGTTGGCCCTACCCGGGCGCGGTGGTCATCGAGGAGTCCGACGAAGTGACCGGCGAGATGGTTGAGCATGTGTTCGACCGCTGGTGCTACCTCGGCTCGCGCGTCAAAGGGGGGGACTCGCTCGAGGGCGTGCCGATGTTTGATCGGGATATTTACAAGCTGTTCACCGCCTGGATGAAAAAGCCGCAGGCCAATACGGCGCTGCGGCTTCTCGAGGAGTGACCGGGTCAGTTGTGCAGGGCGAGGAAGCCGCGCAGCCGGCTTTCGATGATTCGGGGGTTTTCGCCATTGGCGATGGCGACGATGCCCTCGACGATCAGGTCCTTCATCGCCACTTCCGAGGCGATGATGTTCTTGAGTTTGGCGCCGATCGGCAGGAACAGCAGGTTGGCCGAGCCGACCCCGTAGACGGTGGCCACGAAGGCCACGGCGATCCCCGCGCCGAGCTTTGACGGATCGCTGAGGTTTTCCATCACGTGGATCAGGCCGAGCACCGCGCCGAGAATCCCCATGGTGGGCGCGTAACCGCCCGCGGCGTCCCAGATTTTCGCGGACTGTTTGCGGGCGTGCTCGAACATCGACAGTTCGACATCCATGACCGCGCGGATGGTATCCGGCTCGCCGCCGTCGACAAGCATCTGCAGAGCCTTGCGGGTGAAGGGGTCGGTCTGCACGCCCACCTGCGGCTCCAGCGACAGCAGGCCGCCGCGGCGCGCGCCCTGGCTCCAGCCGATGATGTCGCGGATCTGCTTTTCCGCATCGTTGGGCGGCGGCACGAAAATCCAGCGCAGCATCTTCAGTCCGGTCAGGAACTGGCGTGGAGTGCTTTGCAGCATCACCGCGCTGAGCGTTCCGCCAATGACAATCATGAATGCGGTCAGTTGCAGAAGCGATGCGACATTCCCGCCTTCGAGCGCCTGTCCGGCCACGATGGCCGAAACCCCCCCGATGATTGCAATGATGCTGATTTTATCCACGACCTGTTTCCAGTATTCTCACTTGTCCGGACACCATGTCCGGTTTGGTTTTCGACGGGGGATCAGATCCATTCTGCCAGCTTCGCCCGCAGTCGCGTCACCGCCTGGCTGTGCAGCTGGCAGACCCTCGATTCGGACACCCCCAGCACCGCCCCGATTTCCTTCAGGTTCAATTCCTGTTCATAGTACAACGACATGACGATTTGGTCGCGCTCCGGCAATCCCTTGATGGCGGCGATCAGCGCTTCCCGAAACCCTTCGTCGGCCAGAACGCCCAGCGGGTCCGGGGCGGACGGGTCGGCGATGTTGGCCAGGGGATTTTCCAGCGCTTCGCCGTCCTCCCCGGAGAAATCTTCGTAATGCACCAGGGAGAGTCCCCGGCAATCGCCCAGCATGCTCTGGTAGTCGGCGAGGCTCAGTCCCAGTTCGTCGGCGATATCCGATTCGCGCGGCGCGTGTCCGAAACGCTGCTCGAGCGCGACGATCGCCTCTTCGATCTGGCGCGAGTTGCGCCGGGCCTGCCGAGGCATCCAGTCGATGCGGCGCAATTCGTCGAGCATGGCGCCGCGGATGCGCTGGCTGGCGAAGGTTTCGAACAGCACGCCCTGGGCGGGATCGAACTGCCGGGCCGCTTCCAGCAGGCCGATGATGCCGACCTGAACCAGATCATCCATTTCCACCGAAGGGGGAAGGCGCGCCATCAGCACACCGGCGATCTTCTTGACCAGTGGCGCGTAGTGCTGGATATCGATTTCGGTCTCGCCGTCCGCTTGCGTCGACGGAAGGTATGACAACTCCTTGTGGAGCGCGCGCTTTACGGCCATTCCCTGACCCCTTGCTCGGCCCAGTCGCGTGATGCGGCAATCAACATGTCCATGAATCCTGTACTGATGCGCCCGGTTTCCGGGGTGTGCCACTGCGGCAGCACCAGTCCGAGTTGTCCGAAGGCGGCCGCCGCCTCGCTCTGCACGAAGGCTTCCATCAGCGGACGGTGCAAGGTCTGGCTGCGGCGGATGGCGTTATCTTCGGGGACAAACCCTACCCAGCGCAAGGATACTGCCAAAAACTCCGCCGCGACAGATGACAGACGGGCAAACAATTCACGCGCCTCTTCCAGGTGACGCGCGCGGTTGATCAGCACGTTGAAGCACTGGCGCCCGAACTGGGTGGACAGGCGCTTGATCGCGGCGTAGGCCCCGGTCAGGGATTCGGGGGCGGGAGACAGAATGAGGACGAGGTTGTCGGCGACCGATGCGGGAATCGGGTCGAAGGCCGGATCGGGCGCATCGACGAGCAAGACGGAAGCGTCGCGTTCCAGCGCCGCGAACGCGCCGCCCAGCCTCAGCCACAGCTGGGCCGAAAACAGCGCGCGTTCTTCCGGGCGCGCATAAAGATTGACCAGGGTGACGTCGTGCCGGGAGCGGGTCATCATCTCGTCGAGGCCGGCAAGACTCACCACCTGGGATTCCAGCGTGGCGGTGGCCGGCACGCCAAGACAGCGCGCGAGGTGCTGGCCGGCGCAGCCGTCGATCGCCATCGGACGGGCGCCATTGAGGGCCAGCGACGTGGACAACTCGGCAACGATGGTGGTGACGCCGCAGCCCGGGCTGCCGATGAAGGCGAAGCTTGGCGCGCGCAGGGAGCCCGCGGCCATCCTGCGCAAGCTGGCGGCCTGATCCTGATCCCGGATCATAGCCATCCCGCCTGGGCGGCGTTCATGATCGGCAACTCGTCAGGCTGCAGGGCGAACGGCGAATTCAGCGAGGGCGCCTTGAGCGCCCGCTCGATCAGGAAGCTGCCGTTGGCCAGGTGGATGTCTTCGGGCACCCGCTGGCCGTTGGTAATGTAAAAAACTTTCATGCGGTTGCGGATCACCACGTCCAGACTCGGCCCCATCGACACCGATTCGTCGACTTTCGAGAGGATGCAGCCGGCCAGTCCCTTGCCGCGGTAGTGGCGCACCACGTCTTCCTGGGTGTGGCCGTCGGCGTTGGCGGCCATCACGAGGATGCGTTCCACCGGACGCGTTCCGGCGTTGCCGAACATGTCGGTCTGGGTGGCGAGGCGCGCGTCGCGCTGGCCCATGCCGACCGTATCGATGAACACGATGTGGCGGTTGCCCAGATCGGCGAGCGTCAGTTGCAGGTCGGCCTGGTTCTGAATGGAGAACACCGGCACGCCGAGGATCTTGCCGTAAATGCGCAGCTGGTCCTGGGCGCCGATCCGGTAGCTGTCGGTGGTGATCAGCGCGACATGATTCGGGCCGAACTTCATGGTGGCCCGCGCCGCGAGCTTGGCCACCGTGGTGGTCTTGCCGACCCCGGTGGGGCCGACCAGCGCATAAATGCCGCCGCGCGCGAGAATGTCGTGGTCGGCGTCCGCGACCTTGAGATTGTGCATCAGCGCCGAGCGAGCCCATTTGAGCGCGATATCGCCTTCGTACTGGGCGGGCATCTTGTCGATCAACTGACGGATCAGGTTGGCGCTCAGGCCCATGGCCAGCAGATGCTTGAAGAGTTCCAGCCGGTTGGGGGTGCGCGCGTCAAGGTCCGACCAGGCGAAGCTGGCCAGCTGGCTTTGCAGCAGGCTGCGCAGCAGCTTGATTTCCTCACCGATCTCCTTGAGCTCGTTGGCCATCTCTTCGGAGTCTTCCTGCAAGGAGGGGGGCGCTGGTGGCACGGGCGCCTCGCGGCGCGGCGCGGCCGTGCCCGGGCGCGTTTCGCGGGCAGCGGACGGTGCCGGCTCCGGCCATGGCGCGCGTTCCTCCTGGTCGTCGATGCGGGTATCGATGCGCGGCGCCGGCGTTTCCATCGGTTCGACGGGCATCGCATAGGTGCGCGCCAGGGCGCGGTTCACCGGCGTGCCGCCGCCGGTCGGCGTGGAGAGCCGGCTCGCGGCCGGCGCATTGCGGGGCGGATGGCGGCTGGGCGACGGCGAGGTCAAGGTCGAAGCGAGGTTCGCCACGTCCGCATCGGCGACCGCCATGATTTCCACTCCGCCGCCCATGGTCGGACGGTTGGACAAGATGAGGGCATCGGCCCCCAGTTCTTCGCGAACTTGTCTGAGTGCATCACGTGTGGTTTTGCCGAAAAACTTTTTCACCACCATATGTTATTAGCCCTTGCTGGCCCCGATTACAGCAATTATACGAATGGTTTTATTATCCGGTATCTCATTATGTGAAATAACCCGCATTTGCGGCAGGGGGCGCCGCAAGAAGCGCGAGAGCAGGGGACGTAGTCCGGGTGGCGTCAGCAACACCGGGTTGTAACCCTGGATTTCCACTTTTTCCGCTTCGGTCGCCGCGCTGGCCAGGAGATTCTCCGCGAGCCCGGGCTCCAGGCCCCCTCCGGTCTTGGATTGCACCGCCTGCATCAGGACATTTTCCAATGCGGGGTCCAGTGTAAGCAAGGGCAATTCGGCCTCTCCGGGGAAGAGCTGCTGGACAATGATGCGCGACAGCGCGGTACGCACCGCCGAGGTCAGCTCGTCGACATCCTGGGTGGTGCCGATATGATCGGCCAGCGTTTCGATGATGGTGCGAAAGTCGCGGATATGAATGCCTTCATTGAGCAACTGCTGCAGCACCTTTTGCATGATGCCGATGGGGATGACCTTGGGCACCAGGTCCTCGATGAGTTTCGGCGATTCCTTGGCCAGGTGATCGATCAGCGCCTGAACCTCTTCGCGGCCGAGCAGTTCCGCCGCGTGCGTCTGCAGCAGGTTGGAGATGTGCGTGGCGACCACGGTGCTGGTGTCGACCACCGTGTAGCCGAGGGTCTGGGCTTCTTCGCGCTTGCCAGCGTCGATCCAGACCGCCGGCAGCCCGAACGCCGGGTCGGTGGTCTCGATGCCCTGTACGCTGCCGACCACCCGGCCCGGGTTGATGGCCAGGAACTGGCCGATGTAAGCCTCGCCTTTGCCCAGTTCCACGCCCTTGAGCAGGATGCGGTAGGCATTGGGCTTGATTTCGAGGTTGTCGCGGATATGGACCGGTGGAACCAGGAAGCCCAGTTCCTGGGCGATCTTTTTGCGGATCCCGCGGATGCGGCGCAACAGTTCGCCGTCCTGGGTCCGGTCCACCAGCGGAATCAGCCGGTAGCCGACTTCCAGTCCCAACTGATCGACGTGCTGCACATCGTGCCAGCCGACCTCGACGGTCGGTGTGTCCATCGGCGTCGCGGCGAGGGCGGCCTTTTCGATCTTGGCTTCGGCCTCCGCGCGGCGGCGTTTTTCCATCGTCCGTCCGAGAAAACCCAGGCCGGCGGCGATGCCCAGGAACGCGATGTGCGGCATGTTGGGAATGAGGCCGATCAGGCCGATGACGCCCGAGGTGATGTAAAGCACCGACGGCTGCGTGAACAACTGTCCGAGCAGCATCTCGGACATGTCCTTTTCCGTGCCGACGCGGGACACCACGATACCCGCGGCGGTGGAGATGATGAGCGAGGGAATCTGCGCGACCAGACCGTCGCCGATGGTCAGCAGCGTGTAGGTTTCCGCGGCCTTGGCGGCCGCGAGGTCGTGCTGCACCATGCCGACGATCAGACCGCCGACGATATTGATGACGATGATCAGGACGCCGGCCATGGCGTCGCCGCGCACGAATTTCGACGCACCGTCCATGGCGCCGAAGAAATTGGCTTCCTCGGCGATCACGCTGCGCCGCTTGCGCGCCTCTTCCTCGCCGATCAGACCGGCGTTCAGGTCGGCGTCGATCGCCATCTGCTTGCCGGGCATGGCGTCCAGAGTGAAGCGCGCGCTCACTTCGGCGATACGGCCCGCGCCCTTGGTGATCACCACGAAGTTGATCACGGTCAGGATGATGAACACCACGATACCGACCGCCACGTTGCCGCCGACCAGGAAGTGGGCGAAGGCCTCGATCACCTTGCCCGCCGCATCCGGGCCGGCATGGCCTTCGAGCAGGATCACCCGCGCGGACGCGACGTTCAGCGACAGGCGCAACAGGGTGGTGACCAAGAGCACGGCGGGGAACGCCGAGAAATCGAGCGGCTGGCGCACGTTGATGCCGACCAGGAGAACGATGATCGAGACGGCGATGTTGAAGGTAAAGAAAATGTCCAGCAGCACCGGGGGCAACGGCAAGACCATCATCGTCAGAATGAGGATGATCAGTACCGGGCCGGCCAGGCTGGTGAGTTTGATGTTCTTGAACGTTTCGAGAATCGGATTCATGCCGTCTTATTGTCGGGGCAGCTCGCTTGGCGCCGCATGTTGCTTGTGTTTGCTGGCGGGGTCAAGGTCTTCGGGAACCTCCAGCGAATCCGGAAAAACCGGCGCGAGACCTCCGTTGTTCTGATAGGCCTTGAGCTGGTAGACGTAGGCCAGTACTTGCGCCGCGGCCGAATACAGCCGGGTCGGGATTTCGTCGCCCGGCTCTGCGTTGAAGTACAGGGCGCGCGCGAAGGGCGGCAGGCGCATCACGGCGACCTTGTGCTCGCGGCCGACTTCGATGATCCGCTCGGCCAGTTTGAGGGACCCTTTGGCGATGACCTGAGGCGCGCGCATTTCCTCAGTGTACTTCAATGCGACAGCGTAGTGCGTCGGGTTTGTCACAATCACATTCGCTTCGGGCACCGCCTGCATCATCCGGCGCCGCGCCGCTTCGCGCTGCATCTGGCGGATACGGCCCTTCACTTCGGGGGAGGTATCGGCTTCCTTGGCTTCCTGCTTGACTTCCTGTTTGGTCATGCGCAGTGCCTTGTGGTAGCTCCACAGGGTGTACGGAACATCGACGGCCACGAGCAGGATCATGGCGCTGGCGACGATCAGGAAGGTGTGAAAGGCCAGGTCGAACATTCTCACCATGCCGGTTTCCAGCGGCAGGCTGACAAGTCCGATGATTTCGTCGCGCTCCTTCCAGATGATCCATACCGCGACGCCGCCGATGAGCAGGCTCTTGAGAATGGCCAGGAGCGCGTTGGTCGCCGATTGCAGCGATACGAGGCGCTTGAGGCCGGCCAGCGGGTTGAGCTTGCCGAAGTTGGGCGTGACCGGCGTGAAGGTCAGGTTCCAGCCGCCGATGATCATGGGTATCAGCACGGCGACGAGAATCAGCGCGCCGAACAGCGGCAGCAGGCTCCACACCGCGCCGAACAGCGCCTCGCGAAAACGCAGCAGCGCCTGATCCGTGTTGACGAGCGATTGATGATCGAACACCATCAGGGACTTCATGACCGACAGCAGATAAGACGCGATCTTGCTGCCTTGCGCCATGAGCAGGGCGACACTGGTCATGACGATCGCGAAGGTCGCCAATTCCTTGGAGCGCGGAACATTACCCTGTTCCCGGGCTTTGGATAAGCGTTTGCCCGTCGCCGCTTCTGTGCGGTCGTCTGAATCTTCTGCCATGATCGGCCGGTGTCCTCAATCCTCGGAAATGCTTTCGCGATAGTAACGTATCTGCGGCCTTCGCCTCCAGTGTTTAGCATCGCCCGGCTCGGGTACAATGCGGTCTATCCGGAATTTTGCGGGATTCGCAATGAAACAATATCTCGACCTGGTGCGCATGGTGATGGAGCAGGGCTCCTGGCAATCCAACCGTACCGGCGTGCGCACGCTGAGCATGCCTGGCGCCATGTTGCGCTTCGATCTTCTGAACGACGGTTTTCCGGCGGTCACCACGCGCAAGCTGGCTTTCAAGTCGGCGATCGGCGAGATGGTGGGGTTCTTGCGCGGCTGCCGCAGCGCCGCGGGTTTTCGTGAACTGGGCTGCAAGGTCTGGGATCAGAACGCCAACGAAAACGTCCAGTGGCTCGCCAATCCCTACCGGCTCGGCGAGGACGACCTCGGTTCGGTGTACGGCGTCCAGTGGCGCGCATGGCCGGCCTACAAGCTGGTGCCGGCCGCCGACAGCCGCATCATCGAGGATGCGCAGCAGCGCGGCTATGCGCGCGTGGGCGAGCTGACGAACGAGTCGGGCGTGCGCTGTGTGCTGCTGTACAAGGCGGTCGACCAGTTGCGCCAGTGTCTGGACACCATCATCGAGAACCCGACCGACCGCCGCATCCTGTTCCATGGCTGGAACCATGCGCAGCTGGACGAAATGGCGCTGCCGCCTTGTCACCTCTTGTACCAGTTCCTGCCCAATGTGGAAAAGCGCGAGATTTCCCTGTGCCTGTACCTGCGATCCAACGATCTGGGCCTTGGCACCGGTTTCAATCTGACCGAGGGCGCGGCGCTCCTGACCCTGGTGGGCCGCCTGACCGGCTATACGCCGCGCTGGTTCACCTATTTCATCGCCGATGCGCACATCTACGAGAACCATCTGCCGATGCTCGAGGAGCAGCTCAAGCGTGAGCCGTTCCCGGCGCCGCGTCTCGTGCTGTCCGACCGCATTCCGGATTACGCGAAAACCGGCCGCTACGAACCGGAGTGGCTGGAAAAGGTGGAACCGTCCGACTTCACGCTGGAAGGCTACCGGCACCACCCGCCGCTGACCGCGCCGATGGCGGTGTGAGGAGAGCGCGATGAACCGACCCCGTTTGACCCTGGTCGCCGCGATGGCGCGCGGCCGGGTGATTGGCGTGAACAACACGCTGCCCTGGCATTTGCCGGAAGACCTGAAGCATTTCAAGGCGACGACGCTCGGCAAGCCGGTGATCATGGGTCGCAAGACCTACGACTCGATCGGCCGGCCATTGCCCGGCCGGCGCAACATCGTGGTGACCCGCCAGGCCGAGTGGCGCCGCGATGGCGTCGAGGCGGCGCCAAGCCTGGAGGCGGCGCTGGCTCTGGCCGGCGATGCGGACGAGGTGTGCTTGATCGGCGGCGCCGAGTTGTACCGCCAGGCCATCGGTCTTGCCGACCGGCTGGCCTTGACACTGATCGACGCGGGGTTCGACGGCGACGCGTTCTTTCCCGAGATCGACCCCTGCCTCTGGCAGGAAACGTCGCGCGAGACGCATGTCAGCGCGGCGGGACTGCCCTACGCGTTCGTCGACTATCAGCCGCGCCCCTCAAGCGCGTCGGCCGAGGCCTGAGCCAGCTGGCTGTAGCCCTGGCCGAATTCCTGTGTCATGCGCCGCGCCGCGGAAGCGTCGCGCGCGATGATCGCCTTGAGCAGGTCTTCCAGGAACAGCTGGGTGCGGTCGATCTGACTGCGCCCGGCCCTCAGGATGGCGAACAGGCAGCGCCGCGTCAGCGGCAAAAGGTCGACCAGCATCTGCGTCAGATACTGATTGCCGGAGTACTGGTAAAGCGTGTGCAGGAAGGTCATGCCCTGTTCATAGAACGCCTCAAGATCGTCGTTGCGCTGACTTTCCCCCAGTTGAGTCATCAGTTCGAAAAACTGCGCGAGGTCGTCGTTTTTCCAGCTGTGGGCAAGATGACTGACCACCTTGTCCAGCAGCATCAGCCAAAGATCGAAAAAGTCGCGCACATCCTGCGGGGAAATGCTGGCCACGATCGCGCCCCGGCGCGGAAAAATCTCCACCAGATGGCGGCGCTGCAGGATCAGCAGCGCTTCACGCACCGATCCGCGGCTGACTTCCAGCTCCGAGGCGATGCGCAGTTCCTGGATCCGCTCGTTCGGTTTCATCTCGCCGAGGATGATGCGTTTTTCCAGGTATTGGGCGATTTGCTCCGTGAGGGAGTCGTTGGCCTTGAATGTCATTGAGTACTCCTGGCGTCTGCCATTGTGGTCCAGCCCCATGCCGTTGTTTTTTGTCAGGCAATCAATCAATAGATTGTAGTGTATCGCGATATGTTACAACTTGAGTAGATGATAAACAGGTAGGTGATGAATCGTGGTAAATATGATACTGACGTGGTTAAAAATATTGCCTACGGCATGATCTATATTTTATGATTGGATCAAACGCTTGTTTAATGGGGCCGGTAACGAGGCGACGGGGCTAAACGTCGGCAAAGGCTTCGGTTGTACACAAAAAAAGAAAAAAGGCCGGTCCGCGAGGATCGGCCTTTTTCATTGGCGCCGGGCTTATGCCGGGTTGCGGCGAGCCGCCAGCAGGTAGTTGACGTCCGTATCGGTGGACAGGCTGTAGACACGGGTCACCGGGTTGTAGGTCATGCCGCTGATCGTTTCCACCGTCAGATCCGCTTCGCGGGCCATGCGCGCCAGCTCCGATGGCTTGATGAAGCGGGCGTACTCGTGCGTGCCGCGCGGCAGCATGCCCAGCACGTATTCGGCGCCGATGATCGCCATCAGGTAGGCCTTGGCATTGCGGTTTAGCGTCGAGAAGAACACCCGGCCGCCGGGTTTGACAAGGCGCGCGCAGCTGGCGATCACGCTCGCCGGATCCGGAACGTGTTCGAGCATTTCCATGCAGGTGACCACATCGAACTGTTCCGCCGCCTCGTCGGCCATCGCTTCGGCGCTGATGCAGCGGTACTCGACCTCGACGCCCGATTCCAGACTGTGCAGTTCGGCGACTTTCAGGGATTTCTTCGCAAGATCGATGCCGGTCACCCGCGCGTTCCTTCGCGCCATGCTCTCGGCGAGGATGCCCCCGCCGCAGCCGATATCCAGAACGCGCTTGCCGTCCAGGCCCGCGTGGCTGTCGATGAAGTCCAGCCGCAGGGGATTGATCTCGTGCAGCGGCTTGAATTCACTGTTCATGTCCCACCATTTGTGGGCCAGTTGACTGAACTTGTCCAGTTCCAGTTCGTCGACGTTGACCGTCATTGTTTACTCACCTCGTGCCAGGATGCGATGGCGCCAGTCTTCGGCGCGCGCCAGGAGGGCCTCCTCGTCCAGGCGGGTCAGTGTCCGGTCGCGCAACAGCGCTTCGCCCTGGACCCAGACGTGGGAAACCTGCTCGCGTCCAGCAGCGTAAACCACATGGGAGACCGGGTCAAAGGCCGGCGCGGTTTCCGGGGACGACAAATCGATGGCGATGAGGTCGGCCATTTTGCCTTGGGCGACGCTGCCCACTTTGTCGTCGATGCCCAGTGCCCGCGCGCCGTTGATCGTCGCCATGCGGATGGCCGTGTAAGCGGGCACCGCAGTCGGGTCGAGGGTGCCGACCTTGGCCAGAAGCGCGCCCATGCGGGTTTCGGCGAGCATGTCGAGTTTGTTGTTGGAGGCGGCGCCATCGGTGCCGACACCGACATTGACCCCGGCCTCGAGCAGGGCCTTGACCGGCGCGATCCCCGAGGCGAGCTTCATGTTCGAGGTCGGGTTATGGGCGATGGACAGGCCGTGGCGGGCGGCCAGCGCGATTTCCGCTTCGTTCAGGTGCACCATGTGGGCCGCGATCAGGCGCGGGGAGAGCAGACCCAATTCCTTGAGGCGGGCGAGCGGGCGCACACCGGTCTCCTTGAGGCCTGTTTCCACTTCATGGGCCGTTTCATGGATATGGCAGTGGATCAGCATGTCTTCCTGCTCGGCCAGGGTGACCACCTTGCGGAAGGTGTCGTCGGAGACGGTGTACGGGGCATGGGGCGCGAGTGTGAAGGTGATGCGTTCCTCGCCGAGGAATTCGCGCCGCTCGTCGAGCGCGCGGGTGATGTAGTCGTCCGCGTTCGCGCCGTAGTTGGTGGGGAATTCGAGAATCGAGCAGCCAACGAAGGTGCGCATGCCCGAGGCAAGACCCGCGCGCGCCATCGCGCCGTGGAAGAAGTACATGTCGTTGATCAGCGTCGTTCCGCCGCGCAGCATTTCCGCCATGGCCAGGCACGCGCCGTCGAAAACGAAGTCGTCGCGCACATGGCGTCCTTCGGCGGGCCAGATGTACTGCGTCAGCCAGTCCATCAGCGCCTTGTCGTCGGCAAGACCGCGCAGCAGGGTCATCGCGGAGTGGCCATGCAGATTGATCAGGCCCGGCATCACCACATGGCGGTCCAGGCGCAGCACTTCGCGCGCTTCGAGGCCCGCCGCCTGGCTTGCCGGCACAATCGCCTCGATCTTGCCATCCCGGATGGCGATCGCATGGTTTTCCAGAACCTCGTTGTCCGCCTCGACGGTGATGATCCAACGGGCGTTAATAATTGTGTCGTATTTGTTCTGGACCATGTTCCAAGCCTTTGACTATGCGGTGTGAGTTGGCTTGGATTGTAGGCGGCTCTTGCTTACCATGGCAATTGTCGTGTTGTTTGTTGAGCATCATGCGGTATTATCACGACTGGTTATCGGTATTCTTGCATGTGACGCTGGCCGCCTTGCGCGTTCGAGCGGCGGCGCGCGGCAACGCTTGCCTGGATGCTGAGGTATTATCTCCTCGGCGTTTCCTAGCCATATATGCGTAAAATGGCCCCGGCAGGGCCCCCGTGTTTTCCTGCCGCCCGGCACGCCCGGTCGGCAACGTTAGCGGACAAGAACTCGAATATGGCATTGATAAACGAATCGGCCGAAAAGCACGTTACCTCGATGTTGTCGCTGCGGATGGTCTTCCTGATCGCTATCGTGCTTGGCTTGCTTATCCCCGCCTCGCTGATCAGTACGGTAGGCTACAACCTCCAGCGGGAAAACATGACAGTGCAGCTGGAGACCGACCAGAAGCGACTCCTCGACATCGTCACGCTCGGCATGCAGGAGCCGTTGTGGAACCTGAGCCGGCAGGCGGGCAGTCCGCTGATGGCATCGGTGATGGAAGACCGGCGTGTCATCTCCATTCGTGTGACAGACACTCAAACAAATACTCTTTTCCTGTCGTCAGCCCGGGGCGAGCGGCGCATCGGCAGCGTCGCCTTCATGCAAAAACCGGTTATTTACCGCGGCGAGGAAATCGGCCTGGTGACGATCGAGTTCGACACCGAACACCTGTCCATCGCGCTGAGAAATCAGCTCAAGAACCTGTTCCTCATCCTGTTCGGCCAGCTCGCGTTATCGATTCTGCTGATCGTCGGCATCCTGCACTCCCGTTTCTTCAAGCCCATCCGTCTTTTGACGGGCCAGGCCACGCAACTTGCCGAGCTCAAGCTCGATACGCCGTTCTTCTGGGACCGCAAGGACGAGATCGGCATTCTGGGCAATCATCTGGAGTGGACGCGTTCGGAGCTCAAACGCCTGATCGACGAGCTGCGCTCCAAGACCCTGGCGCTGGAAGCGGACATTTCGCGACGCCGCGAAGTGGAGGATGCGCTGCGCCGCTCGGAAAACAAATACCGCGAACTGTTCTGGTCGAATCTGGATGGCATCATCATCAGTTCGCTCGACGGCCAGATCATCGACGCCAACCCCGCGTTCCTCAACCTGATGTGCTTCAGCCTCGATCAGCTCAAACAGCAGAATTTCTGGTCGCTGGTGGGGCAGGAGAGCGAATCCCTCGAGCGTTTCAACCTGGACAACAAGGTCCTGCGTTTCGGCTATTGCGACGAGTTCGAGGCGACTTACATCAACCGTTTCGGCAATCCCGTGCCGGTGAGCGTCAAGACCGTGGCGATGCGCGATGCCTTTGGGCGCATCAACGCCGTGTGGCGCATGGTGCGCGACATCTCCGAGCGCCGTTCGGCGGAGGAGCGCATGCAATTGGCCGCCAAGGTGTTCGAGAACACCGCGGAAGGCATCATGATCACCGACAGCGAGCTTTATATCCGCAGCGTGAACCGCGCATTCACCGAGATCACCGGTTATACCCAGCAGGATGTGCTCGGACAGCGTCCGAGCATCCTGTCGTCGGGCCGTCACGACAAGGCTTTTTACGAGCAGATGTGGCGCTCGCTTAACGAACACGGCTCGTGGCAGGGCGAATTGTGGAACCGGCGCCGCAATGGCGAAGTGTTCCCCGAGTGGCTGACCATCAATACCGTGCGCAGCGCGCTGGACGAAGTGACGCACTATGTGGCGATCTTCAGCGATCAGACCGAGCGCAAGGCCGCCGACGACCGCATCCAGTTCCTTGCCCATTTCGATGTCCTGACCAGCCTGCCCAACCGCGTTCACATGCAGGACCGCGCCGAACTGGCCATTCACAATGCCTCGCGCGACAACCAGCATCTGGCCGTGCTGCTGCTTGACCTCGACCGCTTCAAGACCATCAACGAGTCTCTGGGCCACACGGCGGGGGACACCCTGCTGCAGGTCGCGGCGGACCGTATCAAGTCCGTGCTCGGCGCGGGCGAGATGGTGGCGCGCCAGGGCGGGGACGAGTTCATCGTGCTGTTGCCGGTGATCGCCGATCCGGGCGAGGCCGCGGCCATCGCCGAAAAGATCCGCGAAGCGTTCGTGCCCTCGGTCGAGCTGCACAATCATGTCATTACCATCACACCGTCGATCGGCATCAGCGTTTACCCGGACGACGGACGCGATTTCGAAACGCTGGTTCGCAACGCCGACGCGGCGATGTACCACGCCAAATCCTCCGGCCGCAACAGCTTCAAGTTCTATACCTCGGATCTTAACGCGCGCGCCCGCGAAATCCTGGCCATCGAGAGCCAGTTGCGTTTCGCGCTCGACCGCAACGAATTCCTGCTGCATTACCAGCCGCAGGTGGAAATGGCGTCCGGGCGGATTGTCGGCGCCGAAGCGCTGATCCGCTGGAATCACCCGACGCTCGGGATGCTCGGGCCGGCAAGGTTCATCGAAGTGGCCGAGGAGCGCGGTTTCATCGTGCAGATCGGCAACTGGGTCATCGCCGAGGCCTGCGCGCAGATCGCGCGCTGGAAATCGCTGGGACTGCCGCAGATCGGCCTCGCGATCAACCTGTCCGCTCTGCAGTTCCGTCAGAAGGATCTGACCGCGAATCTGGAGGAGGCGCTGTCCCGCAACGGGCTGTCGGGCGACTCGCTGGATATCGAAGTGACGGAAAGCGTGGTCATGGAGGACGCCGAGGCGACCGTCGACACCATCGAGCGCATGAAGGCCATGGGCGCCCAGCTGTCGATCGACGACTTCGGCACCGGGTATTCGAGTCTGTCCTACCTGAAGCGTTTCAAGGCCGACAAACTGAAGATCGACCGCTCGTTCGTGCAGGATATTCCAAGCGATCTGGACGACACCGCGATCGCCCGCGCCATTATCAACATGGCCCAGAACCTGAACATGAAAGTCGTCGCCGAGGGCGTCGAGACGGTCGAGCAATGGAATTTTCTCGCCGCCGAAGGCTGTGACCTGGTGCAGGGCTATCTGCTGGCCAAACCGCTGCCGGCCGAAGAGTTCACGGCGCTGCTGGCGCGCGGGATCCTGCTGCCTCCGGACGCGCTCTGAACCCCGGCGGGGCCTCAGCCCTGTCCGGCGAGACTCGCCGCGAAACCGGCCTCCTCGTCGCGCAATGTCAGCACGCGCGCACCCGAATCCGTCACCAGCACCGTGTGCTCCCATTGCGCCGACAGGCTCCTGTCGCGGGTGGTGACGGTCCAGCCGTCGCGCTGCAGTTTCACGTCTTTCCTGCCCTGATTGATCATCGGTTCGATGGTGAATGTCATCCCCGGCTCAAGGCGCAGCCCGGCGCCCGGTCTGCCCACATGCATGACCTGGGGATCCTCGTGCATGGCGGCGCCGATGCCGTGCCCGCAATATTCCCTGACCACCGAATAGCCGTTCGCTTCGGCGTGCGACTGGATGGCATGGCCGATATCGCCAAGGGTGGCGCCGGGACGGACCAGCCGGATGGCGCGGTACAGGCATTCCTGCGTCACATCGACCAGGCGTTTGGCGTAGCTGTTCACCTCGCCGACACAAAAGGTCTTGCTGCTGTCGCCGTAATAGCCGTCCTTGCGCACGGTCACGTCGACATTGACGATGTCGCCGGCCTTGAGCGCCTGGGTGTCGGACGGCCAGCCGTGGCAGACCACGTGATTGACCGAGGTATTGACCGAGTAGGGAAAACCGTACTGCCCCTTGCTGCCCGGCTCCGCGCCGAGCGTATTGACGATGTAGTTCTCGCAAAAGGCGTCGATCGCCGCGGTGGTGACGCCCGGTTCGATGATGTGTTCCACCGCCTCCAGCACTCTGGCGGTGAGGCTCCCGGCCGTGACCATTTTGGCGATTTCGTCGGCTGTCTTGATGAGTACCACGGCAATCCATCCTTCACTTGCACGGAAAAACAAAGCGCCCGCGCGGCGGGCGCGGGCGCGGCGAAGTGTTCATTGTAAACCCGTCCGCCCGGGAGCGGAGCGGGTTCAGCGTGAGCCGATCAGCAGCGTGCCGTTCGCCTGGGCGGCGTCGGTCGCGGCCAGCATCATCTGGCTCATTCCATTCGGCAGGGTATAGCTGACGGCGACCCCGGTTTGCTTGAGGCCGGGATAGCGGCATGGCGCGGCTCCGAAGGTCAGCGCGACGTCGAAGACGTTTTTGTTGCCGCGCGGCGCGATGGTGCCGGTATAAACACATCCGGACGGGGTGCTTCCTCGCAGCGTGCTGTCCCCGCCGATGGTCAGCGTGTGCCAGGTGCCGGTCAGGTCGGCGAGCGTCCATGTTCCGCCGACCGTGGCGAGGCGGGCGGGCTGGGCATAGTCGTACACCGAGGTTTTCGTGGCCTGGGACGTGAAACTGACGGTTCGCCCCGCCTCGCTGAAGCTTCCTGCCAGACTCTTGCCGGCGACGTAGGTAAAGGTCGCGGAGCCGCGCAGGACATCGGTGTAGTTGAAATCGACCGTTTCCGTGACCGGATAGCTGCCGTTGCTCGCCACTCCTTTACCGGTGACGAAACCGCTGACCTGGAACTGACTGTTCACGGTGCGGCCGTAAATCGAGAATAGCTGGTCATTATCCAGCACCAGCGTCCAGGTATCGTTGCCGTCGGAAGTGTTGCCGATATAGGCGCCTTCCGGTTTGCTGGGCGTGGTGACCGCCGAACTGCTGCCACTCGATGACCCGCCACCACTTCCGCCGCCACCTCCGCCTCCGCAGGAGGCCAGGAAAAGGGAACCCAGAAACAGCAGCGCGGTATTCTTTTTGTTCATCATGATCACGTTTTTCCGGTTACAAAAAATGACATAGTAATATCGTTCTCGCGTGCGAGCCAGATGTCAAATGCATTTTGTAAAAGATTCTAGCCGTGATTTTTTTTGATGGCTGGCGTGAGTTCATATCGATTGTGCCGGTTCGGGGATATCCCTAAGCTTGCGCCATCCCAATCTTGCTGGAGAGTACCGTGAATCTGACAGGATCCATCGCCGCGCTGGTCACCCCGTTTGTCCAGGGCGAAGTTGATTACAAGGCACTGGCGGATCTCGTTGAATGGCATGTCTCGGAGGGCACCTCGGCGCTGGCGGTATGCGCGACGACCGGCGAGAGTCCCACGCTGTCGCGCCAGGAGCGTTACGACGTGCTCGCCGCCGCCGCCGCCTCGGCGCGCGGACGCCTGCCGGTCATCGCCGGTATCGGCACCAACTGCACCCGCGAAGCCGTCGATCTGGCGGGGCTGGCGCGCCAGGCCGGCGCGGATGCCGTACTGCATGCCACGGGCTACTACAACAAGCCAACGCAGGCCCAGATCATCAATCATTTCCGTGTACTGGACCAGGCCTGCGAACTGCCGATCCTGCTCTACAACATTCCGTCCCGCACCGGCATCGAATTAACGATCGATACCGTGGCGATCCTGTCGGAGCTCGACAGGGTACGGGGCATCAAGGACTCCACCGGGCAGGTTGGTCGCGTCTCGCTGGAGATGCGGCGTGTGCGCAAGCCGTTCGCTTTCCTGTCGGGCGACGACATGACGGCGCTGGGGTATTTCGCCCATGGCGGTGTCGGCAGCATCTCGGTCACGGCCAATGTCGCGCCCAAAGCGTATGCGCGATTCGCCCAAGCGGCGCTGGAAGGCGATTTCGCCACGGCCCGCGAACTCAATGCAACGCTGTGCGAGCTGCATTCCGCGCTGTTCATCGAACCGAGTCCCGGAGGCGCCAAATATGCGTTGTCGCGTCTTGGCCTGTGCCGCGATGAACTGCGCTTGCCCATGACGTCGGTGACCGAGCAGGCGCGGGCGCGCATTGATGAGGCCATGTCGGCGCTCGGCCTGCTCTGAGTGTCCGGGCCGGCTTGGCCGCGTGTAGGAACATACCGAAACCCTCCGGTCGCGAAACTCTTGCGGATCTCGGGCAGTCCCTGATCGGGTGACTGGTGTCCGCGAAAGGGGGACGGTTCATGATGGAATTGAAATCGGTGCCGGTCGACCCGCCGGGCGGCCGCGACCGCCCGCGAGCCGTCGCCATGGTGCGTCTGGCCATCGGCCTCGTTCAGGGTGCGGCGCTTTTCGCGCTGTACCGGTTATCGGAGATGGAGCGGTGGCCGGCGACCGCTCCGCTCCTGTTCGTGCCCATGCTGATGGCGGGATTGTTTCTGCCCTTGATCCTGACGGCGTCCCAAGGCGTTCTGTCGTTGTCCGGGCAAGTGACCTGGCTGTCCGCGTCGGCGGTGCTTCTGGTCGCGGTATCCCAGTACCGTATCTGGAGCCTGGGCTTGCCCGCCAATGCCGACAGTTATCTGCGGCCGGCGCTCTTTTTGGTTCTTGTCCTTCTTCCCCTGGTGTTCGTTTCCCTCTCGCTCGTGCTGGCAGCGGGGCGCGAGAAGCGCCGCATCGCCAGCTACCACGGTTATTTCGCCATTTCCTGGAAGCTCGCGGTACAGTCGCTGTTCGCCGTGTTTTTCGTGGGTTCGATGTGGCTCGTGCTCCATCTTGGCGGTGTTCTGTTCCGGCTGCTGAATCTGCCGTGGCTGCTTGACACACTGCGCAGCGCCTGGTTCGCCATACCGGTTTCCACGATGGCCCTGTCGCTGGCCTGGCATCTGACCGACACGCGGTTCGGCATTGTCAGCGGCATCCGCCAGCTGGCGCTGCTCTTGCTCTCCTGGTTGCTTCCGGTGGCGGTTCTGCTGATCGGGGGATTTCTCCTCGCCATCGCGTTCACCGGCCTGGCTCCGCTTTGGGAAACACGTCATGGCGCGGTGATCGTGCTTGGCGCGGCGGGGGCGCTGGTCGTGCTGATCAATGTCGTCTATCAGGACGGCTGTTATCTTGCCGGGCTGCCGCGACCGTTGCTTTGGGCGATGCGCATTGCGAGCACCATGCTCATGCCGTTAACGACGATCGCCATGTATGCGCTGGCACTGCGCGTCGCCGATTACGGCTGGACGCCCGGCCGCGTCATTGCCGCACAGCTTTGCGCGCTGATGCTCGTGTATGCCGCGGGTTATCTTTGGTCGCTGCCCGAGGCGTCGCGTCTTGGCCGGGTGAATCTTTTCGCCGCGGGCGTGTTCCTGACGCTGTCCCTGGCCGCGCTGACCCCGTTCGCCGATCCGGTACGGTTGTCGGTTGTCAATCAGGTCGAACGCCTTGCCGCCCGGAAGGTGCCGGCCGACCGCTTCGACTTCGCCTTTTTGCGCTCGGATGGCGGACGGTTCGGCCTGGAGGCGCTGCGAAGGCTGGCCAGCCAGCGGGAAGGCCCGGAGTCGGAAACGATCCGGCGGGGCGCGAAGCGTGCTCTGGAGTTCGCGCCGGCCACTAACGACGGCCCCGCGGAGGCGACCATGCCGGATTTGCGCGCCAATCTTCGCATGCTCAACGACGGCATGGCGCTACCCCCGGGGCTGTTGAGGGAAAACTGGCGCGATAGGCGGCATTTCCCGTGGTTGCTTCCCGCCTGTCTGACGCGTGCCGGGCAGACGTGCGACGCGGTGTTCGTGACTCTCCCGGCCCGTCCTCTTGCCCAGATCGCGCTGTTCGCGCAAGCGCGGCCTCCTGTCCTTCTCGCCGAAAAACCGGATGGCGGATGGACCGTCGCCGGTACGCTTCCGGTTCCTCCCACCTGCCTTGCCTGGCTCAAGCAGGCTTTGCTGTCCGGCCGTTTCACCCGGCTTGACCCGTCTTTCAAGGATTTTTTCATCGATGGCCAACGCCTGCCCCTGGATCGGCCGTTGCCCGAACTGTCCTTCTCCTGCATGGTGCGGCCCGTGAAACCGTGAGTTAGACTGACCCGCGAGCGCACCTATTCGATGCGCGAAAAGAAGGGGGCGGGAATGAGCATTGAACTGGACCAGGCGGACCGGGAAGGGGCGATTCAGTCTATCGTCCGGTTTTTCGAGGCAAACATGGACGAGCCGGTCGGCAATCTTCAGGCCGGCGCGTTGCTGGAGTTTTTTCTCCGGGAGATCGCCCCGTGCGTCTACAACCGCGCCGTGCGCGACGTCCAGGCCAGGTTGCAGCAGCGGGTCATGGATCTTGACGCGGAGGTCTACGAGGAGGAATTCGCCTACTGGAAAACCGCCCGCCGCCGCTGACCGGTGTGTGCCAGCCTATCCGGATGGGGCGCCCGGAATGGGAATATGGACATTGGAAAATGCCGGGCTTCCCCGGATAATCCTTCGCGAATGCCATGTTAATGACAGTTTCGTGAAAATATCCCGAGCGACACGCGCTGACATGGTTGTGCACCGATTTTCTCAAGTTCTGGAGCTGCCCATGAATCCGCAATCGATCAATGGAGTGCTGGTGTCCCCGGAGGGCGACCTGTTGCTGATGCTCAACGACCAGGATCAGTGGGTTCTGCCGGGCGGGAACCTCAAGGACGGCGAAGACGCGCGCGACAGCCTTGCCAGACAGTTTCACGAACAATTGGGTCTGCGCGTGTCGGTGCTCGGAACACTGGCCGGCGAGGGAAGCGCGGTAGAGACCCGCCTGTGCGAGTTGAGCGGCGAATTCCGTCCCCGTCTTGATCTGGCGGTCAAGCGCATCGGACTCTTTTCCCATGACCGGCTGCCCGCCGAGCTTCAAGCGCCGCTGCGCGCCGGACTCGAAAGACTGGCGCGGCACGGCGCCGCGCATGCCGGAACTGCCGTCGGCAAGGAGCGTTTCGCGGCAGCTGCGCTGACCGCCGTGTGAATGGCGCTCGCACTTCCTAGCGCGGATAACCGTCCAGCAGCATCTCCCTGAGCCAGGCGTTCGCCGCGTCGTGTTCGACGGTTTCATGCCAGTACAAGTAAACGTCCAGCTCGGGCATGGAAAGCGGAAACGCATGAATGGCGTTGTCGAGATTGCGATTGGCAATGGCGGCATATTGCTCCGGCATTGTCAGTAGCAGATTCGTCTCATTCACCACCCGGCAGGCCGCGAAATAATGCTGGCAGCGCAAGCCTATCCGTCTTCTGTGTCCATGGCGGTTCAGCTCCATGTCCTCCACGCCGGGGCCTTTGCTGCGTGACGAAACCAGGACGTGGGACGCGGCGAGATAACGCTCCAGCGTCAATAACCCGTCGATGTTTCCCCCGCGCGCCACAACGACCAGCCGGTCGCTGCCGATGCGCCGGCGCCGTATGCGGTCCGCCAGCGGAAGCGCGATATCGACGGCCAGATCCAGCGCGCCGGATGCCAGGTCGCGCTCCAGCTCCCGTCTGTCCGCCCTGACCGCGGCGATGTCGATATCCGGCGCCCGTGCCCGCAGTACCCCCATCAGTGGCGGAAGCACCGTCGCTTCCAGCACATCCCTCAGTCCGATCGTGAAGGTCCGGCGGGCGGTTTCCGGATCGAAGCTCCGGTTATGGTTCACGCTCGCATCAAGTCCTTGCAAGGCCTGCCTGACCGGACCGATCAGGCTGCGCGCCAGCGGCGTCGGCACCATCGCGCTGCCCTGACGCACGAACAGGGGGTCGCCGAATACATCGCGCAATCTTGCCAGCGCGTGACTCAGCGCCGGCTGGGTCAGACTGAGCTGGCGGGCCGCCGGCGTCAGGCCCCCCGCGCCATAGATGGCGTCGAACACCACAAACAGGTTCAGATCGATGCGGCTAAGATGCATGAAATGAATGAACCTCCATTCGAACTATTCATTTGATGGATTTTTCATTCGAAGGATATTCTTTTCGCATTACCCGTGCAACGCCGGAGGGTGGCGATGGATTTTGCGAATACGGCCAGAGGCCGGGAGTATCTGGAACGATTGACGCGTTTCATGGATGACGAGGTGTACCCGGCGGAAGCCGAGTACTATGCCACGCTCTCACGGGGAGAACGACCCTGGAACGTGCCGCCGGTGATGGAAGCGCTCAAGCGCAAGGCGCGCGAGGCCGGACTGTGGAACCTGTTTCTTCCGGGAGAGCGTTTCGGCGCCGGTCTGAGCAACGCCGAATACGCGCCCCTGGCCGAGATGATGGGACGTTCGCCGATCGCGGCGGAAGTGTTCAACTGCAACGCGCCGGATACCGGCAATATGGAAGTGCTGGCGCATTACGGCTCGCCCATGCAGCAAGAGCGCTGGCTCATGCCGCTGCTGGAGGGACGGATACGTTCCGCTTTTTGCATGACCGAGCCGGAGGTGGCCTCGTCGGATGCGACCAATATGGCGGCCACGGTGCGTGTGGAAGGGGATCGGGTCGTGCTCAATGGTCGCAAGTGGTGGAGCACGGGCATCGGCCATCCCGATTGCCGGTTCGTGATTTTCATGGGGTTGTCGGATCCGCAGGCGGCCAAGCACGCCCGCCACTCGATGGTCATCGTGCCGATTGACGCTCCCGGCGTGAAAATCGAGCGCATGCTGCGGGTGTTCGGGGAACTGGACGAACCGTACGGACATGGCGAGGTGAGCTTTACCGACGTGCGCGTGCCGCTCGACCACGTCATTCTCGGCCCGGGGCGGGGTTTCGAGATTGCCCAGGGCCGGCTCGGGCCCGGGCGGATCCATCATTGCATGCGCGCCATCGGCGCGGCGGAGCGGGCCATGGACGCGATGTGCCGGCGCTCGCTCGAGCGGCGCGCGTTCGGCAAGCCGCTGGCGCAGCTGGGCGGCAACGTCGACATCATCGCCAATGCCCGCATGGCGATCGAGCAAGCGCGCCTGCTGACGCTCAAAGCGGCGTGGATGATGGATACCGTGGGCATCAAGGGAGCCATCAGCGAAATTTCGATGATCAAGGTGGTGGCGCCCAATGTCGCCCAGACGGTGGTGGACGCCGCCATCCAGATGCACGGCGGCGCCGGGCTGTGCGAGGACTTCCCGCTGGCGGGCCTGTTCGGGTACGCGCGGGCCCTGCGCATCGCCGACGGTCCGGACGAGGTGCACCGCATGCTGGTGGCCAAACGCGAACTCAAAGCCCAGGCCCGGCGCCTGGGGCTCGACATGGAGGCGATGCGATGACAGCGACGATCGACAAGGCCGGGCCGGTGCGCTCCGGCGAAGAACTGGATAGCCAGGCCATCGCGCGGTTTCTCGCGGCGAACGGCGCGGTGTTCGGTGGCTTGCCTGCCGTCACCCAGTTTTCCGGGGGGGCGTCCAATCTCACCTATCAGCTGGATTTTCCCGGGCGTTCGCTGATCCTGCGCCGTCCTCCGTTCGGACACAAGGCCAGGAGCGCCCACGACATGATCCGCGAGGCGCGCATCATGACGGCGCTGCGCGACGTCTATCCGCGGGTGCCGGGGGTGGTGGCGGTGTGCGAGGATCCCGGCGTGATCGGCTGCGATTTCTTCGTGATGGAGCGCATCGACGGAGTGATTTTGCGCCGGGATTTACCCGAGGGCATGACGCTCGACGCGGAGCGGGCGAGGGCGCTGTGCCGGGCCATGCTCGATGCGCTGATCGACCTGCACGAGGTCGACTGGCAGGTGGCCGGCCTGCGCGAACTGGGTCGGGGCGAAGGCTATGTCGCACGCCAGCTGGAAGGCTGGAGGGACCGTTTCGACAAGGCGCGCACCCCGGATGTGGCGGCGTGCGACGATGTGATCCGCTGGCTGTCCGGACACGCGCCGGCCAGGGACGCGGCAACCTGCCTGATTCACAATGACTGGCGTTTCGACAATCTGGTGCTGGACCGGAACGATCCGTCGCGCATTATCGGGGTGCTCGATTGGGAAATGGCGACACTGGGCGACCCCCTGATGGATCTGGGCAATGCGCTCGCCTATTGGGTGGAAGCCGGCGACGACGCGACCTTCCGGGCGGTGCGCCGCCAGCCGACCCACCTTCCCGGCATGCTGTCGCGGCGCGAAGTGATCGAGTATTACGGCGCGAAAACCGGGCGCGACATGTCGGATTTCGTGTTCTACGACGTGTTCGGGATTTTCCGGTTGGCGGTCATCGTGCAGCAGATCTGGCGGCGTTATTACCAGGGAGAGACACGCAACCCGCAATTCGCCCAATTCGGCGCGCTGGTCAATTATCTGCTCGACCGCTGCCGTCGCGTCATCAAGGAGAACTGAGCGTGCCCGGCGTGTATTTCATTCGCCACGGACAGGCCGGCTTCGACCGCGAGGAGTACGACGCGCTCAGCCCGCTCGGAGAGCGTCAGTCCGTTCTGGCCGGCGCCTGGCTGGCCGGCCGGAGGGCGGCGCCCGACGCGGTGTTTTGCGGCCGCATGGCAAGGCAGCGCGACACGGCAAGGCTTGCGGCCGACGCCGCGGGAGGCGCGGTGTCGCCCGTCATCCACGATGGATTCGACGAATTCGATTATCTGGATGTGCTCGCGCGCGCGCGTCCCGGGCTGTCGAGCCAGAGCGCCATTCTTGGCTGGTTGGCCTCCGAGCCCGAGCCGCGCAAGGCCTTCCAGTCGGTGTTCGCGTCGGCGATGGAGCGCTGGATGACCGGCTACCTCGATGACGAGTACCGCGAGTCCTGGCCCGCTTTCCAGCGGCGCATTCTCGGCGCGCTCGAGCACACTCTCGCCGCGAGCCGGGGCGCCGACTGCGTATGGGTGGTGACCTCCGGTGGCGTGATCGCCGCGCTGTGCAAGCACTGGATGAGCCTGTCCGACCGGGCCGCCATGACCTTGAACTGGCGGCTCGCCAATGCCGGCATCACGCACTGCGCCCGGCGCGGCGACGCGCTGGAGCCGGTGTCGCTGAATGTGATTTCCCACCTGGATCACGAGCCTTCGCTCGTCAGTTACCGTTAAGGATTCCCATGACTTCCACGTTTTCCCTGTCGGGCAAGATCGCCCTCGTGACCGGCGCGAGCCGCGGTATCGGCGAGGCGGTGGCCCGCCTCCTGGCGCGTCACGGCGCCCATGTGATCGTCTCCAGCCGCAAGAGCGAAGCGTGCGAGCGCGTCGCCGCCGCGATCATCGCCGAGGGCGGGTCGGCCGAGACGCTCGCCTGCCATATCGGCGAACCGGAGCAGATCGCCGCGGCGTTCGCCAGCCTCGACAGCCGCCACGGCCGGCTCGACATTCTCGTCAACAACGCCGCCACCAATCCGTATTTCGGACACATCGCCAAGACCGATCCGGCCGCCTTCCAGAAAACCGTCGATGTGAACATCCGCGGTTATTTCTTCATGTCCTGCGAAGCGGCGCGGCGCATGGCCGCCCAGGGCGGGGGCGCCATCGTCAATGTCGCGTCCGTCAACGGCGTGGTGCCCGGCGCGGGGCAGGGGATTTATTCGATCACCAAGGCCGCGGTCATTTCCATGACGCAGGCGTTCGCCAAGGAGTGCGCCGCCGACGGCGTGCGGGTCAACGCCTTGCTGCCCGGCGCGACGGACACCCGTTTCGCCGCCGCCTTGCTGGAGAATCCGGCGATTCTCGACAAGGCGCTGGCGCACATTCCCATGGGGCGGGTGGCGCAGCCGGAAGAGATGGCCGGCGCGGTGCTGTACCTGGTGTCGGACGCCGCGAGCTACACCACCGGTGTCTGCCTGAACGTGGACGGCGGTTATCTGATTGCGTGAGGAAACGATGAACACATTCGAAGGACGAGTGGCGGTGATCACCGGCGCGGCCGAGGGTATCGGACTCGCGCTCGCGCGCCGCGCGGCGGGTCTTGGCATGAAGCTGGTGCTCGCCGACCGGCACGAGGCGCGCTTGCAGGAAGCGGTGGATACCCTGACCGCCGCAGGCGCGGATGCCGTGCCGGTTGTCGTTGACGTGTCGGACGCCGCCTCGGTGGAAGAATTGGCCCGGGAAGCCTACCGCCTGCACGGGAAGGTGCATCTGCTCATCAATAATGCCGGCGTCGCCCTGGCCAAGACCGCCTGGGAGACGAGCAACGAGGATTGGCGCTGGGTGATGGGCGTCAACTTCTACGGCGTGGCCAATGGCGTGCGCAGTTTTGTGCCGCGCATGCTCGAATCGGGCGAGGAGGGGCATATCGTCAATACCGCCTCGGTGGCGGGGCTGATCTCGCAACCCGGCCTTGCCGCCTACAACGCGAGCAAATTCGGCGTGGTGACGCTCAGCGAAGGGCTGATGCACGACCTGACCCTGCGCGGGGCGCGCATCGGTGTGTCGGTGCTGTGCCCGGGCTGGGTGAAAACCCGCATCGCCCAGGCCGAGCGGCATCGTCCGCCCGACGAGCGCAGCCGCCCCGAGGCCCTGGATCCGAAAACCCTGGAAACCGCGATGGCGGTGATGCAGGCGGTGGAAAACGGCCTGAGCGCCGAGGACGTGGCGCGCATGGCGTTCGAGGCGGTCGGCCGAGGCGAGTTCTACATCCTCACGCATCCGCACAGCCGCGCCGGCGTCAAGGTCCGGCTGGAGGACATTCTGAACAACCGGGCGCCGACGCTGCTGCCGGTGTGAGGAAACGGAGAGGAAACCGCTAGTCGCGCGCGCCGGGAAGGTCTGCCCAGGCTTGCCGTACCGCGGTTTCCACCGCATCGAACACGTCGGCGCGATAACGGTGGCCGAGTTGTTCCCGGCGTTTTTTGGAGACGTGGCCGCCATTCTGCGCGCACCACATGATCAGATTGTTCAAGTCGTGGTCGCGGATGTCGTGGTGTTCGTTGACGAGCCGATACGCCTGATCGAAAGCCTGCAAGTAGCGCGTTTCGTCGACGAGGTCTGTTTTTAGCGCATTAAGCGCCATTTCGTAGATGAATTCGACGCAACGCGTGGCATCCCAATAGCGGTACATCGCATCGCCCGCCGTGCTTTCGCAGGCAAAGCGGACTTCATCGATCATTCTGACGTGCCACAGCGCCCGTGTTGGACGCGAGAAGCTTTGCAAAGCGGCAAGATAGTCGCGTTCGTCCCGTTTCATCGCAACGGAAATCGGCAGCATGAGCCCTTCTGCGAGTCTGCCGGACTGGCTCAGAGCGTAATGCATCAGGAAACGGCTCAGGCGCCCGTTTCCATCCATGAACGGATGAATGAACACGAATCCGAATGAAATCAGCGCGCCGAGCATGATCGGATCGATATCTGACGGCTTGCGATTCAACAACTCCAGAAGGTCGCTCATCATGGCTGCCGCATCGTCCGGTGCCGGAGGGACATAGCTGACACCCGCCGGGCCGCGCAGACCCTTGGTACGCAGCCAGTTTTGTTCGGTCCGGTATTGCACCGCCTGATCGAAAGGGTTGCTGACCGTGCTGTTTTGCAATTCGACAAGATAATCCTCTGACATGGGGCGCGGATCGTGGGCTTGCCGAAGCAAGGCGACGAAGCGGTCTTTTTTGTCGGATTGCGGGGATTCCCGCTCCAGCGCGAAGCTGCCTTCCGTTTCCGAAAGATAGGCCCATGACAGTGCGCGATCCAGAATGCCGGGATCGGTACTGGCGTAAAAGGCATTGGCTTGTCCCAGGATATCCATTGCCGCCAATGCACCGATACGTTCGGTCTTTCGGACCATGGGGCAATACCTCAGGGAGCCCAACCCGTTGAATCTGACCCTCCACCGGCTATTTTTGTCTCCGGCGCAGGTGTAATACCGGTTTGAGTCAAAAAGATCGACGTAAGAACCGCGAACTCCGGGCAAGTCGTCGAGTGTTTCGCCTGTGAAGGCCTCGTACAGGTAGCCGGTCAGGCGTAGATAGCCGCTGCCCGGTGCGGCGCGCAGTTCGGCGAGAAAGGACCGAGTATCCAGATGGGGGAGAGCCAGCTTCAATACGGCAAGGTCGGTGCCTTCGTGCTTCAAGGCAAATTGAACATGCGACAGAATGTCGTCGCCCTTCGGCGCCACGGAAGGAGGGACCCGCAGGCCCTCGGGTGTGTGTTCGATGGCGGCGACAGATTCCCGGCGCGCCACGTGCAAAAGCGGTGGCAAGGGAAGACGCAGTGATTCCCGAAGAAACCCATAGCCGATCAAGCTGCCATGCCGAATTGTCGTCATTTTTTTGTGCCGGGTCGAAGATTTTTTTGAATTTCTTCTATTTTGCCTATTTTTTTTTACAAGGCAAGGGCGGAGTAGCGGCACGGCACGCATCCCGCAACGTCCGGGAAATGAGAGGGGGGGGGCCGGGAGGCGGCCCCCTCGTTGGCGGGATGGCGCCTTTATGGGCGGGCTGCCTTGGCCTGCAGCGCCTGTACCGCGAGCACGGCTTCGCGCACGGGGGCGGCATCAAGAATCAGCCCCGGATGGGTCGTGCCGGGAATCAGGCGCACGCCGGCGAGCCCGGGGCACGCGGCGAAAACCTGCGGGAAGCGCTCGGTGTGAAACGCTTCGTCCCGCTCGCCGGCCAGCACCATCACCGGACGGTTCGCGGCGCGGATGGCGGCCTCGTAATCGCGTGGCGGGCCGAAGTTCGCCGCCAGGTTGAAGTCGTAGCTCTCGGTCAAAAGATCCCGGTTGGCCGGATCGATGCCGAAGCGGATCACGGGCAGGTCATTGAGCTTCGTGAAGCCGGCGCGGTTAAGCAGGCCCAGCGCGACTAGGCGCGGGATGCCCACGCTGGACCAACCGCCGCTGTTGGCGCGCTGGGTCGGCGCGTCGTAGCGCAGATAGGGCGACAGTAGCAGAAAGCTCTGGAACAGACGGGCTTGCGCTTCGGCGGCGATGCGCAGCACGAAGCCGCCTCCCGAAGAAAACCCCGCCAGGGTGGCCGGCTGGACGGGGTTGGCCTGGCTCGCGAAATCCTCCAGATCCTCCTCGAGTTGTCCGATATGATCCAGATGGCCTTTGACACCGCTGTCGCCGTGTCCGCGGATATCGAGCGCATAGGCCGAATAACCAGCCGCCGCCAGGGCCTGGGCGATGACGTGCATGCTGCGGCTGGTGGCCGACGAACCGTGCACGAGCACCACGGAGCCGCGCGGGGTGTCTTGCGGCGCATAGAGGCGGTAGGCCAGGCGGGCGCCGTCGCGGGCCGTGTAGCGCGACAACGGCGGCACCCCGCTGTAGTCGACCTGCCGGAACGCCCGGGTGAATCCCGTCATGACCGCCGGCGTGGACGGACCGCCCAGCCACAGCGCCGCCCCCGTGCCCAGCAGCAGTGTTCCGATCGTGGTCAGGCCGGTAAACATCAGTTTCATGCTTCTTGCACATCCATGAAGTCAGGCGGAGCGGGCATTGTCATGACCTTTTCATGAAATGACAACAGGATTTGTTGGGTTGCCAAGCAAATAAAACGCTCTACCTACGCCCGGTGCGCCGTTTCCCGCCTCGCAGCAGCAGCGCGGCCAGCGATGCCAGGCTGGCGAGTCCCATCACCGCCGCCCATCCCCAGGCCGCCAGCAGCACGCTGGCGGCAACGGACCCCGCGGCCATGCCGATGAACACGCAAACGAACAGCACCGCGTTGAAACGGCTGCGCGCGGCCGGATCGATCCGGTAGATCACCGCCTGATGCGCGATCAGACTGGCCTGCACGCCAAGATCGAAGACCACCGCGCCTAGGGCGAGCGCGGCCAGTTGCCCGTGCGCCGGCAAGGCGGTCGACAGCGCGAGCGCGACGAAGGCCAGGAGCGCGAGCAGCGCGCCGAAGCGGGCGACCGATTCCGGTCCCTTGCGGTCGGCGGCGTGCCCGGCCAGCGGCGCGGCGAGTGCGCCGGCGGCGCCAGCCAGTCCGAAGGCGCCCGCCGCCGTGCTGCCCAGGTGAAACGGCGCGCCATGCAGCATGAGGGCGAGAGTGGACCAGAAGGCGCTGAACCCGACCGACAGGCAGCCTTGCGCGAGCGCGGCGCGGCGCAGTTCTCCGTGCTGACGCCACAGCGTGCGCAGCGAACCCAGCAGGGCGGCATAGGAGAGGTTGGTGGTGGGGGCGAGTGCGGGCAGGCTGCGGTTCAGGACAACGCCGATCAGCGCGATGCTGGCCGCCGCCGCGAAGAACATCGTCCGCCAGCCGAACTGTTCCGCGACGAATCCGCTGACGACCCGTGACAGCAGTATGCCCGACAACAGACCGGTCATCACGGTGCCGACCACCTTGCCGCGCTGACTATCCGGCGCCAGGGCGGCGGCCGCGGGCACGATGTCCTGCGCCAGCGTGGCGGTCAGACCGATCAGCAGGCTGGCCGGCAGCAGCACCGCCAGCGAGGGCGACAGCGCGGCCAGGATCAGCGCCGCCGAAAGCAAGGCGGCCTTGAGCGAAATGATGCGTCGGCGGTCGTGGCGGTCGCCCAGGGGGGCCAGCAGAAGGATTCCGAGCGCATAACCCAGTTGCGTGAGCGTCGGCACCAGGCCGACGGCCCGGCCGGAGGCGCCGATGTCCGGGCCCAGCACGCCGAGCATGGGCTGGCTGTAATACAGGCACGCCACGGAAAACCCCGTGCCGGACGCCAGCAGCAGTATGCGCCGCGGCGACAGGATCGGCGCCGTCGCTTGGGTTTCCGTTGCCGGCAGAGGGGGCGTGGCCGGTGAAATTCGTGCGGTGGTCATGGTTCGTCTCGCTGTGTGAGTGAATACCACCGCATCATCGCTATAAACAAGACGCATTGGTAGTGGCGAAAAAAACAGATCTGTTATACGTTTGACGCATGAATAGCGAACACGACTCATCGAACAGAGGGGCCAGGCCCCCGGTGACCGCCAGGGGAGCGGATCCGGCTCCGATAAGCGGCGACCGCATCGCCTTGATGCAGACCTTTTTGCGGATCGTGGAGGCCGGCAGTCTTTCCGCCGCCGCCGCGCAACTGGGCATGACGCAGCCGACCGTCAGCCGCCGCCTGCAGACGCTGGAGCGCTCGCTCGGCTTGCGCCTGATTCAGCGCTCGACCCACACCATGCGGCTGACCCTGGACGGCGAGCGCTGTTACGAGCGCGCCAAGGCCCTTCTGGCGAGCTGGGCCGCGTTCGAATCGGAGCTGTTGGGCGCACGGGAGGAGCCGGACGGCGTATTGCGCGTCATCGTGCCGCACGCCTTCGGACAGGAGCGGCTCATCGCTCCGTTGGCGGCCTACCTCTCGCGCCATCGCTCAATGGCGGTGGAGTGGTTGCTGCATGACGATCGCGCCATTCAGGACTACATCGCCGCCGGCGTCGACTGCGCCATCCAGGTCGGCGAGGTGACCGATCCGGGACTGGTGGCGATTCCCCTGGCCAAGGTGCCGCGCATCGCGGTCGCTTCCCCGGCGCTGCTCGCCGGTCGTGCCGCCCCGCGGGATGCCGCCGATCTGGCCGAGCTGCCCTGGCTGGCCCTGCGCACTTATTACCGCAACGATATCGTGCTGACCCATAGGCCCAGCGGACGGCGCAAACGGATCGCCATCCGGCCCCGCTTCAGCACCGACAGTCTCTATGCCCTGCGCAGCGCGGCGATACAGGGCGTCGGGGTGGGCGTGGGATCCCGCTGGGTGATGACCGAAGCGCTGCGCAGTGGAGAACTGGTGAGGCTCGCGCCGGACTGGGAGGCGGACCCCCTGCCGGTGAGCCTGGTCTACCCCTACGCCAGCCATTATCCGGCGAGGCTCAGGCGCTTCATCGATCTGATCCGGGCCGATGCCGGCGCGGTGTTTCAGGGCGACGAAGAGTAAGAAAAGGGGACGATGTGTCATGTCCGGCATGCATGACAACACGCGTGAGGTTCGCGCTCCTTCGCTGGGCGCTGTATTGCAGGCAGCTCTTCAGGATCGCGTGTACTACGCTTAGCGTGAACATCGTGGGGAGTTGACAACGTGACGGTACTGCCAATTGAACAGTTGGGCACTATGACCCCTGCCGAAGAGCAGCGCTTCTGGAAAGTTTTCGAGAGCACGTTAGCTAACGATGACGGCCAGGCTGCCAAGATGCATCTGTCGGCCGGGCGGCCTATTGACTATTGCGATGATCGTTACCCCGACGATTTCATTCGCAAGTGGCCTGATGGTCGCCGCGAACTGGTTGCCGTCGACGGGGATGGCCGTGTCTCTGTGATTCGTCCGCGGTGAGACCGCCGCTTTGGGTGGTGGCAGGCCCGAACGGTGCCGGCAAGAGCACGTTGACCGACCGTTACCTGATGGGACGAATGCCGGTAGTCAATCCAGACAACATTCTCCGTGAACAACCCGGTATAGGCGTCATCCAGGCCGGCAAGATTGCGATCCGGTTTCAACGACTGCACTTGGCAGCACGTGAGAGTTTTGCGTGGGAAACGACATTATCCGGTCACCGTGAACTCACGCTGATGCGTGAGGCGAAGACTGTCGGCTACAAGGTCAACCTGGTATTTGTCTGCCTGCGTAATGCACGTGCTTCGATATTGCGTGTCGCAGAACGGGTGGCGGCTGGTGGACATGACATTCCTCCGGCGGATGTGATTCGCCGCTTCGAACGCTGCCAGCGCAATTTACCCGAGGCACTGGCGATTGCCGATCGCGCCTTCCTCTTTGATAATAGTGGCGAGCGACGCCGTTTACTGCTGACGCGGGCCCACAACCAGTCGCGTCATATTTCCCGGAATCTGCCCGGCTGGATGATTGATGTACTACCGGCCGCATTGCTGAGCAGCCGTGGGGCGGAACGCTGATCGTGTACGCCGCCCGCTCATGCAAACATGGCTGAGAACCCTATTCCTTGTGTAAAAAACTCCCGTCCTGAAAGCCCGAGTCTTCCTGAAACGGGCATGGTTTTTTCCTCTGAATGCTCACAATACCCCTGTGAGCATGAAAAAACCGCGCGGCCCGAAGGACGCGCGGTTGCGGGTGCGATCCGGTGGCGCCGGACTTATTCGGGACGCATCTGCGGGAACAGGATGACGTCGCGGATCGACGGCGCGTTGCCCAGCAGCATCACCAGACGGTCCATGCCGATACCGCAGCCGCCGGTCGGCGTCATGCCGTATTCCAGAGCACGGACGTAGTCCGCGTCATAGAACATGGCCTCGTCGTCGCCCGCTTCCATCTGCTTGACCTGCGCGAGGAAACGCTCGGCCTGATCTTCCGGGTCGTTCAACTCGGAATAACCGTTGGCCAGTTCGCGGCCCACCACGAACAGCTCGAAGCGCTCGGTGATGCCCGGCTTGGTGTCGGACAGACGAGCCAGCGGGGAGACTTCCACCGGGTAGTCGATGATGAAGGTCGGGTTCCACAGCTGGCCTTCCGCGCACTCTTCGAACAGCGCGAGGTGCAGGCTGCCCAGGCCGGTGGCCATCGGCAGCTTGCCGCCCAGACGGGTGATTTCCGCCTTGACCCAGGCTTCGTCGTTCAGTTGCGCGTCGGTGTACTGCGGGTTGTACTTCTTGATCGCCTGAACCATGGTCAGACGGTCGAAGGTGCGCAGATCGACGGGTTTGCCCTGATAGTCGATTTCCAGACCGCCACAGACTTTCATGGCCGCCTTCTGGATGATCTGTTCCGTCATTTCCATCATCCGATGGTAGTCAGCATACGCTTCGTAGAACTCCATCATGGTGAATTCAGGATTGTGACGGGTACTCATCCCTTCATTGCGGAAGTTGCGGTTGATCTCGAAGACGCGTTCGAAGCCGCCGACCACCAGCCTTTTCAGGTACAGTTCCGGGGAAATGCGCATGTACATCGGCAGATCCAGGGCATTGTGGTGGGTAACGAACGGCTTGGCCGAGGCGCCGCCGGGAATCGGCTGCATCATCGGGGTCTCGACTTCCAGATACCCTTCGCCGATCATCTGTTCGCGCACCGACTGCATGATCAGGGAGCGCTTCTTGAACATCTCGCGCGAATCCTCGTTCATGATCAGGTCGAGGTAGCGCTGGCGGTACTTCTGCTCCTGGTCGGTCAGTCCCTTGAATTTCTCCGGCAGCGGCCGCAGGCTCTTGACGATCAGGCGAACTTCCGTCGCATGAACGGTCAGTTCACCGGTTTTGGTGATGAAGAGCGTGCCGCGCGCAGCAACGATGTCGCCCATGTCCCAGCGCTTGAATTCATCGTGGGATTCGGAGCCGATGTCGCTATCGGACAGATAGACCTGGATGCGGCCGGAACTGTCCTGCAAGGTCGCAAAGCTGGCCTTGCCCATGACACGTTTCAACATCATCCGACCCACGACGGCGACCTCGACTTTTTTCGCTTCCAGGCCTTCGGTACCCGCGTATTTGTCCTGCAGGTCTTTGGCGAAGTGGCTGCGTTTGAAGTCGTTCGGGAAAGCCACACCTTTCTCGCGGATCGCTTTGAGTTTCAGCCGGCGTTCCGCAATGATCTGGTTCTCGTCCTGATTCGGGGATGTTTGTTCGTGTTCCGCCATGATCACTCCAATAACTACAGTTTGCTGAGGGCAGGGGGTGTCCCCGCCCAAGGTGGGTCATGAATGCCCAGGGAAAATTACACCCCCTGTTTCAGACTGGCCTGGATAAAGCCGTCCAGATCGCCATCCATGACTGATTTGATGTTACCGACCTCGTGGGAGGTCCGCAAATCCTTGATCCGCGACTGATCGAAAACGTACGACCGGATCTGGTGACCCCAACCCACGTCGGTCTTGGAGTCTTCGAGCGCCTGCTTGGCCGCGCTGCGCTTTTTCAGTTCCAGCTCGTACAGCTTGGCGCGCAGCATCTGCATGGCTTCATCACGGTTGCGGTGCTGCGAGCGGTCGTTCTGGCACTGCACGACGATGCCGGTCGGGTTGTGCGTGATGCGCACGGCCGAATCGGTCTTGTTGATGTGCTGCCCGCCGGCGCCGGAGGCGCGGTAGGTATCGACCCGCAGATCGGCCGGGTTGATTTCGATTTCGATCGAATCATCCACTTCAGGATACACGAATACTGAGCAGAATGAAGTATGTCGTCTGGCATTCGAATCGAATGGCGAGACCCGGACAAGACGGTGAACGCCGGTTTCGGTGCGCAGCTGCCCATAGGCATAGTCGCCGCTGATCTTGATCGTGGCGCTGGTGATGCCCGCCACTTCGCCCTCGGATTCCTCGAGGATCTCGACCTTGAATCCCTTGCGCTCCGCGTAGCGGGTGTACATGCGCAGCAGCATGCCGGCCCAGTCCTGGGCCTCGGTGCCGCCCGCGCCGGACTGGATGTCCAGGAAGCAGGCGTTCGGATCCATCGGATCGCTGAACATGCGGCGGAATTCGAGCTGGGCGAGTTCGGTCTCGACGGCGTCCAGATCCTCGCGCACGGCGCCGACGGTTTCCTCATCGTCATCGCCGCGCGCCATGTCGAACAGTTCGCGGCAATCGGTCACGGTGCGGTCGAGGCGTTCGATCACCAGGACCACGTCCTCGAGCTGCTTGCGTTCGCGGCCCAGGTCCTGGGCGCGCTTGGGGTCGTTCCAGACGTCCGGGTCTTCGGTCAGCCGGACAACTTCTTCGAGACGGTCACGTTTGCCGTCGTAGTCAAAGATACCCCCGGATGTCGGTTATCCGGGATGCCAGATCGTCCATCGTGGCGGAAATCTGGTTCAGTACTTCGGCTTCCATCATGTCTTTACACTCCAAGTATTGATAATTACTAATATACAGAATATACAGAATTTTCGTTGATCCAAGACAAAAAAGCGCACCGCGAGGTGCGCTTTTTGCTTTGAACGCGTGTTCAGCCGAGCAGATGGGCGACGCCGGCGCGTTCCTCTTCCAGTTCGGCGAGCGTCAGGTTGATGCGCTCGCGGCTGAATTCGTCGATCTCGAGGCCCTGAACGATGGTGTATTCACCGTTCGCGCAGACCACCGGGAAGCCGAACATCACGCCTTCGGGAATGCCGTAGGAACCGTCGGACGGGATGCCCATGGTGACCCATTCGCCGTTCGTGCCCATCCACCAGTCGCGGATGTGATCGATGGCGGCGTTGGCGGCCGAGGCGGCGGACGACAGGCCGCGCGCTTCGATGATCGCGGCGCCGCGCTTGCCGACGGTCGGCAGGAACACGTCGCGGTTCCATTCATGGTCGTTGATCATGTCCTTGACGCCGGCGCCGTCGATGGTGGCGAAGCGGTAGTCGGCGTACATCGTCGGGGAGTGGTTGCCCCAGACGGCCAGCTTGCGGATCGAGGAGACGGCCTTGCCGGTCTTGGCGGCGATCTGCGACAGCGCGCGATTGTGGTCAAGGCGCAACATGGCGGTGAAATTTTTCGGATTCAGATCCGGGGCGCTCTTCATCGCGATGTAGGCGTTGGTGTTGGCCGGGTTGCCGACGACCAGAACCTTGACATCGCGGGCCGCGTGGTCGTTCAACGCTTTGCCTTGCACGGTGAAGATCGCGCCGTTGGCTTCCAGCAGGTCCTTGCGTTCCATGCCCTTGCTGCGCGGACGGGCGCCGACCAGCAGGGCGACCTTGACGTCCTTGAAGGCCACGTTCGGGTCGTCGGTGGCGAGCATGCCGGCCAACAGCGGGAACGCGCAGTCTTCCAGCTCCATCATCACGCCCTTGAGGGCGGCCTGTGCCTGCGGCAGGTCGAGAAGCTGCAGGATGACGGGTTGATCCTTGCCCAGCATTTCACCGCTGGCAATGCGGAACAGCAGGCTGTAGCCGATCTGGCCGGCTGCGCCGGTGACGGCGACGCGAACGGGAGCTTTCATGTTCGGACTCTCCTTTGATGTTTATCCGTATGGCTCTGTTGAACGCAGAGGGGTTTTGTGCTCTGCGGAATCGGTGCAGCGAGTGTATCACGCGTGCCGGCGCTTGTGGTCAATGCCAACCGATTTGCATGCCGGAAACGGTGTTTTTGAGTTATATCTTATATAAGACTAACCTTTACGCTTGATTTGTTTGGTGTTAAAAAGGGAAATGACAAAAAAAGCGCTCAGGCGTGAGCCTCTGTACGAACAGATCAAAACCGTCCTGATACGTCGTATAGGCGACGGCGAATGGCTGGTCAATGACTGTTTGCCCAGCGAGTGGGATCTGGCCGCCGAGCTTGGCGTCAGCCAGGGAACCGTGCGCAAGGCGCTCACGGCGCTGGTGTCCGACGGACTGCTGTACCGTCGCCAGGGACTCGGCACTTTCGTGTCCGAAACGCCCGGGGATTGGGGCGAGGGCGCGATGCTGACGCCGGGGCTGTTCAACGAACGCCCCGATCCGCTGGTGCAGGAACTGATCGGCGTGTCGCGCAGCCACGCCAGCGATGAAATGGCCGACGCCTTGCAGGTGCGCCGCTCGGCCCCTCTTGTCAGGGTGCGCCAGCTGTGGCGGCTTGGCGGCGTGGTGGTGGCGCTCGATGACGCCTATCTGCCCGCGGAGAGCTTCGAAGGACTGGATGCGCGCTGGATCCGGCAAGCCGGCGGCGGTGTTCACGCGGCGCTGCAGCAGCGTTTCGGCGTGCGCGCGCGGTGCGTGGGCGAGCAGGTGCGGGCGGTCGTGCCGCCGCGCGAAGAGTCCCTGCTGCTGGGGCTGGACCCCGAAGAACCCGCTCTGGCGGTGCTCAGACTGTCCGCCGGCATGGACGGCGCGCCCGTGGAATGGCGCCAGCGTTATTGCCGCAGCCGGTTCTGGTCGTGGACCCGGCGCGAGAAGTGGTAGAATTCATCTTTCATATTGCCGTCCGGTATGGCGGCGGTGTGACGTAAAGAGCGGCAATCGCCCGTCGCAAGAAGGCGAACCGCTCGGGCGGCTCCGGCAGGAGCCGGTGTGTAACCTCCTGGTTAGTGAACATCCAAGGAAGCCATATGCAGAAGCAACGACCCAAGCACCTGGATCTGGCCAAGATCAGACTGCCCGTGCCGGGCATCGTCTCGATCTTGCACCGGATTAGCGGTGTGGCGCTCTTCTTTTTTCTCCCCCTGTTGATCTATCTCCTCAAGGGCTCGCTCAGTTCGGCGGACACCTTCGACTCCTACCGCGCCGTGGTGGGCAATCCCCTGGTCAAGCTCGTCCTGCTGGGCCTTCTGTGGGCTTTCCTGCACCACGCCTGTGCCGGCATCCGTTTTCTGATGCTGGATATTCATAAGGGTCTCGAGCTTCAGACCGCCCGCGCCACGGCCAAGGCCGTGCTGGCCGTGAGTCTTGCCCTGACCGTGATTCTGGGGGTGATCGTATGGTAAACCGTATCGTCGTGGGCGCGCACTACGGCCTGCGCGACTGGATCATGCAGCGCGTGACCGCCGTGATCATGCTGATCTATACCGCGCTTCTGGCGCTGTTCCTGATCGTCGCGCCGAACAGCTACGAGGGCTGGAGGGCGCTGTTCGGCCAGGTGTGGGTCCAGGTGCTGACCGAAGTGACGCTGATCGCGCTCTTCCTGCACGCGTGGATCGGCATCCGTGATCTGTGGATGGACTACATCAAACCGGTGGGTCTGCGCCTTGCGCTGCACACTTTCACCATCGTTTGGCTGGTGTCCTGTTTCATCTATTCCGTCAAGGTAGTCTGGGGGCTGTAATGGGCGTACCTGTTCGTCGTTTTGATGCAGTGATCGTGGGCGGCGGTGGCGCCGGTCTGCGCGCTGCCCTGCAATTGTCCGAGGCGGGTCTGAAGACCGCCGTCCTGTCCAAGGTTTTTCCCACCCGTTCCCACACCGTGGCGGCCCAGGGCGGCATTTCCGCCTCGCTCGGCAATGTCCAGGAAGACCGCTGGGAATGGCATATGTACGACACCGTGAAGGGGTCGGACTGGCTGGGTGACCAGGATGCCATCGAATTCATGTGCCGCAAGGCGCCCGAAGCCGTCATCGAGCTCGAGCACTTCGGCATGCCGTTCGACCGTCTGGAGAACGGCAAGATCTACCAGCGCCCGTTCGGCGGCCACACGCAGAACAATGGCCAGACTCCGGTGCAGCGCGCCTGTGCCGCGGCCGACCGTACCGGTCACGCCATGCTGCATACGCTGTACCAGCGCAATGTGCGCGCCAATACCCAGTTCTTCGTCGAATGGATGGCGCTCGACCTGATCCGTGACAGCGAGGGCGACGTGGTCGGCGTCACCGCGCTGGAAATGGAGACCGGCGAGATCTCCGTGCTGCACGCCAAGGCGGTGCTGTTCGCCACCGGCGGCGCGGGACGCATCTACGCGGCCTCGACCAACGCCTTCATCAACACCGGCGACGGCCTGGGCATGTGCGTGCGCGCGGGCATCCCGCTCGAAGACATGGAGTTCTGGCAATTCCACCCGACCGGCGTGGCCGGCGCCGGCGTGCTGATCACCGAGGGCGTGCGCGGCGAGGGCGGCATTTTGCTGAACGCCAACGGCGAGCGTTTCATGGAACGCTACGCGCCAAACCTCAAGGACCTCGCGCCGCGCGACTTCGTGTCCCGCTCGATGGAACTGGAAGTGCTCGAAGGACGCGGCTGCGGTCCGCACAAGGACCACGTGCTGCTCAAGCTCGACCACCTGGGGCCGGACATCATCAACCAGCGCCTGCCGGGTATCCGTGAAATCGCCATCAAGTTCGCCGGCGTGGATCCGATCAAGGAGCCGATCCCGGTCATCCCGACCTGTCATTACATGATGGGCGGCATTCCGACCAACTACCGCGGCGAGGTCGTCGCGCCGAAGAACGGCAACGACGAAACCCGCGTGAACGGCTTCTTCGCGGCCGGCGAATGCGCGTGCGCCTCGGTGCACGGCGCCAACCGACTCGGTACCAACTCCCTGCTCGACCTTGTGGTGTTCGGCAAGTCCGCCGGCGACAGCATGATCAAGTACATCAAGGAAGAGATGCCGACCTGGAAGGACCTGCCGGCCGACGCCGCCGAGCGTTCGCTCGCCCGCGTCGCGCGTCTGGACAACCAGACCGGCGGCGAGGAAGTCGCCGATGTGCGTCTTGCCATGCAGCGCACCGTGCAGGCCCGCGCCGGCGTGTTCCGCAATTCCGCGAACCTCCAGCTGGGCGTTCAGGAAATCCAGCAGGTGGCCGAGCGCGTCAAGCGCACCCAGATCAAGGACAAGTCGCGCGTGTTCAACACCGCCCGCGTCGAGGCCCTGGAACTGGAAAACCTCATCGAAATCGCCGTGGCCACGCTGATCTCCGCCGAGGCCCGCAAGGAGTCGCGCGGCGCGCACGCCCACGACGACTTCCCGAACCGCGACGACGACAACTGGATGAAGCACACCCTGTATCACGGCGAAGACCGCAGCCTGACCTACAAGGCCGTGCACACCAAGCCTCTGTCGGTGGACTACATTCCGCCCAAAGAGCGGACCTTCTGACGGGGACGGAGACCAAACATGGCAACAATGCGTTTTTCCATCTATCGCTATGACCCGGATACGGACGCCAAGCCGTACATGCAGGATTACACGATCGAGGTGGGTCCGAACGACGTCAAGCTGCTCGACGTGATCACCAAGCTCAAGGCGCAGGATGACACCCTGTCGTTCCGCCGCTCCTGCCGCGAGGGCATCTGCGGCTCGGACGCGATGAACATCAACGGCAAGAACGGTCTGGCGTGCATCACCAACATCGCCGACCTCGCCCAGCCGGTGACCCTGCGTCCGCTGCCCGGCCTGCCGGTGATCCGCGACCTGATCGTGGACATGACCCAGTTCTTCAAGCAGTACCACTCGATCAAGCCGTATGTGATCAACGACACACCGCCGCCCGAGCGCGAGCGTCTGCAGTCGCCCGAGGACCGCAAGGAACTCGACGGTCTGTACGAGTGCATTCTGTGCGCCTGCTGCTCGACCTCGTGTCCGTCGTTCTGGTGGAATCCGGACAAGTTCGTCGGTCCGGCCGGCCTGCTGGCCGCCTACCGCTTCATCGCGGATACCCGCGACGAGGCGACCAGCGAGCGTCTGGACAACCTCGAGGATCCGTACCGCCTGTTCCGCTGCCACACTATCATGAACTGCGTGGATGTGTGTCCGAAGGGGCTGAATCCGACCCGGGCGATCGGCAAGATCAAGGATCTCATGGTCAAGCGTGCCGTATGACCGATATCGATCCGATCGAACTGAAACGGATCCGCTGGCGGTCGCGCCGCGGCCTTCTGGAGCTGGATCTGGTGCTGGAGCGGTTTCTCGCCCGGCGCTTCGATTCGCTCAGCGGGCCGCAGCTGGCCGCCTACCGGGAGCTCCTCGAGCTCCCGGACAACGATTTTCTGGACATCGTGAACGGCAAGGCCGATCCCGATGATCCGGCTTTGATGGAAATCGTCGGCATCCTGAGAACAACCTGATAACAAGATTCGACTGCACTCCATTACAACGAGCACAACCTGACTGGGAGTATTGCTGTGGAAACCAACCGCAAAGTCACCCTCACCCACAATGAGGGCAAAGAAACGATCGACCTGCCCGTGCTGGAAGGCACGCTGGGCCCGGATGTCGTCGACATCCGCTCCTTCTCCAAGACCGGCATGTTCACCTTCGACCCGGGTTTTCTGGCGACGGCGAGCTGCGAATCCAAGATCACCTTCATCGACGGCGATCTGGGTCAGCTCTACTACCGCGGCTACCCGATCGAGCAACTGGCCGAGGATTCCGACTATCTGGAAACCTGCTACCTGCTGATCTACGGCGAGCTGCCCAGCGCCGAAGAGAAAAAGAACTTCCAGCACACCATCATGCATCACACCATGGTGCACGAGCAGCTGACCAGTTTCTTCAAGGGTTTCCGCCGCGACTCCCACCCGATGGCCATGATGGTCGGTGTGGTCGGCGCCCTGTCCGCCTTCTACCAGGACAGCCTGGACATCGCCAACCCCGAGCACCGCAAGGTCGCCATTTTCCGTCTGATCTCCAAGATCCCGACGATCGCGGCCATGTGTTTCCGCTACTCGATCGGCGCGCCGTTCATGTACCCGCGCAACGATCTGTCCTACAGCGCCAACTTCCTGCACATGATGTTCGCCACCCCGTGCGAGAAGTACGAGCCGAACCCGGTGCTGGTGCAGGCGCTTGACCGCATCCTGATCCTGCACGCCGACCACGAGCAGAACGCCTCGACCTCGACCGTTCGCCTCGCCGGTTCGTCGGGCGCCAACCCGTTCGCGTGTATCGCCGCGGGTATCGCCTGCCTGTGGGGCCCGGCTCACGGCGGCGCCAACGAGGCGGTGCTGAAGATGCTCGACGAGATCGGCTCGGAGGACAACATCGAAGAATTCATCCAGGGCGTGAAGGACAAGCGTTACCGCCTGATGGGCTTCGGCCACCGCGTCTACAAGAACATGGACCCGCGCGCGAGCATCATGCGCCGCACCTGCTACGACGTGCTCACCGAACTCGGCCTTGAGAACGATCCGAAGTTCAAGCTGGCCATGAAACTGGAAAAGATCGCCCTGGAAGACCCGTACTTCGTCGAGCGCAAGCTTTACCCGAACGTCGACTTCTACTCGGGCATCGTGCTGTCCGCCCTGAATATCCCGGTATCGATGTTCACCGTGATCTTCGCGCTGGCCCGCACGGTCGGCTGGATCAGCCACTGGAACGAAATGATCTCCGATCCGCAGCAGAAGATCGGTCGCCCGCGCCAGCTGTACACCGGCGCGCCGCGACGCGATTACGTACCGGTCGACAAGCGCTGAGGCGCGCGTGACGAACGGGGCACCGCCCGCGCGGTGTCCCGTGCAGCGAACACAAGACAGGCGCACGGCAGAGTGTCGGGGCCAGACGGCAGCGGGCCGGCTGTCCCGGACACTTTCAGATGACGCCGCAAGCAGATAACCAAGGGTCAAACTCATGATGCAAGCCATGTACAGTCATTCCTACCTGTTCGGCGGGAATGCTCCGTTCATCGAGGAACTGTACGAGCAGTACCTCGCGGATCCGAACGCCGTTCCGGCCGAATGGCGCAACTACTTCGACAAGCTCGCGCAGGCGCCCGGCGCCGCCGAACGCGACGTGCCGCACTTGCCGATCCAGGAGTCCTTCGTGCAGCTGGCGAAAAAGCCGGCCGCGGGTCAGCGCGTTTCGCCGGTCGCCGAGTGGGAGTCGATGCAAAAGCAGGTCGGCGTGCTCAAGCTGATCGCCGCCTACCGTGGCCTCGGCTCGCGCCAGGCCAATCTCGATCCGCTGCTGCGCATGGATCAGAAGACCCTGGGCGAACTGGATCCGGCGAGCCACGGCCTGACCGACGCCGACATGGCGGTGCAGTTCAACGTGGGTTCGCTGGTCGGCCCGCAAAAGCTGCCGCTGTCGGAAATCCTGTCGCGTCTGAAGCAGACCTACTGCGGCAATATCGGCCTGGAGTACATGCACGTCTCGAACTCCGACGAGCAAAAGTGGCTGCAGCAGCGTTTCGAGGGCGACCTGTCGACACCGCGTTACGATGCCGCCACCAAAAAACGCATCCTCAAGCAGATCACCGCCGCCGAAACCCTCGAACGCTACCTGCATACCAAGTACGTCGGCCAGAAGCGCTTCTCGCTGGAAGGCGGGGAGAGCACGATCGCCGCGCTTGATCATCTGATCCAGAACGGCACCGCCCACGGCGTCAAGGAACTGATCATCGGCATGGCCCACCGCGGCCGCCTGAACGTGCTCGTCAACACCCTGGGCAAGCTGCCGCGCGACCTGTTTGCCGAGTTCGAGGGCAAGCCGACCATGGAGCTGGCCTCCGGCGACGTGAAGTACCACATGGGTTTCTCCAGCGACATTCCGACCCAGCACGGTCCGATGCACGTGTCGCTGGCGTTCAACCCGTCGCATCTGGAGATCGTCAACCCGGTGGTGGAAGGCTCCGTGCGCGCCCGCCAGGAACGCCGCGGCGACACCGAGCGCACCCAGGTGGTGCCGGTGCTGATCCACGGCGACTCGGCCTTTTCCGGCCTCGGCGTCAATCAGGGCACCTTCAACCTGTCGCAGACCCGAGGCTACGGCACGGGCGGCACCCTGCACATCGTGATCAACAACCAGGTCGGCTTCACCACGTCCGATACCCGCGACATGCGCTCCACGCTGTACTGTACCGATGTCGCGAAGATGATCGAGGCGCCGATCTTCCATGTGAACGGCGATGATCCGGAAGCCGTTTGCTACGTGATGCAGGCCGCGCTCGACTACCGGATGGCCTTCAAGAAGGACGTGGTGATCGACCTCGTGTGCTACCGCAAGCTCGGCCACAACGAGGGCGACGATCCGTTCCTGACCCAGCCGATGATGTACAAGAAGATCGCCAAGCATGCCGGCGTGCGCGCCATGTACGCCGAGCGTCTGGTGACCGAGGGGGTGCTGGCGGCCGACGAGGCCGAAGGCCTGATTCGCGCCTACCGCGACGCGCTGGACAAGGGCGAGCATGTCGAGCAGACCGTGCTGTCGAACTACCGCCGCGAACACGCGCTCGACTGGAGCCAGTACGCCGGCACCCACTGGGCGCATCCGACCGACACCACGCTGCAGCTCGCGGATATCCAGCGGCTGACGGAAAAGACCACCAGCGTGCCGGAAGGCTTCAAGCTGCACCCGACGGTCGACAAGGTGCTCAAGGCGCGCCGCGCGATGGCCGAAGGCGAGCAGAACGTCGACTGGGGCATGGCCGAGACGCTGGCCTACGCATCGCTGGTGTCAAGCGGTTACAGCGTGCGCATCTCCGGCGAAGACTCCGGGCGAGGCACTTTCTCGCACCGCCACTCGGTGCTGCACGATCAGAACCGCGAGCGCTGGGACCAGGGCGTGTTCGTTCCGCTGGCGAACATCGCCGACAACCAGGGCCGCTTCGAAGTCATCGACTCGATCCTCAACGAAGAGGCGGTGCTGGCCTACGAATACGGCTATGCCTGCTCGGCGCCCGACCAGCTGGTGATCTGGGAGGCCCAGTTCGGCGACTTCGCCAACGGCGCCCAGGTGGCGATCGACCAGTTCATCTCCTCGGGCGAGACCAAGTGGGGCCGCCTGTCCGGTCTGTCCCTGATCCTGCCGCACGGCTATGACGGCCAGGGCCCGGAGCACTCCTCGGCCCGTCTTGAGCGCTGGCTGCAGCTGTGCGCCGAGCACAACATCCAGATCATCATGCCATCCGAAGCCGCGCAGATGTTCCATGTGCTGCGCCGCCAGATGCTGCGTCCGTACCGCAAGCCGCTGATCATCTTCATGTCCAAGCGCCTGCTGCGCTACAAGGACTCGATGAGCCCGATCGACAGCCTGACCACCGGCGGTTTCCGTCCGGTGATCGGCGACACGACCGTCGCGGATCCGAAGAAGGTCCGCCGCGTGGTGTTGTGCGCGGGACAGGTCTACTACGATCTGTTCAACGCCCGCAAGGAGCGTGGTCTGGAGCAGGAGATCGCCATCGTGCGCATCGAGCAGCTCTATCCGTTCCCGACCGAGCAGCTGGCCGCGGAGCTGGCGCGCTTCGCCGGCGTGAAGGACGTGATGTGGGTTCAGGAAGAGCCGCGCAATCAGGGCGCCTGGTACCAGATCCGCCATCGCCTCGAAGGCCTGCTCGGCAACAAGCAGTCGCTGTCGTTCGCCGGACGTCCGTCCTCGGCGTCGCCGGCGGTCGGCTACATGAGCAAGCACGTCGCCCAGCTGAAGGCCTTCCTCGAAGAAGCCATGACACTGGCCAAATAAGCATCCACCGAGAAGACACGGGGCGGCGTCATGCCGCCCGCAACGGAGAAGAACATGTTGATTGAAGTCAAAGTCCCGCAGCTGCCGGAATCCGTATCCGAAGCCACCCTGATGTCCTGGCACAAGAAGGCCGGCGAGTTCGTCAATCGCGACGAAAACCTGATCGATCTGGAAACCGACAAGGTGGTGCTGGAGTTGCCCGCTCCGCAGGCCGGCGTGCTCGTTGAAATCATCGGCGCGGACGGCGCGACCGTCACCTCCGGTCAACTGATCGCCCGGATCGACACCGCCGCCACCGCCGGCGCGACCGCCCCTGCCGCCGCCGCGCCGGCTCCCGCCGCTGCGGCTCCGGCTCCGGCTTCGACCGCCGCCGCCGGCATCGCCATGCCCGCCGCCGCCAAGCTCGCCGCCGAAACCGGCGTGGATCTGGCCGGTGTCGCCGGTTCCGGCCGCGACGGCCGCATCCTCAAGGAGGACGTGGCCGCCGCCCGTCCGGCTCCGGCCCAGTCCGGCCCGGTGCTGACCCCGGCCGCCGCGCCGGCGGGCACCGCGCTCGCGTCGACCCCGGCCGCCGTCAATGTGGCCGGCCTGCAAGGCGAGCGTCCGGAGCAGCGCGTGCCGATGTCCCGCCTGCGCCAGCGTGTGGCCGAGCGCCTGCTGATGTCGCAGCAGACCAACGCGATTCTCACCACCTTCAATGAAGTGAACATGAAGCCGGTGATGGACCTGCGCGCCAAGTACAAGGACAAGTTCGAGAAAGAACACGGCGTGAAGCTGGGCTTCATGTCCTTCTTCGTCAAGGCCGCCGTCGCGGCGCTGAAGAAATTCCCTGTGGTGAACGCGTCGGTGGATGGCAATGACGTCATCTACCACGGCTATTACGATATCGGTATCGCCGTGGGCAGCCCGCGCGGTCTGGTGGTGCCGATCCTGCGCAATGCCGACCAGATGTCGATTGCCGAGATCGAGAAGCAGATCGCCGATTTCGCCGTGAAGGCCCGCGACGGCAAGCTGTCGCTCGAAGACCTGTCCGGCGGCACGTTCTCGGTCACCAACGGCGGCACCTTCGGCTCGATGATGTCGACCCCGATCATCAACCCGCCGCAATCCGCGATCCTCGGCATGCACGCGACCAAGGAACGCGCCGTGGTGGAAAACGGCCAGGTCGTGGTGCGCCCGATGATGTATCTGGCGCTGTCGTACGACCACCGCATCATCGACGGCCGCGAAGCCGTGTTGAGCCTGGTGACCATCAAGGACATGCTGGAAGACCCGGCACGCCTGATCCTGGACCTGTAAGCGAGAGAGACCATCGATGAGCCAATTTGATGTAGTGGTAATCGGCGCCGGCCCCGGCGGATACGTGGCGGCCATCCGCGCCGCCCAGCTGGGCCTGAAGACCGCCTGCGTGGACGCCTTCAAGGGCAAGGACGGCAAGCCGGCCCTGGGCGGCACCTGCCTGAACGTCGGCTGCATCCCGTCCAAGGCGCTGCTGCAGTCGTCCGAACACTTCCATGCCTTGTCGCACGATTTCGCCGATCACGGCATTTCGGTGAAGGGCGCGAGCTTCGACACCGCGAAAATGATCGAGCGCAAGGACGGCATCGTCAGCAAATTGACCGGCGGCATCGGCATGCTGTTCAAGAAGAACAAGGTGACGAGTCTGCACGGCCTCGGACGCCTCGCCGGCCGCGAAGGCGAGAAGTGGCGGATCGAAGTCGCCGACGGCGACAAGGTGGAAACCATCGAGGCGTCCCACGTGATCGTCGCCACCGGTTCCCGTCCGCGCCAGCTGCCGCAGGCGCCGGTCGACAACGTGACCGTGCTGGACAACGAGGGCGCGCTGAATCTGTCCGCGGTGCCCAAGCGCCTTGGCGTGATCGGCGCCGGCGTGATCGGTCTGGAAATGGGCTCGGTGTGGAAGCGCCTGGGCGCCGAGGTGACCATCCTCGAAGCGGCGCCGGTGTTCCTCGCCGCCGCCGACCAGCAGATCGCCAAGGAGGCGTTCAAGACCCTGACCAAGGATACCGGCCTCGATATCCGCATGGGCGTGAAGATCGGCGATGTGAAGGTCGGCAAGACCGTCAGCGTCGCTTTCGAAGCGGACGGCAAGGCCGAATCGCTGACCTTCGACAAGCTGATCGTGTCGATCGGCCGTGTGCCCAACACCGACGGCCTCAACGCCGCTGGCGTGGGCCTGCAGACCGACGAGCGCGGTTTCATCGTGGTCGACGAGCACTGCCACACCAACCTGCCCAATGTCTGGGCGGTGGGTGACGTGGTGCGCGGCCCGATGCTGGCGCACAAGGCGTCCGAGGAGGGCGTGGCGGTCGCCGAGCGCATCGCCGGACAGAAGCCGCACATCGACTTCAACACCATTCCATGGGTGATCTACACCTCGCCGGAAATCGCCTGGGTCGGCAAGACCGAAGAGCAGCTCAAGGCCGAAGGCGTGGAGTACAAGAAGGGCTCGTCCGGCTTCATGGCCAACGGCCGCGCGCTGGGCCTCGGCCAGGCCAAGGGATCGGTGAAGATCCTCGCCGACGCCAAGACCGACCGCATCCTCGGCATGCACGTGATCGGCCCGATGGCTTCCGAACTCGTCACCGAGGGCGTGGTCGCCATGGAGTTCAAGGCGTCCAGCGAAGACATCGGCCGCATCGTCCATGCCCATCCGTCGCTGAGCGAAGTGGTGCACGAGGCGGCGCTGGCCGCCGACAAGCGCGCGCTGCACGGCTGACGCGCCGCGGGACTTTCGCCGGCCCTGACATGGGATTATCATGCCGGCCAGTCCCGCTACGGATGATTAAGAAGGGATAAAGGGGAAGGCGTTGCTGCCGCCTTCCCGTCTCCACCGAAAGGAAACCATAGATGAACCTGCACGAATACCAAGCGAAAGAGCTTCTGGCCAAATACGGCCTGCCGGTGCAAATGGGCATTCTGGCTTCGACGCCGGAAGAAGCCGCTGCCGCTTACGACAAGCTCGGTGGCAAGTTTGCCGTCGTCAAGGCCCAGGTCCATGCCGGCGGACGCGGCAAGGCCGGTGGCGTGAAAGTGGTCAAGAGCCGCGAAGAAGCCGCCGAGGTCGCCAAGGCGCTGATCGGCACCCACCTTGTGACCTATCAGACCGATGCCGCCGGCCAGCCGGTCAATTCGGTGCTGGTGTGCGAAGACATGTACCCTGTCGAGCGCGAACTGTACCTGGGCGCGGTGATCGACCGCTCCAGCCGCCGCGTGACCTTCATGGCCTCCACCGAAGGCGGTGTCGAGATCGAGAAGGTCGCCGAGGAAACCCCGGAGAAGATCCTCAAGGTCACCGTCGACCCGACCGTCGGCATGCAGCCTTGCCAGGCGCGCGAAGTGGCCTTCGCGCTGAACCTCAAGGCCGAGCAGATCGCCGCTTTCACCAAGCTGATGCTGGGCGCGTACCAAGCTTTCGTCGAAAATGACTTCGCTCTGTTCGAAGTGAACCCGCTGGCGGTACGGGAAAACGGCGCCCTCGCGTGCGTCGACGCCAAGATCAACCTCGACTCCAACGCCCTGTACCGCCACAAGGATCTGCTGGCGCAGCGCGACACCTCCCAGGAAAACGAGCGCGAGCTCAAGGCGTCCGAGTTCGAACTGAACTACGTCGCGCTGGAAGGCAACATCGGCTGCATGGTGAACGGCGCGGGCCTGGCGATGGCCACGATGGACATCATCAAGCTCTACGGCGGCCAGCCGGCCAACTTCCTCGACGTGGGCGGCGGCGCGACCAAGGAACGCGTCATCGAAGCGTTCAAGCTGATCCTGGCCGACCCGTCGGTCAAGGGCGTGCTGATCAACATTTTCGGGGGGATCGTCCGTTGCGACATGATCGCCGAAGCGATCATCGCCGCCGTCAAGGAAGTGAATGTGACCGTTCCGGTCGTGGTTCGCCTGGAAGGCAACAATGCCGAGCTTGGCGCCAAGCTCTTGTCCGAATCGGGTCTTGCGCTGATTCCGGCCGAAGGCCTGGCCGACGCCGCCCAGAAAATCGTGGAAGCCGTCAAGGCCTAACCTGCGCATAAGGAGTCAAATCAATGAGCGTTCTAGTCAATAAAGACACCAAAGTGCTGGTTCAGGGCTTCACCGGCAAGAATGGCACGTTCCATGCCGAACAGTGCCTCGCCTACGGCACCCAGATCGTCGGCGGCGTGACCCCGGGCAAGGGCGGCGCCCAGCACCTGGGCAAGCCGGTATTCAACACCATGAAAGAAGCCGTGAAGGAAACCGGCGCCAACGCGTCGGTCATCTTCGTACCGGCTCCGTTCGTGCTGGACTCCATCGTCGAAGCCGTGGATTCCGGCGTCGAGCTGATCGTGTGCATCACCGAAGGCGTGCCGACCCTGGACATGCTCAAGGCCAAGCGCTACATCGAAACCACCGGCGGCGTGCGCCTGATCGGGCCGAACTGCCCAGGCGTGATCACCCCGGGCGAGTGCAAGATCGGCATCATGCCGGGACATATCCACCGTCGCGGCCGTATCGGCATCGTTTCGCGCTCCGGCACCCTGACCTATGAAGCCGTGGCGCAAACCACCAAGCTCGGCCTTGGCCAGTCCACTTGCATCGGCATCGGCGGCGACCCCATCGCCGGAACCAACCACATCGATGCGCTGGCACTGTTCCAGAACGATCCGGAAACCGAAGCGATCATCATGATCGGCGAGATCGGCGGCACCGCAGAAGAAGAGGCGGCCGAGTACATCAAGTCGAACGTGACCAAGCCGGTGGTCGGCTACATCGCCGGTGTCACCGCGCCGAAGGGCAAGCGCATGGGCCACGCAGGCGCGATCATCTCCGGCGGCAAGGGTACGGCCGAAGAGAAATTCCTGGCCTTCGAAAAGGCCGGTATCGCCTACACCCGAAGTCCGGCCGAACTCGGGACCACCATGCTCGAATTGCTCAAGAGCAAAGGCATGGCCTGATCGCCGCAACGGCTCGGCCAGACGACGCCAGTCCTTCGGGACTGGCGTTTTTTTTTGAGCTTTAAATTCAAATGTTGTATGACAAATAGAGAGGGGCGATTTAAATCGTTGCATTTACGCAAATTCACAGGTAATGCCACTATTCACAACAGATAAATAGGCAATCGTATGCTTATAATGCCGCCAAAATAACACCAATAACATCACCGCATACACAAGACGGGATCAGAACGCACCATGAAATCCATTACCAGCAAGCTAACCGTGCTGCTCGGTGTCGCCGTGACACTGGCCAGCTTCAGCGTGGCGCTCATCGCGGGCCTCAATTTTCGTAATCAGGCGTATGAAGAAGCCGACCGGCAGACCGAACTGGTGGTCAGCAGCCAGTCCGCCTTCATCTCGGACTGGATCAAGACTCGCAAAAGCATGATCGAAGCGGGATTGACGCATGCCAATGAGGAGGCCACCACCTATTACCTCGAACAGCTCGCCAAAGGGGGCGGATTTACCCAGTTGTTCGTCGGCGATGGCGATACCAAAGGCATGGTGTATTCGATTCCGGGCAAGCAAAAACCCTCGCCCGATTACGATCCGAATGTCCGCGGCTGGTTCAAGAAAGCCTCCGAAACCGGCGGAACCATCGTGACCGAGCCTTACAAGGCCGCCAGCGCCGATATCAAGGACCTGGTGATCACGCTGGCGCACAAGGTCGACGGCAAGAACAAGGTACTGGGCGGCGATATCCAGATCGGCCACCTCGCCCAATCCGTGCTCAGCGTGAAATTGCCGGGCAAGGGTCACGCCTTTCTGATGACCCGGGAGGGCAAGATCATTGCCTATCCCAAGCCTGGCAACGAACTCAAGCCGATCACCGAGCTGATTCCAGCGCTTGATGCCGACAAGATCAAGGCTCAGTCCCAGTCGCACGCGCCGACGCAGATGACGATCGACGGCGAGGATTTCCTGGTCGAACTGTCGACCGTTGAGGGCACCGACTGGCTGTTGGGTGTGGCGGTCGACAAGTCCGAAGTCGATGCGCCGCTTTACCGCATGTTGTGGGTGATCACCGGCGCCGTGGCCGGCGTGCTGGTGGTGCTGACCCTTCTGAGCACGGCTTATCTGCGCCGTCTTCTGCAAGGTCTGCTGCGGGTGCGCGACGCCATGAAGGAAATTTCCCAGGGAGAGGGCGATCTGACCCGCCGCATCCAGGTGGCGGGCCAGGACGAGGTGGCGGAAACCGCCGCCGCGTTCAACAGCTTCGTCGAGCGACTGAACGGCATGTTCCGCGAGCTGCGCGGTGAAGCGGTGCAGTTGGCCGAGGGCGTGATCGAAGTGGGCGGAGCCGTGGATCGTCTCGCGGCGGACTCCAACCGCCTGGCGGACATCTCCAGCTCCAATGCCGCCGCCATCGAAGAGGTGACGGTGAGCATCTCCTACATCGCCGACGCGGCGCGCTCCACCGACGAGTTGGCCCGCGAGACCGGCGAAGCCTCGCAGGGCAGCGCGCGGGACATGATGCGCATCAACGACGAGATGAGCCGCACGTCCGATTCGGTGGGCGAGCTCTCCGGACTGCTGGGGTCCCTGGAAAAACGCAGTCAGGAAATCAGCCAGATCGCCAGCGTGATCAGCGACATCGCCGATCAGACCAACCTTCTGGCACTCAATGCCGCGATCGAGGCGGCGCGCGCCGGCGAGCAGGGCAGGGGATTCGCCGTGGTGGCCGACGAGGTGCGCAAGCTCGCCGAGCGCACCGGCAAGGCGACGGTGGAAATCACCGGCATGATCGAGACCATCCTCAACGAAATCGGCCGCGCGGTCGACAATATGGACCAGACGGTGGAAACGGTGGGCGTCGGGGTGGCGCTGACCCAGTCGGCGCGCGAGCATCTGGACAAGATCAGCGGCACCATGAACCAGGTTGTGGAAAATATCAGCGCGATCGCCCATTCCACCAGCGAGCAGCACAACGCGACCACCGCGATGGCGCAAAGCACCGAATCCATCAACAATCAGATCATGGACTCGGATGCCTCGCTGCAGGTGGCGCGCGAGACGCTCGTTACCCTCAACGAACTGGCGCGCAGCATGCAGTCGGCCTTTGGCCGCTTCAAGCTGTAAATCCGCCGGTCAGCGGTCGGCAGGGGGTCTGGATTTCCAGACCCCTTGTTTTTTGAACGGCATCGGTCCTTTGCCATTGATATCCTCGACACGTCCGTCCAGCTCGTAGGCCACCCCGTCGCGGCGGATTTCCCGGTAACGGGCAAGAAGCGGCAAGAGCTCCTCGAGGCGCCCTTTGACCCGGAGCGTGACGCGCGTGGCGGCGCCCGGCGCGAGGGTCAGCGCCGGCGAAGGGACACTGCTGGCGACCGGGCGGCCGTCTATTTTCAGGTCGAAGGCGAGGCCGGTGGCGGTGATGACGCGATCGTTGGGATTGCCGATGTCGAGTGTCAGGTCGAGTTCCGGTTCGGCGAGCGACGCGCGCACCGGCCGGATGTCGAGGACGGTGAAGGTCGGTTTCTGCCAGCGGTAGGTGTCGCAGGCGGCAAGGCTCAGGCACAGCGCGGCGACGGGCCAGTAATGTTTCACGGTGCGGTTCCTAGCATGGTGCGGCTCAGCGCGATCCAGGCGCGCGCCGCGTGGGACAGGTAACTGTCTTTTTTCCAGATGAGGCCCAGGTGCCAGACGATCTGCGCTTCGTCCAGTTCGATGGCTTCCAGCGGCCGGCCGGCGATCCGGGCGGCGATGGTCGAGGGCAAGAGGGCGATGCCGAGGCGCGCTTCCACCATGGCGACGATGAAGTCCCAGTGGGCGCTGCGCCCCGCCACGTTCACGGTTTTGCCAAGGCGCCGGAATCCGTCCTCGATCCGGGACGAAAGCGTGAAGTCCTTTGGATAGCATACCATTGGTTCATCGGCGATATCGGCGAGTTTGACACGCGCGCGTCCGGCCCAGCGCGAACCCGCAGGAACGATCAGCCGCAGCGTATCCTTGACGAAGCCGATGTGATCGAAGGTGTCCCGGTCGACGGGCAGCACCGCCACACCCACTTCCAGACTGCCGTCGCGGATGCTGCTTTCGATGGCGAGCGCCCCGTCTTCCACCAGTTTCAGTTCGATCCCCGGATAGCGTTCGCGAAATGCCCGCACCACCGGTGCGTAGAAGGCGCCGCCGATCATCGGCGGCAGGCCGACCACCAGTTCCCCGTGTTCCAGTTCGGCCAGATCGGCAAGCTCGCTTTTGAGGCGCGCCATCGCCAGCAGCACATCCTCGCTGCGCCGGTAGACCAGCTGACCGGCGTCGGTCAGGCGGAACTGCTTGCCTTCGCGGATGAACAGCGGCACGCCCAGATCCTCTTCCAGCTGCTTCATCATTTTGCTGATGGTCGGCTGCGTGACATAGAGGTTTTCCGCTGCGCGGGTGAAGCTTTTCGCTCTGACGGCCTCGACAAAATACCGCAAACCCCGGATATCCATTTTCATTCCTTTTTGGAATTATTTTAATAATATTAATTCATTTTTAGAATGAATTGGAGCTGGTTATACTAACGACATTCTGTGTTGTGTTGTGTGACTCGACTATGTTTACCGCTTTGAAGTTCCGTTTGACGCCGCGTGCCAGAACCATCGTTCAGGTGGCGCTGTTGTCGGCGGTCTGGATGGCGGCAAGCCTGTTGAGCCGGCTTTTCCTTCCAGCGGTGCCCGCCGGAGTACTGGGCATGCTCCTGGTGCTGGCGGCACTCTGGACAGGATGGCTGCCGGTACAATGGTGCCGCGATGGCGCGCGCTGGCTGCTGGCCGAGATGCTGCTGTTTTTCATCCCGGCGGTGGTGGCGGTGGTCCGCTTCCCGGATCTGGTGCTGAGCGAGGGCTGGAAAATCCTGCTGGTGATCGTGGCCTCGACCGCGATCGTCATGACCGTGACCTCGCTGGTGGTGGACCGGTGCTATCGCATCGAATTACGGCTCAAGCGTCGCATCCGCAGGGGGCTGACCCATGCTTGACCTGATGTCGCTGGCCTGTTTTGTCGCCACGGTCGCTTGCTATTGGGGCGTCAAACGCATTTACCTGCGCAACCGAAAATGGTGGTGCACGCCGATTTTCGCGGTTCCGCTGCTGCTCATCGCGGCGGTGCTGCTGGTAGGCATTCCCTACCCGACGTATTTCCAGGACACGCGGTGGCTGTCCTGGCTGCTGGGGCCGGCCACGGTGGCCTTCGCCGTGCCGATTTACGAGCACCGCGCGCTGATCCGCCGTCACTGGCTGTCCCTGTGCTGCGGCGTGGCGGTCGGCATGCCGGCCGCGGTGATCAGCTCCGTGTGGCTGGCTCGCTGGCTGGATCTGCCCGAAGCGCTGCAAAAAAGCCTGGCTCCGCGTTCGATCAGCACGCCGTTCGCGATCGCCACGGCCGATTCGATCGGCGCATCGAGCGACCTGACGGCGGTCTTCGTGGTGATCACCGGTGTGTGCGGCATGCTGATGGGCGAAGCGATGCTGGCCTGGTTGCCGGTGCGCTCGCGGCTGGCCCGCGGCGCGTTGTTCGGGGCCGCCGCGCACGGCGCGGGTACCGCCAAGGCGCAGCAGATCGGCGCCGAAGAAGGTGTGGTGTCCAGTCTTGTCATGATGCTGGGCGGTGTGGCCACGGTGTTCGCCGCGCCGCTGATCGGTTGGTTCGTCTGACCGGCAAACGTGTTTTCCTTGTGTGTCGCATGGGAGCGGCGCATTGCTTCATCTCCTCGTAACTCTCCCATAACGAGCGTTGTTTGAGGCCGGCATGCGAATGCCGGCCTATTTTTTTGTCTGCCGGGCCGAGGGGCGTGCCCGGAAGGCGCGCTCACGGGTGGCGTTCCGCCTCCTGATGGCATACGCATCCTTCGCCCTGTGCCGCCTGCACCAGCGTCTGCAAAATGCCGCAATGACCGGCATCGCTCGCTTCGGCGCAGCGCTGGCGCAGCGCCTGTAACTGGTGCTCGAGACGTTTGAGCGTTTCGATCTGCTGGTGCACCTGCGCGATATGCCCGTCGATCAGGTTGTTGATGTCTTCGCAGGCCAGCGTGGGATCGCGGCGGAAGGCCGACAGGGTGCGGATTTCCGCCAGCGAGATGCCCAGCGAGCGGCAGTGCAGCACGAAATTCAGCTGTCCGGCGTGCTCCGGCCGGTAGCGCCGGTAGCCCGAGGCGCTACGCCCGGGGGCGTCGATCAGTCCCTCCTTTTCGTAAAACCGGATGGTTTCGGTGTCGCATCCTGTCTCTTTGGCGAGCTCTCCGATCAGCATAATGATTCTCCCTGCGATTAACGCTTGACCTTATAGTAGCTCCAAGGTTTGAAATAAGCGACAAGAACCCGAGTCAGGAGACGAACGATGTCCCGTCATGCACATCATCCGCACGAAGAGACCCTTTGCCAGGATCGGGAGAGGGGAGGCCATGAGGCCGTGGAAGCGTCCGCATGCTGTGGCGGCCGTCATGAACACAACGAGCATGATGCCCATCGCCACCACCATGATCACGATCACGAGCATGACCATGACCAGGAGGCCCATGATCATGGCGCATCGTCCTGCTGCGCCCCATCAATCGTCCCGCTGACACGTCCGGTGAGCGATGGAAAAGGCGAACGGACGTCGCGTTTCCGCATCGAGGCGATGGATTGCCCGACCGAGGCGAAGCTGATCGAAAAAGCCATGGAAAAAGTCGCCGGCGTGGCGCGCCTCGAGTTTCATTTCATCGAACGCACGTTGATCGTTCACCATGATCTGGCCGAAACGGCGCCCGTGGTCGAGGCGATCGGACGCATCGGCATGCAGGCCGTGCCGATCGATGACGACGGTTCGTCCACCGCGGCTTCGCCGCCTCCCTCGTTCTGGCGCGCGCATGGCGGTCTCGTGGCGGCCTCGGCGGCCGCGTTCGCCGCAGAGGCCCTGTCGCTGTCGGCGCGCGGGGATCTGGATCCCTTGGTGTTGCCCCTGTCCCTGCTCGCCATGGTTCTGGTGCGAGGCATTCTCTACAAGGGCTGGATCGCCCTGAAGCACTTCACGCTCAATATTCATTTTCTGATGACGCTGGCGGTGATCGGCGCGCTGATCATCGGTGAATCGTCGGAGGGCGCGATGGTGCTGGTGCTGTTCGCCCTCGCCGAAAAACTCGAAGCCGGCGCGCTGTCGCGTGCCGGAGAGGCGGTACGCGCGCTGATGTCCCTCGCGCCGGATACCGCGCGGGTGGCCGATGCGGAGGGCAACTGGCGGGATGTGCCGGCCGCGCGCGTGGCGCTGGGCGAGCGGCTGTTGATCCGGCCGGGCGAACGGGTGCCGCTCGATGCCGTGATCGAGTCCGGCGAGAGCCGCTTTAACGAATCGGCGATCACCGGTGAGTCGCTGCCCGTGGAAAAAGGGCCGGGCGCCACGGTCTGGGCGGGCAGCATCAATGGCGATCGCGTGATCGAGGCGCGCGTTCAGGCATTGGCCGACGACACGCTGCTGGCCCGGATCATTCACCGGGTGCGCGACGCGCAGGCCACCCGGGCGCCGATCCAGCGTTTTGTCGACCGTTTCGCGGCGGTATACACCCCGGTCGTGGTACTGCTGGCGCTGGCGGCGGCGATCGCATTGCCGCTCCTCGGTCTGCGTACCTGGCACCAGGCCCTGTATACCTCGCTGGTGATGCTGGTGATCGCCTGCCCGTGCGCCATGGTGATCGCCACGCCCGTCACCCTGGTCAGCGCGCTGGCGTCGCTCGCCAGAAACGGCATTCTGGTCAAGGGCGGCGAGCCGCTGGAAATGGCGGCGCGCATCCGGACCATCGCCTTCGACAAGACCGGTACCCTGACGCAAGGCCAGCCGCGCGTGATCGCGGTGACGGCGACCGGGAGCGAAACCGCCGACTCGGTGCTGGCGCGCGCTGCGGCGCTGGACGCGCATTCCACCCATCCTCTGGCACGGGCCGTTGTCGCGGCGGCGGCCGAGGCGAAGCTGGTGCTGCCGGAGGTTTCCGGCATCGAAGAACAGGCGGGATTCGGCGTGCACGGCCGTCTGGAGGGCAAAGGCCTGTCGCTGGGCAGCCAGCGCCTGGTGGCGGGGAGCGATCTCGCCCCGGGTCTTGCCGACGCGGCGGCCAGAGCCGCCGACGAGGGGCGCGGCATGCTGTTCCTGCTCGAGGAAGGCCGCCCGCTCGGAATGATCACGCTCGCCGACGCGCCAAGACCGGAGGCGGCGGCCGTGCTGGGCGAACTTGAACGGCTCGGTATCGGCGGCATCATGCTCTCCGGCGACCAGCCGCGCGTGGCGGCCACGGTGGCGAACGAAATCGGGCTTGCCCGGGCGGAGGGCGGATTGTTGCCCGACGACAAGCTTGCGCGCATCGGCCGTCTGTCCCGCGAGGAAGGACCGGTCGCCATGGTCGGCGACGGCGTGAACGACGCGCCCGCGCTGGCCCGGGCCGATCTTGGCATCGCCATGGGAGCGGCCGGTTCCGATGCCGCGCTGGAAACCGCCGGTGTGGTGCTGATGGACGACCGGCTGGACAAGCTGCCGTGGCTGCTGAAGATGGCGCGCCGCACCAAACGGGTGCTGTCGGCCAATCTGGTCATCGCTATCCTGATCAAGGTGGTGTTTTTCGGGTTGGCGCTGACCGGGTACGCCACCTTGTGGATGGCCGTGTTCGCCGATGTGGGGGCGAGCCTGATCGTGATCGGCAACGGCCTGCGTCTGGGGCGCGCGAAGATGGTCTCCGGCCAGGCGCCTGCGCAGCCCTGACGGTGTGTTGCCGGCCAGCGGGATGAGGGTCGGTATCCACCGCGACAGAATGGCGGAGCTATTTTCCTATGAGGAGCGAACGGCGCGTTTCCTGCGGAGTGCACACTTGATGGTAAGCGGGAGCCCCCGGTGCCGCGCGATGTGTGTCGCGGGCAGCGGCCCATCCATGGTGTTCGCCGATTTCATGCCGGGCATCCCTTGGCATTTACTCATGGATAGCGCGCCGAGAGCCGTTTGATGTGTTCTTTACGTTGGGACGTGCCGAGATGTCGACTGTCCAGCCGGCGAGTTGTCGGCCCGCCTGCGGCAACGCATGATCCGATCCTTGGTGATTGATTGAAAATCGCCACGATATTTTTTGCATTTCAAAATAAGGGTTGATCATGATGAATTTCATCGTTGCCGTATCGTTTTTGGGGGGCGGCGCGGGAAGTGCGGATATACCGACTCCCGTCGCCCACGATTCACGCCCGAAGATGGAACGGATATATTGCGGCAAGATAAGAGGCGGATTTTTCATTTGCAAGCGGGGCGCGACCCCAAAAAAACCTGATGACGGTACCGGAAGGGCGCTAGGCGAACCGACCATGACCGACTGACGCGCTATGGCCCGGCAAGCTCGGGCTTTCGCCGTATCGGCGCCACCTCCATCGAGCAGAGTGGTGCCAAGTGAGGTTCATGACGGCAAGCACGATGGTGTCGATGATGTAGATGCGCGCGAGCCGGGCGTCGAGCACATTTCCCGAATGCGCGTCTTTGCAGGGCTCAGAGCGCGGGGCGGAAGAGAGGCAGGGCGCAAGGGCGGCGGATGGAATGACAATCGGCACAGCGAAATCATAGGGGATCGGGCCGTTGAACGGCAATGAGCGAGAAGGCGTCCGGGGTCTTGGTGAACGAACTTTTCTTGACTCTTTATAAGTGTTGATGTGATATTTGCATATCAATTTTGCATAGAATGATCGCCATGTTCCTGGATGAAATGGAGGAAACCGTTGCTCGCATGACCGTCTACCGGATCATCGCCGCGCTGGTTCTGTTCTGCCTTTCCGCTGTATTGCTCGCTTCATGCCTGGCCCATGGGATCGACGGGGATTTTCTCGTCCGCGCGAGCGTCCTGGCAGGGTGCGGTGCCATCGCCTTTGTCATGGCGCGCCGTATCGATCCTGTCCGTTTTCCCCCGTTTTTCGAGAATCTGCCTCTCGTCCTGCTTGTGACGGCAATGTTCGCGGTTTTGCGTGCGGTGGTCCGGATAGCGGAAGGCGCCAACCTGGCGGTCGGTTTTGGAACAGCGATCGCGCTGGCCGCGATCGCCGGGGCGGCTTTCGGCGTTATCGGCGCCGAGCTGCGGCGCCGTGCCGTGGATTCCGCCGTCCGGCAAGATGACGGAACCTCGCTGGCCTGACGGTCAGAGCGTCAGGTTGTACACGTAATAGACGTTGTCCCGCTCGTAGCCGAGCGATTCGTACAGTGACTGACCGATGAAGTTGTCGCGGGCGGTCGACAAATCCACGCGCGCCGCTCCGCTGGCTTTCGCATGATCGCGCGCGGCGTTCATCAGGGCGCGTCCCGCGCCGGTCTTGCGCGCATGCGGCGTCACGAACAGGTCGTACAGTACGAAAATCGGCTGTGCCGCGACCGAACAGAACGTCGGATACAGCTGAGTGAAACCGACCGCTTCGCCACCGGCGTCCTCGGCGAGCAGAATCACCGACTCCCCGTTGCGCATCCGTTCCCCGATGAAACGTTCGCACAGGGCAAGGTCTGAGCCCTGAAGATAGAACTGGCGGTAGCCGTTGAAAAGCCGGGCGACGGCGGGAAGATCGGCCAGTGTGGCGCGTCGGATGGTGACGGTAGTCATGAAACGGATCCTGTTGCTGTGGTTGATGCTTTCCACTATAACCCGCCAAACGGGATCCGCGGCTTGACGGCAGGCAAAGCGTGTTCAGGCGTAGGTGTCGATCCGGGTGCCGGATCCCCCCTGTGCGCCGCCTTGCTGTCTGCCGTCCTTGCCGTAACCGGCGCTTTGCTTTGCCTGTTCGGCGCGGGCCTGCGCCTCCATGGCGTTGGCCGCCGCCGCCACCGAGCGGTCCTGCCCGGACGGCTCGGCCGGCGCGAGCGCGGAGGCGCGTATCTTGCGCGCGCGGCTGATGGTCTCCGCCGGCGTGCTTCCCGGACTCATCGAAATCGAGACTTCGCCGCCGATGGCGTACTGTCCGCCATCCGGTCCGCGCTGGTAGGTGTAGCTCGGACTGCCCGCCAGGCCGCCGCTGGCCGCCATGTGCGCCGCTTCGTGCTGGCGGACCTCCGCGTCCCGGGCCTTGAGTTTGGCGAGCTGCTCCTGCTGGGCGTCGGTCAGTGGCTTGCCCTGGGCATTGAGCGGGGTGCCGGCATCGCGGGCGTTGCCCTCGCCGGCGGCGGTGTCGTTGTCGCGATTGAACGGGGTGACCGCCGACGTGTTCTGAGTGCTGTCGGCGCTGATTTTCGTGTCGTCGCTGGCCATTGACTGGCATTGCGCGCAGGGGCATCCGCTGCCGTGGGCCATCGGCACCGGGGCAGGGGGCGGCGCATACGCGCTCCAGGAGTTGCTCAGCGACTGGATCTGCATGATTCGCGAAACGGTTTAGGCACAAAATCGTGCCCATATACTGAATTTAACCGATAAGTGACTGTTTGGACAGAGGGTTTTTGCCGCCTTTCGATTCTGGCCCTATCCTTCCCGCTCGGGTTATCATCAAACGATAACAAAAGAAGGAACGGATTCGTGGAAAACACCAACCAACGCGAACTGACCATGTCGGTGCTGATGACGCCGGACATGGCGAATTTCTCCGGGAACGTGCACGGCGGGGTGCTGCTCAAATTGCTCGACCAGGTGGCGTACGCCTGCGCCAGCCGGTATGCAGGCTGTTATGTGGTCACACTGTCCGTGGACCAGGTGCTGTTCAAGCAGCCGATCCATGTCGGCGAGCTGGTGACATTTTTCGCGAGCGTCAATCATGTGGGGCGCACGTCGATGGAGGTCGGCATCAAGGTGGTCGCTGAGAACATCCAGGACCGCAGTGTCCGGCACACCAATAGTTGCTACTTCACCATGGTTGCCTACCAGGATGGCAAGGCGGTGGCGGTTCCTCCGCTGTCGCTCGACAACGACGTCCACAAGAAGCGATTCCGTGAAGCCGAGATCCGCAAGAAAATGCGCAAGGAAGCGGAGCTGCGCATGAGCGAAGAGTGCGGCGCTTCACCGGCGTGACGCGATCGCGTATCCTTGCGTCCCATGTTTCGTCTCATCGCTTCCGACCCCCGTTTCCACGTCATCGACAAACGCCAGGGTACCAGTTTTCATCGCCAGGGCGACGAGCCCGGCCTGTTCGAAACCGTGCGCGAAGCGCTGGGCGGCGAGCCGCTCTGGCCGGTGCACCGCCTGGACCGGGTCACCTCCGGACTGCTGCTGATCGCCCGCGATGAACGGACCGCGAGGGAACTGGGCGACGCCTTCGCCGGCTCCCGGGTGGAGAAATACTATGTCGCGTTGTCGGACCGCAAACCCTCGAAAAAGCAGGGTCTTGTCAGTGGCGACATGGAAAAGGGCCGCGGCGGCGCGTGGCGGCTGACGCCATCGCGGGACAACCCCGCGGTCACCCAGTTTTTCTCGTGGTCGATGCTGCCCGGCCTGCGTCTTTTCGTGCTGCGTCCGCGCACCGGCCGTACCCATCAGTTACGCGTCGCTCTCAAAAGCCTTGGCGCGCCGATTCTTGGCGATCCGCTCTACCATCCGGCCGATTATCCCGGCGGCGAGCCAGACCGGGCCTACCTGCATGCCTGGCAACTGCGTTTCGAACTGGATGGCGAGGCATTCCATTTTCGCGCGGCGCCCGAAGAGGGGCGATGGTTCACCCACGAGTCCTGCCGGACCTTGCTTGCCGATGAGGCGCTGAATCCCCGGCGGCTGCCCTGGCCCACGGTGTGAGGACGAGCCCGGGAGGAATGAGCGTTTTTTGCAAGCGAAGCTGGCTTTCTTCTGCGAGCACCCATCATGACCCCGCACGTTTCCACCGCCAGCCTGATCCTGACGCCTGCCGCGCCCGAGGTTCCGCGCCATACCGTCAGGTTCGGCATCGCCGCGAAGCTCGGCGGATGTTCGCCGACGGGCGCCGTCCGGCCAATCCCGCGCGTTTCATCCTGATGGGGTAATTCCACCTCGGTATCCGGAGCGGGCCTGCTCCATCCCAGGTGGAGAGGAATGACCCGTTGCGTTTCCCTTCGCCTTAACCGGCGGTTCGGGAGCCGGTGACCAGCTCCACCCCGGCGCTTCGCAGGTCTTCCGCGAAGGCCGGACTCGCCAGGTAGCGGTATTCGTTGACGCGCGCCCGTGCGATCGGGTCGGCGGGGTTTGTCGCCGGCATGCCGGGGTGACACATCATCAGCGCGCCGTCCGGACAGGCGGCGAGCCATTCGCGCATCAGCGCCCGATAGGCCGCGTCGCCCGACAGCGAATAGAGTCCGCCGAACCACGCGTGCGAAGTCAGGCCGCGTTGCGCCGCTTGGCGCGCGAAGCCGCGGCAGCAGAAAGTCAGCACCGAAGCCTTGAAGCGGCTCTGGCCCGGGTGGCCAAGCCGGTCGGGCAGACGGATCCAGGGCCGGCTGGCGCCGGTCCAGTGCCGTTCTATCAGGGCGAACACTTCGTCGCGGATGCCTGGCAGCGCATGGACATGCTGGTGTCCGTCAAGATAGGCCGGCAATTCCCCCCACTCCTCGCAAAAGCGCATCAATTGCGCCTCGAACGACCGGCGCACCGCCTGGCGCGGCACGCAGCCGGCCTGACTCATCAGCAACCAGCGTCCCAGCGGGCGGGCCGTGTCGTCGAACGGCTCGGTGAGCGTCAGATGCAGCCCGGCTTCCACCCGCGGGCTTAGCGGCTTGAGCTGCCGGGCGCCTTCCATCCAGTGTTCCGACAGGGAGAACACGCTGGTGGCGGTGATGCGGCCCGCCTCGGCAAGGTCAAGGATGCCGCGCGAAATGGCGCGCGACTGGGCAAAGTCGTCGGCGCACAGCACTAGGCGTTTCATGATGGACGGACTCCGGCGAAGGCCCACAGTTTGCCGAGCAGGAACGTCAGCGCGGCGACGGTGACGAGCACGATCAGCAAGGCGGCGCGGTAGTCGAGCGCCGTGTGCGCGAGCAGCGCGGCGTACATGGCTTCGTTGACGGCGAAACTGGCGCACGCGACCGCGAAGAACCGCGGCAGGGCCCGCCGGTGCGGCACGTGGCGCGCCCGGAAGGTTTGATGGCGGTGCCCATGGTAGCTGACGACGAAGGCGAGCAGGAATCCCGCCACGTTGGCCAGCAGCGGCGTCAGACCGGCCGGCACGAACAGCCGCGTCACCAGAAGGTAGTGCACCGCCATGGCCGTGACGCCGACGACGCCGAACCAGAACAGCTCACGATTGATCAACGGGATCTTCCTTCGATCCGGCCTTGTGCAGCCGGCTCACGAAATAGTGCGGCCGGAGCTTCACCTCGGTGAAAATCCGGCCGATGTATTCACCGAGCACGCCGATGGACAAGAGCTGCACGCCGCCGAGGAAGGAGGTGGCGACGATCAGGGTCGGCCAGCCTTTCAGATCCGTGCCCCACAGCAGGGTGCTGATCATCACGTGAAGCGCGTAGCAGATCGACGAGAGCGAAATCACGCTGCCCATGAAGGTCCAGACCCGCAAGGGCACGTTGGAAAACGACGTCAGGCCGGTCAGGCCAAGCTGCAGGAGGCGCCACAGGTTGAAGCTGCTCACGCCGCCCATGCGATCGTTGGTATGCGTGGTGACGGCAAGGCGGGTGAAGCCGACCCAGTTGTACAGGCCTTTCATGAAGCGGTTTCGTTCGGGCATGGCCTTGAGCGCTTCGATGATGCAGCGGTCCAGCACCCGGAAGTCCTGGGTGTTTTCCGGGATTTTCAGCGCGGAACCGAGGTTGAGCAGGGTGTAGAAGGTCCGGGTGAACCAGCGCTTGGCGAGCGACTCGCCGTCCCGGCTGGCGCGAACGCTGTACACCATGTCGTAACCGCGCCGCCAGTGCGCCAGAAAATCCGGGATTACTTCGGGGGGATGCTGAAAGTCGCCGTCGATCAGCACGGCCACATCGCCGTCGCAGTGGTCGATGCCCGCTGTGAGCGCGATTTCCTTGCCGAAGTTGCGTGACAGCTGGATCAGTGTCACCGGCAGTGTGGCCTGGAGTTTGAGCACTTCTTCGACGGTCGCGTCGCGGCTGCCGTCGTCGACCACGATCAGCTCGTGCTCGTAGCCGTCCTTGGCGAGCAGGGCGTTGAGAGTGGTCAGCAACAGCGCGATATTGTCCGCTTCGTTGTAGGCGGGAACGATGCAGCTCACGCGCGGCATGGCCGGCCGCTGGGCGGCGCGCAGATCAAGAAGGTAGTCCGGGACAAAATCAGCGGTCATTGCCGGGTCCTGTCAGGGGAAGGGGAGTGGCGGGCGCGCGTTTTTTCAGGAGACGCATGGCTTCGCCGGGGTTGGGGAAACGCCCCGCTTCCACAAAAGCGGCGCGCAGTTCGGCCGGCAGCGACGCGCACTCGCTGTCGCGGCAGGCCAGGTAATCGTTGCCGGGCGTGGCGAGCGCCTTCCGCACGGTCTGCGGGTTGAAGGTGGTGATCAAGCGGCCGCCGGCATAGAACTCCGCGGAAAACTCCCGACGGCTGTCCCACAGCACCAGCCGCGAGTTCGCGGCGGGCCGCTCGGCGAACCAGGCGCCGACCATGGCCTTCTGGGTGCGGGCGAGCGGTTCGGGAGCGAGGCGGAACGCCAGGGTTGCCGCGATCAGCGCGACAAGCGGCAGCGCCGCGAGCCAGGGCAGCCAGCGCCCTCGCTCCGGCGCGTCGTGGCGGGCCCATAGCGACGCGGCCAGCGCGGCGAAGCCCGGCACCATGGTCAGGGCGTACGGCATGATGATGTTGCCCGAGACGGTAAAGAAAACCAGCGGCATCGTTGTCCATAGCACGCAATAGCTCAGGAAACCGTCGCGGCGGTCCGGCACCAGCCGGCGGCCGAAGCGGACGAGCCACACCGGAGCGCAGACCGACCAGGGCAGGAGGCCCGCCGCGGCGTACAGCCAGATCATACCGTGCGGCGTGGCATGGGCGTAGCCGTAGCGGTCGCCTTTCCAGCCTGGGTCGAGAAAGCGGCTGATGTGCTCGCCGACGATGAAATAATCGAGAAATCCCGGCGTGCGGCGCTCGGCCAGCCAGTACCAGGGAACGGCGATGGCCAGAGCCAGCAGCGTGCCGGTCAGCCAGGGAAGGTGTTGCCGGATCGCGGCCCAGCGGTGATTGAGGATCACCCACAGTCCGATGGGCATGGCCGTGAGCACGATGGCGATCGGCCCCTTGGCGAGGAGTCCGAGGCCGATCCCGGCGAAGAACAGGTAGCCCCACGCGCGCTTGCCGGTATCCAGCGCCTCCCAGAAGGCGACATGAATGAGCGTGGTGGCGAAGATCAGGGCGGGGTCGGTCATCACCGTGCCGGATCCGAGCAGGAACAGGATACCCCCCGCCAGCAGCAGGGCCGATGCCCAGCCCGCATCGCCGCCGTAGCGCTTGCGCAGCAGGCGGGCGACCAGGGCGACCGTCCCCGCCGACAGCAGCAGCGACGGCAATCGCGCCGCCAGTTCGTTGACGCCGAATAGCCCCATCGACAGGGCGGAGAACCAGGTGGACAGCGGGGGCTTGGCCCAGAAGGGCACGCCGTAATCGTGCCACAGCGTGATCCAGTTGCCGGTTTCCAGCATCTTGCGGGCGATTTCCGCGTAGCGCGCCTCGGTGGTGTCCGTCAATGGAATCAGGATCATGGCAGCCAGGCGCGCGATGAGGAGCGCGCCGAGCACGGCCATGCCCTGGCGCTGCCAGTATGGTCGGGATGTCTGATTCATTTGCGGTGCGTAGTTGTCGTTCCGGGCTGCGGCCGGCGCGGAAGGGGCCGGCGGATGGCTCATTCTATCAGAGGATGTCTCGGACAAAGAAAAAAAGGCGCCGGATCGCGCCGGCGCCTTGCAATCGCGGCACATGTGGCCGCGCAATATCGATAAGATTACTGCAGACCGTGCATCATCTTCTGCAGACGCGAGGACAGCAGGAACAGGATCAGCGACGCCACGCCGGCCATGACCACGAACAGCATGAAGAAATCATGCAGATTGTTGATCGCATAGCCGAAGAAATGCGGGGCGGCCTTGCCCGGTTCCGGATACAGCTCGGAGAGCATGCCCGCGAACTTGTTGGAGATCGCGTTGGACAGGAACCAGATCCCCATCATCAGGCCGGTGAAGCGGGCCGGGGAGAGCTTGACCACCAGCGACAGACCGATCGGGGAAAGGCACAGCTCGCCGAAGGAGTGCAGCATGTACAGGCTGACCAGCCACATCATGCTGACCTTGGCTCCGGGCGGAATGCCGTCCACGCCGAAGGCGATGACCAGATAGCCGATGGCGAGGAACAGCAGGCCGAGCGCCATCTTGGTCGGCGAGGAGGGTTCCATGCCGCGGCCGCCGAGCTTGGTCCACAACCAGGCGAAGACCGGGGCGAACAGCACGATGGCGATCGGGTTGATCGACTGGAAGAACGACGCGGGGATGGTGGTGCCCATCACGTTGCGGTTGGTCTGCTCGTCGGCGAAGAAGGTCAGCGAAGCGCCGGCCTGCTCGAAGGCGGACCAGAAGAAAATCACGAACGCCGAGACGATCAGGATGACGGCGAGCCGTTCCATTTCCACGCGGGTCAGCGGCTCATGCTTGACGGCATGGCCCGACTCGGTGTGCTTGACCGGCGGCAGTCCGACCGGCTTGCCTTCCGGGCTGAGGAGGTATTTGTCCTTGAGCAGCGTGAAGACGCTCAGGCTGAACAGCATGCCGAGGCCGGCGGCCATGAAGCCCCACTTGAAGTCGGCCGGGTTGCCGGTGTCGCCGAGCGTGCCGCAGATCAGCGGAGCGAGCAGCGAGCCTGCGTTGATACCCATGTAGAACATGGTGAAAGCGGAGTCGACGCGCTTGTCGCCGGCCGGATAGAGCTGCCCGACCATCGAGGAAATGTTCGGCTTGAACATGCCGTTGCCGACGATCAGTCCGGTGAGGCCGCCGTACATCAGGACGGTGGCGAGCTGGACATTGCTGCCGTGAAGCGAGCCGGAAAAGAACAGCATGAATTGGCCGATGGCCATCAGGAGGCCACCGAGCATGATAGAGCGGCGGTTGCCCCAATAGCGGTCGGCGATATAGCCGCCGATCAGCGGAGCGAAGTAGACCAGTCCCGTGTATGTCCCGTAAATCTCCGAAGCGGCGACCTTGTCCATCATCAGGGCCTTGACCATGAAGAGGACGAAAATGGCGCGCATGCCGTAGTAACTGAAGCGTTCCCACATCTCGGTTACAAAGAGCAAATAGAGCCCCTTGGGATGTGATTTATTTGTCATATTGAACTTCCTTGTGCAAACGAATGGATGGCCTGTTCCGGTTTTTGTCAGGCTTATTGTTATGCTCGCCCGGGCTAGCCGGGGAAACAGGTGATAATAACGATGAAACGACCGTTCGGAAAAGCGATTTTTTTCGTATGCGAATGGCAATGTCAATATTAGAACATCGTCATTAATAACGATAGTGTACCGCTGCCTTTCGATACCTTGCCCGGCCAGCGCCGGAACCGTTTCGGTTGCTCGTTTTTGTTATTCTGTTTGTCAATTCGTGAACCGTGTCAAAATCACACAAAGCGGGGAGCGAGCGACCTGGCGATAACGCCGTCATCGGCTTCTTGGCCTGCCAAGCCGTTTCGACTAACATCGGCAACGTGTCGTCACGCAAAACTTTTTCAGGAGTGCATTACATGAAGTCATCCCTGCTGGCCGCTCTCGTCCTGTCCGCAACGCTCAGCGGCTGCGGCTACAACGCCCTTCAGGCCGAGGACGAAGCGGTCAATGCCGCCTGGGCCGAAGTCATCAACCAGTATCAGCGCCGCGCCGATCTGGTGCCCAATCTTGTCAACACGGTGAAGGGCTATGCCGTGCACGAGAAGGATGTGCTGGTTCAGGTGACCGAAGCGCGCTCCCGCGTCGGCAGCCTGAGGCTGGATGCGTCCACCGCGTCGGATGAGCAGAAACTCAAGGAGTTCGCCGCCGCCCAGCAAAGCATGGGATCGGCGCTGTCGCGTCTGATGGTGGTCTCGGAGAACTATCCGCAATTGAAGGCGGACAGCGGTTTTCGCGATCTGCAGGCGCAGCTCGAAGGCACGGAAAACCGCATCGCCCTGGCCCGCAAGCGCTACATCAACGCCGTGCAGATCTATAACACCGATGTGCGCTCCTTCCCGAACAATCTGACCGCGATGGCGTTCAACCTGAAAACCCGCCCAAGCTTCACCGTCGACAACGAAAAAGCCATTTCGACGGCGCCGACCGTGAACTTCGGCACCGGCGGAGCCTCGGCCGCGCAATGATGGCGATCCGCCTGGTTTTTCTGATCGCCGCCTGGGTGTTCGCGGTCTTCGCGCACGCCGAAGTGCCGGTGCCCGAACCGGTGTCTCCGGTCATCGACACGGCCGGCTTTCTCGCCGATAGCGACCGGCAGTCGCTGGCGAATGAACTTCTGGCCTTCCGTGACCGGCAGGGCAGCCAGATCGCCGTGCTCATCGTGCCTTCGGTCGCGCCGGAAACCGCGTTCGACTATGGCGTGCGGGTGATGGAAAACTGGAAACCCGGCCGCAAGGGCGTCGACGACGGCGTGCTGCTTCTGGTGGTCGTCAATGAGCGCACCAGCCAGATTTTCGTGGGACGCGGACTGGAGGGAACGATTCCCGACGTTGTCGCCAAGCGCATCCTGCACGATATCCTGTCGCCGCGGCTGGCCGCCGGGCAGCGCGGGCAGGGACTGATGGACGCCGTCAAGGCCATCGAATCGGCGACGCTCAAGGAAGGGTTGCCGGCTCCGCCCCCTCGCGCGAAGCAGAGCGCGGGCGGGACCGACGCTGACTGGTCGTGGGCGGCGCTGATACTGCTCTTCGCCGGCGGTGTGCTGCGCTCGTTGTTCGGCCACGTGGCCGGCAGCGTCATCACCGGTTCGCTGATCGGCGGTGTCGCCTTCGCGTTCGGCGCCGGCTTCTTCATGGCCCTGCTGATCGGCGGGGGCGGCTTCCTGTTCTCGCTATTGGGTATCAATCTTCCCGGCTTTGGCGGCTGGGGAGGCGGCGGGGGCCGTGGCGGCGGCGGGAACGGTGGCGGAGGTTGGGGCCGCGGCGGCGGCGATTACGGAGGCGGCGGCGCGTCCGACAAGTGGTGAGCGCCGCCGGGTTTTGCCCGGGCGTCAGTAGTTTTCCGGGACGGCCCTGGTATCCCCGCGCATCCAGGCCAGCGCCAGGGGAAAATGATCCCGCACCGCGTCGGGGTGGGTGAGCAAGGATACGTGGTTGTAATCGTGCCGATGACCCGTGGCCCGTCCCAAGAGATGAACGCGCGACAGGTGCGGTCCCGATTCGTCCCGGAAGCGCTTCACGTCCTCGGGATGGCCGCGGCATGGATCGTTGCTGGCCGCGAAGTAGAGCGCCGGCGGCAGCGTCACGCGACAGGCCGCCGCGCCGTAGTCGAAACCGTCGTCGCTGTCGATCCAGGGGGCGGGCAACGCCCACAGCTTGCTTTGCAGATGGCTCTTGTCCGATTCGTTGTCGGCGCCCAACCGGATCGCGCGCGCCGGCAGGTAGCCGACGGCGCGGACCAGCCAGCGCGAGGCGATATTCCACATGAAATCGACTTCGATCAGCTTGTTCAGATTGCTCACCCGGACGCTGCGCTTGGAGCCGAAGTACACCAGGCTTTTGACTTCGCCGATTATCTCCGGGTGGCGCACCAGCGAACTGGTCATGTGCACCCCGCCCCAGGAGTGGGCGATCCAGTGCACGGGTTGCCCTCCCGTCAACCGCCGTATTTCGCGCTGCAGCGCCGGCAGATCCTCCACGATGGTTTCCGTTTGGCCGTGACGGCTCGCGCGGCCGATGGGCGGCTGGCTTTGCCCGCGGCCCCGCAGGTCGGCCACGAACACGTCGTAGCCCGCCTCGGCAAGATAATGGGCGAGTCCCTTGCCCGATTCGGAGTAGAAAATGCGGCCATTGGCCATCACGCCGTGCACCATCAGCACGGCTTCGCCTCCGGGGTGGCAGCGGATGCGCCGCAGGTGCAGACGGTCGTTCTGGCCGACCGGCACGAAAAGGTCTTCCTGGGTTTTCTGCACGGAAATCTCTGTGGGTGGTGGGTGGATCAAGCGTTTGCTTGAATCATTGATGATTCCCATGTCATCGTCAAGGGGGCGTGCCTCTCGCGGAATTTCGCCGAGTTGTGCTATCGTCCGGCGAAGTACCTCCCCAAACCGAACGGAAGGAATGCGACATGAAAAAACTCGTCCTGTGCTCCCTGGTCGCCCTGATGACCGCCAATCTGGCGTTCGCCGCCGACGGCGATTGCGCGGCGCGCGCCGCGGAGAAAAAACTCTCCGGCGCCGCCAAGACCAGTTTCATGAAGAAATGCGAGAAAGACGCGATGGCCAAGATGCCGGCCAGCGCGCCCGTTGTTTCGGCCCAGGCCGGCTGTGAAGCCCGTGCCGCCGAGAAGAAGCTCAAGGGCGCCGCCAAGGCGAGCTTCGTGAAAAAATGCGTGAAAGACGCCAGCGGCGCCAAGTAATCCGCCGCCAAGAAAAACCCCCGCGGGGCTTGCGCCTCGCGGGGGTTTTTTGCGGCCGAAGGCGACGGCTCAGCCGAGGTTCTTCGACACGATTTCGTAGACGTCCTTGGACAGTTGCGCGGCCATCAGGCGCTCGAGTTCCGCTTTCATCAGCGCGGCCCGGGCCGGCTCGATCTTCTTTCTGCGGTTGAACACCGACACAAGACGGCTCGCCACCTGCGGGTTGAGCGCGTCGAGCGCCAGCACCTGATCGGCGATGAAGCGGTAGCCACTGCCGTCGGCGGCATGGAAGTGACGCATGTTGCGGCCGAAGGTCATCAGCAGCGAGCGCGCCTTGTTCGGGTTCTTGATGGAGAAGGCCGGGTGGGACATGGCGCGCTTGACTTCGTCAAGCGTGCCCGCGCCCAGGCTCGAGGCGACAAGAGTGAAGTACTTGTCCATGACGAGCGCGTCCTTTTCCCAGCGGCGCGCGAATTCGGCGAGCGATTCGTCGCGTTCGGCCGAGCCGGTGTCGCGCAACGCGATCAGCGCGCCCATCTGGTCGGTCATGTTGTCGGCCTTGATGAACTGGTCGCGCGCCGACTCCAGGGCGCGGGCGTCGCCCAGGCGGCAGAGCATGGACAGCGCGCGGTTCTTCAGGGCGCGCTTGCCGGCATCCTGAGGACGGTATTCGCGGGTCGTGTTCAGCTCGTAGGCCTCGCGCCATTCGTTGCGCAGCTCGGCGGCCAGGGCCGTGAGCACCGTCTCGCGCACCTCGTGGATGAGGGCCGGGTCCGCCGAGTCGAGCAGTTCGATGATTTCCGCCACGGACGGCAGCTGCAGCATCAGCGCCTTGAATGCCGGATCGGCGGCGTGATCCTTCAGGACGGCACGGAAGGCGTCGACGAAGGCCGCGGGCACCGTGACGCCTCGGCCGTCCGCGCGCGCGGCGATCTCGGCGCGGAGCAGGCGTTCGGCGTAGGTCTGGCCGGCTTCCCAGCGGCTGAACGGGTCGGAGTCGTTGGCCATCAGGAAGGCCAGATCGTTGTCGCTCCAGTCGTAGTTCAGGCGTACCGGCGCGGAGAAGCCGCGCAGCAGCGACGGAACCGGACGGGACGGAACGTCTTCGAAGACGAAGGTTTCGCGCTCTTCGCGCAGTTCGAGCACGCGGGTGGTCGGCGCCGTGTCCGAGCCGGCCAGCTTGAGCGGCAGGTCCTGCCCGTCCTCGCCGACAAGGCCCATGGCCAGCGGAATATGGAAAGGTTGTTTGTTTTCCTGGCCCGGGGTGGCCGGGCAGCTTTGGGCAACCGTCAGGGTGAAGGTGCGGGCCACCGGATCATAGCGGCCTTCGGCATCGAGCACCGGCGTGCCGGCCTGGCTGTACCACAGGGCGAACTGCCCGAAGTCGGCGCCGTTGGCGTCGGCCATCGCCGCGCGGAAATCGTCACAGGTGACGGCCTGTCCGTCATGGCGGCGGAAGTACAGATCCATGCCCTTGCGGAAGCCTTCTTCGCCCAGCAGGGTATGGTACATGCGTACCACTTCCGCACCTTTTTCGTAGATCGTCATGGTGTAGAAGTTGTTCATCTCGATGTAGGAGTCGGGACGAACCGGGTGGGCGGTCGGGCCGGCATCCTCGGGGAACTGGCTGGCGCGCAGTCCGATCACGTCGGAAATGCGCTTGACCGCGCGGCTGGTCATGTCCGCCGAGAATTCCTGGTCGCGGAACACCGTCAGGCCTTCCTTGAGCGAGAGCTGGAACCAGTCGCGGCAGGTGACGCGGTTGCCGGTCCAGTTATGGAAATACTCGTGGCCGATGACGCGCTCGATGCCTTCGAAGTCGTCGTCGGTGGCGGTTTCCTGGCGGGCGAGCACATACTTGGTGTTGAAGATGTTCAGGCCCTTGTTTTCCATGGCGCCCATATTGAAGTCGCCGACCGCCACGATCATGTAGATGTCGAGGTCGTACTCCAGGCCGAAGCGCGTCTCGTCCCACTTCATCGAGCGCTTGACCGAGTCCATCGCGTGCTGGACCTTGTCCTGGTCGGCCGGTTCCGTCCAGATTTCCAGCGCGACCTCGCGGCCGCTTTGTGTCGTGAAGGTGTCCTTCAGCGCGGTCAGGCGGCCCGCCACCATGGCGAACAGATAGGCCGGCTTGCGGTAGGGGTCGACCCATTTGACCCAGTGGCGCTTCTTGTCGAGCATGCCTTCGCCGACCTTGTTGCCGTTGGACAGCAGGACCGGGTATTTCTGCTTGTCGGCGACGATGGTCGTGGAGAATTTCGCCATCACGTCCGGGCGGTCCGGGTAATAGGTGATCTTGCGGAATCCCTCCGGCTCGCACTGGGTGAAGAGATTGCCGTTGGAGGCGTAAAGCCCCATCAGGCTGGTGTTGGAAGCCGGATCGAGCGAGGTTTCGACCTCGAGAATAAAGCTTTCCGGCACGTCGAGGACGGCAAGGACGCCGTCTTCGAGCCGGTAGCGCTCCTCGGCGAGTTTCTGGCCGTCGACGGCCACGGACAGCAGTCGGGCGCTGCCGTCCAGCAGCAGGGTCGAGGCGGCCGGCGTTTTATCGTTGCGATTGATCACCAGACGCGAGTGAACCCGGGTCTCGGTGTCCTCGATCTCGAATCGCAGGTCGATTTTGTCGACCAGGAACGCGGGGGCGGCGTAGTCCTTGCGATATTTGACTTCGGGTTGTTGTGCCATGTTTCTCTACTACCTTTCAACCTTTGTGGGGTGGAGGGGGGTCGAGCCCGTTTTCAGCCAGCGCGCGCCGTTGTCGCCGGGAACCAGCCGGCAGGTGTCGGCGTCCGCCGCTTTCGGAACGACATGCACCGCGATCAGTTCGTCGCGGCGGAATGCGTGGGCCCGTATTTTTTTATTCGGTGCGAGGCGCTGCAGCGCCTTCTCAAGATCCGTGACCTTCAGTCCGTCAAGCGCGACGAGCACATCGCCGCCGGAAAGACCCGCTTCCTGGGCCGCGCCGCCGTCGAGCACGTGAGTCAGCTTCACGCCGGCGGGGTCCGCGGCGGTTTTCACGCCGAGCGTCAGGCTCGCGGGGGTCGCGGCGAAGCGGTCCTCCACCGATCCGGTGTCCGATGCCGACCCGGCATGATCCCAGTGCAGGGTGACGCCCTGGCTGGCGAGAAGTTCCTCGAGCGGCAGCTCGCGCGTCGAGCGCAGCGCCGCATCGAAGAACGGCGCGAGATCGAATCCGGCGACCTCCGAGGCGACGGCTTCCCATTCGCCTTCGGCGAGGCCCTTGCCGTCGGCGAGCCACTTGGCCCACAGTGCCTTCATCACGTCGTCGAGGCTGCGCGCGTCCCGTGTTTCGCGGCGCAGGGTCAGATCCAGCGCCAGCGCGGCGAGGGAGCCCTTGGTGTAATAACTGACGATGCTGTTGGGGCTGTTCTCGTCCTGGCGGTAGTACTTGGTCCAGGCGTCGAAGCTCGAATCGGCGAGCGTCTGCTTCAGACGTCCGGCGCCGCGCCGCACCCCGGTGATGGTGCGGGCCAACAGGCCCAGATAGCGTTTCTCGTCGATCAGGCCGGCGCGCACCAGCGCGAGGTCGTCGTAGTAGGAGGTGATGCCCTCGAAGGCCCACAGCAGGGTGGTGTGGGCTTCGCGTGTCAGGTCGTAGGGCACGAACGCCGCCGGCTTCATGCGCTTGACGTTCCAGCTGTGGAAATACTCGTGGCTGATCAGGCCGAGCAGTTTCAGGTAGCCGTCGGAGATGTCTTTCGCGCCGTGCGCCGGCAGGTCGTCGCGGTGCGCGAACAGCGCCGTCGAGGCCCGGTGCTCCAGTCCGCCATAGAGATCCTTGCCGGCGAACAGCATGAATACGTAACGGTCGAAGGGGGCCGGTTCGCCGAAGAAACGGATCTGCCATTCACAGATTTTCTTGACATCGCGCGCCAGCCGCTTGAGGTCGGCCGAGAAGCGGCCGGACACGACGAACTCGTGCGGAACGCCGCAGGCCTTGAAGGTGACGCGTTCGAAAAGACCCATTTCCACCGGATGGTCGATCAGCTCGTCATAGTTGGCGGCGCGGTAGCGGCCGAAGGCGGTTTTCTTTTTGACGTCGACGGCGGGCAGAGCGGTCGCCACGCGCCAGTCGGCGTAGTCCTCGCCCTCGGGCGGTTGAATCTCGACCTCGCAGGGGCTGTTCTCGTAGCCCTCTGCCATCAGGAAGACGCTGGTGCCGTTGAAAAAGCCGCGTTGCGCGTCAAGCCAGGCGCCGCGCACGGACAGATCGAAGGCGTAGACCTGGTAGGTCAGCACCAGGGGGCCCTTCACCGGCGCCGCTTGCCAGGTGTGCTTGTCGAGTTTTTCCAGCGCGACGGGTTTGCCGCCGGAACGCGCGGCCAGTTTCACGATATGGCGCGAGAACTCGCGAATCATGTAGCTGCCGGGAATCCACGCGGGAAGCTGAAACACCTGGCCCTTTTTGGCCGGTTCCCTGACCGTTAGGGTAATTTCGTACAGGTGGGCTTCGGGCGACACCGGGTGGATACGATAATGAACAGGAACATTCATGTCGGGCTTACCTGATTGCGCATAAAAGCTATGATTCTAGCATCTGTTGTGAATGACGGTAGAGAGATATGGCGAGTTGATCCACGTCAAGGGTCGGGTCGGACATGACAATATAATCCACACAGGTGGTGCGGTCGTTTATTTCGACGGCATCCGCTCTGATTCGCTCCGGACGCTTTAGCCGACAGCCCGCAAGACCGCTTATGCAGTGGCCTGCACTGGGTAATTGATTTAGAATACGGCGTTGAATATACGGGGTAATAGCGCGACGTCGGGAGCACGGCCAAGGCGACACAAGATCGCCATGCGACGTGTTCAGGGCTCAAACGCTTGATTTATCTCAAGTTCGTAATGCTGGTGGCTGCCTCCTCTTTCCTTTCCGTGCAAATGGGGTGAAAAAGGCGGTTTTCAAGCTGCTCGGTTTTATCGTTCTGAGTTTGCAACCTTGGAGAAAACCTTAAATGGAAACGCAATCCACTTATAACTATAAGGTGGTGCGCCAGTTTGCCGTGATGACCGTGGTTTGGGGCATCGTCGGCATGCTGGTGGGCGTCATTATTGCGGCCCAGCTGGTGTGGCCCGAGCTCAATTTCGGGCCCTGGTTCCACTTTGGCCGCTTGCGCCCGCTGCACACGAACGCAGTGATCTTCGCCTTTGGCGGTTGCGGTCTGTTCGCCACGTCGTACTATGTGGTGCAACGGACCTGTAACGTCCGACTCATCTCCGACAAACTGGCCGCCTTCACCTTCTGGGGATGGCAACTGGTCATCGTGCTCGCCGCCGTCACGTTCCCGCTGGGGTACACGTTCGGCAAGGAGTACGCCGAGCTTGAATGGCCGATCAAGGTACTGATCACCATCATCTGGGTTGTGTATGCCATTGTGTTCTTCGGGACCATCGCGATCCGCAAGGTCAAGCACATCTATGTCGCGAACTGGTTCTACGGCGCCTTCATCCTGGCCGTTGCCCTGCTGCACGTCGTCAACAGCGCCTTCATCCCGGTGAGCCTGACCAAGTCCTACGCGGTCTACTCCGGCGCCGTCGACGCCATGGTGCAATGGTGGTACGGCCACAACGCCGTGGGCTTCTTCCTGACCGCCGCGTTCCTTGGCATGATGTATTACTTCGTGCCCAAGCAGGCCGGCCGTCCGATCTACTCGTACCGCCTGTCCGTGGTGCACTTCTGGGCGCTGATCTTCACCTATATGTGGGCCGGTCCGCACCACCTGCACTACACCGCCCTGCCTGACTGGACCCAGTCCGTCGGCATGGTGTTCTCCCTGATCCTGCTGGCGCCTAGCTGGGGCGGCATGATCAACGGCATCATGACCCTGTCGGGCGCCTGGCACAAACTGCGCACCGATCCGATCCTGAAGTTCCTGATCGTATCGCTGTCCTTCTACGGCATGTCGACCTTCGAAGGTCCGATGATGTCGATCAAGACCGTCAATGCGCTGTCCCACTACACCGACTGGGGTATCGGCCACGTGCACTCCGGCGCTCTGGGCTGGGTCGGCTTCATCACCATCGGTTCGATCTACTACCTGATCCCGCGTCTGTGGGGCCGTGAGCAGATGTACAGCATCAAGCTGATCGAGGCCCACTTCTGGGTGGCGACCGTGGGCGTGGTGCTCTACATCGCCTCGATGTGGATCGCCGGTGTGACCCAGGGTCTGATGTGGCGCGCCCTGAACCCGGACGGCACGCTGACCTACGCCTTCATCGAAGCGGTCAAGGCGACCTACCCGTACCATACCGTACGTGTCCTGGGTGGCTTGCTCTACCTGGTCGGCATGGTGATGATGGCTTACAACGTCTTCCGCACCATCAGTGTGGGCAAGGCCGTTGACGGCAAGATTCCGGCTATCGCCGCCGCGCACGGTCACGCTTGATCCGGGAAAGGTGAAGCAAATGGATAAGATTCAGAAACTTGTTGAAGAGCACGTCGGTTTTCTGATCGTGTTCACGCTGATCGTCATCAGCATTGCCGGCCTCGCGGAAATCGTTCCGCTGGCCTTCCAGAAGTCGACGACCGAACCGGTTGCCGGCGTGAAGCCGTATACCGCGCTGCAACTGACCGGCCGCGACATCTTCATCCGCGAAGGCTGCTACACCTGCCACTCGCAGATGATCCGTCCGTTCCGCGCCGAGACCGAGCGCTATGGCCACTACTCCGTGGCGGGCGAGTCGGTGTACGACCATCCGTTCCAGTGGGGCTCCAAGCGTACCGGTCCGGACCTGGCCCGTGTCGGCGGCCGCTATTCGGATGAATGGCACCGCGTGCACCTGACCAACCCGCGCGACGTGGTTCCCGAGTCCAACATGCCCGCGTTCCCGTGGCTGGCGAAGAATCTGGCCGACGCCGATGGCGTCGCCGCCAAGATGAAAGCGCTGCGTATTGTCGGTGTGCCGTATACCGACAAGGAAATCGCGGAAGGCAAGGCGGAAGTCGAAGGCAAGTCCGAGCTCGACGCAGTGATCGCGTATCTGCAGAGCCTGGGCCTTGCGCTGAAGAACGTGCGCTAAGCCATGGACCTGACCAATCTCGGGCGCGAGCTCTTCACCCTGCTGTGCGTCGGGACCTTCGCGCTCGTCGTCTGGATCGCTTATAGCAAATCGTCGAGGAAACGTTACGACGAAGTGGCCGCTATGGTGATCGAGGACGACGACCGTCCCGAGGGCAGCAAGGGCGAGGAGCCCACAAACGGAGTAAAGCAATGAGTGATTTCGTGAGTGACTTCTGGGGGATCTGGATTATCGCCATCGTCGTTGGCGGTTTCGTGGGTCTCACCGTACTTCTGTTCACCCAGTCCAAGACTACGGTCAAGCCGGGTGAGCAGGTTCAAACGCTCGGTCACGTCTGGGACGGCGACCTGGAGGAGTACAACAACCCGCTGCCGCTGTGGTGGATGCTGATGTTCTACATCACCCTGGCCTTCGGCGTGGTCTACCTGGCCCTGTACCCCGGCCTTGGCGCGTTCCCCGGTCTGCGCCACTGGACGTCGGTCGGTCAGTACAAGGAGGAGCGTGCCCAGGCGGAAGCCAAGTACAAACCCCTGTACGACCAGTACCTGAAGCAGGATCTGAAGGCTGTCGCCGCCGATCCGAAGGCGCAGGAGATGGGCAAGCGCCTGTTCCAGACCTACTGCGTGCAGTGCCACGGCTCCGATGCGCGCGGCGCGAAGGGCTTCCCGAACCTGGTGAATCATGACTGGCTGTACGGCGGCGCGCCGGAAACCATCAAGACCACCATCATGGGCGGTCGCCATGGCCAGATGCCGGCGTTCGGTGCGCAGTTCGGCGAAGAGAAGGTGAAGGACGTCGCCAACTACGTATTGTCGCTGTCCAACAAGAAGCATGACGCCGAGCGCGCGGCGCGCGGTTCGGAAACCTTCAAGGCCATCTGCTTCACGTGTCACGGCGTCGACGGCAAGGGCAATCAGGCCCTTGGCGCGCCGAACCTGACGCACCCGAGCGGCAACTGGCTGTACGGCGGTACGGAAAAGACCATCATCGAGACCATCACCAACGGTCGCAACAACCAGATGCCGGCCTGGAAGGACTTCCTGGGCGAGGGCAAGGTGCATGTGCTCGCGGCGTATGTCTGGAGTCTCTCCAACAATCCGCAAGCGGCCAAGTAATCCGGCCAGTGACACTGCCCGCGAAAGCGGGCAGTGTTGTATCCCCGTTTTGTTATATGTTTTTGTAAAGTAACAGCGCAAACCCAGTGGATTGCGTAAAGTTCATGGAGTGAACTTTGCGAAATCCTCTTTCAGGAAAAGCCTCATGTCTGATTCGCTCAAGGATATTCCCGTCAAGGTAGAACACGTGCCCCCGGAGGGCGACGCCACCGAAATCTCGCTTTACGAGGCCGCCAAGAAAATCTACCCGCGCAGTGTTCGGGGAGTCTTCAACAACTGGCGTGTTTTTGTCGTGCTGGCGACGCAACTGGTGTATCTCGGTCTGCCCTGGCTGAGCTGGAACGGACGCCAGGCCGTGCTCTTCGATATGGTCGAGCGCAAGTTCTTCCTGTTCGGCATGACCTTCTGGCCGCAGGATTTCATTTTTCTGTCCGCGCTCCTGATGTGCTGCGCGTTCGGCCTGTTCGCCTGGACGACCATCGCCGGACGCCTGTGGTGCGGCTACTCCTGCCCGCAGACGGTCTACACCGAAATCATGTTGTGGATCGAGCACTGGGTGGAAGGCGACCGCGCCAAGCGCATGAAACTCGACAAGTCGCCGATGAGTCTGCGCAAATTCCGCCTGAAGTTCACCAAGCATGCGTTGATGATCGCGTTTTCCCTGCTGACGGGCTTTACCCTGGTCGGCTACTTCACGCCGATCCGCAGTCTGGTGGAGGCCGCGCCGACGTTCAGCTACGGCACCTGGGAAATCTTCTGGATGTTCTTCTATTCGGGCTTCACTTACCTCTTCGCCGGATTCATGCGCGAGCAGGTGTGCAAGTACATGTGTCCGTACGCCCGTTTCCAGAGCGTGATGTTCGATGCCGATACCCTGATCATCTCCTATGACGAAAAACGCGGCGAACCGCGCGGTGCCCGCAAGAAGGGCGCCGAGAACGCCAATCTCGGCGATTGCGTCAACTGCAGCATCTGCGTGCAGGTATGCCCGGTGGGCATCGACATCCGCAATGGCCTGCAGTACGAGTGCATCGGCTGTGCCGCCTGTATCGACGCCTGCGACGAAGTCATGGACAAGGTCGGCTCTCCGCGCGGCCTGATTCGCTACACCACGGAAAACGCGCTGGAGGGCAAGTACCCGGAAAGCCAGATCGTCTCCCGCCTGAAGCGCCCGCGCGTGGTGCTGTACTGTCTTGTGGTCGGCATCGTGTTCGCGGCGGCGGTCACCGGCCTGATCCTGAAAAAGCCGTTCAAGGTCGATGTGCTGCGCGACCGGGCGTCGCTGGTGCGCGAGACCGACGATGGCTGGCTGGAGAACAGCTACAGCCTGAAGATCATGAACGTGTCCGAAGGCACGCAGCGCTTCCGCATCAGTGTCAAGGGAATGCCGGATATCCGCCTGACCATGGATCAGAAGGTGGTCGAGGTCAAACCGACCGCCAACGAAACGGTGGGCGTGCGGGTTCAGGCCGATCCGCAATATGCGACCAAGGGTAGCCACGAGATTCATTTCGTGATCGAATCCGTGGATAATCCATCCTTGCGACTGGAAGAAAAATCCAGCTTCATTGGAGAATAAGTGATGCAAGAGCAGCAGACGATCAAGCCGTGGTACCGGCATCGCTGGCCCTGGCTGCTGATGATCGGCCCCTTGGCCTCGATCGCCGTCGGCGCGGCGTTTTTGCGCGCCGCCATCGTGACCGACGATGGCCTGGTGGTGGACGACTACTATAAGCGCGGCAAGGAAATCAATATGGAGCTCAAGCGCGACCATATGGCCGACAGCCTGAAAATCGCCGGTCACGCGGAGTTCTCCGCCGACATGCGCTCTGTCCGGGTGGAAGTCTCCGCGGAGAAACCCTTGCCGGATACCCTGTCGCTGTCCCTGGTGCATCCGACCCAGGACGATTACGACATCATCAGCGTGCTGACGCGCGTCGACGGCAATGTCTACCAGGGCGTGCTGGCTCCGATCACCCATCCGGCCCGCCACTGGTACGTGCTGCTCGAGGATCCCGCCAAGACCTGGCGTCGACAGGGCGAGTGGGTTCCGTCCGGCGGCCGCCGCGTGAAGCTTGACGGCGCCCGGCTGGAGCCCGCCGCATGAGGCGGGGCGCGTTCGCCCTGATCGGCGGATGGCTCTTGCCGATCGTCTGCCACGCCTGGGAACCGGCGGCGCTCGATGGCAGCGTTGTCCTGCCCGCGGGCGCCGAGGTGGCCGGAGTGGGCAGCGTCCACGTGCGTCTGCTCGATGTCAGCCGTGCCGACGCGCCGGCATCGCTATTGGCCGAGTCGATCATCGAGCATCCTAAATCGGCGCCTGTGGCCTTTTCCCTGGTGTACGACAAGGCCGCGGCGAAACCCGGCGGCAGTTATCAGATCGTGGCCGAAGTGTTCGGCGGCGGCCAGCTTCGGTTGATGAAGCAGGAGAGCGTCGATCCGGCATCCGGCGCGCATCCCGAACTCAGGGTCGAACGTTTCGGCGCCGGCCGGAGCGCGCCATGACGGCGCATCTGACCGATGCGCTGCTCGAGCGGGGCTGGGTGGTGGACACCACCCTGTTCTCGCGCGAAGACGTCGCCGCGCTGCGCGTCGCCTGCGAAGCGGAGTGGCGCGATGGAAAGTTCCACGAAGCCGCCACGGGACGGGCGGAAGGACAGCGGCGGCGCGCCGAAATCCGTTCCGACTCCGTGCTGTGGCTGGACGAAGCCCGCCCCAGCCCCGCGCTGAGCCGGTATTTCGCCATTCTGGACGAGATCCGCGTTGCCGTGAACCGGCAGCTGTTTCTGGGGCTTCACGACCTGGAGGCCCATTTCGCGGTGTTTCCGGAGGGCACGTTTTACAAGAAGCATCTTGACCGCTTCCGCGACGACGATGCCCGCACGCTGACCGCCGTGCTCTATCTGAACGAGGCGTGGCAACCGGAAAACGGTGGCCAGATGCGCCTCTATCTTGACGAGGACTGCACCGACTACCGGGACATCGAGCCCGAGGCCGGGACGCTGGCCCTGTTCCTTTCCGGCCGTTTCTGGCACGAGGTGCTGCCCGCGAGGTGTCCCCGCCTGTCCGTGACGGGCTGGTTCCGCCGCCGAAACGAATCCCTTCCCTGGTAGCGGCGGGCGTGTGCCGCCATGCTAGAATCAATCCGACTATCAAAGACAAAGGGATTGCAGCATGGCCGGCAACACGTTGGGACTCCTGTTTACCGTCACGTCTTTCGGCGAAAGCCACGGGCCGGCGATCGGCTGCGTGGTCGACGGCTGTCCGCCCGGGCTGCTTCTTGATGCGGCCGACATCCAGGCCGAGCTCGATCGCAGGAAACCCGGCACCAGCCGCTTTGTCACCCAGCGCCGCGAACCGGACGCCGTGGAAATCCTTTCCGGCGTTTATGAGGGGCGCACCACCGGCACTCCCATCGCTTTGCTGATCCGCAATACCGACCAGCGCTCCCGTGATTACAGCAAAATCGCCGACGTGTTCCGTCCCGGCCATGCCGATTACGCCTACTGGCACAAATACGGCGTGCGCGACCCGCGTGGCGGCGGCCGCGCCTCGGCGCGCGAGACCGCGGTCCGCGTGGCGGCCGGCGCCATCGCCAAAAAATGGCTCAAGGAGCGCTACGGCATCGTCATCCGCGGACACATGACCCAGTTGGGCGAGAAGCGCATCCCGTTCACCGATTGGGACGCCGTCCCGGAAAATCCCTTTTTCGCGGCGGACCGGGATGCGGTTCCGGAGCTGGAGGCGTATGTCGACACGATCCGTAAAAGCCTCGACTCGGTCGGCGCGCGGATCCGCGTCGTCGCGGACAATGTGCCGGTCGGCTGGGGGGAGCCGGTGTACGACCGGCTCGATGCCGACATCGCTTACGCCATGATGAGCATCAACGCGGTAAAAGGCGTGGAGATCGGCGCGGGTTTCGATGCCGTCGCGCAGCGCGGCAGTGTGCACGGCGACGAGCTGACGCTGGCCGGATTCGCGAGCAACCATGCCGGAGGCGTCACCGGCGGGATCTCCACGGGACAGCCGATCGAAGTGTCGATCGCCATCAAGCCGACCCCCAGCATCGCCACTCCCCGGCGCTCCATCGATGCCGCCGGCAATGAAGTGACGATGGAGACGCATGGGCGGCACGATCCGTGCGTCGGTATCCGCGCGACCCCGATCGCGGAAGCGATGCTGGCGCTGGTGCTGATGGATCACGCCTTGCGGCATCGCGCGCAATGTGCCGATGTGCGGGTGGAGACGCCAAGGATACCCGGCCGGATTCGGTGAGTTGCATGCGGCTGGTCTAGTATGAAAAGAAAGATATAGGACAGGACGCCGCATGAACGACAGCAACGTTCGCTTATCTCCCGATTTTTCTTTCGCCTGGCAACCGGTGGCCGATCAACATCAGCGGGTCATGGCCTACGAGATGTTGCCCGGGGCTGCCGGCGACAATCTTGCGCACGCGCTGGCCGGGCTCGGCGCGGGGCGGTTGCTTGCCCATCGCCGGCTGATCGCGCCGCTGTCCGTCGAGGCGCTGTCTGCTGACTGCCTGGGCGAGCTCGCGTGTCCGGGAGTGGTGCTGCACCTGATGCCGGGCGCCGCGCAAGCCATCGCGCCCGATGCGGAGAGCGTCGTCGAGGAGTTTTGCCGGCAAGGCGTCCGCTTCGCCATCGAACCCTTGACGTGGCTCGAACAGTTGCCGGCACACCCTCTGACCGATCTTGTGCTGGCGCGCGCCGAATGGCTGGTGCTCAATGCCGCGGGAGCCGATCTTTCGTCCGGGATGATGCTGTCGCTGGGGCGTCAGTTCTCCGGACGCCGCTGGTATGTGCGGCACATCGCGACACCGGACATGTTCGACCATTGCCGGTCGTCGACACTGTCGGCCAAACCGATGCTGTTTCACGGCAACTTCATGGGCCGGCCCCGTTCTCCCCACGCCATGCAGGTCGATCCGGGGCAAACGCGCGTGATGCACATCATGCGCCTCCTGCGCTCCAATGCCGATATCCAGGAAATCGACCATCAGTTCAAGCTGGATACCATTTTGCTCTTCAAGTTGCTGCGCTTCATCAATTCGCCGATCAACGGACTGGGGCGCAAAGTGCAGACCGTTGGCGAGTCGCTGCTGTTGCTGGGGCGGGAGCCCCTGTTCAAGTGGCTATCCATGCTGCTGTACAACTCGCACCGGGATGACGGCTATAACATCTCCCTGCTCGAACGCTCCCTGGTGCGGGCGCGTTTCATGGAAACGGCCACCAGTGTCCAGATGTCGCCGCGCGATAGGGAGGAGATGTTCCTGACCGGAATATTTTCCCTGCTGGACCGGCTGCTTAACCTGCCGCTGCGCGAGGCGGTGGGCCAGTTGAACCTGCCCGCGCAGGTCTCAGAGGCGCTGTGCGAGGGCAAGGGCGTACACGCGCCCTGGCTGGAACTCTCCGTACGAATGGAACATGCCGCCAGCGAACGCACGCTGGCGCTGACCCGCAACCTGGGGTTCGAGCCCCGGGAAGTTTGCCGGCTGTGGTTCGATGCCCTGGTTTGGGCTCAGGAGGTCCTCGCCGAAGGCGGCATGCAAAGCGACCTGAAAAGCGCCTGAATCAGATGCGCTCCAGGCACCGCACTTCCAGCGCGACGAAATCGTCTGCCAGTTCCTGGCCGAATTCCAGGATCGTGTCGTCCTCGGGGTCGTGCAGCCAGTCGAGCACGATGTGGTTGCCGCGCGCCGCCGCCTGATTCAGCACGGAAAACAGGGTGAACAGCGACTTGGTGCTGGCGCTGTTGAAGTAGGCCAGCGCGACTTCGACGGTGACGGTGGCATTGCGCAATGTCTGGCAATAATCGGAAAGGCTCGCGATCAGCGGCTGGTAGAACGCCTGCGCGTTCTCGGGATAGGATTCGCCGCGCAGCGACAGGTGGTGCCGGGCGAAGTCGAATTCGATGGCCGGCGTCATCGACGTCGCGGCAAGGTGGATGTTTTGCATGGTGAGGTTCCGTCGTATCAGATGATGGCTTTCAGGTAGAACATCACGAAAGCCGGTTCTTGTCCTGAAGGTTCGAAGTGGTACTCGATCGGTTCGCTGGCATCCCGCGCCAGCGTGATGAAACCCAATCCCGCGCCCTTGCTGGCCGCCTCGTTGTCGGCGCGCAGGGTATCCCGGTAGAGCGCCTTGATATCCTCGCGGCTCATCGCGCGCAGCACATCGAGCTTGCGCGCCAGCCGCGGCATGTCCCGCTCCGCGATGCGGTTGCCGCAGACGATGAAGTGGGTGCCGTTCTCCTCGCCGATGAGGATCTGCCCATTGCGCAGTTCGTGATCGTCGGCGCGCTCGTCGGTGATGGTGTCCGCCGAGTAGTGGACGATGTTCTGCGCCATTTCGATGAAGCTCGAATACAGCCGGCGCTGCTTCACGCCGGCGAGTCCCTGGGCGGTCAGCCGGGTCCGCAGTGTTTCGGCCATGGCGGAAATCACCGCCTGGGAAAAGGTGCCGGTGTAAAAGAAAATCACCTTGTGGCTGTCGGCCAGTTCGCGGAACCGGCGGTAATGGTCGAGCATGGTCTAGTGTTCCGGTGGGGTGGCGCGAGGCAGGCGAAAGCCCATGAAGCTGACATCGTCGCGCCGGCGCTGGTTGCCGGCGGCCTGCCAGCGCGAGAGGCTGTGCATGAGCTGGCGTCCCTGTTCTTCCAGCGGGGCGTCGATATGGTCGAGCAGCACCTCTTTCATGCGCCGTTTGCCGAAGGCGATGCCCCGCTCCGAGCCGATCTGGTCGATGATGCCGTCGCTGCTGGCCCACACGCTGCTGCCCGGGGCGAGAGCCACGCTGTGGTTGTCCCAGCGGTAGTCTTCCGGGGTATCGACATAGGCGACGCCCATGCGGTTGCCGGCCAGGGTGAGAATCGCCTCGTCGCCGGGGTGGTGCAGGAAAAGCGGGGTATTGGCCCCGGCGAAGGTCAGCCGCCGGGCGGCCAGGTCGACATGCATGAACGCCGCGTCCATGCCATCGTCCGAGCCGGCCCCCCGGATGACCGAGCGGTCGGCCGGCGCGTATTGCCCGAGCGATTGCTTGACTTGCCGGTTGACGCGGGACAGCAGGGCGGCCGGATCGTCCAGCCTTGACGAGGTGAGCACCTGATCGAGCGCCGAGGCCATGATCAGCGTCATGAAGGCGCCGGGCACGCCATGTCCGGTGCAATCGATCACCGCCGCGAAAAAACCGTTTTCCTGGCGCCGGAAGTAATAGTAATCGCCGCCCACCACATCGCGCGGCTCCCAGATCATCACGTGATCGTCGAGCGCGGCCCGCATTTCCCGGGCGGACTGGCGCAGGAACGAGGTCTGGATCACGCTGGCGTAATGGATGGACTCCATCATCTGGCGGTTCTTGCTGGTGGTCTGGTCGGTGATGGCGCGCATCAGATCCGTGGCGCTGCCGATCCCGCAGTATTGCGTGTCGCGCGTGACGATGAAGCCGTCGTTGAGCGCTTTCTCTCCGCTCTCGACGGCCAGATACGACAGGTCGGTCAGCGATGTGTCCGCATCCACGACCAGCGGATTCTTGTCCATGAACGCGATGCAACTCTTACGCCCGAAAACCTCCCGGTGAAATGGCTTGGCCATCTGACTGACGAACAGATTGCGGTTGATCATGCCGATCGGGATGCCCCTCTCGATCACTGGCAGGCAGGGCAACGCCTTGTGCCGGCCAAACAGTTCCAGCACTTCGCGGTTGGTGCAGTCAGGTTCGACGCTCGGAGCGACCTGCAGCAGATCGCCGGCGGAGAGCGGGGTGGGGCGCATGATTGGGTGTGCCGAATTGTTAAGGACAAGGCGCAATGTTAGCGGCTTTTCTTGAAAGAATTATTTCAAATAAATATCCTTTGCAATTCTACGAAGTAGATGAGGTATCGTCCTTCCTTGCGACGTGTAATGATGATGTCCTGACGCAACAGGAGATCATGATGCCGTGGTTCGACCGATTTATCGCTCTGGGGATTGTCGCCGTCTGGGGATTCAATTTCGTGGTCATCAAGTGGGGATTGGCCGGAGTGCCGCCGTTTCTGCTCGGGGGCCTGCGTTTTCTGGCCGTCTCGCTGATCGGCATGCTGATTGTGCCGCGACCGCGTCTGCCCGCGGGATGGCTGGCGCTGTACGGCCTGGCGATGGGGTTCGGACAGTTTTCCTGTCTGTTTCTGGCCATCAAGCTGGGCATGCCGGCGGGGATCGCTTCCATCGTGCTGCAAAGCCAGGCATTCCTGACGCTGATCATCGCTTTTCTCTGGTTGAAAGAATCGTTCAGTCCGCTCCAGGTGCTGGGGCTGGTCATCGGTTTTGCCGGCCTGTGGTGCCTGGCCTATGCCACCGGCTCCACGACGGTTTCCTGGCTGGGGTTCGGGCTGACGCTTTGCGCGGCCGCTTCCTGGGCGTTTTCCAATGTGGTGATCCGGGCCTTCATTCGCCGGGGTCATACGCCGGCCATGCTGGGTGTGGTGGTCTGGTGCAGCCCGTTTCTCGTTGTGCCGTTCGGGCTGTTTTCCTGGGGACTCGAGCGCGAGCAGATTCATTTGGCCGCGCTCTTGCAGTTCAAGAGCCTGTTCGCGGTGGGCTATCTGGCGGTGGTCGCCTCCTTGTTCGGGTACGGTCAGTGGGCGCGGTTGTTGAGCCGCCATCCGGCCAATATCGTGGCGCCCTACAGCCTTCTCGTTCCCCTGTTCGGCGTGCTTAGCGCGTGGGTTTTTCTCGGTGAGCGTCTGAGCGGCTGGCAATGGGCGGGAGCGGGCTTGCTGCTGGGCGGGCTGGTGGTGAACGTGTTCGGTCCCGGGCTGTTGGGGCGCTGGTCGGTGTACAACGGACGGAGGCCGCGGCTGCAAAGGTGATGATGTTTTTCATTGACGCCATGTTTTGAAAAACATTTTTTCGCGTATTGAATGATTTTCTTATATTTGCGTTTTGCCGGCGTCGCGCCGGACTGTCGCCTGACGACACTGAGAAGGAGAGCGAAGTCTGGAATGAAAACAGGCTGAATCGTTTTGATTCAGCCTGTTGATTTATAAGGTGTTATACGTTTATCGGATTTTTCAGATTTGTCAGACTCCATTGTTGGTCACCTGGCGGGCGTCGCGCAGTGTGTTGACGATCATGGTCAGCAAGCAGGTGGTGATGATGATGGCGGTCACTTCAAGCATGATAATGTCCTTTGTTTGTTTGGCTGTTTCTTTAATAAATTTGCGTAAAAAGCACATTTAAACTATCACGCCTTTCCCTGGTTGGGAACCCGGGTGAGGATGCGGTGTTGCAAAAATGTTATTGTCGTGAATGGTGCGGCCTATGACCGCATGCCGAAGGCGGGGAGGTGCGATGCCGGCGAGGTACGACGGAACTGGTTAGTCGGGGCAATCCTGGCCGGGTGGCAGGACGGTTTTGCCGCTCAGACGCAAGCCGGCGAAGAGGAGGGAAGTTTGTCCGGATTGCGCATGGCGCAGAGTCCGTGGATCAGGCCGTCGGGACCGATGCCGAGCGCGAGGCTCATCGCGATGCGTCCCGTCGTTCTGTCGAGAAACAGCCGCCCTGTCATCCCGTTGATGCGTGCCGGGCGCATGTCGATGGCCGTCCCGTGATGTTTCCACAAGCCCGCGAGCAACCGCGCACCGCTTCGATTCATCATGCCCGGGTGGCGCGGCCGAAACCGTGTTGACGCAGTGGGAGGGCCGACGGGCCGCGGTGTTCCGGTTCGAGTACCTGTTCCGTTGCGTGAGCCTGGGACGCCAGGTCGGACTGATCCAGTTCGCCGACGGCGCTGATGCCCCGCGCTGGAAAGCGTTCATCCGCGAAGCCACGCTGACGACCCTGGGACTGGAGCCGGCGCCCGCCATGCCGGTATTCCCGCCGCTGGCCCTGATGCCGCGCCTGCTGAGGACACAGCGCTTCCCGTCCTGATCCGGATATGGCGCGATCGGTCCTGTCAGTGTCGGGGAACGGTCTGTTTCGGGTCGGGGGAGCCGGTCAGAATAGCGGGAGTCAACCCACAGAAAAGGAGAGGCTCATGCCCGCTTCCGCTCTTGTCGTCATCGATGTCCAGGAATCTTTCCGTCACCGTCCGTACTGGAACGAAGCGGCGCTGCCGGCTCTGCGCGACAGGCTGCTTGCGCTGATCGGCGGTTGCCGGGCGCTTGGCGTGCCGATTGTCCATATCCTGCACGAGGACGGCGACGAAGCGTTTTCGCCCCGCTCCGGTCTGGTGCGGCCGATGGACTGGTTGCCGGCCGGCCCGGACGCGACGTTCGTCAAGCATGTGCACAATGCCTTCACGGACACCGGTCTTGACCGTTGGCTGCGCACGCGGGGCATCGACCATCTGATCGTTTCCGGCATCCGCACCGAGCAGTGCTGCGAAACCACCGCCCGTGTCGCTTCCGATCTGGGCTACCGGGTGGATTTCGTATCGGAGGCGACGCTGACCTTCGACATGACGCATCCCGGAACCGGGCGGGTGCTGACCGCGACGGATCTGGTCGAGCGTACCGAGACCGTTCTGGCGGGGCGCTTTGCGACGGTGTCGACGATCGACGAAGTGCTGGCGTCACTCGCGCCCGGGAATTGACGCGGCCAGCCTGGCCAGTTCATCGGCGATGGCGCGTTCGTCGTCCGGGCGGACAAGCCGGGCGATCTCCCGGCCTTCCACCAGAAAAATCAGGGTGGGCCAGAGCCTTACCCTGAACGAGCGGCCCAGGGGCTGGCCCGGCCCGTCCTCGATCTTGATGTGGCGGATGCCGGAGACCGTGTCCAGGGCGCGTTCGATCAGCGGCGCGGCGGCCTGGCAATGCGGGCACCAGGTGGCGCCGAACTCGACGAGCAAGGGGCCGGGCAGAGCATCCAGTTGCGCGCGCTCCGCGAGGGTATCGTTGGGCATGAGGGGCTTTCATAACATGGCGCGGTCCTGTTGCCCCGCGCGGGCGATTCGGGCAGCCTGACCGGGATGGCGACGCAAAGGTCCGGCGCTCATGCGAGTGTACCGGTTATTGCCCATCGCCTCATTTCGCAAGCTTCACCGATCGCGAGGTTCGATGATCAACGTCTGTTTTCTGTTGTTGCCCAATTATATCGCTCTGGACTTTGTCGGACCCGCCGAAGCATTCCGCATGGCGGCGCAGGAGGGGGCGCCGTTCCGTTTGCGCATGGCCGGTCCCGTTCCCGATTGCCCGAACTCGCTGGGCATGGTGTCGCGCATTGATCCGCTCCCCGATGATCTGGGGCCGGACGCCCTGCTGATCGTGTGCGGAACCCTTGAGGTGGCGGATTTACGGACCGGCGCGGCGCAAACGGCGATGGCGTGGATGACGCGACTGGCCCGTGACGGGGCGCGCATCGCCACGGTTTGCTCCGGCGCGCTGCTCGCCGGAATGGCGGGTTTGCTCGATGGCCGCGCATGCACGACGCACCATGCCCACGTCGACGAGTTGCGGCGCATGGCGCCACTGGCGCGTGTCCTGGAAAACCGGATTTTCGTCGAGGACGGGCCGGTATGCACATCGGCGGGTATCAGCACCGGCATCGATCTTGCCCTGGCCCTGATCGAACGCCATGCCGGTCCGGACGTCGCGGCTCGGGTGGCGCGCCGCATGGTGCTCTACGTCAGGCGCGCCGGAGATGATCCCCAGCGCTCGCCCTGGCTCGCCTTTCGCAATCATCTGCATCCCGCCGTCCACCGCGCCCAGGATGCCATCGCGAAAGCGCCAGACCGGCACTGGTCCGTGTCCGATCTGGCCCGGACGGCGCATGTCAGCGGCCGGCACCTGACGCGGCTTTTCCGGGAGGAGGCGGGCATCGGCATTGTCGAATACCAGCAAAGGCTGCGCATCGCGCTCGCGCGAATCCTGCTGTCGCAGGGGATGTCGGTGGAACGCGCCGCCGATGGTGCGGGCTTCGGTTCGGCCAGAGCCTTGCGCCGCGTATGGATGAAGTTCGAAGTCGGCACCCCGAGCGACCGGCTTGCGCGTTGATCCTGCCGCGCCGCGTTGTCGCCGCCGGTTCTTTACTGCGAAACATATGGCGCATTACGATTTTAAACAAAAACTTGGTGGAGGAGGTGATTGCAAATAACTGAAAAGGAGTAACAGAAATGGCAAGAAACTCCCGCAGTATTTTCCCTCCCGTGGCGGCCGCTTCCATTGCCGCGCTTCTGGTCGCTCCCGGATCGGCTTTGTCCTTGACCCTGCCCGGGGAGGACGAGACTTCCGCGCCGCGGCGTTCGCCGCGCGCGGTCGTGTCCACGACGGCAAAACGCTGGCCGATGCCGATCCCTTATGCGCTCGGCAGCACCGACCATCGTACACGGCACGCTTTTTTGCGGGCGGCGCGGCATCTATCCGACTCGACCGGGGTGTGTTTTGTCGAGCGAACCTATGAGTCCGACTATCTTTATGTGGTTAACATTCCCGGCAAGGTCGCCAGCACATCCAACGTCGGCATGATCGGCGGTCCGCAGATGCTGGAGCTCAATGAAGGTTCGGAGGGCCATATCGCCCTGCATGAGCTGATGCATGCGCTGGGATTTTTGCACGAGCATCAGCGTTCGGACCGCGACCGCAATGTAAAGGTAGTGGTGAACGATGACGGCCAGGATCCCAATGATTCGATCCGGCGCCATGCCCTCGCGATCGGCGCCTACGATTTCGACTCCGTCACGCATGGCGAACCGTCCTTGTTTCCTCCGCGGGATCCCGCAAGACCGCTGCGCGTTACGGAGCGGGATACCTTGTCGGCGGGCGACATAGCGGGGGTGCGACGCATTTACCCGGTAAACTCGCGGCGCGAGGCCTGCCGACCGTTCGGATTCAACGGTCTGTCCGTCGACGTCAGCAAGCGCATCCTGAATCTCGTTCCGGGGGCTCGCCGGACAGTCCGCCTGGCCTTGCCCCCGCATGTGACGGTGCGCTCCTATGAGTTGCGGCGCGACGACAACAATCGTTTGAACGTCATGGTGACCCAGCGGCCGGGCAATGTGTTCGAGCTGGAGGTGGAGGCATTGCCGAACAGCGTGTCAAAAGGGCTGTTTTCCTTGCATGTGGAGTTTTTCACATTCGAGGGCACGCCGGTGCTGGCGCATCTGTCCGTCGATGTGAGCCCGAGCTACCGGCACCGGGTCCGCCAGATCGTTTCCAGTCACGACAAGACCATGTGTCTTGAAGCGCGGCCAAGGCGCGACAAGCGCTCGAAATCGGCAATGCCCCAATATTTCGACATGATGAGCATGGACATGAATGTCCATATCGCGTCGTGCGATCCGGACAATGTCCTGCAACTGTGGGAGCACTCCGACGGCGGCCTGCTGGCCACGGCGACCGGGCACTACCTGGTGCGTGAGTCCACGCACGGCGGCGGCGATGCCCGGCTCGCGCTGAGGCGTCCGGATGAAGGCGGTGCGACGGAGCCAGTCGCGCTCTGGCAGGAAACCGAGGGTCAGTGGCGCAACATGTCGATGCCAGGCTCGCTGCTGACGTTCTCCAGCGCCAATCTTCCCATGCTGGCGGCAAAGAGTCCGCATGGCTTCTGGCAGAAATGGGAATGGTATTGAAGTGACCGAAGGAAGTTTGCCGATCGTCCGGGAGGCCGCTGAAACCTTGGCCGGCGAACGGCGCGCATGATGAGTGAAACCGGACTGAGCGTAACACCAGGCATGTCTCGGCGCTTGCGCCGGTTCGGCGGACCCAAGGCCTTGCGCGGCGCGGCTTAACGCTTGTCCGCGTTGCGGGTAAGCACACGGATTTCACTATCGGTGAAATACTTGAGCAGCATGGCTTCGAACGCCGGGCTGCGGGTGATGGCGATGATCGCGGCATTGATCTCGCCGGCCCTGACGTCATCGAGCGCTTTCTTGCTGAAGGCGAAATACGCGTATTCATCCTCCCGGCTGCTTTCGTCCACCGGATAGATACGGATCTTTTCCCTGATCCCCAACCGCCGGAAAATCTCGTCCGGTTCGTGCAGATCCGCGAACAGCGCAATATCCACCCGCCCGGCCAGAAGAAGCCGGACGCTGATCTCATTGCTGGGCGTGTAGCTCAGGTGGCGGACGAAGTCCGGATTCTTGAGCAGTTCGTCGTAGCTTTGGCTGTAGGAAGCTCCGTTCAGGGCAGCAACCATGAAGCTTTCCTTTTCTCGGGTGATACCTTGCAGGGACGTCAGCGGGTGCAGGCGGGCCGCTTTTTCCAGTTGAATGAACACGGATGGCTCATAGATGTAAGGCTCGAAATAATATAGGTACGCTTCCCTGTCCTTGCGTTTGCCCGCGCCCATGACGAAATCGACGGCCCCTCGTTCCGCGTAACTGAGCTGCCGCTTCCAGGGAATACTTTCAAAGCGGACCTGGCAGCCGGACCTGGCCGCGGCGAGTTTCACCAGATCGACCTCGATGCCGGTCGGCTCGCCCCGGGCGGTGAAGCCCTGGAAGGGCAGATGGTCATAGACACCCACGCGCCAGGGCCGGTCGCAGGCCGCATGCGTGCCGGCCTGAAAGAGCAGGGCGAACAGCCCTGCCAGGAAAAGTGTTCCAGCCTTCATCCCGGCTCCTTTCGTTTCTCTTGTCGCCATCGCGGAGGCAATCTCGTTCCACCTGGGATAACGGCGGCGCCCACCGCCGCCGTTGCCGGGAGAGTCCGGGGGAAGGGGGACCCCCATGGAAATCAACTTAAGCATCAATGTATTATTGTTTATCTTTTCAAAGGCTTACATTTTTTTATGGGTGTCGGGAAGGTTCCCCATGGAAAAAGCGCCTGGCGCCGCCCGCCCCGGACGACGCCATCGTGTCCCCATGGATTTTTATTTGGCGTATTTCTTGGCTCCGGCCACGCAGATCACCGCACCGAATGTCACCATCAGCATTGCCCAGCTCACGTTCTCGTGAAGCAGCAGCGCGGCCAGGCCTAGCCCCATGAAGGGCTGGAGCAACTGAAGCTGCCCGACCGCGGCGATGCCGCCTTGCGCCAGTCCGCGGTACCAGAACATGAATCCGATCAGCATGCTGAACAACGACACATACGCCAGGCCGAGCCACGCTGGGCCGCGGACATGGTCAAAGGAGGCCGGCATGGTCAAAAGTGCGAGCGACAGCATGACGGGCAGCGACAGCGTTAACGCCCAACTGATGACCTGCCAGCCGCCCAGGGTGCGGGACAGCCGCGCACCTTCCGCGTAACCCAGTCCGCACGCGAGGATGGCGGCCAGCATCAGGGCATCACCCCGCAGCGATGCCTCGATGCCTCCTTGCGCCGCATAGCCTGCGACGAAGGCGCTGCCAAGCCCCGAGAACAACCAGAAGGCGGGCCTCGGTCGTTCTCCGGCACGCAGTACGGCGAAGAGCGCCGTGCTAAGCGGCAGCAATCCGAGAAACACGATCGAATGCGCGGACGTCACGTGTTGCAGTGCCAGGGCGGTCAGCAAAGGAAATCCCACCACCACGCCGGCGGCGGTGATGGCCAACGACGGCACATCGGCGAGGGTCGGTCGGGGTTGCCGCAAGAGATGCAGCAGGGCCAGCCCCAGCGTGGCCGCGATGCTGGCGCGCGCGCCGGTCAGAAACGTCGGGCTGAAGTCCGCCACGGCGATCCGTGTCGCCGGCAACGATCCGGCAAAGATGGCGACGCCGATGAACCCGTTGATCCAGCCGCGGCGTGTTTTATCCATACGACCCCTCCTTTGTTGACGGCTCTCAGTAGATAACGGCACGGCTGGCCGCGCCAGCGACAGTCCAATACAATTAAAAAGAACTGTTATGTATAAAAACCTACAACGGATCAGGGGGAAAGAATGAAAAACGGTACCCGGATCAGTGCCGTCATGGCGGAAATCCGGTCGGCGATCACCTCCCGCCGTTACCTGCCGGGGATGCGCCTGCCCTCCGTGCGCGCCCAGGCCCGGGCCATGCGGCTTTCGGTGTCGACGGTTCTGGAAGCCTATGAACGGTTGGCCGCGGAGGGGGCCATTACCTCGCGCCGCGGCTCGGGGTTTTATGTGAGCGGTCCCCTTTGTCCACTGGCGTTGACAAAGATCGGTCCGAAGCTTGACCGGGAAGTCGATCCGTTGTGGATTTCGCGGCAGGCGCTGGAAGCGGATGCCGGCGTGCTCAGGCCGGGGTGCGGCTGGTTGCCCTCCGAGTGGATGTATGAGAAAGGAATGCGACGCGCCCTGCGCTCGCTGGCGCGGGCCGATACGGCGGCGCTGACCGAATACGCCACGCCGCCCGGCCTGTCGGCATTGCGGCAATTTCTTTCCCGGCGCCTGCTGGCCACGGGCGTCGAGGCATCGCCCGAGCAGATCATGCTCACCGAATCGGGAACGCAGGCGATCGACCTGATTTGCCGGTTTTTGCTCGAACCGGGCGATACCGTCCTCGTCGACGATCCGTGCTACTTCAATTTTCATGCTTTGCTCAAGGCGCACCGCGTGCGGGTCGTGGGGGTGCCCGTTACGCCTAACGGACCGGATGTGGCGATGTTCGGCGCCGCGTTGCAGGCGCATTCGCCGCGGCTCTACATCACGAACTCGGCCATCCACAATCCCACCGGAGCGGTGCTCTCGCCCGTCACGGCGCATCGCCTGCTGTCGCTGGCCGACAGTTCGGATCTGGTGATCGTCGAGGACGATATCTTCGCCGACTTCGAGGTCCATCCCGCGCCGCGGCTGGCGGCGTTCGACGGTCTGTCGCGGGTCATCCATATCGGCAGCTTTTCCAAAACCGTCTCCGCCTCGCTGCGTTGCGGCTACATTGCGGCCCGGCCCGACTGGATCGACAGCCTCATCGACCTGAAAATCGCCACGGGCTTCGGCGGCGGGCGTTTGGCGTCCGAAATGGTGCTGGCGGCATTGACCGACAGCGGCTACCGCCGTCACATGGAGGCGGTGCGCGTGCGGCTGGCCCGGGAAATGGACAACACGCTCGCCCGGCTCGAACCGCTCGGCATCACGCCATGGCGGGTTCCGCAGGCCGGGATGTTTCTCTGGTGCCGTTTGCCCGATGGCGTCGATGCCGCCGCCATCGCGCGGGCCTGTCTGAAAGAAGACGTGGTGCTGGCGCCGGGCAATGCGTTCAGTCAATCGCTGAGCGCGGGGAGCTTTGCGCGTTTCAATGTGGCTCAATCCACCGACAACCGGGTTTTCGAGGCGCTGGCGCGCGCCCTGGACAAGGCGCGCTAAGCGGGTCGCGGCTTTGTCGAGAGCCGGATGGCCCCGGTTGCCGCGAACCGTTCACTGTGACCGGCCAAAAGCGGAGCGCTCATGGGCGCCGCCCATCCTGCCCTGACGCATTCTGTTCGAGCGGGATGCCTTCTTCGAGCATGACTAGCGCTCCGACGATGAGCGCGTGCATCCCCCGGGCGAGTTCGGATTCCATCTCGTTTTCCTCGTCGCGGTGATCCGCATTCACGGCAGGTTCCCGGCCAGCTACCGAATACACGGTGTCGGCCACGGCCAGGCCATGAAATGCCACGGTCGCCAGCAGCCACCGCGCCTGCTCCTCTGTGATTCCGAAAGCCCGGGCAATATGGCGCTGGTGTTCGTCAATCTTGGCGATCATGGACTCCGTGGCGGCCAGCCGGCGAATCACGTAAGGGGTCAGTCCCGGGTGCGCCTTGACAAACTCCCGCACGGATTCGGCAAATCCGATCAGGTAGTCCTTTAATTCTCCCCGTCCGTCATGGCGAGCCCGGGGAATCTGCCAGCGGTGGAAGATCTCCTCCGCGACCAGACACTTGAGCTCCTCGAGACCGGGAACATGTTTGTAAAGCGCGGTATGGCTGACGCCCAGCGCGGCGGCGACCCCGATGAAGGTGATGTTCGGCAGGCCGATTCCGATGCCCGCGTCGGCAATCCGTTCGCGCGAGATGGTGCGCGGGCGTCCACGCACGGCGGGACTCTCTGGCGGCTTCATGGCTATTCCTTCTGATTGGCGGTGACTCCCCTCATTTTAACCGGCTTCGACAGATTTAGTTTATTCGATTCAACTAAATCGAGATTTGGTTTATAGTGATGCAAATAATTCTCATGCTCATGTGTGAGCGAACTGCGCGCCAGCCGAAGCAATCCTCCGGAAAACGGGCGGCCGATCGCCGCGAGCATGGGTCGGGAGTCGTCTTCGCCACCTCCGCCGAGCGCGGTGAAATGACTGGGTATGTATTTGTATTGATGGAGTTTTTCATGAGCCTACATGATGCCGCCGCAGGCGAGTCCCAAGCGCCAGGACCGATCGGCCGGGTATTGAGCCCCATACGCGGACGCCTGATCGCCGCCGCCATACTGGCCTCGGCGGGCGCCATGCTCACACTGGCGCCGTTGGCCGGCATCGCGCACATTGCGCAGGTCGTTCTCGAAGGCTCCGGGGCTGGCGCGGATGCGCCAACCTTGGCAAAGAACGCAATCTGGCCGACGGTCATCGTCAGCGCGACGTGCATGTTCGCCGGCATGGCGCTGGCCTGCGCCGGCGGACTGATCGCCCACCTGGCCGACAACCGCATTACCCACCACCTGCGACAGGCGGCGGCGCAGCGCCTGGCCCGGGTGCCGCTGGGCTGGTTCACCAGCCGGGCATCGGGGGAGGTCAAGCAGGCGATGCAGGACGATATCGCCACATTGCACAGCCTGACCGCGCACTTCTTTACGGCCGCGGGTCAGGCCGTGGGCGCGATACTGGTCTCGGTCATCTACCTGTTCGCGCAGGATTGGCGAATGGCCATCGTGTCACTGCTGCCGTTCACCGGTTTCTTTTTGTTCCTGCGCCGTGCGCTGAAGGCCAGCGGCGCGAACATGCGGGAATTCGTCGCCGGACTGGGGCGCATCAACAGCGCGACCGTCGAGTTCGTCAACGGCATTCCGGTGGTCAAGGCGTTTGGTGGCGCGGACCGGATGCACCGCGGTTACCGGGAGGCCATCGATGCCTTCGCCGAGTCATTCGCCGGTTTCACCCGTCCACTGGTGGCCTCGATGGCTCATGCCCATGCCATGATCGCCCCTGTCACGGTGCTGGGGGTGGTGCTGATGGTTGGCACTCTGTTTGCCCATCTGGACATGATCGCTCCCGCCGGCATCCTGCCGTTCGCCCTGGTCGGCCCGGGCATCTGCGCGCCGCTGCTGTTGCTGCATACGTTGCTGCACGACCTGGGAAACGCCACGGGCGCGGCGCAGCGCGTGCTGGCGCTGCTCGAGACCCCCGTGCTCGAACCGGTCGGCCCAAGCGAGCGCCAATGTCCCGCCGGGCACGAAGTCCGCTTTGAAAACGTCGCTTATACCTATGGGGAAGGTCACCAGGCATTGGTGAACGTCAGCTTCACTCTGGAAGCCGGTACGGTCACGGCCATTGTCGGCCCGTCCGGCGCGGGCAAGTCGACGCTGGCTCGGCTGCTGCTGCGCTTTTTCGATCCGGCGCAGGGACGTATCACGCTCGGGGGCGCGGACTTGCGGCGCATCGAAACTTCGCAGCTTTACCGGAGCATCGGTTTCGTGTTGCAGGAGGTGCAGCTGATCCACGCCAGCGTGCGCGACAACATTGCGCTGGGCCGGCCTGCGGCCAGCCAGCGCGAGATCGAGGACGCCGCGCGCGCCGCCGCTATCCACGAACGCATTCTGGCCCTGCCGCGCGGCTACGACTCAGTGGTCGGCGAGGATGCGCAATTATCCGGCGGCGAGCGCCAGCGGGTCAGTATCGCGCGAGCGGTGCTTCTTGATCCGCCGGTGCTGGTGCTCGATGAGGCCACCGCCGCCGCCGATGCCGGCAACGAAGCGGCGATCCAGGATGCGCTGTCGAACTTCGCTCGGGGCCGAACGGTGCTGGTCATCGCGCACCGGCTCGACACGGTGATGCATGCAGACCGCATCCTCGTACTTGAAAACGGAGAAATCACCGAACAGGGAACGCATTCGCAGCTCTTGGCGCAGGAGGGTCGCTATGCGAGGCTCTGGGCCCGGGGCGGTTACGAAACGGCCATGGTTCCGGAGGCGTCGTCATGCTGAAGACCTTTCTTCAACTGCTGGGCGAGGATGCGCCCATTTTCCGGCGCTATGTCGCGATGGCGGTGGCCTACGGCGTGCTCTGCGGGCTGAGCGTCACGGCGCTGGCGCCGGCTCTTGTCCATCTGCTGGCGGGCGACACGGGCAACGCCGCGCCGTGGCTGGCCGCTCTGCTGGCAGGAGTCGCTGTTTCCTGGGGTTGGCGGCGCCGGGTGGAGCACGCCGGCGTACGTGTGGGCGTCGCCATCCTGCAAGGCGCGCGCCACCGGCTGGGCAACCATGTGGCGCAACTGCCCGTGGGCTGGTTCCTGCCGCAGAACACGGCTCGTCTGGGGCATGTGGTCACACAGGGCATGATGGCCATCGCCCAGCTTCCCGCTCACGTGTTCACTCCGGTCATCGCCAGCGCGGTGACGGCGGCGGTCCTCGTTGTCGCGCTGTTTGTGCTGCATGGAGCCGCGGGATGGGTCGCGCTGATCGCCCTGCCGCTGATGACGGCCATCCTCGCGCTCACGGCCAGGCTTTCGCGCCGTGCCGACGAAGCCTTCCAGCGGCGCTTCGCCGAGTCCAGCCAGCGCGTGGTGGAGTTCGCCCGGGCACAGTCCGTGCTGCGCGCCTTTAACAGCGAGGGCGGCAGTACGCGCTGGCTTGAACAGACCTTCGAGCGGCAACACCGATCGGGTTCGCGGCTGATCTGGCTGTCGGCGGGGGCGTCCGTGCTCAATGTCTGGTTTGTGCAAACCGTCTTTGCGGCCTTGCTGTTCGCGGTGGCGTTCGGGATGAGCGGGAGCTTGTCCGTCGACGACGTCATGGCCTCCATCGTTTCCCTGCTGCTGGCGGGGCTCTTCGTCAACGCGCTCCTGGAAGTCGTCGGTTATGGCGAGGTGCTGCGCGGCGCACGCGGCCAGCTCGAGGCGATTCGCGAACTGTTCGCCGTCAAACCCCTTCCACAACCGGAGGCTCCCCGCGCGCCGCGCGATGCGTCCGTCGAACTGCGCGACGTGCATTTTCGTTATGCGGCCGGCGAGCCCGAAGTATTGAGCGGTGTGAGCCTGCGCATCGAGCCGGGCAGCATGGTCGCCCTGATCGGCGAGTCCGGTTCGGGCAAGACGACGCTGATGCGGCTCATTCCGCGTTTCTTCGATGTGAACCGGGGCAGCGTGCTCGTCGGCGGCGTCGACGTGCGCGACATGGCCGACGAGCCATTGGCCGGCCTGATCAGCCAGATCTTTCAGGACAGCTATCTGTTCGCGGGCAGCATCGCCGACAACCTCCGTGTCGGCAACCCGGCGGCGGACGATGAGCGGATCATGAATGCCGCGCGCCAGGCGGGGGTGACCGGGATCGCCGAACGTTTGCCCGAGGGTCTTGCCACGCGGGTCGGAGAGGGCGGGGCGCGTCTGTCCGGTGGCGAGCGGCAGCGTATCGCCATCGCCCGCGCACTGATCAAGGACGCGCCCATTTTGCTGGTGGACGAAGCCACGGCGGCGCTGGACACCGAGAACCAGGCCATCATCGCCGAGACACTGGCGCGCCTGCGCCACCAGCGAACGCTGCTGGTGATCGCGCACCAGCTCTCCACCGTGGCGATGGCCGACCATATCGTGGTGCTTGAAGGAGGACGAATCGTGGAACAGGGCTCGCCCGCGCACTTGCGCGACAGCGGTGGAAGGTACGCGCAATTCCTCCGCCAGCGCCGCGCCGCCAAAGGCTGGCGCATCGCGCCCGCGGCTTCGACAGGAGAGCGGGGTTGATGCGCGCGGGACTGTTGGGTGTGTTTGTCGTGCTGTGCGGCGCATCGTTGCTGGTCGGTGCGCGGCAAATGACATGGTCGCAGGGATTTTCCCCGTCCGGCGATCTTTGGCTGACCTTGACCGCCAGCCGGCTGCCGCGGCTGGCGGCGCTGATATTGACCGGCGTGGGCCTGTCCGTCTGCGGGACGATCCTTCAGCACATTGTCCGCAACAAGTTCATCGAACCGGCCACCTCCGGCGGGCTGGATGCGGCCAGGCTCGGCATCCTGGTGTCGCTCACCCTGATTCCCGCCGCCAGCGCGGTGGAGCGGATGGTGTGCGCGCTGTTCTTCTGCTTCGTCGCCAACCTGATGCTTGTCGGGATCCTCCGCCGCATCCGGTTCGGGAATACGGTCATCGTGCCTGTCGTCGGCTTGATGTACGGAGGCGTTCTTGGCGCCGTCGCCGAGTTCTACGCCTACCGTCACAATTTTCTGCAGAGCATGCAAGGTTGGCTCTTGGGCGACTTTTCCAGAATCGTCGAGGGAAACTACGAAGTCATTTATCTGATCATGCCGATCGTCGCGCTCACCTACCTCTACGCCCATCGCTTTACGGTACTCGCCATGGGGGAGGGAATGGCCGCGAGCCTCGGGTTGAACTACCCGGCCACGGTGGCGCTGGGGCTGATGCTGGTGTCCGTCACCGTATCCGTCACGGTCATCACCGTCGGAGCGATCCCCTTCGTGGGGCTGGTCATTCCGAATCTGGTCGCGCTGCGTTACGGCGACAACCTGAGCCGCACTTTGCCCATCGTGGCCCTGGGGGGCGCCTCCCTGCTGCTGGTCTGCGACATCCTCGGGCGGCTGCTCATCTACCCGTTCGAGGTGCCGATCGGCCTGACGGCGGGCGCCGTGGGAGGAGGGCTGTTCCTCTTGCTGATTATCAGGGGGAACCGATGAGACGCGCCGTTCCCGGATATGCCCCATGGATCGTGGCGACAGCGCTGGCTCTGACCTTCCTGCTGGTGAACTCCGGCTTCGACGTCGACTACGTCATCCCCGGGCGGCTGGCCAGGCTGACCGCCATGCTTATCGGCGGCGTCTGCATCGCCTGGTCCTCGATCGTCTTCCAGACCCTCACCGGCAACCGCATACTGACACCGGCGATCATGGGGTACGAGGCGGTCTATTTGCTGCTGCAAGCCTTGCTGATCCTGATCATGGGCACCCAGAGCGTGGTCCTGCCCGGCGCCGGCGGCCACTTCGCGCTGTCGGTGCCGCTGATGCTCGGCTATTCGGCGTGCCTCCATCGCGGCGTGTTCCGCGATGGCGCAAACAATGTGTATTTCCTTTTGCTGCTGGGCCTGGTCCTGACGATGGTGATCGGCGCCATCACGCAGTTTGTGCAGTTGAGGATCAGTCCGGGAGAGTTTTCCGTGCTGCAGGGCTTCAGCCAGGCGTCCTTCAACAGAACGGAGCCCGGGCAGTTGCTCGGCTCGGCCATTATCGTGGCGCTGCTCGTTCTTGCCGGCCTCAGGACGTTGCCAGCGCTCGACGTGCTTTCGCTGGGGCGCGAACAGGCCATGTCCCTGGGCGTGGACTACCGGCGAACGGTTCGGCGGCACCTCGCGCTGATCGCCGCGCTGGTGGCGGTGTCGACCAGCCTTGTCGGGCCCACGGCCTTCATGGGTATCTTCGTGGCCAACATCACTTATGCGCTGGCCGGCACTTTCCGGCACCGGATCACGTTGCCCGTGGGCTGCGGCACCGCCATCAGCCTCTTCCTCCTCGCCCAGCTCGCGGTCGAGCACGTCTTCAATTACCGAACCACCGTCGGCATCCTCGTCAACCTGGTCTGCGGCGCCTGGTTTCTTGCGCTGATGGTGCGTACGCGGGGTTCAACATGATCACAGTCAACAGCCTCTGCAAAACCTACGGCGCCAAAGCCGTGCTTTCCAATGTCAGCGCAAGGTTTCCTGCGCGGCGACTGACCTCTCTGATCGGTCCGAACGGCGCGGGCAAGTCGACGCTGCTGATGATGATGGCCCGCCTGCTGGAGCCCTCCGGGGGGGAAATACTGATCGACGGCCGCCGTGTCTCGGAGATCCGCATGGGCGACTATGCCCGGCGTGTCGCCACCTTGCGCCAGTCGCCAGGCTTCAACTTGCGCCTGACGGTCGGCGAGCTGGTCGCCTTCGGGCGCTTTCCCTACAGCCGCGGCGCGCTGACCGCCGAGGATCGCCTCGCCATCGACGAAGCCATTGCCTTCCTGTCGCTGCAACCGCTCCGCGACGCTTACCTGGACGAGCTAAGCGGCGGGCAGCGCCAGATGGCGTTTTTGGCCATGACCATCGCCCAGCAGACGGACTGTCTGCTGCTCGACGAGCCGTTGAACAACCTCGACATCCGGCACGCGGTGCACATCATGCGCGCGCTGCGCCGCCTGTGCGACGAGTTCGGCCGCACCGTGATCCTGGTGGTGCACGACATCAACTTTGCTTCCCACTACTCGGATCACATCGTTGCGATGAAGGGCGGTGGCGTCCATTGCGCCGGCGCGGTACGGGAGGTCGTGACCGAGAGCCGGCTGCGTGAGCTGTACGGACTGGATTTCGAGATCACCCACGGCGAACGTGGATGGCTGTGCAATTACTTCAACCCACAAGGAGAAATGACATGACACGCACTCACCCGCGCCGGCACGCCGCTCTGGCGCTGCTGATCGTCGCGACGGCCGCGCTGCAAGGATGCGATCTGCAAGCCGGCGAGTCGGCACGGGCAGCGGCCGCCGACCACCGCTCGCCGGATGCCGCCTCCCAACGCATCACGGTGCATCACAAGCTGGGCGTGACCGAGATCGGTAAACCGCCGCGGCGCGTGGTTGCCCTCGACATGAACGAAGTGGATTTTCTTGATCAGCTGGGGGTGCCTATCGCAGGCATGCCCAAGGATTTCGTGCCGCGCTATCTCGCCAAATACCGGGATGCCGGGGAGGTTACTGACATGGGGGCCATTGTTCAGCCGAATCTGGAGCGGGTGCATGCGGCCAAACCGGATCTGATCCTGATGACTTCGCTGCAGGCGCGGCACTACCGGGAGCTGAGCGAAATCGCTCCGACGATTCACTTCGACGTGGACTATCGGGACAGCCGGGCCCAACACATCGAGATCATCAAGGATCATCTCATGACGCTGGGACGGGTTTTCCGCAAAGAAGCGCTCGCCCGTCAAAGAATCGCCGAGCTCGACGCCAAGGTCGAAGAGGCCAGGCGCATCACCCGGGGGCGTCCGGAAAAGGCCCTGATCGTGCTGCATAACAACGGTGCCTTCAGTTCGTTTGGTGTCCGGTCGCGCTACGGTTTCATCTTCGATGCCCTGGGAGTGAAACCGGTCAGCCCGACGCTCGAGACAGGTTTGCATGGCCAGCCGGTTTCCAGCGAATTCATCCAGCAGGCCAACCCCGACATCATTTATCTCGTGGACCGCACGGCGGTCATGGAACACCGTCCCGCCTTGAACGCCGAGACCCTGGGCAATCCGCTGCTGCGTCAAACCAATGCCTGGAAAAACGGCCGTGTCGTCTTTGCCGATCCGGAGGCCTGGTACATCACGGCCGCCAGCGTGAACTCCGTGAAGCTCATCATCGACGATGTGATCAAGGGCTACCGGCGCTGATTCCTTCGGAAAATGGCAACCCCGTTTTTTAAATAAAAAAGTAAATGATTCCCATTCGTTATTTGCTCGAATGCCGGTCTTCACCGCGGATCGACACCCGTGGCCTATCCCAACAAAAAGGTTCCTGACATGCCCAAATACCGCCATCACAATCACTTCATGAGCCCGGCGCAGCAAACCGCTCGCTCCACCCCGGCCTTTCCGTTGAAACATCTTCCCGCCGTCCTGTTCGGGCTGACGCTGGGCACTGCCGCCATGGCGGCGCCTCCGGCGTCGCAAGCGGGCAAGGATGACGGACCGGTCGTCCTGGACACCGTCACGGTCACCGGGAAAGCGGGCGGGCCGACGGCTCCTTATGCTGGCGGGCAGGTGGCCTCCGGCGGTCGGCTGGGGTTGCTGGGCAACAAGGATCTCATGGACACGCCATTTTCCCTCATCAGCTACACGGGCAAGTTCATTGAGGACCTGCAAGCCCAGAATCTTACCGACATCATCGCCAAAACCGATCCCGCCGTGTTCAGCAACGGTGTCACCGGCGCATGGAGCGAGAACTACTCGATTCGCGGCTTCAGTTCCAGCACGACCGATGTCACGGTGGGAGGGCTGGCCGGCATGGCCCCGTACTACCGCACCACGCCCGAAATGTTCGAGCGCATCGAGGTCCTGAAAGGGCCGTCGGCCCTGCTCAATGGCATGCCGCCGGGGGGCTCGGTGGGAGGGGCCATCAATCTGGTACCCAAGCGCGCAGGCAATGAACCGTTGACCCGACTGACGGCGACTTACCTGTCCGACGCGCAGTTTGGCGGGCATATCGATGTGGGGCGGCGCTTCGGCGAACACAAGCAGTTCGGCATCCGGTTCAACGGTGTTTACCGCGATGGCGAGGGCGCGGTCAACAAACAGAAAAAGAAGGTTCAACTGGCCGCTCTGGGGCTGGACTGGCGCGGCGAAAACGCACGTCTGTCAGCCGATTTCTATGACAGCGACGACCGGGTGAGCGGTGTGATACGGGGCATCAACCTGGCCCCTGGCGTCGGCGTCCCCAAGCCGCCCAAACCCGATACCCTGCTCAACCCTGACTGGTCCGCCGTGCACAACAAGGATAAAGGTGTCATCGTTCGCGGTGAGTTCGACGTCAATGACAATTTGATCGCGTACGCGGCCATCGGCACCAGCAAGTCCGAATACACCTACAATGGCGCCGTCTCGGCTCAGGTGCTCAACACGGCGGGCGACTTGCGGACGACGACAGGCCAATTGCGTATCGACCTGGAAAAAACATCGGGCGAAGCCGGGCTCAGGGGCAAGTTTCAAGCCGGCGGGGTCAAGCACCAGTGGGCCCTGAACGCCACCTACTACACGGATAACGAAAGGGACTACGGCCGCCGGGCCGTCCCGGGCGCCGACTGGACGACCAACCTCTACCATCCGGTCTGGGGTCCGTCCGTTCATCTCGTTTTGCCGCCGATCCTTCACACGAAAACGCGTCTTGTCAGCTATGGTCTGGCGGATACCGTGTCATTCGCACAGGACAAGGTGCAACTGACCGTGGGCGCGCGTCGCCAGCAGGTGCTTACCGACAGTTTCAATCCCGTGACAGGCGCGCTCGGCAGCCGGTATGACGCTGGCGCCACCTCGCCTGCCGCCGCCTTGCTGGTCAAGGTCAAGGAAAATGTCTCTCTCTACGTCAATTACATCGAAGGGTTGAGCAAAGGGCAAACGGCTCCTGTCACCGCGGCCAATGCGGGGGAGCTATTCTCGCCTTACAAGACCCGGCAGAAGGAAATCGGCCTCAAAGTCGACTCGGGGGAATTCACCCACACTGTCAGCCTGTTTCAAATCCGGCGTCCCGGCAGTTTTACCGATCCGGTCACCAATGTGTTTTCGTTCGGTGGCGAACAGCGCAACCGGGGCGTGGAGTGGAGCTTCTTCGGGGTTCCTGCGAAGGGGGTCCGCCTGATGGGCGGCGCGGCCTATGTCGACCCCGAGGTGACGAGAACGTCGGTTGTTGGCGGGCAGGGCAAACAGGCGACCGGCATTCCAAAACTCCAGGGCAAGCTGGGTATGGAATGGGACGTTCCCGCGGTGCAAGGGCTGACCCTGACCGGCAATGCGACAGCGGTTTCCCGGCAATACATCAATGCCGACAACTCATTGGCTGTCCCGGGCCGGACAACCTATGACGCAGGCGCGCGCTATGCAACACAGGTTGCCGGTCGTCCATTGATGTTGCGGGCCAGCATCCTCAATGTGACCAACAAGGCGTATTGGGGCATGCCGCTTTTGTCCAGTCTGGCGCTGGGCGCGCCACGTACTTACCAGCTGTCGGCCACGATGGACTTCTGAGCGGAAAGACAGCATGAACATGAAGCCAGGAGAGCGGCTTGGCTTCATGGCCGCAGGTAAAAACTCATTTGGGTGGTGTTTGCCGGACGGGTTGGGGAATGGCGCGACTCGATGGGAGGACATGCGAACAGACAACGGGTTCACGGCAAGATGGACGGCATGAGGATAAATGCCATCAGGAAAATTGCTTTAAAAGGATGGAATTGAAAAGCATAAAAATTTATGGGAATATCGCCGTCCTTTTCTTATTTATCATGAGGCGGCGCAGTTAAAGGGTGTCGCAATGGGGTGAATTCCATTGCCTCAACGTGTCTTTGCGGAAGCAAAGGGATGCTTTTTTTCCTGATGACTGAACCGCGACCACGTTTCGGATTCCTTGATTCATGCGGCCTTTGCGTTTTCTCCATATTGTTCTGCCGTGTTGTTGCGCATTCGCACTGCCATCTGGCGCCGATGCGATGCAGATTTTCGTTACGACCCTCACCCATCGAACCATCACCCTCGATGTCGAGGCCTCCGACAGTATTCTGGACGTCAAAACACAAATTCTGGATAAAGAGGGTGTTCCAACCGATCGGCAAATCCTGCTGTATCAAAGCCGAGTGCTGGAGGATGAGAGAACCCTCTCGGACTACAATATTCAGAAGCTGGCCACGCTGGTTTTGCAGGCCAATGGTTTGACCGGATCGATCAGCTTCGCAACGCCCGGTTCCGCCACGGTGAAGCTGGGGGATGCTTTGTTGAACCCGGCAACATCGTCTCTTGCCGGGGGTGGCTATGGCGCGATCCGCTATACCAGCAGCGATCCGTCCGTGGCCGTTGTGGACGCGATCACCGGCGCCGTGACTCCCGTGGCGGAAGGGTCGTGCGTGATCACCGCCTCCCAGGCGGCGGTTCCCGGTATCAACCAGGCGGCGTCGCAAAGCTACGCGGTGACCGTCGTGGCGGCTCCGGCCGGTGTCCTGACGTTTAAAACGCCCGGGCCGGTTTCGGCATTGCTTGGCACGACGTTGGCCAATCCCGCCACATCGAGCGTGAGCGGGCCCGTTTATGGTCCGATCCGTTATGCCAGCAGCGATACCTCGGTCGCCACCGTGGATGCGGCAACCGGTCTTGTGACGCCTGTGGCGGCGGGGTCTTGCCAGATCATCGCCACCCAGGCGGCGGTTGCCGGCCCGAGCGGGGCGGTGACGCAACGTTATCAACTGACGGTGGGCGTCGCCGAGCGCCGCGATCCGTCGGCCGATCGCGATGTGAAGGGCCTGCTGTCGGCGCAAGCCGATGCGGCGCGGCGCGGGGCCGGAACGCAACTCGGCCTGCTCGGCCGCCGGTTGGCGACTTTGCATGAGAGTGGTTACGGACGCAATAGCGCAGGAGTGTCCCTTTCGGTTTCAGGCCAGTCTTTGCCGACCGGAGCCTTTGCGGATCGTTCATCGCCCGATGCGTTTCCCCGTGAGCTGGCTTTCTGGATTGATGGCTCAGTGGCGTGGGGCCGGCGCGACGCATCCTCCCGACAGAGCGACGGCCGTTTTCGTACCGACGGGATCGGTTTTGGCGCGGACTACCGGCTTGGCGACTCCGCGACGTTCGGCCTGGCTGGAGGCCTCGGATACGGTCGCACGGATGTGGGCAATGCGGGAAGCCATCTGACAAACCGCTACAAGAACCTCGCCGTGTATTCAGGTTTGCGCCCGGGCGGACGGATGTTTGTCGATGCGGTTCTTGGCTATGGCTGGCTCGATTTCAATACGAGCCGAAGTTTTGCCGGAGGAGACCGCGCCAGCGGGAAACGAAGCGGCCGGCAATGGTTCGGATCGCTCAGCGCTTCATACCTCTATCGCAACGCCGACTCCCTGTTCAGTCCGTACGCCTCGGTCGACAGGGTGTGGACAAATCTGGGGCGGTTCGGGGAATCCGCATCCGACCGGCAAAGCGCATTGACGTATGAATCGCAGTCGCTGCGCTCTTCGACAGTGCATTTGGGCGTGCGCTGGGAGCGCATGTGGCGGATGGCGGGAATGTCGTTGACCCCCTCCCTTCGTGCCGAATACCTGCGTCGTTTCGAACAGACCCAGGATGCGGGGATCCGTTATCGCGAATCGAACGGTTCGAACCGTTCAACCCGTTTGTACAGGGTGGCGTACGCCAGCGAGGCGCGTGAGCAGGGGTATATTGAAGCCGGTTGTCACCTGGCTTCGCGTGGCCGCTGGGATGCCGGCCTGTTCTACGCGTATGCATTCGGCTCGGCGTTTTCCAGCCAGTCGGTGCGCTTGAATACCGCCTATCGTTTTTGACTCACCGGACCGGCCCACAAGTGTCGGGCCGGATCCACTGGCGACCGGAAAGCGGGAGAATTCAAGGCAAGTGGTATCGCGGACCGGTTGTTCGCGCCCGAACCAGCCCGGCCTCGCGCCGGGTTTTTTTCTGTCCCGCCGAACGCGCTGGCGGCAATGGGTTTCGGAGCATTCCGGTGGGGAGGGGGATTCGAACCCGTGTGGTTTTCCTCCCATGGATTTTGAGGCTTTGGCCAAGGAAATAGTGGAGCAGAAGAGTCCGGGATACCGGAGGGCGGTGAAATTAACCTGCCCGGAAAAAACAAAAGCCCCGCAAAGGTTTGCAGGGCTTGTGTTTGGCTGGCGGAGAGGGGGGGATTCGAACCCCCGTGTGGATTGCTCCACCCACTGATTTCGAGTCATTGAATAAAATCAATTAAATCAATGTGTTGTTATGTAAAATGTTCTAATAAAAATATTTTTGGCACAGCTGAAACCCTTGTAAATACTAGGTCGTTGTCCGTGTATTAGAACGGTTTTTCATGATTTTTGGTGCAGGAGATACCCGCTTGCCGATCCGGGTTTTAATGTAGTGTTCGGTCATTTTTCGTGATTTGTGTCCAAGCAGATCTTGCGCATGACTGATGGTCGAGCGATCGTCCGTGTCAGTAGCGGACTTCGCCCGAATGTCACGAAACTGAATGTTCTCCACGCCTGATTTTTCCCTGGCTTTTGCAAAGCGATATTTGAGGCTGCCATACGTTACCGCTTGTCCATGCTCATTTTGAATCAGGTGCTTGGTTCGCATCGTGCCTGGGCGCAGCGGCGGCATCTCTGTTGTGATGCGGATGATGATGTCCAGAAGTGGCCCCTCAAGCTCAATACGGATCGGCGTGCGTGTTTTGTTTTGTCGGATCCACAGTGCGCCATCTTTAATATCGGATCGCAAAATCTTCAGCACATCTGATGGTCGTTGTCCGGTGTAGTAGGCCAGTTCCATGGTGACGCGTAGAGGCTGGCATGCCTGTTCCATGACCCTGCAAAACTCGTCATCCTCGATATATCTGTCCCGCCCCGTCTCTTTATTGCCCTTGACGCCGGCGCACGGGTTGGGTGCCGATGTATACCCCCACACTCTGGCATGGTTGAACACTGTCGAGAACAGCGCTTTTTCCCGATTTGCCGCGATTTTTTTTGTGCGTTCCCTGACGTATTTGTTGATGAAATACGGGGTTATGGCGTCAAGTGGGACATTGCCAAACACGGCCCTGAGTTTTTTCAGTTGCCGGGTGTATTCCAGTTGCGTGCGACTCCCGAGGTGTGGAATAACCTCGAACTCGAAGCGCTGCGCCGCGACGTCAAATGTCACCAAATCACCAGCATTGAAAGCCACATTCTCCAGCTTTGCCCATTCCAGGCGTGCCGTTACCAGATCGTTGCCCAGCGCAGTCCATTTGTTTTTTCCGTCGACGCGGGCGACATAGTAGTAATTGTTGCCCTTCTTATGCATGTGCTGCGGAAGGCTGAGATTTTTTTTCCGTCGTTTGCCCATTTTACCGGTTCAATGCTGCAAAATTTGGTTCTATTGTGCTGCTACCTATGACTGTATCTGTGCGCGTTCCGCACATGCGCCGTTCCGCATATGAGCGGGCGATTATAGGACGTCCAGCCGCATTCACTTCGAACAGCCACCCCGTATCGCGTAACCATCGAATCTGGCCGCTGGTACGAGTTCGGCCAGTCAATTCAACCACTTCGGTTGCCGTGAGAAACATGCCCATGACCATGATCAGTTCCATGGAGTGGATGGCCGGGGCATCCCCGGCCAGGTGAGTTACTGGATAGTGCTCAAATCGATCCGTAAACGCGAGCTACTCAAACACCTGCCATCGTCAAGACGGTACAACTGCCCGGTTCTTTTATCGGCAAGCAAATGTAGGTCATCACCTTCCACCAGTGCAAAGTAGCGCAGCCGCGGTGTGCTGCCATCCACCACGACGGTAGCCTGTTTGTGGGGAAACCGGCCAAGCCTCGAAATAAACCGTTCAGGGAGGCACGATGCCTCCATGCTCAAGCGTATCTTCATCGTCTTGCCCCCATGAATGATGATTGGTTTCCAGCGATGTACAGACCGGCCTTGCAAATCCAGAGTCCTGCAGTTGCAATGCCTGTTCCGATTACCCTGCGTAGGTTTCTCATGTCTCATTCCCTTCCTAGTCTTTCCACCAAGCGATAATTGCTGAACGCTGGTTGTCATCCAGTCGCTGCCATGCAATTTTTATGTCGCGAGCAGGGTATCCAGCACTATCCAGTAGTTCGTGGCGACACAAAGCAAGGCCGATCATGATTTTCTGTGATGTGGATGCGTAGACATCTATGTCGGTGTGATAGCGGCGGATTCGAGCAATGTTTTCTGCAATCGCTTCATCGGCTGTGTACTCGGTGAAAAGAGTTTCGTCATCGTCACGCTTAAGCTTTGTCATAAAATTTTCCTTTTGTGATCGGGTGCGTTCAGTAGCCTGGTAGGCTCATGCTGTTTGCTCCATCGCGGCGCGCTTTTGCTCTAACTTGTGCTGGGCTACAAGAAATTCCCATTCCTCTTTCTCGATGCGCCGGCAGCCATCGAACGCCGGCACGAACGACTTGGCTGGTTCTGCCACCGCATAGCCATCAGCCTCCATGGCGGACACCTCTGCTTGCACATCCGGAATCCACATTGCGTACGGTCCGTTTTCACTCAGGTAGAGGAAACCGCATTCTGAGAGCGGGTATCCGATGTGCCTCCAGCCGTGGCTCGTGCCACTCGTGTATTCCAGCGTGCACGGGATGTTCATTGCGTCGGCGATAACCTCCGTTACCGGGTTATGCCTCGGCGCGGCGGCAAAACGCTTCTCCCACTCGGTGTTCTTTTTCGGAAAACTATGGCCCTTGCGGTTCGGCTTCGTGAAATCAGGATGACAAGTGCCATGGAAGATTGCTCCAAGTAGGTTTCCGCCAAGCCTGCATGTCACTCCCTGTTCAATGCCAAGCTCAGCGGCCATCTCACGCACGGCGGTGCGGACGGCTTTCTTCTCTGCAATGTGTTCCTTCACCAGATCGAGAGCTTTTCCGCCTTCGATCAAGAAATAGAGACTGTTCATGTTCTTCTCCAATAAAACCGCCTATGGCGGTGTGGTTTCAGGCGGTTTCTTTCTTGACCTTCATCCCGCAGAAAGGGCAGTAGTTGGCCAACATGTTGAACGAATCTTTCTTGGTCATCTTCCGTCCAGTCTTCGCCGTTACTGTGTGTTCGGTCGTTACCGGCAGGTACGGTACGCTCTCTAGCGTGTCTCCGAATACGAGCGCATATCCCCCTAAGTCCAAACGGTGATCTGTCGATCCGGGGTGTTGTTCCTTGAATCGTTCCAGCAGCTTGTCGGAAATTATTTGTTTGCAATCGCATTCCATAATCAAATCTCCTCAATGGTCATTTCGATAGTGCGGTTGATTTCCTCGTGCCGTTTCTGCACAAGGATGATCCGTCCTGTTTCTTCCCTGATGGCCGTTCGGCCAAAATCCGCGGCGATGTCATGCACGGTATTCATCGCATTTCGGAGCAGATCGATCGGTACCTCGGCTCTGAGCGATACCCCATGGACGAGCGAGTAATGAGCGGTAGTTTTCAGCCCAGCGGCAGTCAGCGCGTCGGCAATGCCCTCTGCCTCTTCGATCAGAGGCACCGCCCTATTCAGCGTTGCGAGCTGTGATTGGCAGATGGTCATGATCGCCATCGCGGCCTGGGTGTGAAGTCGTGTTCGTTGCATGCTCGGCTCCCTTACGCGTACTTCCAGCGCTTGATCAATTCCTCGATGTCGCCGTCGTCCAGACGGTTCAGCGCTTGGGCGATGTTGTAGCCGGGTACGAGATCCATACGGTTTGCCGCCAACGCGACGTACAGACCCTCGCCTGTGCTGAGAACTCCGACCCCATCCTCGATGCCGTTTTTGACATCGCTGGCGATCTTGTCCAGGTAATCCAGTTGTGATTTCTGCATGGCACTACTCCTTCTGAGGGTTTAGGAACTTCGCTTTGCTTCGAAAATCCAGCACTTGACGGTGCTGGCGCGCTTGGGGGTATGAGATCCCACACGCGCATTGAATGCGGCATTGATGGCGCTGTTGACCACCTTGTTGGCTTCGATGAATTTGTGGCGCTTGCTGTGCGGCAGCAGCTTCTTCAGCTCGAGCAGATCGGGAATCTTCTGCCGGCGATCTGTCGCCACTTCGATGAAATGATTGAGGTTGATCGCGATGGTCTGATCGCTGTCGCGGCTGTGGTTGAGGTTGAGGACTGCTTCGTCCTCGAGGCCTTCCAGGTATTCGTACAGATCCCAGAATTCGGCGACGACGGGCGGGTCGGCCTCGAGGGTTTGCTCTCGCTCGATCGCCAGCTCGAGCATCAGTTCTTTGGCTTCCTGCTGTTGCTGAGGGCTGATCGGGCACGCCATCGAGAGGCAGTCGATCATCACCATCAATTGGGCGTGGTTCTTCTGTACCCGCAGATTCTTCACGCCGACCAACTGGACAGCCTTCTCGTAATCGCGCAGGCGCTCTTCCATGGCTGACAGTACGGCTGCCTCGTTGCGGGTGGCCTTGACCATGAATCCGGACAGCTCGTATGCCGTCATTCGCCCCAGCGCCAAGGCGGCTTCCCGGCCCTCCTGGCTCTGGCGTGCCTTGTCGAACCAGACATGGACAATCCGCTCCATGATCGGCTTGGACGCGCTCACCGGGGCGTTCTGGCTGATGAACAGCGCGCCGCGGAATTGAGGCGTGTAGGTATCCAGCCCGCTGGATTTCACACCGGTGGTGCGCAGCGAACCGCCGTTGAATAGGCTTTTGAACTGATCCCAGTGGAACGCGGCTTTGGCTCGGCCTACGCTCGATGTCGGACTTTCCTCTCGGTCAGATTCGATCAGTACCACCGGCAGATTGGATACCTGCGCCATCGTGCGCATCAGGCCGACCATGGACCCCTTCATCGGATCGTCGCCCTCGTGGCCATTGCGGCCGAGCAGTTTCCACATGGTCTCGATCAGCGTGGACTTACCGGCCCCCGGCTCGCCGACAATCTCGACAAACGGCCAGGACTCGAAATCGGCTCTGAGCTGTTCGGCGAACAGGCTGCCGAACCACGACGCCAGGGCGATGACGCCGCGCGGGCCGAAGCATAGGTACAGCTTTTCGAACCAGTCGGTGCGGTAGGCTTTCAGATCCGGATTGATATCGAGCCGGATGGACTTGAACAACGACTTGATCGACAGCTTTTCGATGTCGAAATAATCCTCGTCGTTGATCGTGTAGATCTGTCCGCCCGCCGCCGCGACTTCGTTCCACACGTAGCAGCGGTGGTCGATGCTGTAACCGATATAGTCCAGCGTCTGTACGGTCTTGATGTTGTAGGTCCAGCGGCTGGCCAGCTTGTCCAGTTGGCCCTTGTTACCGAACCAGTACGCGCCGGCGCCCAGGTGCAGCAGACGTTTCTTGAACTCGCTGTCGCTGGTGATTTGTCCCGCAGTGAACGTGCCCTTGACCGCCGGGCCGTCGTGCGGGAACTCGATGCGGAAGTAGTACCATGACTCGTCCGTCACATCGCTGCGCAGGTTGTAGAGCGGCACCGGCAAGCAGTTGGCGATTTCGCTGACGGTTCCCGACTCGAGAATCGCGCGCTCGCGGATTTCATCGTCAGAGAGATCGGGGGATTTCTCGCGGATGTCGTCGCTGGCCTTGCCGAATCGCTCAAGATCGAGCTTGAACCACCACAGCCTCGAGTCGAAATCGAAGGGGAACGTCTGCCAGCAGTTCTTGAGGTAGATGAGATTGGCTTTTTCCGCAGCGCTGCCAGCCATCAGCAGGTCGCCATGGTAGCGGTACTCCTCAATGTTCTTGGCCTGCAGGCGGCCGACCAGGTGCAGGTCGTTCCAGTCCTGTTTTTTCTTGCCCTGGGGAATCTGTGCTGCGACGGCATCCCAGCCTTCCTGGCGGGCCCGGGTGACGTACTTCTCGGTGAACTTTCGTCCTGCCTTATCGCCGTCGAAGGCGAAGACCAGGCGCGGCCGTTGCGCGCCGCCGAGTTGCTGCAGAAGACCGTCCAGCGCCGTCGACGGGTAGTTGTTGGTCGTCAGCGTGGATACCGCGCTGATGCCGTTGTGCAGCAGGGCAATGGCGTCGAATATCCCTTCAACGATCCACAGTTCCTCGAGATCAGCCCAGGAAAGGCTCGGGGGCTGCCACCACGTTCCACCATAGTTGCCACGGAACGTGGCCTTGCGCTTGCCGAACCGGTGAGGGCGGTCGATGATCCGTTCCCAGTATCCTATGCCCGGGAGCGTGAAGCGCACCGTCGCGGATCCGATATTTTTCTCGTGGTCGAAATAGGACTCCTGGGCGTACCAGCCCTTGACGATGTCGAGGCTGAAACCGCGCGCCGACTCCATGTACGCATCGGCGGTCGCGTTGGGGTTCTCAGGCTGTTTCGGGAAGCGCTCGCTCCAGGACTCGAAAAGATCGCTGTATAACTCCTTCACGTGCTCTTCGTAGCCGCATTTGTTGGTGCGGTTACAGCGCAAGATCCATGGGTGATCCGCGTTGGTATACAGCTCTTTCTGCCGGCACGACGGGCATTCACCGGCCTGCAGCCATTCTTTTTTGCGCTTCAGACTGAAGTCGCGCTCCAGTCGTTCAGTGATGGCTTGATGTAGTCGAGCGTCCATGATTACGTTTCCGTAGGTAAAGCGGTGCCCTCACAGCCTGAAAAGGCGTGATGCGTGAGTAATGGGGTTGTCAGTGTTTAGCCGGCGTGTTCGGCGTCAATGTCGAGGGGTATTTGGTCCTCGGCCCGGCGTGATGTTGCAATGCGCGCTGCAACCAGCTTTGCACGGCTCGCCAACGGCAGGTGCACACGCGGATTCGGTACGGCAGGTGGCGACAACGTCTCCCGATGTTCGCGTATGGCGGTGAACGTATGACCGCAGGCGATGTTCGAACACTGGAAATACTCCTCTTGCGTGACCTCGGAGAGATACCGGCTCGAGCGGATATGTGCGACGTGCCCGCAGTGGGCGCATTTCGTTGCCATGGTTACACCTGCTTGCAGTAGATTCGGAATGTCAGCCAGTTGATATTGGTGACCAGCTGGCAAATGGAGTGCGCGATCCCTTCGAGACGCCGGCGCTCCTGGTCGTTGATCTCATCATCCGCCGTCACCTCGCGGTATGCCCTGACATGCTCGCCAACGGTCTCGAGCAGCTCGAGGAACTTCTCCTGGATCTCTTCATTGCCGAGATCCTCAACGGCAGGCATGCGCACGAAAATCCCGCCCGAGGCCACGGCGACCGCTTCGGCGAAATAGGTCGTCTCGCTGGCCTGCTGCATGCGCAGCGCGAGCGACACGGTCGGTTCCTGACCCTTGCGACAATAGACCCGGTTCTGCAGTTTGAGGACCGTGGTATCCAGCGCCTCGGCCATGCCTTTCCACCCGCCGTTCATGGCGCGCGCCATCATGCGCAGGCTGCCGATGATTCGTTGCTCGATTTCCACTTGTTTCTCCGATAATTGGTGGTTTTCTGGGAATTCGCCCCGGGCTATCGTTACAGCGTGCCCCGTTTGCGCTTCCATTCTTCGAGGCCGATTAGATAGACCATTCTGGCGAAGCTGTTCCTCGAGCAAAGCAGTTCATCGCTGAACGAGATCAGTTCGTCGCGTTCTTCAGGTCGGAGGCGTAGGCCGATTGGCAGGTTGCTCGCCAATCCACGTGCAGTACGTCGTTTAGAGGTTGTCATGATTTTTCTGGCATCATTAGTGTAATTGCGAAATACACAAACCGATTATTGGTCGAAATCGACTAAAAGTAAAGCATGAATACTCGAAATCAAGAAATTGGTCTGCGTCTGTTGCGTGAGCGCACCCGTTTTGGCTTCACCCAAACCGAGATGGCAAAACGGGGTGGAGTCGGCATGAGCACTTATTGCTCATACGAAAAAGGGGAAAGCATGCCCAAGGCAGACGCGCTTCAGCTGTGGGCCAAGATAGGTGTCGACGTGTTGTATGTGATCACCGGACAAGGCACTGACAGGACGCTGACGCCGGATGAAATGATGCTGCTTGGCAGCTGGCGTGATAGTCCTGAGGAGCTGCGCAGCGCCTGGTTGGCGTTTTACCGGGCCTATGGCAAGGCCGTCAGAAAAGAAGATTGATAAGGGGGTAACATGGCATTTGATTACAAGAACGCCTCTCCAGAGGCTCTCAAAAACGAGTATCGCCGCATCGCGCAAGCGATTGGCGATGACCAGTTTTTCACCAAAAAGGAATTGGCCCACCTTCCTGCCGTTCTGGCGGATGGAGAGCAGATTTTGGCATTTTGCTCCGGGCTGATGGACAGTTCGACATGGCTGATTACACTGACAGACCAACGCATCATCTTCCTGGACAAAGGCCTGTTGTTCGGTCTCAAGCAGAGTGCCATCGACTTGGATAAGGTCAATGCGATCAGTGGTGAGACTGGCGTCTTCTTCGGAAAGATCTCCATCCAAGATGGCGCATCGAACCGCACGATCGATAACGTTCCGAAGCGAACTGTTGTCCCGTTCACAAATCTTGTCCGTGATGCGATCAACAACCGCAAGCATGGTAAGCATACGATCGGTGCCGCGCAGGCGGATGACCCTGTTGCTCGCCTGGAGAAACTGTCCGCCATGCTGTCGAAAGGACTGATCACGGAGGCGGAGTTCACTGAGCAAAAGGCTCGGATACTGCAGTCTGTGTAAAAAACGAGCGCTACAACACGGAGCGCTTGGTGCTTGGCTATCTGGTGCCATGCGTATGGGGTTACCCACACATTTTGTGGATAACCCTACTCGATATCTTCAAGTTTCATCTCCAGTTCGAGAGAGGTTGTCATCCCGCTGTCGCTCAGGTCATGGGTCACCTTGCTGATTACCCAGGGCTGTCGGTCGATGATCGGCTTGATGCCGACAACTTTGGCCGGGATTTCCGGAAACAGCTCCGGCCGGCCTATCGCCAGGGTGTAGCTGAACTCGGCGACGCCGCGCTGCAGCTTTTCCCATGCCGCCTTGGCACCCTGCCACGCTGTCGCCTCTGAGGCGTAGACATGCCGGAGCACCTTGACGTTCGACGCGCTGGGCGAAAGTGCCTTGTCCGGCGTGCCCTGGCGCGCGGTCATGTGCTTTCGCTTTGACAGCTTGCCGCGCTTTGTCACGACCGAGCGGCGCTCGAACAGCGTGTCTTTGTCGACCATCACTTCCCCGCGTGTGGCCTTGTCGAGGTTGTGCCAGCAGGCTTTCACTGCGGTATAGGCATCGCGGTCCGCCATGCTGAAATGATGACGGTCGCCGGTCTTGCGCTTGATGATCACTGTAGGGAAGGGCTTGCCGGTTGCGCTGGTGGCGTCCCCGGCCTTGATGAACAGGAGCTTGCCCTGTTTGACAGTGGCGATCGCATCGTGTTGCTGGGCGAGCCGTGTCAGCAGGTTGCCGTCGCTCTCGTTGGCTTGGTCCATATGCTCGACAGGGCGGCTGGCCAGCCAGCTGGAGATGACCGGCGTCAGGTAGTTGGCCTTGGCGATTGCTGAAACAATCTTGCCTACCGTGGTCTTGTGCCAGGATTTTTCCCGCTTGGTGCTGATGCCAGCACGCAAGTCGGTGGCACGGCCGCGGATGGTCATGATGTCCGGCGCGCCTTCATGGGTGATCTCGTCAATAACGAAAACGCCCTTGTCAATCAGCGGCCGACCTTTCCACCCGATCGAAACCGAAATGCGCCGGCCGCGCTCCGGGATGTCCAGCCGTCCGTCGCTGTCATCCAGCGACAAGTCGAGTTGATCCGATTCAAACCCGCGGTTGTCAGTGATCTTCAGCGAGATCAAACGGCCGGCAAACTTCTTCGTGATGTCCTTGCGCGGCTCTGGCGGTGGTTCCAGCTTGGCTTTCAGCTTGTCGTAGCGCGGCTCGTACTTGGCTTTCGCTGCCTTCTGGATGGCATCGGCTTTGTCGCCAAGCCGCTTCATTTCCCGCTCGGCGGCGGCAGCTGCCGGCGCATTGCCGCTGGCGTTGGCGGCATCTCGCTTACTGCGCCATTCCGAACGCTGGTTGAGCAGCGCAACCTGCTTGTCCAGTTCGGCGTTCCATGCGCGCTTCACCGACTCGAACTCGGCTTGGAGCGCTGAATTGTCGACCGGAATCGGCAGGATTTTTGGGAGCAGCTCGACTTTGTAGACTGGCGCCAGCACAGGCTCGACACCCAGCTTGTCCGCCAGCCCATCGGCCAAACCATCGACCATCCCCGCTGCCTGGTCTTTGATCCCCTGTGCCATGGTTGACGCCTTGTCGACCATGCTTGAGGCCTTGTCCATTAATCCGGTGGCTTGGCCTTTCAGGCCATCGATGTTGGGCAGATTCATCGTACCAGGTCCAATACGCCGCGCGTGACGGCCCCGACCATTTCCAGAATGCTCTCGTCGGTGCGCTTGAGGGTGATGGTGAAATCGATCTGCCGCGCCTTGCCGTCGCTGAAAAAGTCTTTGCGCGTGGTGTCCAGGCTCTCGATGACGAAAAACCCGTAGAAGCCGCCAGTCCCCTCGATCAGCGGCCAGGCCTTGCCCTGGTCTGCCATCAACTTGAGTAGCGTCAGTGCGGTGTCGCCGCCGGTCAACTCGGGCAGCAGCGTGCCGCTGAGGGTGATGGTCTCTTCGTCTGCGCCGAGGAACTGGTACGCTGGCCGCGCGCCGATCCGCGAATTGCTTGGGAACCGCCAGCCGACTTTATGCTGCAACTGCTGGTAGGGGATGGTGTCGAGCATGAACACGAACAGGCCAAGAGCCATCATCGGTAACGAGAACATGTCAATCCCTATCTGAAATTTTGCTGCGGCCGCGGGCCGCGTTCTGGCGCTCGATGCGCTCTACCTCCCGGGCGACCAACTGGGCTAGCATCTGTACGTCCATCCCTGGAGACGGGTGGACATTGATCATGATTGGGGCCGGTGCAGCCGGTGCTGCAGCCGGTTGTTGTGCTGAAATGGGCGGCCGGCGATCAATGGGCACGCCAGCGCCTGCTGCTCCGGAGGCGATGCCGATAGCGATCCCCGCTCCTGCTGCCGTGAGTTGTTTTGCGACGCCCATTACGGCTCCAAGCGGCCCGGACTGCCCGGCTGCGATACCCTGGTGCAGCCCTTCCATGGTGAATCCGCCAAGCTCGGCAAACACACGGGATGGGCTGTGGATGCCCAGCTTTTCTTTGAACCAACCAATCGTGGATTCGCCAGCTGAAACGATGGCGGCTTTTACATTGGCCAGACCTCCAGCGATGCCATTTACCAATCCCTGCATGATCTGGCTGCCGAGAGTCATGAATCGGCTGGGGAGACCCAAATACCAGTTGAATGCGGCCGAGGTGCTGTTTTTGATCCACTCCCATCCAGTGGAGAATGCCTGACTGATCGCAGTCCACAACGCCGCGAACTTCGGCCCGAGTGTTCCCCAGTTGCTCCAGATGAGATAGGCGCCGGCCACGATAGCGGTGATGGCCAACCCGATCGGGTTCATCAAGAAGACTCGGCCAAGCATAAACGCCACTTTGCCGACGAATCCCAATGCCGTTCCGAGCGATCCAAGGATGCCTATGCCGCTGCTCAGGCCGATGCTAAGCGCGGTGATGCCGAACTTCAGCGCGACGATCGGCCCCATGAAGGCTGCTGCGGCCAGCAGCACCGATCCGATCACCGTCAGCAGGATGGCAAGGCCGGACACGATCTTGACGATCGTAGCGGCCAATGCCGGATTGGCTTTTGTCCAACGGCTGATGGCCGCCATGACAGTCCCGATGGTGTTCATGACGCTGATCAGCGGTTCGCGGAGTGCCTGACCGAGTGTTGCCGACTCGTTGAAAATCTTGTTTTTCGTCATTGACCACCGTGCGGAGAGGGTGTCATTTTTCGAGTCGCCCTCGCGTTTCATGCTGCCTTTGGCTTTTTCATCATTGACCAGGGCGAGTTGCTTGCGGTACTCCCCAAGGTTATCCGCGAGCTTGGCCGCATCGTCGCCGTATTCCTTGCCAAACAGATCAACCATCACTCCCATCTGTTTCGCTTTGGGGAGTTTTCTAACTGCTTCCATGACCTTCAGGATTGTCCCTGTCGAATCCTTGGCCATATCCGCCTGGACACTCTTGGCATTCATCCCAAGTTCTTTTAGCCCTTTTCGGAAGCGCTCGGGCTGTTTCTCTGCAATGGCAAGTTCGCGAACCATAGCCTTGGTTGCGTTGGCGGCAACTTCTGATGCTGCGCCAAGAGAAAGGAACGTACTTCCAAGGGCGGCAGCCTGTTTGAAATCCATACTGCCTGTGTTGCCAGCGATACGCTGCATCACATTGATGATATCGGCGCCCTTCGATTGAGCGTTGTCATCAAGGTAGTTTATGGTGTCCCCCAGTGCCTCAATGTTCTTGATTGGGATCTTGTAGACGTTGGCGATTTTGCCCAGATCCTCGGAGATCTTGTCCGCGGGAAGGTCAAAGGCGGTAGCTGCCATGGCGGCGGTCTTGGCGAACGCCAATAGATTATCTTTGCCCTGGATTCCCATGCGGGCGGCTCCCTCTACCAGCGCCGCGATTTCAGTGGTGGCCATCGGTGTGGTTTCCGCCATTTTCTTGATGGCGTCGCCCATCTCGTAGTAGGTCTTGGTCAGGCGGCCATTGGCATCCTTGGCGCCATCGACCTGGCGCGCGACGCCGAGCATGGCGTCTTCGAATGCGGAGTAGTCGCGAACCATCTTCACGATAGGCAGGCCGACGGCGCTGCCGACACCGGCCGTCGCCGCCCCAGCGCCAGCCACTCTATCCCTGTTCTCGATGCCGTGTTCGTAGCCGCTCTTCGCCGACCGCATGCGATTCTGTTTGTCAGAGATCAGTGCCAGTTCGCGTTGCTGTTTGTTCATCGCCGCTGTAGCCGCCTCGATCTTGCGCTGCAGATCCTGCTCATGTTGCCCGAGCTTGGCTGCGCTGATGCCAGATGCCTCGAGCTTGCTACGCATGTCCTTGGCGGCATCGATCTGGCGCCGGTTCGCCATGGTGAGTTTTTCCACGGCGATCTCGGCGGATTTGAGCTTCCTGGCCATTTGCTCGGTGGGAGCGCCTGCTGCCGCCATCTGCTCTTGCAGCTCACGCACTTTTCGACGGGCATCCGTCAGTTTGACACCGGTTTCCTTGGCATCCCGTGTCAACTGGCGGAATGCCGAGATATTGCCCTGCGACGCATTCAATTCCTTGATGCGATCGCGGGTTTCTTTCAGCTGCTTGGAGAGGCCGGAGGTGCTGGTCATGACCGAGCGAATCGGCTTGGTCGCCTTGTCGATCGCGGCCAGTACCACCTCGAGTCTCAGGTTCCGGATATCACTCATTCGTCGTTACCACTCCGCACGCGCGCGGCCTCTCTCCATGTCATCAGTTCGGCCAGCGGCATGGTGTCGAATGCCGCCGGCGGCCAGTGAAAAATCACCGCGATATCGGCGATCGCATCCTCTACTCGGGCAGGGATACCTCCGATTTCACGCGCTTCGGCAGCAAAAAACCGGAGACCTCAGTGCCAAGCTGCACCAGGTCGGCCGGGTCCAAGCGGCTGACCTCCTGCTCAGTCAGGGTCGGTGTGGAGATCCGCGGCACGACTTTGATCAGCGACGCGACGTCCATCTGCATCAAGTCGATCAGGCTGACGCCGCGCAGTTCACCAGCGCCGGGTTTACGCAACGTGACGGCGCTGATTTTTTGGTCGCCGCGGGTAATCGGTTCATCCAGGGTAATCGGGTCTTGCATGGTCATTTCCTTGGTGGTTAAACGGCATGCCGTTGGCACGCCTTGGTGTTACAGCATTCCTACGTTCTTGCGGTGCGGGGCCAGCCGGTCTACGCCCATCACCTTGAAAAGCTTGTGCACCACATCGATCTCCAACCATTCCTTGCCGTCGACAGACATCTTGTAGTAGGTGCAGTCGGTCTTGACCTTCCAGTTGCCGTTCTCGCCGCCCTTGGCATCGCCGCCGTCGAATTCGTTGTGGCGGCCGCGCACGATGATCTCGACGCTTTGCGATGTGCCGCTGCCTTCTTCGGAGTAGGACCCCATGAAGCGCACCAGACTCGCATCGTGTTTCTCTGCGCCGAAGTCGGCGATGAGGACTTCCAGGGGGCCGTTGTAGGTGTGCTCGAGTTCAATGCTCTCGATGCTTTTCAACAGCTTGACGGTGCCCGGCATGCCGGCACCGATGTAGTCCTCGGTCTTCATCGCGATTTTCGGCAGCTTGAGCTCCAGCGCTTCATCGACAAACTCCGTGCCGTTCACGAACACGTTGAACAGGCGGAGGGTACGTGGGAGTGCCATGTGTCTGGCTCCTTTCTAATCCCCGGCCGGAGCCGGGGCGGTTGCATTACATGGAGATTTTCTTGGCGAAGTCGACCAGATGCCGATCGGTGATTCGCTGGCGCAGCATCAGATTCTCGAGTGGCGGAACCGGGGTGTAGTCGTAGTCGATGTAGAACTTGCCGGCCTTGATCACGTCGGGTGTGTTGATGCTCTCGTCGACCCAGGCGGAGAAGCCAAGCAATTGCTTGTTGCTGACCATCTCGCGACCTTTGGCGTTGATGCTTTCCAGCAGGTCGCGGATCAGGGTCGGGTGCATCGGCAGGTCAATCATCGCGAACTGAGCATCGGCGATCGTGTCAGCCAGCACGTGAGCGGTGCGGGTGGCGCTCTCGAATGCGAACAGCGCATCAGCCGAGCAGGTGCGCGAACCCCAGAAACGGAAACCGTCGCGACGGATCAGCGTGGTGACGCCGGCGGCGTTGAGGATGCCGGCATCGGTGGCCGGATCCTGCAGATCCCAAAACACGTCGCGGCTGATACCCTGCACGCCCTCCACCGGCACGTTGGACAACGTCTTGTGCCATCCGACCGTCTCATCGATGTAGGCCCGCAGCCCCAGCGCGCGGGCGACGGCCGGCGCGACAACTTCGGCGTTGGTCGCGGTGTCCCAGTTCACGAAGTCCGGCCAGATCACCATCACTTCCCGCTGGCCGAAATTCTGGCGATAGGTGTTGGCCTCTTCCTTGGTCTTGCAGTTGAACGCGCTGACGTATGCGAAGGCGCGCAGGCGCTTGGCGATTGCTGCCAGCTCGGTGGCGACTTGCAGGTTGTCGAGCCCGGGGACGCCCAGGATTCGCGGTTTGAACCCGAACTTGGCCTGGGCACTCATCAGCGCCTTCATGCCCGTCAGTTTTCCCGCGGCGTTGGTGGTGCCGATCAGGTTGCTGGTCTGCTCGGCATCGGTGGCGCCTTTCTTGGCGCGAACGACGATCACAACCGGCTTTGCCTGGTCGGCGATGGCGTCAAGGCTCGACGCCAGCGTGCCCTTGACCCCGGCTTTGCCGATCGCGGTATCGATGTCGGTGATCAGGACCGGCGTGTCCTCGGGAAAAACAGTCGGGTCCGCATCCTCGGCGACGGCGACAAGGCCGATGACAGCGGTGGAAATAGTACGAATGGGGCGGATGCCCTCGTTGATTTCGAGGACTCTCGCGCCGTGGTGGTAATCGGTCGGCATGCGTAGCTCCGGAGATTGGGGTGCAGGCCGATGGTGGCACGCGCGCGCGCCGCACGGTGGGGTGGCGGGTTGTGCCTGCACCGCCTACAACGAAACAAACAGGAAGCACGCATGGATGTCCAAACTCTCTCAAGCTCTCTCAATGACCTGGTGGTTTTGCTCGATGACCTGGTCGCCGTGAAAGACCGCACGACGTTGCTCGCGTTCCTGCGCCGAATGCAGGCTCGCGTCTGCCCGGACGCTCGCATGACCGTTGCGGAGCGACGCGGTGACACGCTCGACAATATCCTGAACATCAATTGGAGCCAGCGCTGGCTGAATTTCTATGTCGCCGAAGAGTTCGCCGCGGTTGACCCGGTAGCGAATGCGGCGCCAGGACTGGTTATCTGGTCGCGCACGCTCGAGTATGAAGCGCGAGCCGGGCGCGATGTGGCGCGCTTTATCCAGGCGGCGAAGGCACACGACATGTATCGAGGTATCACGTACATCGTAGAGGATGGTCCAGTGCGGGTTTACCTCAGCCTGTCCGGCGAAAGCACGGAGAGCGATGTGCGGCTGCACGCCGTCCTTTCGGCATTGATGCCGAAGTTGGCCATGGTGATAGTTCGGGTGTTGTCCATGCCGCGGCTGGTCGGGCTTACCGACCAGCAATGCACAATCCTGCATTACATGGCGGCGGGTCTGACCGACGATGAAACCGCAAAGATGGTTGGGTTGGCGCCGCGCACTGTGATGCGAAAGATTGGTGATATCAAGAACTTGTATGGTGTCAGCAGCCGGGCCCAGCTGATCGCCTCACTGTCCGGCGTCAACTTTCCTCTGCCGCGCACTACGTAGTTTCCACCTGAAAACCTGCGACATTTGTCCATGTAAGTATTTGTTAATAATCAATACCATGTCATTCGTATGGTTTGACGCAGTATGTTTTTCGTTTGGCATCATCGGAGCACTACGTATGACCCGGAATGACATAGCCCGCTTTAACCCTCTCATCGGGATGAACACGGCCGATACCCTCGAAAATCTGAATATCTGTCTGACGAGGCTTGGGGAGACATTCGCAACACGGCATGATGACGCGTCGATCGCGTTTTTCTGCTGCTCAGTGGCAGCGGCGCTGGCCTATGAGTCTGAGCAGATCAAAGACCAGCCGATAAAACCGCCGATTAGAAGAGCTGACCCAGTGCGTCTGGCTGCCAGTTCATGATCACGAGCTCGCGGCTTTCCTGAGCTTCGCCGTGGACGTTGGCCACGGCGTATTTGATTCCCAGGCTTTCCATGTGAAATTCCGAGAAGCACGCGCGGATGTCGGGATGGTCATTGATTGACACCATGACCTTGCCTTTGCATGTGCGCATGAATTCCGCCAGCTGCTGGTACTGATCCCATCCAAAGTCGACGCCGTAGCCTTCAGTCTCCCAGTAGGGCGGGTCGCAGTAAAAGAACGTGTGCCCACGGTCATAACGGCGCATCACCTCTTGCCATGGCAGGTTTTCGACATAGGTGCCGGAGAGGCGCAGGTGAGCCGCGGAGAGGTTTTCCTCTATACGGCAAAGATTGATGGCCGGGCCGGTTGTGGCGGTGCCGAATGTCTGGTCGGCAACTTTTCCGCCGAAGGCATGCTGCTGCAGGTAGAAAAACCGAGCGGCGCGCTGGATGTCGGTCAGGGTTTCGACACGGGTCATCTGCTGCCATTTGAAAATCTGCCGTGATGACAACGCCCATTTGAACTGGCGGACGAATTCCTCGAGGTGATGCTGGACCACGCGGTACAGATTGGTCAGGTCGCCGTTGATGTCGTTCAGGACTTCTACTTTCGCCGGTATCGGACGGAGAAAGTAGAGCGCGGCGCCGCCGGCGAACACCTCCACATAGCATTCGTGCGGAGGGAACAGCGGCATCAGCTTGTCGGCCAGACGGCGCTTACCGCCAAGCCACGGGATGATGGGGTTTGTCTGCATGGCAGATCCATTCCTTGTGGTTTGGCGCTCGAGGCGCTCAGGGTGTTGAGTGACCGGCAACGCGGACACTTGATCGTGATGCGGATGATCTGGCCTTTTGCCAGCATCTTGTTGCAATGGCAGCAACGAATTTCGGTTTGCATGGTGAGCCTTCAGGCTTTCGGCTCACTGGTCTCGTCAGTGGGTTGGAAGAGGGTGGTCAGGTGTTAGCGCACCTGGCCACCCATTTTCGTTACATGAGCGCCAGAGCGAACGCGGGAATGTTCGGCCAGTCGATCGACGACGGGAATCCCTTCTGGGTAGGCACATCGCGCAGCGCCTGACGGTACTGCATAAGCTCTGTGTACTGCCCCGCCGTGATGCTGGTTTTTACTCCCGTCTCGACTTGGTCGCGATGTCTGGCGATCACCCAGTCTGTTGAACCCACCAGACCATCGCGCTTGGCGCGGGCCTGCACGGCCAATTGATCTGCAGTCGGCGCAGGCGGATCGGCCAAGACCGGCTTCCCGTCCGCACCGGCCACGATCCGTTTCCCGGCCGACTGGCCGTCCAAGAGAGCCCGGTACTGGGCATCGGTTAGTTCGACGGCGTCGGAGGGGATAGCTGCACAATGGATGGAGCGGTCGTAGAATCCGCCTGTCGATTTAGAGAAAAGCATTTGTCAGGCTCCTGTCAGTACCCAATCGCAGTATAAAAAACCCCTCCGGCCAGTTCGGACCGGACACGGATAGTCGCTCGAGGGGTTCCTGAGACGGTGGCAATGGAGACTGGCGAGGCCGTCGAGTCACCATTCGCTGAGCTCACTGTATATCCCAAACAGGCATTCGGAAACGCCAAGGGCATGGTTATAGTAGTTATGCCTGCGGCCACTGCGCTGTACCCCCACTCAATGATCAGTCCGCTCGGCAAGCGCTGCCAGCCGTTGCCACTCATTACCCCAGCAAACGTCCCAGAAAACTGCAGCTGGCCCGATCCACCCAGCACAAACCAGGCATTGGATCCACCCTGCAGCGTCACACAATCACCCGGCTGGAGCAGCAGCGATGTCGGCGTATTGGTCGCATTGCCATTGATCAGGTCTGCCCCCTGCCGCGTAAGCACGCAGGGCACGGACGCATAGTTGTACACCTCAAGTCGCCCACCAAGCACAGCCGACGACAATGGCAATACCATCGTGAGTTGCGTTGACCCATACAGCTCCACCGTCCCCCCGATCACATTCGGGGGCAAAGTCGCAGAGGCGTTGTAGGCGAACCACCCGGACGATTGCAGCCCGGCCTGTCGCACAAACTCCGTCGTCGCCACCCGGGTCGACTTGTCGAACTGAGGCGGGGTCGATATGGTGCTGGCGCCAATGATGCGGCCGCGGCGGTCGATGGAGACCTGGTTGTATACGCCGGGAGATACACCGGACGGCCCGGATAGCATCTCGAATGTCAGCGGTGTCGATCCCAGCGTGATGGGGCTATCCGTCGTCAATGCCCAGACCGAATCACCCTGTGTTATGCCCTGTTCAATGAAAACAAAACACCCTGGCGTGAGCTCGATCGCAGCATCCGCATCCGGGGCGCGCGACCATGCCCCAGCCGATACTGTGTAAATGCCGTTTTCTGCTGCGGCCGCCTGGTCTTTGACGAGAATGCGGTCTCCCGCGGCGAGCACGACACCGTCCACCGTCTGTAGGCCTGACAGGACCAGGTTTCCGGCGCTGGCGGCTTTCGCCGATTGCTTGCTATCCAGCTTGGCGATTTCAGAGGCGATTTTTTCATCCGTGTAGCGGCGCGTGGCGACGACTGTGCTTGGATCGATGCGCAACTCGATGGAACTGGCATTCGCTACGATCAGCACCATTCGAATGACTTGAGTGCGTCCAGACCCGCTCGAAAGCAGCGGCTTGTAGGTTTCAGCACAGTTACCCACAGCAACAAGATCACCGTCCTTGTCATACAAGCCTACCTCTCGGACCCACCAGCCTCCGATGTCCTCCGGAATGACTTGCTCAGCGATGAGCTGACTCGGATTCTGAGGGTCCTGAAACAAGTCGTTCAGCTGAGCTCGATGTACTTCCCGGGCCAGCGCTTTCTGTTTCCTGTCCGGCAGCGGCGTCACGCCTGCACCGTCGCCGACGGCCATGTGCGTGAGTTCGATCGCGCGCTTCAAGGCCGTCGCGTTGGCCAGCTTCGCTTCCCCGACCTCGGTCAAAATGGCGAAATAGGTCTGTGCCATGGGTTACTGCCTCCCTGCAATGGTAAGGGTGTCGATGATGTGAATTGACCCGCCGGATCCAGTCTTGCCCGTGACTTCAACCAGCGACGGGACGTAGGGGTAAATGGTCAGGTGATCGCCGAGATACACGCCGGCGGCGATGGTGACTTGACCACGGGCTTCCAGCGATATCGCCAGGCCGACAAGGTGGCGGGTCAGCGGCTTGGCGTCATCGATCATCCGCTCGAGCTCCTGGTACATCGCGTCGGTGATACCCGTGTCAAGGACGCCGACGCGCAAGCGGAATGTGCCGCGCGGCGCGGCCGGTTTTTGCTGAAACCATTCAATGACTTCGATCAGGTAGCCCAGCGGCTCGACCACGCGACGCAGCGCGCCGATGGTCCCCTTGTGCTTATGGATGTACCAGGACGCTTTGATCACCTTGCGTTTTGTCGATTCGCTCCAGTCCTGATCCCAGCGATCGACCGACAAGGCCCATGCGAGGTACGGCAAGAGATTGACCGGACAGGTGTCGGGATTGGTCAGTGTCCGGAGCGGCACCGGCAATGTCATGGCGTCGGCCAGCGCCTCGGCGGCCGCGAGCTCGAGCGGCGTGGATCCGGATGGCAGCAACGGTTTAGTCATCGCTGCTCCCCACCGTGATGGCGTAGGCGGTGCAGTAGCCGGCCTGGTCATGCTGCAACTTGATATCGGCGCGCGGTTCGGTCAGTTCGACGCGCTGCACCCCTTCTACATGAAGGGCGGCATACAGCGCGGACAAATTGATGTCGCGGCCGATGCGCCGCGTCTTGCTGATGTAGCTTTTCAGCGAGGCTTCAGCCGCGGTGCGGATCGGCTCCGATTCGGGGCCGGGGTAGAGGTGCAAGGTGGCGATGACCTGGTACGGGACGATGCCGGCTGAGCGCACCTGCACGCGATCGCCTACGGGTCGGATATCCTCGTCGTTGAGTGCCCGTGCGACGATATCGATCAGATCCTGAGTCGCCGTGCCGTCGCCATCCCGGGACAGAATAGAAATCACGGCCTCGCAGGGGGCCGGACTGTACGCGTCGACATCGGCGACGCGGCCGTCGGCGGACTGGGCGTGGAAGCGGTAGGCTTCCCTGGGTCCGGCAACGGACAATCCCTCGAAGGCCATCGAGGCGCGCAAGCGCAAACTGTCATCGTCCTCCAGCACCTGTTCTATCGGCGGTGTCGCGGTTGGATCGGCGGCGCGGATGGTCAGTCTGGACGTGCCGACGTTGGCGGCCGTGTTGTCCAGGTCGGCGCCCTGGGCATGCGCGAGGAGCACGGCCTTGGCGGCATCGTTGATGCGTTGGCGCAGGATCATCTCGTTGTAGCAGGACTCCTGCAGCAGAATGGTCAGAGGTTCGGTCTCGAGCGCGAGAGCGGCAGACACGCTGGCACGGTCATCAGGCCGGACCAGTGCGAGCAGCCGCGCTTTGCGCAGAGCCAGCAGATCTTCGAAGGACACATCCTCGACGACGGTCGGCGGCGGCAGTTGAGTCAGATCGATGGCCATGGTTATCCTTTCATCGGAACCTGAATCCGCGTGGTAGTGCCGGCCCCTGGACCTTCTCGCAGCACCAGCTCAAGATCAAAGACCGCTGCCGAACCGTCTCCCAGCGTATCGACCATGAGGCTCTTGACCGAGACGCGCGGCTCCCACGCCGCGATGGCCATGACGGCAGCTGACATCAGCCGCAAGCGCGTGGCGCCGTGATGCGGCTGGTCGATGAGATCGGGGATCGCGCTGCCGAACTCGCGGCGCATCACTCGCGATCCGATCGGCGTTGTGAACAGTTTGTGCAGCGACTGGCGAATGTGATCGATCTCGCCCAGCGCGGTACCGGTTTTCGCTGACATGCCCATAGCCATCATTTGGGGCCTCCCGTGTTTCCGCCGTGTGAGTCAGGGTGGGTATGGGTATGCAGTGTCACGCCGTTGCTACTGAGCGTACCGCTGTTGGTAAAGTCGCCGCGGTGCTCGATCGCGGTTTCGATAACCGTCCGCGCACCCTGTCCGCCACGGCCGGCCATCCCGCCCAGGTAGCTGAACAAGCCCGTGACGGTTCCTGTCCCCATCACCGTCAGGTTTCCCTTGATCGTGACGTTGCCGGTGAAGTCGGATTCCGGGCAGTCCACGGTGCAGTGCTCGGAGGCCTGGACGGTGGCAGTTTTCATGCCGGTGGCGGACAAGGCCCCCGTGACGTGGTTGTATTCGATGACCGCACCGTCCGGGAATTTGCGCAGCCACAGATCGGCACTGTCGGATGGTGCCGGGAACGCATCGGAAAAGATTCCTCCGATGATGAGCGCCGACTCCGGATTGCCGCTGGGCGACAGCATCAGCACCTGCTCGCCTTTAACTGGCGGAGACCAGTCCGACGTCGTGCCGGCACGCACGGCGCACCACGGCCGCCAGTCGGATGTCAGGCCTCCGGAGCTGACGCGTACCCTGGGAGGTTTACCAAGACGCACCTCGGCGATGGTCCCGATGCGGATCATCGATTCGAGGCGGCGGAGAATGTCAGAGAAATCGTCCATGCGGCGAGTGTGCAGCATGGACGGGGAGAGGCGGGATGTGGGGCGTTGTGCCGATGATCAGCACAACCGGATTACTTATCCGAGGGATGGTCCGTTCGGTTTACGGGTGTGCGTGTAGCCAAGTCGCAGGTTCAGAGAATGTTCAAGGTTGAACTCTTCAAGGGTGCTGCATTGGACGACTTTGCCTTTGCCATCCACTCCCATTACCTGCGCATAGGATTCAGGGGAAATGCCGCCGGAACTGCTCTCCGCTGTCTTCTTCTGGGAAATGAAGTCGGCAAGGTAGTCTTTGAATACGGCTAAGGAAGCGGCAGAGGATCTCAGTTCTTCAATTTTAAGATCCTTCCGAGAAAAGTAGGTGCAACCGCACAAAACGAAGTCTGCATCAAAATCCAGTTTAGGTTTGAGAGCGCCATAAATCAGGAAATGGTGCTGGTCTCGCCCAGACAGCAGTTTTTCTGCCTGGTCCCAGTTTTTGAATTTGCGTTTCTCGGTCTCGAGACACTTTTCGTCTTTTTTGAACTCGATGAGGATCCAGCCAAGTTCGTTTTTCAGTGCCGCATCACCGGCCAGTTCATGCGTGCCATCGAACGGGGCGATGATCTCGTTGCAAAGATACTCTCTGACAAATTTATACTCGACGGTTTTTTCCCACCAGATAGGCTTCATCTTCTCTGCCTTCACGTTTTGATGATGAAAAAGTATGTCATTTGGTGATGAAATTTAAAAGCCTATCGGAAACCATCGCCACCGACTCGTCAGCGAAGCCCAGCAACTGGCGACGCGGGTACTGATAGGTCGGGCCGTCAGGACGCACCCTGTCACGCAGGCCTTCCTGGTGAACGCGGGCGATGCGCTCGACACGGGCAACGAAGCCAACCACGGCTTTGTTCGGGGTCGCGTCGGTCTTCAAATACTTGGCGGTGCGCAGTTTGGCAAACATGCTGCGGCGAATCCGCCCTTTCTGACTGCGCAGTTGGGGTTTGCGCGGATCCATCGGGCTGCCGTCCGGGTTCTCCTGCGCAGCGATCCGCTTTACAGTCTCGCGGCGCAGAGCTGTCGCGATTTCCCGTGCGAGTTTGCGGCGCTGTGGTGGAGACAGTTTCATCAGCAGCCCGGACAGTTCGTCTTCGTAACGAGTCATCTACGCCACCTGTACCGCACCGATCGGCAAGGTGGTGGCCAATTGCGGCTCCGGCAAGTGGGTCGCCGTCGCGGTTCCATTCTGGACGTCGACTTTGACGCACTCGGACAGCTCCACTTTCAGATGCAGATCGATGGTTTCGTGGTTGAGGATTTCCGCCTCGAACTGAATCGCCTTGGCACTGTTCTCGCCCGACTGCAGCACGGAGGGCTGGTTCACCCTGAGCCATTGCAGAATGGGGATCATCACCGTGTCGGGATGCTCGGCGAAATCCATCAGGACAATCGACACGGTATAGCGGTATTCGAAACTCGGTTTGCCCATGCCGGCGGCGATTTTCCCGGATTCGATGAACATCAGCATGCGATCCGGGTTCCCCCGCAATGATGGCAGCGCCGCTTCGAGGGCCGCGCGCAAACTGGCCGGCTTCTGCATTACACACTCTCCTTGTACACCCAGCACGCCGCCTTGGTGTCGCGGCAAATGCACTTCCCTGGCAGGGCCGGAGGCGGTGGATCGAAGGTAATGCGGTCAGGCAGCCCAGCCGGTTCCGCTTCACCCTGCCAGACGCCGCGCTGTTCAAACGGGGCCGTGGCATCCCATCCCCAGGCGGTCCATGGTTTCAGGTCGGCCATATCAGACTCCATGCAGTTCAATGATGGCGCCGGCCGCGATGGCGGTCGCGTCGGTTTTTGCCGCGGCGGCAGTAACGGAATACGCGAGGCCGCTCGGCAACCGCAGCCCAACGGCCGGCAGCAGGGCCGATAAATTCACTTGCTGATTGGCCGGTACCCGCACGGTCAGGACCGGGGTGTCGGTTGCCGGCACCGGGATGGATGTCTTGTTGTAGAGCTTCAACCAGATATCCGCCGCGCTCGGGTTATAGATCATCCCGCCGCCGAGATTGACCGGCGAGCTGCGCACCAGTGTGGAATTGGTGCTGGCGGCGAGAGTAGATTGGTGCAACGGCGTGTATGAGCCGATGTCGGAGCGCTGGGCCGGGTAGCTCGCACACACGAGTGTCGAGATCGGGTAAACCGGAATGGACTCCGCCGGCGTGACGCCGCCGGTGTTGGTCATGTCCACCGGCAGTTCATTGATGTCGTTCACCAGCACGCTGTGAACCATGAGGGTTGTCGAGCTGGCGACGGCCGCGGTGTTCAGAATGCGCAGGCGGACGGAGAGATCGGCTTCGGGGTCCGGCAGGAACATAGTGCGCAGTGACAACGATGCGCGCACGGCGCCGGAGTTGGTATCCCGCGCGTAGAAGCGGATTTCGTCGTGGAAGACCAGAATTTCGTAGGCCTTGAACGCGGCGACGCGGTCCACGTAGTTCACGTTGGCTGAGTTTTCCGGAGCGCCATTACCGGCCGGATCAAAGGTCTGAACGCGGCATTGGCTGGCGGAAAGGCCTCCCGGGAAAGCGATGGCGGCCGCGACATTGCCGCCGGCGTCGACCAGTTCAATGGCGGCGTCGGTGCCGGCCGGATTGATCTGGCTGAATTTCGCGATGACGGCGACGCGCAGCGGCGACTTGCCGGATACGGTGCCAAGCGTGGCGGAGGCTGCCGCCCCGGCGGCGGTGCCGCTGGACAGCTGCATGGCGCTACCCGATAGCGCAGCGGTCGCGCCACCCTGCTGAGACAGGGTCCATTCGGCGAGGTTGACAGCGGGATCGGAAAACGCCACGCGTTTCACGCAGCGCACCCCGGAGAACAGGCGGTTTCCTTCGGCATCGGTGTCCCTGGCGCGCGGGTCAGGGTAGCGGTCTCGCAACATGGTGTCCCCTCTATTCGGCAATGGTCTGGCAATCGAAACAGCGCGAGCAACCCGGCACGGCGACGCGGCGGGCCTCCGGAATCGCTTCGCCGCAATCCTTGCAATGACTCAGGCTGATACCTCGATGGCTGCGCGCGGCCTGCGCTGCCAGGGCGGCGTCACGCTGGCGCTGCTCGAGTTCCTGGGCGCGGTCAAAAATATCGGTCATGGTGTGGTCGTCTGTTGGCAAATAGCGATGCGGTCTACCTCGGCGGCGCAGGCCTCAAGGGCGGCGCGGGTCGTCTGGAGTCCCGAGGCCAGTTCGCGGTTCAATGTCGGACGTAGCGGCGGCAGGACGCAGCGCTTCACCGGCTGACATGAGCGGATCAGCAACGGACGCGGTGCCGGCAGTGTCGGCGTGGTACTCGAGCAGCCTGGCAACAACGTCAGGAAGACGCACAGCGCCCCAAGCACGGGCAGGTTCGGATTCATTGAGGAGTCTCCCCAGCGCCTCGGCGCGGTTGAGGGTGTCACGGTTGATGGCATCAAGGCGTTCGATGTAGGCGGAAAAATCGGCAGCTTGTTTGCTGTTTTCAGCCGTCAGCGCGGCGATCTGGACATCACGCTGAGCGATATCCGCCGCGGCGAGGCGGATCCGTTCATCGTTATGCGTGGCGATGGTGTTGGCTACCGTCAACTTGTCCTCGAGGCGCGTGACCTGGGCATGCTTCACCCAAACAACGACGCCCAGCACGACGGCAGGCAGCAGGAGCAGAAGAGGGCGCAGGTCGATGTTCATGCGGCGAGCCTTTCCGCCGTGGCGAACGCCTGAGCCAGCTTGGCGTCGTAGAGGTTTTCCTTGTAGGCCGGGCCATTGTAGAGCCGGGCGAACTCTGCCCATCGCTTGCTTTTCAACGCCTTGACCAGCGCCGGTTCCAGCTCCAGAAAGCGCACGAAGGCATCAAGCTGTGCCGGCTCGCCGCTTGCCATCGCCCACTGAAATTCATCCACGGAGGGGTAATCCAGCGGATCCCAGTGGTATCCCATGATCTGGAACAGTCCCCAGCTGCAGGATTCGATGGCGATGGCCTGGCTGGTGACGCTGCGCAGATTGTCGAAACGCGCCCACTCGGCCTGACCGCCGGCATATCCGCCCCGGGTCCGGTTGACCAGATTGGGGAAACGGGCGGCCAGCAGGTCGGTGTCGAAACCGGCGGCGCCAGCGCGTTGGAAGGCCACATGGCGCTCCAGTAGAATCACCGGGCTGCCGCTGTCCAAGAAACCGGAGCCGCGCGATTCGACGGCGTTAACGGCCTTGATGGCGGCCAGTTCCACGCCAAGGCGGTCTGCCGCGGCCTGCAGATGTTTTTCTTGCAGCCGTCGAGAGTCGCGGTCGCCGCGCAGGACCTCGATGGTTTTCTGGCCGGCCATGCCGTCGACAACCAGGCCGGCACGGCGCTGCACCATCGCCACCGCGGCCTCTGTCGCCTCGCCAAACCATCCGTCCACCGCCAGTTTGGCACCATGCGTGTTGAGTTTGACCTGCAGCTCCTGGACGGCGCTGCCGTGATCTCCCTTTTTCAGAACCATGATTTTCTCCTCAGGATGCGCATCCACCGCGATTCGGCGAACGCGTCGCTGCAACGGAACAGGTCGACGACATTGCCGCGAACCGAAAAAACAGCGAGGCACAGCACGGCGTTGAGGATCAGCTGCGCCACGCTGACGGGATGGGGAAGCCCGAATAACGCGCGCAGCGGGATCACGCCGGCGGCGACGATCAGCAGGTAGGCGATGGCGCTGGCCAGCGGACGGTGATCCGCCCCGCGGCGGCGGTACAGGATCAGACGTGCGCAGATCGCGCCGCAGATCAGGGCATCGAGCATGAGAACCGTGTTCACTTGTCGCCTCCGGAAAAATTGAGGGTGTCGGCGCGATTGATCAGCGCCAGCAGGACCTTGATGGCCATGGCCGAGGCGACCAGCGCGCCGACACTGGCCGGCACGTCGACGCGCTCGGGCAGCAGGGTGTCGAGCAGCACCGCCACCGGTTTGGCGGCCAGGATGCCGGCGAAGAAAGCCAGCGCGAGGAAGGCCAGTTTTCGCAGGGTGCTCATGTCCTGGCTGGACATCACGAAGACGGCCGCGCCAGCGAACGCCCCGAGGACCTGCGCGGCATCGACGCCGGGGAAAAGGGCGACGATACTGGCGCCGGTCAGCGCGATCGAAGCGGCGGAAGTGGTGGTCGGTTCAGCCATGATTCAGTCCCATAGATTGATGAGCTGCTGCTCCTGAGCAGCTTCGGTAGTAGAAATTTCCGGCAGGTAAACCATCATGCCGATCGGCAGGACGGCGCCCAGCTCGGCGAGTCCTGGATTGGCCAGGTACACCGCCTCGGTGACGCCGGCGGTCATGCCGTAATGCCGAGCGCACAGCTGGTCGACGGTATCGCCCTGCAGCGCCATGACTTTCATGTCAGATCAGTTCCACGGTGGTGCGTGGGACGCCCTGAATCGCGGTGATGGCCCAGTGCGCATCGCGGCGCAAGTCATCGACCGTGGTATCGAGATCCGCCGCCTTTTTGTCGCCAGCACCGGTGCTGTCGAAACTCCGGTAGCGTTCGGTGAGGTTGGCGGCCGCCAGGCACAGCACGGCTCGGTACCACCGATTGACCAGCACGGACTGGCCGTCGACTTCGTCAGCCGTGATGGCCATGAGCGACGCGACACCGCCTGCCTGACGCTGGCGACGGAACTCGGCAAGCTGGCTGTTCACCGAGGCGATTGCTTCGATCAACGCCGCGCGCAGACGCTCGTCGGTCACCGTTCCGTCCAGGCGCATCTGAGACCGGGCGATGGCGGGGTCGAGCTCCGGCCAGAACGACCCAGATCGGATCGGCGTTGGGGTGGGTGTGCCGGCGGAGGGGTTGGCGGTTGGGATCAGCATCATGATTCCTCAATGGGGGCGGTGGAGGGGGCTTTGATCAGGCAGTGCTGTCGCCGCCCCCTGCCGCCCTGGTGCGCGGGGTACGCTCGGTTAGCTGCCGGACTGTCCGGCGGCGCTGTTCTTGATAGCCTTTTCGATGCGCTCGATGTCTTTCACCACACCAACCTTTTCATGCAGTGCCTTGGCGCGGGTCAGGTGCGACAGTGCCGTGTCAAGATTGGTCGGCTCGAGCAGCAGGCCGAGTTCCTTGTGCAATTTGGCGCGCACCTGGTCGTGCATGTCTTCCGCGGTCGTGAGCTCTGCCGCCCGCTGCAGCGTGGCGACATCGAATGGCTGCTTGCCATCTCGTGCGCGTTTCGCGGCATCGGCCAGCTCTTCCGCCACGGTGGTCGCGGTGGTGCGCTGATAGCGGTCCGGCATGGTCAGCGCGTAGGGGATGGCGTACTCGGCGATGTCGAGTGCGCCGGCGTAATCGCCGGCATCGATGCGCCAGAGCATCACGGTCATCAGCACGTCGTCCTGGGCGCCCTGGCCAGCGGTCAGCGCGCCTTCAACCCATGGCGCATAGTCGGGCAGCAGTTGGCGCTTGAGTTCGGCCTTGGCTTCCATCGACTGGATAGTTTTGAGACGGCGGCGGTCTTCGGCGAGCTTGATCAGCATCAGCTCGTACTGAGAGCAGCCTTCCAGCGTCTGGCCAGAAACTGCCGAGGCGGAGGCCTCGGCAGCGGCAACGCGCTGGAAATGTGCGCGTGCGGGGCTAGTCATCTCAGGCCACCACCAGTTCGATGTTTTCGATCAGGCAACCGGCTTCGTAGCACTCGACCACGTAGGCGTCGTTCGACGACTCGTAGTTCGCTACCTGGTTGTAATCGGGCTCTTCACGGATGTGGCGGCGACGAGCGCCTTCCTGGAAGTAGATCGACAGGTTGGACAGCGTGGAGATCAGCATCTTGCCGGCCGGGAAGAACGGCACACGCACTGCGGGCAGGTTGCCGATGCGTTTTTGGCTGATGACGATGTCGGCGGCGAGTTGCTCCGTCGGCACGTTGTCCTTGTTCAGGATCGGGAAGTACTTGTCCGCCAGCAGATCGCGCCCAACGATGACCACCAGATCGGGATGCTCCTGGAACACCTCGTGAATCAGGTTGCTGGTTGCATCGAATACCAGCGCGTCCAGGTTCTTGTACCCGTCAGCCGGTACGACAGAAGCGCCCACTTTGACCTTGCCGGATCCGGGTTTGACTTCTTTCATCACCCTGGCCGGCGCGTTATCGCGGTACTGCTGCAGCCAGCCTTTGTTGACATCCTGCAGCAGCGGGTTGACGGTGCGGTCGGTGGTTTCCGCGACGGTGATGCCGTTGAAGCCGATCATGATGCGATCGAGCGCTTGCTGCTTGATGATCACGTCGCGCAGCTTGATCTGGAAGTCGGAGAATTTCGCCCACATGTCGAGTTGGGCATACGGCAGCGCCGTGTCGAAATCCGTTTTTTCGCACCGGTACTTGCCGGACGTGAAGTCCGCCATGGAGCGGGGGCGGCGGGGATTGCCGGGCGTGGTTTTGGTCCGACCGGCGATGGTGCCGATGACACCCAGGCCGAGTTTCTCACCCTCTTGATCGACAACGGGAACCATGTTGATCTTGGAGAGGAACTCGCTCGATTGCTGGATGCGGGTTTCCAGCTTTTGCTGAATCGACGGACTGACAGTGAACGACTTTTCTGCCGAGGGAACGGCATTCAGTTTGGCAATGGCGGCTACGAAGGCTTCGTAGTAGGGACGGGTTTCGTTGCGCATCGGTATCTCTTTCTTGGGTGGTTGCGATCAGCAGTCGGTTTCGAGGCTGGAGCCGTTGCCGCCGGCGGTCAGCGTGCGCGTCTCGGTTGCGGGTTGCTCGCTGAGCCGCTTGACCAGGCCGTGATGGTCATCGCTGAGTTTGGTCAGCTGCGCTTGTAGCGGCGCGATATCCGGCGAAGGTTTGATCTGGCTGAATTTTTCGAGCAGCTCGCGCTGACTGTCGGCGATGATTTCGATAGCCGTCTGGATTTCGGAGAAATTGCTATCGCTGGTTTTTTTGAATCCGCTGATCAGTCCCTTGATCTTGTTGCTGAATCCTTCCAGCAGGCTGTCTGCCGGGGTGTCGATCTCGAGGGTGAACTCGATGGCCTCGGAGATCAGATTCTCCGGTGCGATCTTACGTGCCGCGAGGGGGTTCGATTTTGCGGTCGACGCGAAGGTCAGCATTTCGGTACCGAGGCTGGCCGGGTCATCGGTGACGGCGAGCCCTACCAGGTAGGCCTCTCCGGTATCCGCGAACTTCGGGTTCACTTCGATCGAGGTGTAGACTTTCTGACGCGATTTGGTCATCGCGATCAGTTCTTCGGTCGGATCGATCACGGCATACAGGCGCAACTTGCCGTCATCGCCATCTTTGGTAGATAGCGACAAAACATCGCCATAGCGTTTGAACGGACTGTCGGGGGTGTAGCCTTTGATGTGCTCCAGGTTGACGCGTGCGCCATAGACCTTCGGGTCGTAGTTTGCGGCCATCTGGGTGATCCAGCTGCGCTCAATGATGCGGCCGTCCGTCGTGGCGCCCTCGGTTGCCACGCAAAACGCTTTCGATTTGCCAGCCATGTTGTCCTCTGCGGTTCGTTTGATCGGCGTGATGCGCCCATCCTGAAACCGGGGAGGCCTTCTCTCAACACGTCGGCGTTGTGTCGGAACGGGCGACAACTGGAATGCGTCCGTGCGTGGCAAGCGGCGGGGCAGACTGGCGGGCATGAGCGATCTATCCCCACTCCCCACCCATGACGCCGATCCGCGACGTCATGCCCGTTCCCTGTATTGGCAGGGTTGGCGTATCGCGCGTATCGCCGAGCAGCTTGGTGTAAAACCGGCCACTATCCACAGCTGGAAGCGCCGCGATGCCTGGGACGAGTCGGACCCGGCGGAGCGCATCGCATCGACGATCGAATCCCGGCTGCAGCAATTGATCCTGAAGGAAGACAAGGAGGGGAAAGACTTCAAGGAAATCGACTTGCTCGGACGGCAAGTCGAGCGCATGGCCCGGGTCGACCGATACCAGAAAACCGGGCGAGAGACCGACCTCAACCCGAATATCGAACGGCGCAACGCGGCGCCGAAGCGTCAGCCGGAAAAGAATGCCATCAGCGAGGAGCAGCAGCAGAAGCTGGAGGAGGCATTCCTCGACCGGATGTTCGGCTACCAGAAACACTGGTACCGGGCCGGCCTCGAGGAACGGATCCGCAATATCCTGAAGTCACGGCAGATCGGTGCTACCTACTACTTCGCTCACGAGGCGTTCATCGATGCGCTGAAGACCGGGCGCAATCAGATATTCCTGTCTGCCTCGAAGGCGCAGGCATTCCAGTTCCGCAGCTACATCATCGACTTCGCCAAAGAAGTGGCGGATGTCGAGCTGAAGGGCGAGGTGATCAAACTGCCGAATGCCGCCGAACTGATGTTCCTCGGCACCAACTCCCGTACCGCCCAGGGGCGCCACGGCAACCTATACCTTGACGAGTATTTCTGGATCCCACGCTACCGCGAGTTGAAGAAGCTGGCTGGCGGCATGGCGTCGCAAAAGCAGTACCGTCAGACCCACTTCTCGACGCCCTCCGCCATGAGCCATGAGGCATACCGGGTATGGACCGGGGAGGCCTTCAACGATGGCCGGCCGCGGTCGGATCATATCCGACTGGATGTCAGCCATGCCGCGCTCGAAGCCGGCCTGCGCTGCCCAGACGGGCAGTGGCGCCAAATCGTGACGATCCTGGACGCAATGAAGGGCGGGTGCGATCTTTTCGACCTCGAGCGCCTCAAGCTGGAAAACACGCCGCAGGAATTCGCTCAGCTGTTCATGTGCCAGTTTATCGATGACGGGGAATCGGTTTTCGGTTTTGCGCTGATGCAGCGCGGCATGGTCGACAGTTGGGAGGTATGGGAAGACTGGAAGCCGTTCACGCTGAGGCCGTTTGCCAACCGGCCGGTATGGCTCGGCTACGATCCGTCGAACACCGGTGACAAGGCGGCACTTGTCGTGCTGGCTCCACCACTGGTGCCGGGCGGCAAGTTCCGGATTCTGGAGCGCCATCAGTTCCAGGGCGCCGATTATGAAGCCCAGGCAAAGTTCATCCGTGATACCTGCGATCGTTTCAATGTGACCTACATCGGCATGGACGTGAGCGGGCTCGGGTCAGCCGTCTACCAACTGGTGCAAAAGTTCCGCCCCGATACGGTGGCGTTCAGCTACAACGTCGAGCTGAAAACCAAGATGGTGCTCAAGGCGCTGAACGTGTTGGGCAATGGCCGTCTTGAGTATGACGCCGGTCACACCGATATCGCAGCCAGTTTCATGTCGATCAAGAAAACCCTCACCCCATCCCAGCGCCAAGCAACGTACCAGGCCGGCCGCTCTGAGCAGACGAGCCATGCCGACATCGCGTGGGCAACGATGCACGCCCTCTATAACGAACCGCTCGAAGGGCAGACCGCCTCGAACTCGAGCATGATGGAGATCTACTCATGAGCACCACCACTCAGGAAAAGCCAGCCGTCGCTGCTGGTATTGAAGCCTTTACCTTTGGCGAGCCGGTGCCGGTACTCGACAGGCGGGAAATCCTCGATTACGCGGAGTGCCTGACGATGGGCCGCTGGTATAACCCGCCGATCAGTTGGGAGGGGCTGGCGCGCAGCTGGCGGGCCTCTCCCCACCATTCAAGTGCCATTGCGGTGAAGCGCAACGTTCTGGTCTCGACATTCAAGCCGCACCCGTGGCTGACGCGCTCGGCATTCTCGCAGATGGCACTGGACTATCTGATTTTCGGGAATCTGTACGGCGAGAAGATCAAGAATCGCCTGGGAACGGTACTGCGGGTGAATCCGACGCCGGCGAAGTTCACCCGGCGCGGCGTTGACGATCATGCCGCATACTGGTGGGTGCCGGGTACCAGCCTGGAACGGGAACTCGGGGAGGTGTTCCACCTGCTCGAGCACGACATCAACCAGGAGATATACGGTCTGCCGGAATACCTGGCCGCGCTCAATTCGGCATGGCTCAACGAGTCGGCGACTCTGTTCCGGCGAAAATATTACCTGAATGGCTCCCACGCCGGCTTCATCCTGTACATGACGGACCCGGCCCAGCAGCAGGACGATGTTGATGCGCTGCGCAAGGCGCTGAAGGACAGCAAGGGGCCGGGCAACTTCCGCAACCTGTTCATGTATTCGCCGAACGGCAAAAAGGACGGCATACAGATCATCCCGATCAGCGAAGTGGCGGCAAAGGACGAGTTCTTCAACATCAAGAATGTGACCCGTGACGACGTACTGGCCGCGCATCGGGTGCCGCCACAACTGATGGGTATCATCCCGAGCAACACTGGAGGATTCGGGGATGCGGCAAAAGCGGCCGAGGTTTTCTTCCACAACGAGATCAAACCGCTGCAAGCGCGCTTCCAGGAACTCAACGAGTGGATCGGCGAGGAAGTGGTGGCGTTCGATCCGTATTCCCTGGCGATACCCTCCGTGAACGATGCGTGACGTGTGCCGCCGAAAGGCGGCTCCTTCACTTATTCAGGAAGAGTATGCGCGCCTGCAAACGACACCGCTCCATCCGCCCCCCATTCTTTTGCCCCTGCGCCATATAACGCTTCGCAGATATCCTCGCAAGCCTGAAACGCGGTCGTCTCGCTGAACTGAACACATCCAAGCGCCCCGAGTAGGGCGCTGGCCTCAAGCTCAGATAGTGTGAGGGTGTATGCCTTGGCTGCATTTGCGATTGCCATGATGTTTCTGTTCCACTTCGATGGTAATGATCTGTCCATTCTACGTGGTGCCGTTTGGTGGGCGCTAGGCTTTCAGCCCGTCGCCTCGGTGCCACCATCCTATGCCCGACCCGACCCGACCCGACCCGACCCGACCCGACCCGACCCGACCCGACCCGACCCGACCCGACCTCCTACCCCTGCCAGACCCCAGCGCGCGCGCTCGTGACCCCGCCACGCCCGCGCGCTAAATGTGTGGCTTACGCTGCAGGCGCATGACTGCTGAAAAGCCCACCAGTGCTGGCGGTGTCGGCGGGTGATGGCAAGCTCAAAGGCTTGCGGATTCATGCACCCAAGTGCATGCGCGCGCTTTCCAAGCTGGGTAGGGCCATCCTGAAATGGTAACCAGCAGTAAATACGGCACGCTGTGATATTTAAGCTGTTGATATTGAATGGAAAAAAATGTTACCGGAACAGGTAATTAGAGGTAACACAAAAGGTAACATGCATGTAAGTCATTGATTTGTATAGGTGTGAAAATGAGTGAATGTTACTTCTACAAAGGTAACATGATTACCTCAAAGTTACCCAGATGTTACTTTTTTCAAAACCGCTGGAATCCTTGTCTGGCATAGGTTTTAGCCTGATTGTTCGTTCCAAGTTACCGATGTTACTATTTTTTCTACCCCAGCCATGACTTTGAAAAACAGCCGTCCTACACGCGTAAGGGCGCGCATGCGTGAGGTATCTTTCGTGCATGAAAAAAGCCCCGATCGCTCGGGGCTTTATGTGTCGCTAAGCTCAGACGTCCAGGTGTTTCGCTTGCCCAGCCTTTGTGGGCAGCTCAGGTGCTGGTTGGCCTATCGTGTCGAGCACATAGCAGAGTATCGAGTAGATGACACGCCGCTCGTTTTCTCCCTCTGCGTTGTCAAGTTTCTTAGCTAGATCAATGGCTTGATTGCGCATGCTGACCATGGTGCGCAGGCTTGGCGTATCCTTCAGCTTCGCTTTTACCTGCTCCACCGACAGTGTGCGATTGGCCCTGGTTTCAAGCAGCTCGCGGGCTTTTTGTTCCATCTCGATGAAGTATCGGCGTACTTTGCGGCCAACCTCTGTGCGCTCAACCATGGCCAGCTCCATCGCCATGCGCAGGGTCAGCTGATAGTCCATGCTTCGTCGGTCACCGCCATGACGTCGTTCTTGATTACTCAAATTTGAGTAATCAAGATTGCCGCCTCCGTTACTTCCGGACAAATTTGTCCAGAAGTCCGTCCCTTCTTCAAAGCCATACTCTTCAATTCGGCGTTCTATCCAATCGTTGAACCGAGTCTGGACTTCTAGTTTTGCGTGAAGGGTTCGGGCATCAACTAGGTCACCCTCGGGGCGCTTAATGGTTTGGATCAGCATGCTCATACCGGCTCCTTCAGTCCGAATGTGCTCAGGGGTGGCGTTTCAATACCAAGGTGTTTGTTGCACAGACCAAGCAGGCAATGCAGGTTGAAGCGGACACCATAGTTCGTTTCAACCTGCAGCAGCATGGTGTATTGGTTGGCCTTTTCCCGCATCGCCTTGTCCCACTCCAGCTTTCTGGATCTTGCCCGTCGCAGGCTGGACCGCTTCGACTTTCGCGGGTTGATAGATTCATGTCTATTCGCCATTGCTTCCGCTCCCCCTGATCTTCTTCGCCAGCTCGTTGATCTGCGGCAGGATGATCGACTCCAGCATCTTCTGCCGGCTCTTGGCCGTGCAGTGCTTGAACACAAAGTCCAGCTCGGCCAGCACCGCCGGCGTGCAGCGGAACAGCACGCTGTCGGTCAGCTTGCCGCCTTGCTCCTGCTCCGGCAGCGAGACATAGCCGTAACTTGGCTCCTCCTGTCCCGTGCCGGCAGGCGTCGGGACGTCGACCTGGTCGCTGCTGTTGCCAACAAACTTGGCCAGCTGTGCCGGGTCTACTTCCGGCCGTGCCAGCGCCTTGCGAAACTTGTTGTCGCTCATGTCAGGGTTCTCCACACTTCGTCTACCAGCAACTGCACTTCGGCGCGCGCCTTGCTGTTGTTCATTTCCGTTACACCCAGCCCCTCAAGCAGGGCATCGCGGTATATCTTGCGGTCACGAATTACCGTGTCCAGGACGTTTACCCCATCGCAATCGCCCAGGAATGCCCGGGCTTCCTGCGTCTCGCGGCCGGTGATGTTGGTGGAGCCCCGGCTCACAAAGCCCTGCACCTGCAGGGTCGTATTCATTGCCTTGGCCAGCTCGATCACCTTGGCCATGCGATCCATCGTTTCCAGATCGGCGATGCTGGCCTGCAATGGCATCAGCAGGACGTCGGCGGCCACCATGGCCGATCGAAGTTCTTTGCTATCGCGGCCACCTGCATCGGCAATCACCACGTCGTAGCGGTTGGCCAGGTCGCGCAGTGTGGCGAAGACTTCGCCCGTTTTTTGCACGCAGTTCACCACTGGCAGATCCTGCCCGCGGCTGTTGCGTCTTGCTACCCAGTTGCTGGCCGAGCCCTGCGGGTCGGCGTCCAGCAGCATCACATCCAACCCCCGCTGCGCCAGCACTACAGCCATGTTCGTTGCCATGGTCGACTTGCCGCAACCGCCTTTTTCAACACCCATGAGAATAATAGACATCAGATTTATCCTTCGATAGCAAGTGATATCAAAAGTAATGATATCACTATGTATATGTTGTGGTGCCATATCGGCACCGGATTTCATCAGATCAATACGCCGAGCCGTTCGGTTTGCTGGTGAAGGCTGCCATGCAGAGGTTCCAGCAGGTGCTTGAGGCTGGCGGCGTGCAACGGCTTGTCCTCGGCGGACTGCAAAAGGCCAAGCAGCAGCGCAATGGCTTCATCGATGCCGGCAACTTCGGATACCACATCGCGCAGCGTCGAGAGATTGGATGCGACGGCCTGCAGCTCGTCCAGCATCTCATCAAACCCTGCGGCCCTCAGAACATCGCTATCCAAGCCGCGCAGCCGCTCCATGCGTGTCTGGACGTTCAGCAAGTGGCAAAGGTTGGGGGTGGCCATGATCACAGTCCTCCAACGCGAACTACGGCAAATCCGGCCTCGGCTGGCACCACCGTGACGCGGCTGCCTGTTTGGGCGAGATAGCTGCGAGCGAAGCCGATGGCCTCAATTTCAAGCGGGAAATGTGCGATAGGGCAGGCGACTGCCGGGAAGATGTGCGCCAGCGCGCGGAGAACTTTAGCCATGATGGGCTCCAACGGATTTGAGAGAAAAAACCACCAAAATAGGGTGGGGGTGCTCTCAGCGGCCGTTGACCGCCCGGGGCCTTGCGGATACCCGACACCCCCCTTGATCAATGCTGCACGCGCACAGACGTTCGTGTGCCAAGAAAGAGGGCGTAAAAATACCGCGATACAGTCGCGGGTTGCTGCAACGGCTTTTGAGAGATTCCAGCGTAATGCCTTCGCCTCCCATCGTCAAGCAGAATGCATCGTGGGTGGGGGTGCTCCTACGGCCTCAGACCGCCGGGGCGTTACCGCTACCCGACACCCCCAGTGATGGAACTGCCATCGAGCCAAGAGCCCTTGATTTGCCGTTGTTCACGCGGTTTCGGCTGAAAAAATATTAGAACAGAGTCCGGAATATTAGAATAGCGGAAAGCAATATAATCGTCCCGCCCGAAAAAACCAAAAGCCCCGCAAAGGCTTGCAGGGCTTGGGTTTGGCTGGCGGAGAGGGGGGGATTCGAACCCCCGTGTGGATTGCTCCACCCACTGATTTCGAGTCAGGGCCGTTTAGCCTCTCCGGCACCTCTCCGCGATCAGAGAAGCGCATTGTAAATAGGGTCGTTTGGCTTGTCAACACTGACCTTGCTTTACTTTACGGTTTCCATAAAACAAAAACGCCACGGCATGCCGTGGCGCGAAAAGTGTGTGTCAGCCCTGCGTGCGTCAATGCTTGAGCTCGCCTTCCCACTTGGCGACAACGGCGGTGGCGATGGAGTTGCCGACCACGTTGGTGGCCGAGCGGGCCATGTCGAGGAAGTGATCCACGCCGAGAAGCAACAGCAGACCGGCTTCCGGGATGTTGAACTGCGCGAGGGTGGCGGCGATCACCACCAGCGAGGCGCGCGGCACGCCGGCCATGCCCTTGGAGGTCAGCATCAGAATCAGCAGCATGGAGATTTCCTGGCTGAGCGTTAGCTGGATGCCATAGGCCTGCGCGATGAAAATCGTCGCGAAGGTGCAGTACATCATGGAGCCGTCCAGATTGAACGAGTAGCCCATCGGCAGCACGAAGCTGGCGATCTTGTTGGAGCAGCCGAAGCGTTCCAGCTGTTCCAGGGTTTTCGGGTAGGCGGCTTCCGAGCTGGCGGTGGTGAACGCCAGAAGCGACGGTTCGCGCACCGAGCGCATCAGGGTGATGACGCGGCGGCCGAGGAACAGGCTGCCCATCAGCATCAGGCATCCCCACAGGATGGCGATGGACAGGTAGAACTCGCCCATGAAGGTACCGTAGCTGGCGAGGATGCCAAGGCCCTGCTTGGCCACCACGGCGGAGATGGCCGCGAACACCGCGATCGGCGCGAGGCTCATCACGTAGCCGGTGACTTTCAGCATCACGTGGCCGACGACATCCATCATGTCGACCAGCAGCTTGGCGCGCGGGCCGAGCGCGGCGGCGGCGCTGCCGAAGAATACCGAGAACACCACGATCTGCAGGATTTCGTTCTTGGCCATGGCTTCGAACACGCTTTTCGGGAAAGCGTGGGTGATGAATTCCTTGAAGGTCAGATTGGTCGTTTCGATGCCGGTTGCCGCGTGGATATCGGGCAGGGGCAGGGACAGGCCGATGCCCGGCTTGAGCAGGTTGACCATCACCAGGCCGAGCAGCAGGGAAATCAGCGAGGCGGTGATGAACCACAGCATGGTCTTGCCGCCGACGCGGCCGACCGACTTGCCATCGCCCATTTTGGCGATACCGGCAACCAGCGTGGCGAAAACCAGCGGCGCGATGATCATCTTGATCAGTCGCAGGAAGATGTCGGTCAGAATGCTGATGTTGTCGGCAAAGGATTTGACGGCATCGGGAGACGTGTTCAGCGAGCGAACGGCATAGCCGGTCAGGATGCCCAGAACCATGGCGATCAGGATCCAGGTCGTCAGTTTTGATGACTTCATAAGGTGTTCCAGAATTGTCGAGAGAGCGTTTGATTCCTCATTGCCGCTCCATTGCACATTCGAAACGGATCGTTATCCATTTCGATCATTTCTGAAATGAGGTGAATGGCGTCAGCAACGGCGTTGTCTGCCGATGATTTTGTCATATGTCGTTGTTATTCTTGTTTGTTTTATCGGCAAAGTCCGACGTGGCAATAGGAAGGCCCTGCCAGCGGCCGGACATGGACGGCATTATAATGAACCGGGACGGTACTGTCCTCTTCTGATTGCGAACTTTTTTGTTTCAAAAGCGAACATGCCCGCCGGACGCCGGGGCGCGGCGGCGGCAGGCATGGCATGACTGGTCAGGGCAGGGGGCGGCTTTCGACGGCGTACCGGTGACCGATCAGCGCCGGTAAAACGGCGGCCATCGGATGCGGATCGCCGCTTGTCGTCAGAAAGCGGTAAGGCGCGCCAGCCGTGGCGGATGGAGTCTTTCCATTGATCAGGGTCACTACGCGGCGGGCGATGGCCTCGGCCGGATCGTCGAGCACGATGCCGTCGCCGGCCATTTCCCGGATCAGGGGAGCCAGAAATGGGTAGTGGGTGCAGCCGAGCACGATGTGGTCGACATTCTCGCTCAAGAGCGGCGTGACCACTTCGCTGATCAGCCGTCGCGTATCCGGACTGGTCAGATCGCCGGCCTCGACTTTTTCCACCCAGCCGACGCCCGGTCTGGGCAGCACGTCCACATCCCCCGCATGACGCCGAACCAGAGACTCGAAGCGCCGGCTCTTGAGCATGGCCTCGGTCGCCAGCACGCTGATACGCCCGCTGCGGCTCGCCGCCGCCGCGGGCTTGATGGCCGGCTCCACGCCGACCACCGGAATGGACAGCGCGGCCCGGACATGATCGACACCGGCGCTGGTCGCCGTGTTGCAGGCGATGACGATCAGGCTGGCACCCTGATCGGCGAGGTAGCGGCAGATGGCGAGCGTGCGCGCGGCGATTTCGACCTGGGAGCGCGGACCGTAGGGACAGTAGGCCTGATCGGCCAGATAGGTGACGGGCCAGTCGGGCAGGGCACGGGTCACGGCTTGCCAGATGGACAGGCCGCCCAGCCCCGAATCAAACATTCCGATCATGATGCTAGTTGTTCTGGATAACGATTTTGGGGAATTTCCCCGAGAAGTCCTGGGCTTTTTCTCCGACCCTGACCGCGACCTTGCGGGCAATGGCCTTGTAGATGGACGCGATGCGTCCTTCCGGATCGGCGGCAACCGTCGGGATGCCCTCGTCGGCGGCAAGGCGGATGCCGATATCCAGCGGCAGGGAGCCCAGTACGTCGACATGGTAGTCCGCAGCCATGCGCGCCGCGCCGCCCTCGCCGAAAATGTGTTCCTCGTGGCCGCACGAGGAGCAGATATGAATGGCCATGTTCTCGATGAGGCCGAGAATCGGCACACCGACCTTCTCGAACATCTTCAGGCCCTTGCGGGCGTCGAGCAGGGCGATGTCCTGCGGCGTGGTGACGATCAGAGCGCCTGTCACCGGGACTTTTTGCGCCAGGGTCAGCTGGATGTCTCCGGTGCCCGGGGGAAGGTCGATGATCAGGTAGTCGAGATTGTCCCACTGCGTGTCGTTGAGCAGCTGCTGCAGCGCCTGGCTGACCATCGGACCGCGCCATACCATGGCCTGGTCGGTGTCGACCAGGTAGCCGATCGACATCGTCTGGATGCCGTGATTGATGACGGGCAGCATGGACTTTCCATCGGTCACCGTTGGGCGCCGGCCTTGCAGGCCCATCATCAAGGGTTGCGACGGACCGTAAATGTCGGCATCCAGGATGCCGACCCGGGCCCCTTCGCCGGCGAGCGCCAGGGCGAGGTTGGCCGCAGTGGTCGACTTGCCGACGCCGCCCTTGCCCGATGCCACGGCGATGATGTTCTTGACGCCGGGCAGCAGGGGAACTCCGCGTTGCACGGCATGCGAGGTGATCTGGCTGGATACCGTGATGTCGATGCGCCGTCCCTGAGCGACATCCGCCAGTGCATGGCCGAAGGTGTCGACGATATCGGCGAACCGGCTGCGCGCCGGGTAGGAAAGAACAACATCGAGCGACAGGACGGTGTCGGTGGCGCGGATGTTGCGCACCGCGCGCGCCGATACATAGGTTTTGCCGGTATCGGGGTCGATCAGGGAAGCGAGGGCTTCCGTCACAAGGGCTTCGATCTGGGCCATGGTCTCGGACGATTGGGAAGAGGGTTTGCCTGCAAACAGTTCGGTGAGTCGGGAAAACATGCTGTACGCCGCCGGTTCGGGAATAGCCGACAATTTTACTCCGTTTTCCGGTGCCGGGCATCCGCCGCGCACCGGACAATCATAGCCCACCCGGTGCCGGCGCTGCAGTGGCGAGTCGTTTTTACATAAAGACAACTGGTGCTCCGGTCGCTTTTCCGATATAATTCAGCGACTTGAATTCTTATGTCATGGCGATTGGCTTGCGGCTCGCCATGGCACGGGAGGCCGGCATCCGGGACATGGATACCGGCCTCCTTTGTTCTTTAAACCAGAAAAGGCACCCGATGCAAAAGCTCTCCCGATTGACTCCGTCGACACTGCTGTTTCCGATGGCGCTCGTCCTGTTCGAATTCGCCGTCTATATCGCCAATGACATGATCCAGCCCGGCATGCTGGCCGTGACGCGCGAATTCGGCGCCGACGCGTCCTGGGTGCCGTCCGCGATGACCGCCTTCTTGCTGGGCGGCGCGGTGCTGTCCTGGCTTGTCGGTCCGGTTTCCGACCGGGTCGGCCGTCGTCCCGTGATGCTCGGCGGGGTGGTGTTTTTCATCGCCGCGTGCCTCGCGACCTTCCTGTGCCGTTCCATCGAAAGCTTTACCCTGCTGCGCGTATTGCAAGGCATGGGCCTGTGCTTCATTTCCGCCGTGGGTTATGCCACGATCCAGGAAGCCTATGAAGAAAAAGCCGCGGTCAAGGTCACGGCGCTGATGGCCAACGTCGCGCTGATCGCGCCGCTGGTGGGGCCGGTCGCCGGCGCCGCGATGATCGAAGTGCTCCCCTGGCGCGCCTCGTTCGTTTTCATCGCCGTTTTGTCGGCTATCGCCTTTGCCGGGCTGGTGTCCAGCATGCCCGAGACGGTCGCGCCGGATCGCGCCCGCGAACCGCTGGGCAAGATGTTGACCGATTATGTTCAAGTGTTCAGCAACCGTCGTTTCGTGGCCTCCGCGCTGTGTATCCCGTTGCTGGCCCTGCCGATGCTCGGCTGGATCGCCCTGTCGCCGCTGATGCTGGTGGAGAACGCCGGCCTGACGACCCTGCAGTACGGCCTGTGCCAGATCCCGGTGTTCGGCTCCCTCATCCTCGGCAACCTGCTGCTGGTCCGGGTGGCGGATCGCTGGCCGCTCGGTCATTCCGTGAAAGTCGGCTCTGTGCCGGTGATCGGCGGCATGCTGCTGATGTCGGCCGGAACCCTGCTCACGAATCACGACGCGGTATTCCTGGTGACCGGCATGTGCCTGATGGCTTTGGGCGAAGGACTCGCGTTCGCCGTTCTCTACCGCTTCGCCCTGATGGCTTCCCCAGTCGCCAAGGGCACCGTTTCGGCGGCGATGACCATCATTTCCATGGTGGCCTACGCTGCGGGCATCGAGGCGCTCAAGCATGCCTGGCTGGCCGCCGGCGTGGCCGGCTTCGCGGTGCTGGCGCTGGTGATTTCCGTGGTGTTCCGCCTCGTTTCGCGGCCGCTCGTCAAGGTCGCCATGGCGGAGCGCGAAACCGGCGGGAATGTGGCTGCCGACGCGGCCTGATAGGCTGTTATACTTACCGGTCAAGAGATACGGATCAAGGAACCCCTAGATGACTACGCAACGAAAGATTCTGGTTACAAGCGCATTGCCCTACGCAAACGGTGCCATTCACCTTGGCCACATGCTGGAGCAGATCCAGACCGACATATGGGTGCGTTTCCAGAAGATGCGTGGGCATCAGTGCTATTACGTCTGTGCCGACGATACCCACGGCGCGCCGGTGATGCTGGCCGCCGAGAAGCAGGGAGTGACCCCCGAGGCGCTGGTCGAGTCGGTGCGCGAGATGCACATGGCCGACTCCCGCGGCTTCCTGATCGGCCACGACAACTACTACAGCACCAACAGCCCGGAGAACAAGCAGCTCGCCGAGCAGGTGTATCGCGCGCTGAAGGCCGACGGCAAGATCGCCTCCCGCACCATCGAGCAGCTTTTCGATCCGGAAAAGCAGATGTTCCTGCCCGACCGTTTCGTGAAAGGCGAGTGTCCGAAATGTTCGGCCAAGGACCAGTATGGCGACAACTGTGAAGTCTGCGGCGCGACCTACAATCCGACCGAGCTGAAAAACCCCTACTCAGCGGTGTCGGGCGCCAAACCGGTGCTCAAGACGTCCGAGCATTATTTTTTCCGGCTGGGCGAGTGCGCCGACTTCCTCAAGGACTGGACGTCCGGTTCCACGGCGCGCCAGGACGGCGTGGTTCAGCCGCACTTGCAGCCCGAGTCGCTCAACAAGATGAACGAGTGGATCGAGGGCGGTCTGCAGGACTGGGACATCTCCCGCGATGCACCGTACTTCGGTTTTGAAATTCCCGACGCGCCGGGCAAGTATTTCTATGTCTGGCTGGATGCGCCGATCGGCTACATGGCCAGCTTCAAGAACCTGTGCGACCGGGACGGATTGGATTTCGACGCCTGGTTCGCGCGCGGCTCCGACACCGAGATGTACCACTTCATCGGCAAGGACATTCTCTATTTCCACGCGCTGTTCTGGCCGGCGATGCTCAACTTCTCGGGGCTGCGCGCGCCGACCGGCGTGTTCGCTCACGGTTTCCTGACCGTCGATGGTCAGAAAATGTCCAAGTCGCGCGGCACGTTCATTACCGCCAAGAGTTATCTTGATTGCGGGCTGGACCCGGAATGGATGCGTTATTACATCGCCGCCAAACTCAACGGCCGCATCGAGGACATCGACCTGAACCTGAACGACTTCGTCGCCCGCGTCAACTCCGATCTGGTCGGCAAGTTCGTCAATATCGCCAGCCGTTCCGCCGGTTTCATCACCAAGCGCTTCGGCGGCGAACTGGCCGCCAGCGTGTCCGACCTCGACATCCTCAAGCGATTGCAGGACGCGGCGCCGGAGCTGGCCGAGGCCTACGAGTCGCGCGAGTACGCCCGCGCCTTGCGCGACATCATGGCGCTCGCGGATCTGGTCAACGCCTATGTCGATGCCAACAAGCCCTGGGAGCTTGCGCGCCAGGAAGGCATGGAAGCGCGCCTGCAAGAAGTTTCCACGGTGCTGCTCAACGCATTCCGCTTGCTGACCCTGTATCTGAAGCCCGTGTTGCCCAGGCTCGCGGAAGGCGTGGAAGCCTTCCTCGGCATCGATCCGCTGGCCTGGAGCGATGCGCAAACGCTGTTGTTGGGCAAACGCATCAACGCCTATCAGCACCTGATGCAGCGCATCGATCCGGTCCTGATCGACAAGCTCATCGAGGCGAACAAGCAAAGTATCCAGGCGGCTGCCGAGCCGTCGGCGAGCCATGAACCGCTTGCGGAAACCATTACGATCGATGACTTCGCCAAGATCGACTTGCGGGTAGGCAAGGTGCTGGCCTGCGACTTCATCGAGGGGTCCGACAAGCTGCTGCAATTCACCGTGGATCTGGGCTTCGAAACGCGCACGATCTTCTCCGGGATCCGCAAGGCGTACGCCGATCCGGCGGCATTGGTCGGCCGCAACGTGATCGTGGTCGCCAACCTGGCGCCGCGCAAGATGCGTTTCGGCGTCTCCTCGGGCATGATTGTCTGCGCCTCGGGCCAGGATGACAGCCAGGGATTGTTCCTGCTGGATACCGACGAAGGCGCTCTGCCAGGCATGCGCATCGGCTGACCTCACGATGCCGTCACAACGCGAACCCCGGTCTGTGCCGGGGTTTTTTTTGCCCGTTGCAGGGGGGGGGCTCGCTTGATATTAATCACAATTGGATGATTGTCAAACAATAATCTCTTGCAATACGCGTAAGTATTCTGCTATACCTATCTGGTATCTCCATGTGTAAGAAAACCGCATACCCTGTTTTCTTCACCAAAGCTTCACATGGCCTTGCTAGAGTGGCGTGGCCAGCCATGAGGCACTCTGCGGGAACCATTCCAAATCCCATGCAGTCTTATCCGCGGGTAGAGATACCGCACATTGCAACGCTTGTTTTGTTATCGATAATAAAAAGGATAATCATGCAAATCAGTCAACTGAAACCCGGCGATTCCGTTATCGAACACCGCGACTGCGGTCTGGTCATCAATTACGAAGTGGTCGACATCAAGCCTGTCGGCAAGATGTTCGAGGTGACGTTCCGTTCCGACGAGGGTGTCAGCAGCGCCCTGTATCCGGCCAGCGCTTTCGTACACGCCGCCGCGTAATTCCCTCTCGCTTCTTTTCCGTCAACCATGGTCTGCTCCGGCAGGCCATTTGCTTTTTCGCGGGCAAAAAAAGAGGGCCGCGAAGGCGGCCCAAGCTTGCTAATGAGAGATAAGGAAACGACAGGAAAAACTGGCAGTTGCACAATCAATGCCAATGCGCGGCTTGCCTTGCGGCTTCGGGATTGTCCAGATCCCGACTCGCCCCGCACGCCATCACTTTATCCTGAAAGCATTGCAATAGTGTTTCTTTGTGCCGGTCAACTGTTAATAATTGTCTAAGTGTAACGATTGCGAAATGGCTGGGTGTCGAAGCGGCGCATTGCGGCCGAGCGCGGCCGGAAAAAAAACGGGCCGCTAAGGCGGCCCGACAAGCTTGCTAATGAGAGATAAGGAAACGACAGGAAAACTAGCAGTTGCATCGCAACGAAACGGTTCGTGAAAACCGGGGCTGTCCAGGCCCGCTATTTCGTTACGTTTTTACTTTAGAACAGATTATTTTCCAGTCTATGTAGTTTGCTTAGGTACATGTTAATAAGTATGTGCGGGTATTTTGTATTCTTTATGATGTCATAAGTATATTTTACGGTTTTGTTGACACGGCTTCCGGTTTTCTTTATCATGCACTTCTCACTTGGACGCAAGTTCAAGTGGCGAAAGATTTCTGACGCGGGGTGGAGCAGTCTGGTAGCTCGTCGGGCTCATAACCCGAAGGTCGTAGGTTCAAATCCTGCCCCCGCAACCAAATGCGAAACCCTTGTCCGGCATGCCCGACAAGGGTTTTTGCTTTTTCGTGGTTCGTGTTTCCGTTCGTCCTCCTCAAGCCTCTGTTTTATGGCCCTATCTGTAATTTACAGCCGGCATTCATGCGAATGCCTTGATTGAATTTTCGTGACTCTTCAAGACCAGCAGAATTTCTCTTGGGCATGCCATTCCCGGCGCTTTTTCTGAAACTGTTCGAGATTCTTCGCATCATCCAGAAATTGCTGTTCTTTTTCGCTGAACGTTTTGAGATTGGCAATGGATTGCTTCAAATTCTCGGCGCGATCGCCGGGCAGGGCGGGAAGCTGTTTGAAAAACAATGGTGCGTACGGATGCTGCTCGACCCAGGCAATCGCTCTCATTTTAATGTCGCGCTGCTTGGCGATATCGCAAAAAGCATAGCCATTGATGGTTTCGCCCCCGAGGAGGACAAAGGCGTTGCTGGCCTCGGCGGCTTGTACGAGGCCCGGGGCTGTCATGTCGAGTACCTGCAACAGGGTTGCATAACGGTTTTTCGCCACATAGAACCAAAAAACCGCGTCGTCACGCAAGCCCACGTCGTAGAGACGGAAGGCCAATGCCATGATGGTCATTGGCGTGATGCGTTCAGGGTTGGCCTCAATGGCGTCACGGACCGCCAGGATGTCCTCCTGTTTGCCGGATGGCAGGCGTTGATCCGCGATGCCATACCCGACATTCACGGACGGACGTCCCCCAGGCGATGAGGCCGATTCGTAGTAGGGCAAGACGTAGAGGCTGATCTGTTTGACCGGCATCACCACGGCCGAAGCGGCACTCGTTTCTTTTGGCACGTTTTGCGCGGTGGCCGTGGAGTGCATCAGCACAATGGTTAGCGGTACGACAATTCGTCTGAGCATGGTGAGTTCCCGTTTTCAGGGGGAGTGAATGGAACGGGGTTGCCTGGTTTTCGTGCCGGGCACCTTTAAAGGAATGCCGGCCAGGATGAATATCAACGACTTTGCTTATGGCATAATTTTTGTATGAAAATAATACCATTATAAATAAGCCGGAACGCATCCATTCATGAGTGGGTGACGGCTCAAGCCGTCATCCGCCTTCTGTGGCCTGTTTTGAACTCTCCGGCCAGAGCAAAAGTCCTGCCTGCTTGATCAAGGTTTATCATCGCCATGTACCGAAGGCATGGCCTTGGCAGGGGGACGTTAAAGCAAAGCGGGCTGGCCCGGAGCGAATCCGCGAGGTATTATCCAAATGTACTGACAAAGTGATAATAAAAATGTCCAGTTGGATTATCGAAACGATTGGAAGCGCGGCGGCCGTCCTTGGCACCCTGTGCTGGCTTCCCCAGGCGGTTCGCACGATTCGGACCAAAGACACCAAAAGTCTCTCGCTGTGGAGCAATGTGCTATTGCTGGCGACGGTTGTGCTGTGGTTTGTTTACGGTCTGGCATTGGGCGCATGGCCGCTGGTCATCGCCAACTCGATATCGATCGTGCTGGTCGGTATCATCGTGTTCATGAAATGTCTGCACGGATGAACTCATGCCCCGACCCCTTTCGGGGCGGGCGCCGTCCCCTGCCTTGATGCTTCGCTCCGGCCGTTCCTCCGCGTCCCGCCGACGGATTTTTTGCCTGACACAAAGGTCAGGAAAGCAAGGGTTGCAACGGCCAATTCCCGCCAAAATTAAAGTAATGACTTGTAGATGAATGTTGTATTTGATATTGAGTGCACAAATGCAACTTTTTTTGGGGCGGGTTCCCAGAATTCTATTTGTACGTCGTTTTCTATGTGATAACTTGCGCGGTGCTGTTATCCCTCTTCATGTCGTTATAAAGAGAACCACCCATGGGATAACAGCGGATGGAGCATGCAGCCCGGTTCGCCCGCTGCACGGCGATGTTGCAATCGTCGGGTGCTTGACACCCCGGCCCATCGTTATTGTTGGAAACTTATAAGGACAAAACGATGAAACTTGCAAAACTTGTGATGGCGCTCTCGCTCGCCTCGCTTGGCACGGCCGCTTTGGCCAGCACCCACCAGGTAACCCTAGGGTTTGAAAACGTGTCCGGAGCGTATTCCGGCGCGATGATCAAGGACGTCAACCCGAGCTACGGCGGATTGAAGTGGAGTGATTCCTTTGGTGTGGTTCGCGCCAGCGATATCCCCAATTCCGGCTACGACTTCGGCGCGATCGGTGACTGGGTCGGCTTCAGCAGCGCGGGAAACCCCGTCTCGTTCGGCAGCAATGCCGGCCAGCGTTTCACCTTCTATGGTCTGTACCTGGCCTCGGCCTGGTACTCCAGCGAAAACGTGATCGTGACGGGTTACCGCAACGGCGTGGCCGCGTACACCTCCACCGTCAACGTGACCAACGATGGCGACCGTCTGCCGCTGCTGTACCAGTTCAACTGGAAAAACGTCGACAAAGTATCGTTCAGCGCCGTGACGGCGGGGTTCGGCCACCAGTTGGTCTTCGACAATGTGCAGCTTTCCGGGTTTAGCCCGGCTCCCGCGGTTCCCGAGCCGGAGACCTACGCGCTGATGGGGATCGGCATGGTCGCGGTCGCGCTGAAGATGCGTCGCGGCAAGAAAACCGCCGCCGCCCGCCTCGCCTGATCCGGTTCGGCTGTTTTCGGCAACCCCGGCATACTGCTCAAGCGGGTGCCGGGGTTGTTTTTTGTACCGAAAGCCTCGGCCGGCAAGTCGTTGCCAAGGATTTGGTGCATAAATGGAACCATGGTTGTATGATAACTAGTAGTCGATGCTTCAAAACTGGCTTATATGATATGGTTGCCGCGTCAATGGTCCTGCATGTATGTCAACTAGGTTAGAAGCGACGGTGATGGATGGAGCATGCAGCCCGGTTCGTCCGCTGCACGGCGATCTGTGTCGTCGGGTGCCCGACACCCCGGCTCATCCTTGGTGCTGACATCACGAGGGATTTGACGATGAAGACTGCAATCGTGGTACCTGCCTTATGCCTGTGCGCGGCGGCCTTGCCGGCGCACGGGGCCCTGACCGATTTCGAACATGTTCCCGGAGCCTACGATCACGCTCCGCTCAGCCAGGTGGCGCAAGGGTATGGAGGCGTGAACTGGGGCGCCGATTTTTTCCTGAAGAAAAGCAATAGCTGGAACGGCGGCGCTCACGCCCTCGGCCGGCTGGGCAACTGGGTGCTGGCCAGCACCGCGTCGGAAAACTGGATCATGCCGAATATCGGCGGCAACAGCTATTCCTTCGATTTCACCGGTGGAGATTTCGCCAGCCTCTCCCAGGGCGGTACGACGTTCACTCTGGTCGGCTACAGGAGCGGCGCCCAGACCTGGTCGCAGCAGATCCATGTCGGCACCAATCCGCAGTACTTTGCCTTCAACTGGAAAAACACCAACGGTGTCGTCATTTACGTGAACGACGGGGATCAGTTGATTCTGGACAATCTGCGGCTCAGCCCGCTCGCCACAAGCCGCATGCTGGCGCCGGCGATACCCGAACCGGAAACCTATGCGTTGATGGGGCTTGGCCTGGCGTCGCTGCTGCTGAGGCGCCGGCTGCGCTCGCCCGCGTTTCCCCATCCTGCCCGATAACCCTAGCGGCGCTCCGGCGTCGCCAACCGCGGCGGCCGGTGCCTGCCCGCGCCGAGCCGGGAAGTGGGCCTGCCGTATTCGTGGATTGCGTGCATAACGGTGCCCATGGCTCTATGATGAATAGTACTCCCCGCTTCGGGCCGGTCGACCGGGCATGACTGCTCCAACAGGTATCCCGTATTTCGGCCCGGCTCGCGGCGGAGATGGATGATGCATGCAGCCCGGTTCGTCCGCTGCACGGCGATCTGTGTCGTCGGGTGCCCGACATCCCGGCTCATCCGTGGTGCAGACATCACGAGGGATCTGACGATGAAGATTGCAAACGCACTGCCGGCGCTGTTGCTTTGCGTGGCGGCGTTCCCGGTGCATGGGGCGGTAATCGGTTTTGAACATATCCGCAACGCGGCGGACCGCATTCCGCTCAATCAGGTGGCGCCAGGCCACGGCGGGGTATCCTGGGGTGCGGACTTTTTTTTGATGAAGAGCGGTGCCTGGAGTGACGGAGCGCATTCTCGGGGACGCCTGGGCGACTGGGTGCTGTCCTCCACCGCAGGGGAAAACTGGATCATGCCGAATATCGGGGGCGGCAGCTATTCCTTCGATTTTGCCGGCGGGGATTTCGCCAGCCTGTCAAAGGGCGGAGCCACGTTCACCCTGGTCGGCTACAAGGGAGGTTCTGAAACCTGGTCGCAACGGATCCAGGTGGGCACTCGCCCGCAGTATTTTGCGTTCAACTGGAAGGAAACCAGTGGCATCGTCATTTATGTTAACGACGGCGACCAACTGATTCTCGATAATCTCAGATTGACCCCCGCTCCCGGCGCGCCGGTGCCGGAGCCGCAGAGCTATGCCCTGATGGGCATCGGTTTGTCCGCGCTGTTGTTGCGGTTCGCTTTGGGTCCTGCGCGCAATCGGGCGTGACCGCCGAGGCCCCTTCGCCGCGCGGCGCAGGAGCCTCGTTCATTTCGCTCAGGCCTCGATCAATCCCCTGGCGATCAGCATTGGACGAACTTGCGGATCCCTGCCGCGGAAGGCGCGGTAGGCGAGGGCCGGATCCTGCGAATTGCCGATGCGGTAAATGAAGCGATACAGGCGTTCGGCGGTTTCCGCATCGAACGGGTCGCCGGCCTCCTCGAAAGCGGCGTAACCGTCCGCGTCCAGAACCTGAGCCCACAGGTACACGTAATACCCGGCCGCATAGTACGGTCCCGAGAAGACATGACGGAAGTGGGGCAGGCGATGCCGCGGGGTGATCGCCGGCGGCATGCCGATCCGCGCCAGTTCTTCCCGCTCGAAGGCCGCGAGGTCCAGTCCGGACGGATCGGGATGCTGATGCAGGGCCAGATCGAGCAGGCCGCTGGCCAGGTATTCCACCGTTTCGAAACCCTGATTGAAACGGCGCGCCGCCTCCATGCGGTCCAGGAGCGCATCCGGGATCGGTTCGCCGGTTTTGACATGGCGCGCGTGTTTTTTCAGCAGGTCGCGGTTGAACGCCCAGTTCTCGAAAATCTGCGAGGGCAACTCGACAAAGTCGCGCAGCACATTGGGTCCCGACAGCTGTTCGAAAGTCACATCGGAGAGCATGCCGTGCAGGCCGTGTCCGAACTCGTGGAACAGGGTACGCACATCGTCCGCGCTCATCAGCGTGGGCTGGCCTTCCGGCGCCCGGGCCAGATTATTGTTGTTGACCACGATGGGAACAACGCGTTCGCCGCCAAGGCGCGACTGCTCGCGGAACAGGCTCATCCATGCACCGCCGCTCTTGTTGGCGCGGGCGAAGTTGTCGCCGATGAACAGGGCGATCAGCCGGCCGTCGCGATGAACCTCCCAAAGCCGCGCGTCAGGGTGATACAGCGGTACGCCCGTCTTTTCGGTGAAGCTGACTCCGAACAACCGTCCCGCCGCATCGAACATCGCGTCGATCATCCGCTCCAGCGAGAAGTACGGCTTGATTTCGCTGTCGTCCAGATCGTAACGTTCAAGCCGGACTTTCTCCGCGAGATACTGCCAGTCCCAAGGCTGGATATCGGCCGGCTCGCCGAGCCGCGCGGCCATGGCGGCGAGCTCCGCCGCCTCGTCTCGCGCTTTCTGTTTCGCGGGCTCCCAGGCTTGCCGCATCAGATCCGCGGCCGCTTGCGGCGTGCCGGCCATATTCGCTTCGATCGAGAAATCGGCGTAGCTGGCATACCCCAGCAGCGTCGCCAGCTCCTTGCGCAGAACGAGAATCTCCCGGGCAAGCGGCGCATTGTCGCGCTCCCCGGGGTGTTCGCCACGCCGGCTCCAGCCCTCGAAGGCCGCCTTGCGCAGGTCGCGGCGGCTGGAATAGGCCAGAAACGGCATCACCAGAGAGCGGGACAGAGTGATGAGCCACCCTTCGACTCCCCGTTCCTGAGCGGCCGAGCGCGCCGCATCCCGGACAAAGTCCGGCAAACCGGCGAGCTCCTCCTCACCGGATAAAACCAGCTGGAAGGAGGTTTCGTCGCCGAGGACATTCTGGTCGAAACGCGTGGTCAGTTCGGCGAGGCGTTCCTTGATGGCGGCAAGACGCGCCCTGTCTGTCTCCGGAAGGCGCGCCCCGGCACGCACGAAATCCTGATGCACCACTTCCAGCAGACGGAACTCTTCGGCCGTCAACGCGAGCTTTGCGCGTTGCTTGTAAAGCGCGTCGATACGCGCGAACAGCGCCTGGTGCAGGTAAATGGCGTTGCTGTGGGCCGCCAGGCGCGGGGCCATGGTCAACTGCACGGCTTGCAGCGGCGGCGGGTTGACCGAGCCGGTCAGGTTGTCGAACAAGAGGGCGATGCGCTTGAAGCGGCGGCCGCTGGCGTCGAACGCGGCGAGGGTATTGCCGAAGGTCGGCGCGTCGGGGTGCGCGCCGATGGCGTCGATTTCCCGCCGGTGTTCGGCGAGCGCCACGTCGAAGGCCGGAATGAAATGCTCCGGCTTCACGCGGTCGAAAGGCGGAAGGCCGTAAGGGGTATCCCACGGCTGCAGAAGCGGGTTGTGTATGGTATCGCTCATGGCCAGATTGTGTGCTGATGTGATGACGAAAGCATTGTATACGCTGTTGCCGATACCTGTCTCCCCGATCAAAACACCCGCTCGCCATCTTTCCAGACGGTTCTGATATGCACGAAGTCGCCGGCATGCCGTGCACGCACCAGATCGGCCCGCAGCCCGGGGGCCAGCCGGCCGCGGTCGGCGAGCCCCGCTGCGCGGGCGGGCGCCGATGTCACCGTGGCGATGGCGCGCGGCAGACTCCAGTCCGCTTCCCGCACCAGCCGGTAGGCGCCGTCCAGCAGACTGACCGGCACATAATCCGAGGACAGGATGTCCAGCAGCCCGGCGCGAGCGAGTTCCACGGCGGCGACATTGCCGGAGTGGGAGCCGCCGCGCACGACATTGGGCGCGCCCATGATGGTGGCGAGTCCCGCCTCGCGCGCCGCGCGCGCCGCCTCCAGCGTGGTCGGGAACTCCGAGAGGCTGACGCCGTCGCCGACGGCTTCCCGGATATGGGCGGTGTCGGTGTCGTCGTGGCTGGCCAGCACCAGCCGCCGCTCGCGCGCGATCGCCAGCACCGCCTGTTTGTTGGCATGCGCGTAGCGTGCCTGTTGGCGCTTGCGTTCCTTGACCGCCTCAAGAAAGGTGTCGTCGTTCCAGGCCACGTGTTTTTTCGCGTAATACTTGCGGTATTGGTCAAGATCCCGGTACTGGCGCTGCCCCGGGGTATGGTCCATCACCGACACCAGACGGACCGCCGGATGGTCGACCAGCTGCGCCAGGGTGGGCACCAGCTCGGGCCAGGCCAGTTCGCAGCGCAGGTGGAACAGGTGATCGGCGCGCAGCAGACGGCGCTCCATGGCATCGCAAATCGCGGCGAACGCGGTGTGGAGCGTGTCGATGCGCACGCTCTCGCCCTCCAGGTCGCCGACCGACAGCGCATCGAACACCGTGGTGATGCCGCCCGCCACGCACTGGGCGTCGTGCGTCGCCACGGCGGGCAGGATGGGCCAGAACACACCGTTGCGCGGCATCAGGTGTTTTTCCAGATTGTCGGTGTGCAGCTCGACAAGGCCGGGCAAAAGATCGTCCCCGCCGCAATCGATGGCGTCCGGATGGGAGACGGGGCGGTCGGAAATGGCGAGAATCCGCCCGTCACTGACGGTCAGGGTGCCGGTCATGACGGTATCGTCGAGAACCAGGCGGGCATTGGTAAGAACCAGGGTATGGGACATGGTGTGCATTCCTTGTTGGCGGCCCGTCAGGCCGAAGCCGTGATGACCGGAACGTCGAACAGGCGGTCGGCGACCGCGTCGCGGGTCTCGGCGTCATGGAAAATGCCGACCAGCGCCGCGCCGCGCGCCCGGGCTTCGCGGATCAGTTCGACAACCACCCGGCGGTTGCCGGCGTCCAGCGACGCGGTCGGCTCGTCCAGCAGCAGAATCGGGCGCGGCGCGATCAGACCGCGGGCGATGTTCACCCGTTGCTGTTCCCCCCCGGAAAACGTCGCCGGCGGCAGAGTCCACAGCCGTTCGGCGATGTTCAGCCGGGCGAGCAGCGAGCCTGCGGCGAGGCGCGCCTCGGCGAGGTTCGCACCCCGTGCGAGCAGGGGGTCCGCCACCAGGTCCAGCGCCGGCACGCGGGGAATCGCGCGGAGGAACTGGCTGACGTAGCCAATGGTTTTTTCCCGTACCGCGATCACCGTGCGTGGCGACGCGCGCGCCAGATCGATCCACTCCCCTTCGTGAAGGATGCCGAGCCGTCCCTCCTGAACCAGGTAGTTGCCGTACAGCGCCTTGAGCAGCGTGCTCTTGCCCGCGCCGGAAGGGCCGCACAGCGCCACACATTCGCCACCCTTCACGGTCAGCGAAACATCTCCGAGCACGGGGATGGCCAGCGCGTTTTGCTGGTGAAGCACGAATGTCTTGGCAAGATGGCTTGCCTCTATCAGAACCGTCATGGTTGTCGCTCGTCAGGGTCCGGGCTCATGCCTGGACAATCGAAGAAACCAGCAATTGCGTGTAAGCGTGCTGGGGGTCGTCGAGAATCTGGTCGGTCAGGCCGGCCTCCACGATCCGGCCCTGGCGCATCACCACGGTGCGGTGGGCCAGGAGCCGGGCGACGCCCAGATCGTGGGTGACCATCAGCACCGCGAGCCTGTGTTCGCGCACCAGGCGGCGCAACAGATCCAGAAAGCGCGCCTGCACCGAGACATCGAGTCCGCCGGTGGGCTCGTCCATGAACACCAGGGACGGGGAAGTGACCAGATTGCGCGCGATCTGCAGACGTTGCTGCATGCCACCGGAAAAGGCGGAGGGCGGATCGTCGAGCCGCGCCGGATCGATTTCCACGCGCTCGAGCCACGCGGCGGCGGTGGCGCGCAAGGTAGCGTAGTGCCGCTCGCCCAGCGCCATCAGGCGTTCGCTGATGTTCGCGCCGGCCGAGACCGTCATGCGCAGCCCGTCGCGAGGGTTCTGGTACACGTGACCCCATTCGCGGCGGGCCAGCAGGCGGCGTTCGGCCGGGTCGATGCCGGCCAGATCGTGCCACTGGCCGTGCCGGTCGCAAAACCGCAGCCGGCCCCGGGAAGGCTCGAGGCGGCCGGCCAGCGTGTTGAGCAGGGTGGATTTGCCCGAACCGGATTCACCGACAATGCACAGCACCTCGCCCGGATAAATGTCCAGATCGATGTCCAGACAGCCCAGTCCGTTGTCGTATTGGTGACTCAGTCCACGGGCGTGGAGGATGGGGGTCTCGTTCATGCCTCTCCCCGGCGCGTCGCGCAATAGTCGGTGTCCGAGCAGACGAACAGGCGCGAGCCCGCGTCGTCGGTGACGATTTCGTCAAGGTAGCTGGCGGTGGCGCCGCACAGCGCGCAAGGCGTGTCCCAGCGCTGCGTCTCGAAGGGATAATCCTCGAACGCCAGGCTTTCGACACGCGTCCAGGGGGGAATGGCGTACAGGCGCTTTTCCCGGCCGGCGCCGAACAGGCTCAGCGCCGGACTGCGGTCAAGGCGCGGGTTATCGAATTTGGGAATGGGCGAGGGCGAGGTCAGGTAGCGCCCGTTGACCATCACCGGGTAGTCGTAACTGGTGGCGATATGCCCGTAACGGGCGATGTCTTCGTACAGTTTGACGTGCATGAGACCGTAGTCCCGGTGGGCATGCATCGTGCGGGTTTCCTGTTCGCTGGCTTCCAGGGTGCGCAGCGGTTCGGGTTCCGGTACCTGGAACACCAGGATCTGTCCCGCCCTCAGCGGGGTTTCGGGAATGCGGTGACGGGTCTGGATCAGGGAGGCCTCGACTGTGCGCGTGGTGGTGGCGATACCCGCCACCTTCCGGAAGAACTGCCGGATATTGACCGCGTTGGTGGTGTCGTCCGCGCCCTGGTCGATGACCTTGAGCACATCGTTCCGGCCGATCAGGCTGGCCGTCACCTGAATGCCGCCCGTGCCCCAACCGTAGGGCAAGGGCATTTCGCGGCTGCCGAACGGCACCTGGTAGCCCGGGATGGCGACAGCTTTGAGCAGTCCCCGGCGGATCATGCGTTTAGTGTTTTCATCGAGAAAACCGAAGTTGTAGCCGAGGCTCATGATGGCGTTTTCTCCTGGTGGTTCGCTTCGCGCCGCAAGGTGCGCAACAGCGACAGCTCCGCCTGAAAATCCACGTAATGAGGGAGTTTGAGGTGCTGCACGAAGCCGGAGGCTTCGACGTTGTCGGTGTGATAGAGCACGAATTCGGCATCCTGGGCGGGGGCCACCGTCTGTTCTCCCAGTTCCCCGGCGCGCAAGGCGCGGTCGACCAGCGCCATGGCCATGGCCTTGCGCTCCCCTTCGCCCACCGCCAGGCCGTAACCTCGGGTGAATTGCGGCGGCGCTGTCGCGCTGCCGGCGAACTGGTTGATCATCTGGCATTCGGTGACGGTCAGCCCGCCGATGTCGACGGGAAACCCGAGTTCGGGCACGTCGATGACCAGTTCCACCTCGCCCATGCGGATTTCTCCGGCGAACGGGTGGCTTTCGGCATAACCGCGCTGGGTGGAGTAGGCAAGTCCCAGCAGAAACCCCTCGTCTCCACGCGCCAGATTCTGCAGGCGAACGGCGCGTCCGGCCGGAAACATCAGGGGGCGGAGGGTCAGATCGTACGGCGCCGGATCGCCCTGTGGCGGTGTTTCTGCCTCCAGCAGTCCTTCCTGCTCCAACGTATCGAGAACAGGAGGCAGCTGTCCGTCGGCGCATTCGCCGCGGACCGGCTCGGGCAGGGCGGAACCCGGCGTCGCCAGGGCGGGGTCGAGGAGCCGCTGGGTGTAGTCGGCGGTCGGCCCCAGCCGCTGTCCGCCCGGCACGTCCTTGAAGGTGCCCGATACGCGGCGGAGCACCTGCATGTCGCGGGTCCGGATCGGATGGGTGCGGCCATATCGCGGCAAGGTGGTGCGAAAGGCGCGCAGCAGGAAGATGGCCTCGACCACGTCGCCGGACGCCTGCTTGAGCGCGAGCGCCGCCAGATCCTCGTCGAACAGCGCGCCCTCTTGCATGACGCGATGCACGGCATGGCGCAATTGTCCGCGGATCGCCGGCAGATCGAGCTCCGGGATCCCCGGGTCGCCGCGGCGCGCCTGAGCGAGAAGCCCTGCGGCGCGGCCGATGGCGGTTTCTCCGCCCTTGACGGCTACATACATGAAGATTCCTCCTGACTTGGGCGCGTGCTGCGCGGCAGTCCGGCAAACGTGTCGCCCGCCGTGAAAAACACATCGATACCGTGCGGGAACGCGGTGTTCGCGTTTCGCCACTGTGTCCAGAACACCTCGTCGCAGCCTTGCGCCTGCAGGCGTCGCGGATGTTCGAAGCCGGGACCGTCGAACACCGGGCCCATGCCGGGACAAAAACCGTTCACTTCGCAAATCACCGTGGCGGAGCGGTCGGGAAAACGCGAGTCGCCCCGCTTGAGCGTGGCCAGATCCGGCCGCCTGGCGTCATCGCCGGCGGCGAACAGCACGAAATCGGCGTCGCTCGCTTGCCCCGCGAAACGCACGCCGGTGTGAAAGGTCAGCCAGGCGCGCGTGCCGTCGTCCAATGGCGGCACCCACAAGGAAACTTCCTGATCGAGCAGCGTGAGCAGCAGCGCCGCGCAGGCCGGCGACAGATCCGCCGGGCAGGAGGGGGTGACGCAGAGCGTCACGACGCGCATGGGTTCGGCCAGCGCGCCGAGCGCCTGGCGGAAGATTCGCTGGCTGTCGTGAACCGGATCGGAGAAAGCGGGACCGAGCATCATTCCCCCCGCACCATGGTGAAGAACTCGACTCGCGTGGCGGCGGCCTCTTCAAGGCGCGCCCGGCGCCGCGCATCGAAAGCGGCGCGCAGCGGTTCGACCACCTCGCGCATCAGGGTATCGCGGTACCCGGGATCCTGCAGGAGCGCATCGGCGATGGCGACATTCGCCGCATGGTCCGTCTGGCTGCCTTTGACATAACCCTGTCCGATGAACTCCCCCAGCCGGACGGAGGCGCGGCTCACGGTCACCTCGCCGAAATTGAAGCGCTCGCCGCTGCCGCCCGCGCGCGCTTCCACCATCATCAGGCCGGTTTCGGCGCGGCGCAGCCAGTTGAGCCGTTCATCCGCCGGGCGATGAGGGGACAGGCGCGTTCGAAGTTCGGCCGGTTCGCTGCGGGCCAGTGTGCCCAGCCAGTTCTGGCGCTGGGCATCGGGATGTTCCTGGGGCATGGGCGGTTCCTCCGCTTCAAGAAAAATTCATATAAACGTATAGACGAATGCATCATAATCATCCCCGGAAAAGGCAAACATCAGGTTTCGATGAATCTTTTGTGACGATTTGATGGCGGGAGAGACAATGATTGAACGGGGCAGCGGAGTGGCGGTATGGCGCCAGATCGAAACGGCGCTGGCGCAGGACATCGCGGCCGGGCGCCTGAAGCCGGCGGAACGCATTCCAACCGAGCTGGAGCTGGCCGACCGCTTCGGCGTGAACCGCCATACCATCCGCCGCGCGGTGGCGGCGCTGGTGGAGCGGGGCGCGCTGCGTGTCGAGCAGGGGCGCGGCACGTTCGTGCAGGAAAACGCCATCGATTACGCCATTACCAGACGGACACGGTTTTCCCGCAACATGGCGCGGCAGAACCTGTCGGCCCAGGTGGAAATGGTGGCCAGCGAGACTCGCCCGGGCAGCGGCGAGTTGTGCGGATTGCTCGGTCTTGCCGCGGGCGCGGACGTGCACTGCATCACCACGGTCAGCCGTGTCGAAGGACGTATCCTCGACGCCAGCTCGCTGTTCTTCCCGGCGGAACGGTTCCCGGGGCTGCGCGAGGTCTACGCGCGCGAACGCTCGGTGACCCGTACCCTGCGGCATTTCGGCGTGGACGATTACACGCGGAAGTTTTCGCGGATCACCGCGCGCCTGCCCGACAGCGAAACCCAGACCTTGCTGCATATCCCGAAGAACCGGCCGATCCTCCATGTCAAATCGCTCAATGTCGATCCGCAGGGCCGGCCCGTGCAGTACGGCCTGACGCGTTTTAACGGCGATCTTGTGCAACTGACCGTGGAGGACGAGTGATGCGTTACGCCATCTACTGGGCTCCCGCGTCCGGTTCGGCGCTGTGGCGCGCAGGCTCCCGCTGGCTCGGACGGGATGCCGCCGGCGGGTCCGCAACGCCGTGGCCGGATGTGCCGGGTCTCGCTCCCGGACGCTTCGCCGAATTGACCCGCGAGGCGGCGCGTTACGGGTTTCATGCCACGCTCAAGGCGCCGTTCGAATTGGCCGCAGGCCTTGGCGAACAGGACCTTCTTGGCGCGGTGCGGCGGCTCGCGGACCGGTGCGCCGCCTTTCATGTCGAGGCGGCGCCCGCCTGTCTGGCGGGGTTCCCCGCGCTGCGCCCGCTGGCGGTCGCCGACGAGGCGCGCCTCGCGGATCTGGCCGGCCTGGCGGTGCGTGAGCTGCATCCGCTCGCCGCGACTTTGTCCGCCGCGGATCTGAATCGCCGGCCCGGTTTGACCGCGCGCGAGCGGGAGCGGCTGGAAACCTGGGGTTACCCCTGGGTGTTCGACGATTACCGGTTTCACGTCACGCTCGCCGCCTTGCCGGCGTCGGACCGGGAGCGCGAAGCGGTGCTCGCCGCGGCGCGCGCGTGGTTCGGCGCGCCGCTCGGCCTCGATATCGATGCCCTGTCGGTGTTCCGGGAAACCCTGCGGGGGGCGCCTTTCGAGCGAATCGCGCGCTTCGCGCTGGGAGGAGGGCATGCGTGAGCGCGGTCGTGTGTGGTACCTGATCGGGCCATCGGGGGCCGGCAAGGACAGCGTGATGGCGCGCGCGCGCGAACAGCTTGCGCCCGGCGCGCCGGTGCTGTTCGCTCATCGCTATATCACCCGTCCCGCCCGGGCGGGGGGCGAGAATCATGTGGAACTGTCCGAAGCGGAGTTTTGCGCGCGCGAAGCTCGCGGACTGTTCGCCCTGACGTGGCGCAGCCATGGTCTGCGCTACGGCATCGGCCTGGAGGTCGAGGGTTGGCTGGCCGCCGGCTTCGATGTGGTGGTGAACGGTTCGCGCCATGCCCTCGACACCGCGCGATCGCGTTTTGCCGGCATGAGGCCGGTGGTGGTGACGGCCCCGGTGGCGATGCTGGCCGACCGGCTGGCCCGGCGCGGACGGGAAAGCGCGGAGGCCATCGCCTTGCGCTTGGCGGCGGCCCGCTGGGACAGCCCGGAGGACGCGCTGGAGATTGTCAACGACGGCGAGCTCGACGATGCGGGCAGGATCTTGTTGTCCGCCTTGATGCGGACATAAAAAACTTCATTGCTCCGTCATGGAGTTGTCATCTGTGCTTTTTAGAGTAGGCGACAGGCCGGTTTGTCCGGGTCGATGTGACGATAAATTTGTCTATACGTCTAAATCTTATGGAGAGTCAGATGCGCTACACCTCAATCCTTGCCGGCGCCGGATTCGCGCTGTCCGCCATGACGGCCGGAGCCGCCACCGTCCTGAACGTCTATACCGCCCTGGAACCCGATCAGGTCAAGGACTACAAGGAAGCGTTCGAAAAGGCGAACCCGGACATCGAGATCAACTGGGTGCGCGAATCGACCGGCGTGATCACCGCGCGCCTGCTGGCCGAAAAAAACAATCCGCAGGCCGACGCGATCTGGGGACTGGCCGCCACCAGCCTGCAGATCCTCGACCACGAGGGCATGCTCCAGGGCTATGCGCCCAAGACGCTCAAGGAGCTCGCGCCCACCTTTCGCGACAAGAGCACGCCGCCCAAATGGACCGGCATGGATGTCTGGGCCGCGACGGTCTGTTTCAACACCGTGGAAGCCGCCAGGAAAAACCTGCCCCGTCCGGAGAGCTGGGCCGATCTGACCAAACCGGTCTACAAGGGCCAGGTGGTGATGCCCAATCCGGCTTCCAGCGGCACCGGTTTCCTCGATGTGTCGGCCTGGCTGCAGAAGTTCGGTGATAAGCAGGGCTGGGCCTATATGGACAAGCTGCATGAAAACATCGCCCAGTATGTGCACTCCGGCTCCAAGCCGTGCAAGATGGCCGCCGCCGGCGAGTATCCGATCGGCATCTCGTTCGAATACCGCGGTGCTCAGCTCAAATCCAAGGGCGCGCCGATCGACCTGATTTTCCCGAAAGAGGGCCTTGGCTGGGATGTCGAGGGCACCGCGATCCTGAAGGGCACCAAAAAACTCGAGGCGGCGCGCCGTCTGGCGGACTTCTCGGCCAGTCGCGAAGCCATGGCCCTCTATGAAAAGAACTATGCCGTGCTGGCCATTCCCGGCATCGCCAAGCCCAACCCGCACCTGCCCGCCGATTACGAAAAGCGCCTGGTGCGCAATGACTTCGCCTGGGCCGCGAAAAACCGCGACGCCATCCTGAAAGAATGGGCGCGCCGCTACGACAGCAAATCCGAAAAGAAATAATCCTTTCCACCCCGCCGGCCCGTCGTTTTCCCGCGGGCCGGTGTGTATGTCCGAGCGGAGTCCGACGTGAAACCGACCGATCTTGATCCCGGGGTCGAGCCCCATCTGACGATTCAGGGGCTCAGCCGGCGCTACGGCGCGTTCGCCGCCCTGGACGGCGTGTCGCTGTCCGTGCGCAAAGGCGAGTTTCTGTGCCTGCTCGGGCCTTCGGGCTGCGGCAAGACAACCCTCCTGCGGCTGATCGCGGGCCTTGACCGGGAAGATGCCGGGCAGATTCGCCTCGCCGGCCGGGACATCACCCGGGTCGCGCCGGCCGGCCGCGATTACGGCATCGTGTTTCAGTCCTACGCGCTGTTTCCCAATCTGACCGTCGCCGACAACATCGCCTACGGGCTGACGCCGCGGCGCGACCGCGCGCGGCACCGCGAGCGGGTGCGGGAATTGCTGGACATGGTCGGACTGCCGGGGGCCGAGGCGAAATTCCCCGCGCAATTGTCCGGCGGCCAGCAGCAGCGCGTGGCGCTGGCCCGGGCGCTCGCCACGTCGCCGGGGTTGTTGCTGCTGGATGAACCCCTGTCGGCGCTGGACGCCAAGGTGCGCGACCATTTGCGCGACGAATTGAAGCGCCTGCAGCGGCGCCTCGGGGTGACGACGCTGATGGTGACGCACGACCAGGCCGAGGCGCTGGCGGTCGCGGACCGCGTGGTGGTGATGAACCGCGGCCGCATCGAGCAGATCGGCACGCCCGACGAGATCTACCGTCATCCGCAAAGCCGCTTCGTGGCGGAGTTCGTCGGCGAGGCGAACTGGCTGGAGGTGACCGCCGCCGACGGACGGAGCGTGACGGCCGGTTCGCAGCGCATCCGGCTGGATGGCGACATTCCCGGCGCGGCGCGCCTGCGGCTGTTTTTGCGGCCCGAGGATGTGCGGGTGCGCGAGCAATGGAAACCGGAGGCGAATCTGCTGTTGGCGCGTGTGGTCGACAGCGCGTTCGGCGGCGCGATGTCGCGCGTCGCCTTGCGTCCCGAAGGCATGCCCGGCGTGACGCTGACCGCGCTGCGCGCCGCCGGCGAGCGCTCCCTCGTTCCCGGAGAAATCGTTCCCGTTTACCTGCCGCCCGACAGGCTCAGGGTATTTGGCGAGGAGGCCTCATGCTGACGCGCCGTCTCGCCGCCGAGCCGTGGATCGCCCGTTCCATGGTCATGCTCTGGCTGGGGCTGTTGCTGCTGGGCCTCGGTTTGCCGCTGGCCAGTCTGTTCTCCCGGGCGCTGATGACGCGGGAAGGCGGTTTCGCCGGGCTGGGGCAGATCGCCGACGTGTTGTCCACGCCGGGCTTGACCGGCGCGCTCGGCAACAGCCTGCTGCTCGCGTTCACCGTTTCGCTATTGGTGGTGCCGCTCGCTTTCGGCTTCGCCTGGTCGCTGCTGCACGCCCGCGTTCCCGGTGCGCGCGTCATGCGCTATCTTGCGCTGTCGCCGCTGCTGGCGCCGTCATTGATGGCGGCCATTTCGCTGGTCTACCTGTTCGGCAATCAGGGGCCTTTCAAATCGCTGGTGGGCGGCGAGGGGGGCTTGTATGGCTACCCCGGCCTGATCGTCGGCGAGTTTTTCTATACCTTTCCGCATGCCTTGCTGATCCTGCTGACCGGGCTTGGCGCGTCGGACGGACGTCTGTACGATGCCGCGCGGGCGATGGGCGCGGGCGCCTGGCGCCAGTTCGCCACCATCACGCTGCCGGCGGCGCGCTATGCGCTGGTGTCGGCGTTTCTTGTGGTGTTCACGCTGGTGATCACCGACTATGGTGTGCCCAAGGTGGTGGGCGGCAATGTCAGTGTGCTGGCCATCGAGGTTTACAAGCAGGTGGTCGGGCAGCAGAACTTCGAGCGGGGCGCCGTGGTGGGGTTGATGCTGCTGTTGCCCGCCCTGCTCGCTTCACTGGCGGAGCGGGTCATGGCGTCGCGCCAGCGCGCCACGCTGACAGCGCGCTCCGAACCCTACCGGCCCGCCGCCGCGCCGCTGCGCGACGTTTTCGCCACGGGTTTCGTCATGCTGGTGGCCCTCCTGCTCGTGGCGCTGCTCGGGGTCGGCGTGGTGGCGTCGTTCATCCGCTACTGGCCCTATGACCTGACGTTGACCATCGCGCATTACGGTTTCGAGGATGTGGACGGCGGGTGGGCGGCCTTCGCCAATTCCCTGAAAATGGCCGGCGCGACGGCGCTGACCGGCGCCGTGCTGGTGTTTTTGGGCGCCTGCTGGTCGGAGCGCCTGAGTGTGGCGGAGCCGGCGAGACGGCTGCTGCGCCTGATGGCGATGCTGTCGATGGCCGTGCCCGGCCTGGTGCTGGGGATCGGTTACGTGTTCTTCTTCAACCATCCGGCCAATCCGCTGTCCTTCCTCTATGGCGGCATGGCGCTGATGGTGGTGTGCACGGTGGCGCATTTTTACACGACGGCGCATTTGACGGTCGTGACGGCGCTCCATCAGGTGGACCGCGAATTCGAGGCGGTGGCCGCCTCGCTGAAAGTGCCGTTCTGGGTGACGGTGCGGCGCGTGACCTTGCCGGTCTGCCTGCCGACGATCATCGATGTGGCGCGCTACTTCTTCGTGTCGGCGATGACGACGGTGTCGGCGCTGGTGTTCATCGTGTCGCCCAAGGTGCCGCTGGCGGCCGTGTCGATCATCGTGATGGACGATGCCGGCGATACCGCCGCGGCGGCGGCGATGGCGTCTCTGGTGGTCGCCACGTCCGCGCTGGTGACGGTGCTGTTCGCCGCCCTCGAATGGCTGCTCGGGCGGCGCCTGTCGCGCTGGCGCGCCTAGTCGACCGGCGTCAGCGCGGCGTCGAAGGTGGCGGCGTTGCCGTCGTTGGGTTCGGGATGGATGCCCACGAGCCGGGCCATCAGCGGATACAGATCGACGTTGCCGAAGGCCGGCAGCGTCACGCCCTTCCTGAAGGCGGGGCCGTGCGCGACGAACAGGGCGTTCATTTCCCGCGCGGCCGGATCGTAGCCGTGCATGCCGATGGTCCCCTTGCCGGCGAACTTGCCTTTCGCCGTGAAGTACCATCCGGGGTCGGCGATGCAGACGATGGCCGGCACGCGGGCGTGGCCGCCGTAATGCAGCGAGGCGGGCAGGGCGGACTTGGCCATGCAGCGGCCATGGTTCATCGGCGCGCTCAAGGCTTGCAGCACCCGCTCTTCCTTGCCGGGTTTCGGGTCCACGCCGGCCACCGCTCCGCTATTGATGACGTCCATATCATTGGGGTCGGCCCGCTTGTCCAGTTCGATCGCGTGATCCGGATCGACGGCGGCCATGCCGTGATCGGCGACGATCAGGAGATTGACGCGGTCTTTCAGTCCCGCCCGCTGAAGTCCGTCGAGCAGGCGGCCGACCGCCGCGTCGGCGTCCTCCAGGGCCTTGCCGACCTGCGGTGAATCCGGGCCGTGTTCGTGCCCGGCCGAATCGACCCCTTCGAAATAGAGTGTCGCGAAGTCCGGGCGCCGGCCCGGTTCGCGCGACAACCAGGACAGCACCGTGTCGACCCGCGTGGAGTAGGGCATCGCGGCGTCGTAGCGCAGCCATTCGTCGGGCAGCACACCGTGAATCGGGGTCTCGCTGCCCGGCCAGAACATGGTGGCGGCGACCTTGCCCTGGCGTTGCGCGCTCACCCACAGCGGCGTCGCGCCTTCCCACCAGAACGGGTCGGTCACCGCCGCGCGGTCGGACAGCTTGAACACCGCGCCCGGCCGCGCGGGATCGCGCATGGTGTTGTTGACGATGCCGTGATGATCCGGATAGCGCCCGGTCACCAGCGTGTAGTGATTGGGAAACGTCGAGGAAGGGAAGGACGGCCGCATGCCGGCGCTGCCGACGCCGTCGAGCGCCAGCCGCGCGATGTTCGGTGTCAGTCCGCGCGCCAGGTAGTCGGCCCGGAAGCCATCGATGGAGACCAGGAGCACGGGCGCGGGACGGCCCGCTTCCGTCGCGAAAGCGGAGACCGGAGCGCAAAGAGCGGCGGACACGGCGCTCAGGCAAAGGAGGATACGTTTCATGGTGGCGTTCTTCGAGCGAAAGAGGGACAGCCCCATAGTATCCGACGCCAGTGTGAATTCTCTATTTAAGCGGAGCGTGAAGCCTGCCTGCATGCGCGGTGACAATGAAACATGCCATGTTGGCCGGTTCGGCGCTAAGCTGGAGAGAGGCGCCGACTGCCCGCACCGGGGAAAAAAATCAGCGGCGCCCGCCGCCCGCCCGTATACTTGCCGTCCCTTTTCGCGGAGACATCACCATGCGCATCGCCGTATTCGATACCAAGCCGTATGACCGGCAGGCCCTGGAGGCGGCCAACGAGAAGGCTGGCCACGATCTGGTCTACTTCGAGCCGCGCCTCAATCGGGAAACCCTGGATCTGGCCCACGATATCGATGCGGTCTGCCCCTTCGTCAACGACCGGCTCGACGCGGCGGTCATCGAAGCGCTGGCGGCCAAGGGGGTGAAACTCATCACACTGCGCTGCGCCGGGTATAACGGGGTGGATCTCGCCGCCTGCGACCGCCACGGCATTGTCGTCACGCGGGTGCCGGCCTATTCGCCGCACGCGGTGGCCGAACATGCCTTCGCGCTGATCATGACGGTGGTGCGCCGGATCCACAAGGCCTATGTCCGGGTACGCGAGATGGACTTCTCGCTGGACGGGCTGGTCGGCTTCAACCTGTTCGGCAAGACCATGGGCGTGGTCGGCACCGGACGCATCGGGCAGGCCGCGATCCGCATCGCGCGCGGCTTCGGCATGAAGGTGCTGGCCTTCGACGTGTACCCCGATCCCGCCCTGGCTTCGGAACTCGGATTCGATTATGTGCCGATGGACGAGCTGCTGGCGCGGTGCGATGTGGTCAGCCTGCATTTGCCGCTGACCGCCACGACCCGTCATCTCATCAATGAACGCACCCTGTCCATCGTCAAGCCCGGCGCCGTGCTGATCAATACCAGCCGGGGGGCGCTGATCGACACCCAGGCGCTGATCAACGCCCTGAAGGACGGGCGCCTTGCCGGCGTGGGGCTGGATGTCTACGAGATGGAGGAGGGGGTGTTTTTCGAGAACCTGTCCGAGAACGGGCTGCAGGACGACCAGTTGGCGCGGCTTCTGACCTTCCCCAACGCGCTGGTGACCTCGCATCAGGGTTTCCTCACGCGCGAGGCGCTGGCCAACATCGCCGAAACGACGCTGGGCAACGCCTCGCTGTTCGAGCGCGGCGAGCCCTTGCCCAACCGCATCCACGCCTGAGTCAGCCGGCGCGTCGGAATACCCAGGTATCGCCATCGGAGGCCGCCGCGTCGTAGCGGTAGCCTTCGCTGTCGAAATCAAGCAGGGCATGCGGGTCGGCGACGCGGTGCTCGGCCGCCCAGCGCGCCATCAGGCCGCGCGCCCGCTTCGCATGAAAACTGATCACCTTGTACTGCCCGCCCTTGAGGTCCTGGAATACCGGGACGATGATCCTCGCCTTCAGCGACGCTTTTCTCACCGACTTGAAGTACTCCTCCGAGGCGAGGTTGACCAGCACCGGTTCGTCATCTTCGGCGAGCCGCTCGTTGAGAGTGTCCGTGATGATATCGCCCCAGAAGGCGTACAGCCCCTTGCCGCGCGGTGTGGCCAGCCGGGTGCCCATTTCCAGGCGGTAGGGCTGCATCAGGTCAAGCGGGCGCAGCACGCCGTAAAGACCGGACAGGATGGCCAGATGGTCCTGCAGCCAGGCAAGCGACGGGTCGCCGAGCGACGCGGCGTCCAGTCCTTCGTAGACATCGCCCATGAAGGCGAAGACGGCCTGGCGCGCGTTGTCCGGCGCGAAGTCCGGATGCCAGTCCTGATAGCGGCCGGCGTTGAGCACGGAAAGCTTGTCGCTGATCGACATCAACCGGCCGATGTCGGCCGGCGACAAGCGCTTGAGTTCATCGATCAACTGAGCGCTGTGCGCGAGGTGCCGCGGCAGGGTGAAGGCGTCGGTGGGCAGGGGGCGTTCGTAATCGAGTGTCTTGGCGGGTGAAATCACCATCAACATGGTTCGGGTTCCTTGGCATGCGTTTTTTTACGCGATTGTACCGCGTACGCTTTGCCGATGGCGCGCCGCGCCGGGTAACATGGCAATTTTTATGGCGAACCCGCCATGGGGGAACAATGCGAGTGCTGTTGCAACGGGTCGGCCGGGCCTCGGTCGAGGTGGACGGGGAGGTGACCGGCGCGATCGGCGCCGGTTTGCTGCTTCTGGTGGGCATCGAGGAGGGCGACGGCGAGGAGGATATCGCCTGGTTGACCCGCAAGATCAGCCAGTTGAGGGTATTCGGCGACGACAACGGCGTGATGAACCGCTCGGTGCTGGAGACCGGCGGCGAGGTGCTGGCGGTCAGCCAGTTCACCCTGTACGCCAGCCTGAAAAAGGGCAACCGCCCATCCTACAGCCGCGCGGCGCGTCCCGAAATTTCGCGTCCGCTGTTCGACCGGTTCGTCGACGCCATGTCGGCCGCGATTGGCAAACCGGTGCCGACCGGAGTATTCGGGGCGGACATGAGCGTGTCGCTCGTCAATGACGGTCCGGTGACTTTGTGGCTTGACAGCCGCGACCCGGAGTAAGGGCCGCGGCGGAGGGATCAGAACTGCACGATGACGCGCTGGCCAGGCTGCAGGCGCGCTGTCTTCATGCCGCTGTTCCAGCGGCGCAGGTCGGTGTGGTTGACGCCGAAGCGCTTGGCGATGCTGAACACCGTGTCGCCGCGGCGAACGGTGTATTCGGTGCGCGACGGTTTGATCGTGACCGTGGCCGGAGTGGCCGCGGCCGTGGTTTCGGCCTTGACCGGTGTGGCCTTGAACACATCGGGCGCGGGCTGTTCGCGTACCTTGAGGGTCTGACCCAGCCGTACCACGTCCTCGGACAGGCCGTTCAGGGTTTTCAGGTCGGCGACGCTCATGCCGTAGCGGCGGGAAATGTTGTAGAGGGTATCGCCGGCGGCCACGGTGTGCTCGCCGGGAGTGGCCGACGGCGCCGGCGTTTCGGTGGCGGGAGAGGCCGGGGCGGCCAGGTTCGCCTTCAGGAAGGCCGGGTCATGCGGCGGTTCGGCCGACGCGACGAGCACGCGCGCCGGATTCTCGACCTTCACGGCCCGGGCATAGTCGGGGGTCGTGTCGCGCGGCGCTTCGGTTCGCGGCGAGGCCTCGGCGATCAGGGTGCGTTCGGGCAGGGCGGTGTCGGTGGTGTCGATGGCCGGCGTGTCGGCCGCCGGACTGCGCATCGCGACAAGCACAGGGCGGCCCGCCGCCGCATCGCCGCTCAGACGGTTGACCGCCATCAGTTCGCTCCGGCTCATGCCGTTTTTCTGGGCGATCTCGCCGATCGACTCGCCGGCGGCGGGCGTGTAGACCTGCCAGGTCAGGAACGGCTTGTTCCATTTGCCGAGGTTCGCCTCGAAGGTTTCCATCCGGTTGGCCGGAATCAGCATCTGGCGGCCCGGTTTGTAGGCGTACACCGGCAGGTTGAAGGCGGGGTTGAGTTCCTTGAATTCGCCCGTCGACATGCCGGCAAGACGCGCGGCGATGGCGATATCCATGTGCTTGCCCGGCGAGACCGCCACGAAGGTCGGCTTGTTGGGCAGCTTGTCGAGGCGCAGACCGAATTTTTCCGGGTTGGCGAGCAGATTGCGCACGGCGATGAGTTTGGGCGCGTAGTTGCGCGTCTCGGCCGGCATGCGCAGGTTCTCGTAGGTGATCTCCTGGCCGGCGGCCTGGGCGCGGGCGATCGAGCGCGAGAGGTTGCCCTCCCCCCAGTTGTAGGCGGCGAGCGCGAGGTTCCAGTCGCCGAACTGGTTGTACAGGGTCTGCAGGTAGTCGAGCGCCGCGCGGGTGGCCTCCAGCACGTCGCGCCGTCCGTCGTACCACCAGGTTTGCTCGAGTCCGTACTGGCGTCCGGTCATCGGCATGAACTGCCACAGGCCGGCCGCGCCGACCCGCGAGGTCGCGGCCGGGACGAAGGAGCTCTCCACGATGGGCAGCAGCGCGATCTCGGTCGGCATGCCGCGCCGCTCGACTTCATTGATGATGTGGAACAGGTACTTGCGGCCGCGGTCGAGCGACCGCTTGAACACTTCGGGACGCGCGGCGTAGAGGCGTTCCTGGCGGCGCACGATGTCCGGCTGCACCTCCGGAAGCTGGAACCCTTCCCTGATGCGTTGCCAGACATTGTCGCCGTTGCGCAGCAGGCTGGAGTTCTGCAGCATCATGTCCAGACCGGCGGCCATGCCTTCGTCGACCCCCGTCTCGGTGCCGGATGCGGCGTGGGCGCTGAATCCCGGAGACGCGGCACAAAAAAACAATGACAACGACAAGGCCAGCGGTTTGGTTCGGATCATGACGGGCGCTCGTAGTTCTTGAATTCTCCCGGATCGTAGCTAGGCCTTAATTGAGTGTCAATAAAAAAACACAAATAATTCATAGTGCTTAGCGGCAGGACCCCCGGCACTGGTTTTGCGAGCTGATTAGCGTTGCATTATGTATCGAGTCATTCCGATGACATGGTCTCAGAAGCGGTTTTTCCAGTCGCGAAGCACGGCGAACACCGCGGCGTCCCCGGTCGGCGCGTAGCCCGCGACGCGTTGCGCGCTTTCCCGCACCGCGGGTTCGCCCGGGCGCAGGAACGGATTGGTGAGTTTCTCGCGAGCGAGGGAGGTGGGCAGTGTCGCCTCGCCACGCTCGCGCCGCGCGCTGTCATCCTCCAGCCGCTGGCGCAGCGCGGGGTTGCCAGGTTCGATGGCGAGGGCGAAAGCGAGGTTGGCGAGCGTATATTCGTGCGCCGGGTAGGCTAGGGTATCGTCCGGCAGCGCGACAAGGCGCGTCAGCGAGCGGTGCATCATTTCGGCGGTGCCTTCGAAGATCCGTCCGCAGCCCGCGCCGAACAACGTGTCGCCGCAAAACAGGTGACGGCCGGTCAGGTAGCCCAGGTGATCGAGGGTATGACCGGGTATCGCCAGAACCGAGAAACGCTCGCCAAGCAGGGCGAACGTACCGCCGTCGGACACCGGACGGGTGACCCCGGCAACGGATCCCGGCCCGAACACCGGCAGGCCCGGGCGCGTCGCGGCGAGGGCCGGGAGGCCGCCCGTGTGATCGGCGTGGTGATGGGTGATCAGGACGGCGTCCAGTTCGAGACCGTGCCGGTCCAGATGGCGCTCCAGGGGGGCGGCGTCGCCCGGATCGACGGCGACGGCCCGGCCGTCCTGCTCGAGCACCCAGATATAGTTGTCCTTGAAGGCGCGCACGGCGCTGATGTTCATGGCGGGTTCCTCATGTCGGTATCGCGGGGGCTGCCGCTATAGTGGCACAGAACCGGCAAAGGGGAAAAACCCCCGGCTCCCGCGCGGCCGGGCCCGGGCCTGCCGATCGCCGGCAGTTCGGATATAATGCCGGGCAAAGGCTCCGGCCAGAGGGAAAAACAGCATGTTTGTACGGGCCCTTCATCGATGAGAACGTTTTCCGAATGGCTGCACCAGTCCGAGCTTGGCGCCTATCTGCTCAAGCGCGAGTCGGCCTGGTACGACCGTGCCGTGGCCGACGTGTTCGGCTATCGCGCCGTGCAGGTCGGCCTGCCGGCACTGGATTTCCTGCGGGAAAACCGCATTCCCTGGCAGTGCCGCGCCGCCGACGAAGGTGGCGGCCATATTGTCTGCGATCCCACGCAACTGCCGTTCGACAGCGCGAGTCTCGATCTTTTGCTCCTGCCCCATGTGCTCGACTTCTCGTCCGATCCCCATGGCGTGCTGCGCGAGGCCGAGCGCGTTCTGGTTCCGGAAGGCCGGCTGATGCTGACCGGCTTCAACCCGATGTCGCTGTGGGGCGTTCGCCGCATGATCCAGGGGCGCGCCGATGCGCCCTGGAGTGGCAATTTCCTGACCCTCGCGCGCGTCAAGGACTGGTTCCGGCTGATGGAACTCGAACCCGAGGGCGGGGCTTTCATGGCCTACGCTCCGCCTTTCAGCCGCGCGGACTGGTTGCGCCAGTTCGATTTCATGGAAGCCGCCGGCGACCGCTGGTGGCCGCTGGCGGCCGGCGTTTACGCGATCGACGCGGTCAAGCGCCGGCGCGGCATGCGCCTGATCACTCCGCGCTGGCGAGCGGCCAGCGCGACCAAGAAACTTCTCGCGGCCGGAGGCAACGACCGCCATCCGGTATCGCGCAACAATGATGGACAGACATGACTGACGATATCGTCGAGATTTACAGCGACGGCGCCTGCAAGGGCAACCCCGGCCCGGGCGGATGGGGCGCGCTGCTGCGCTTTCGCGGCAAGGAAAAGACCCTGTTCGGCGGCGAGCGGGATACCACCAACAACCGCATGGAACTGATGGCCGCGATCGAGGGCCTCAACGCCTTGAACCGCCCCTGCCGCGTGGTGCTCTATACCGACTCCCAGTACGTGATGAACGGCATCCGCGAATGGATCCACAACTGGAAAAAGCGCGGGTGGAAAACCGCCGCCAAGGAGCCGGTCAAGAACGTCGACCTGTGGCAGCGCCTCGACGAGGCGCGTTCCCGCCACGATGTCGAATGGGTGTGGGTCAAGGGCCACGCCGGACACGAATTCAATGAACGGGCCGACGCGCTGGCCAACCGCGGCGTCGACTCCGTGATCGGAAAAGCATGAGACAGATCATCCTCGATACGGAAACCACCGGTCTGGAACCGTCCCAGGGACACCGCATCATCGAAATCGCGGGTCTGGAGATGGTCAACCGCAAGATGACCGGGCGTCATCTTCACGTTTACATCCACCCGGACCGCGACATCGATCCGGACGCCGAGCGGGTGCACGGCATTTCGCTGGATTTTCTGGCGGACAAGCCGCGCTTCGCCGCCGTCGCCTCCGACGTCGAGGCGTTCTTGCGCGACGCGGAACTGATCATCCACAACGCGCCGTTCGACGTGGGCTTTCTCAATGCCGAGTTCCAGCGGGTCGGCGTGCCGCCGGTGGCGCAATTGTGCGCCGGCGTCATCGACACGCTGGCCATGGCGCGCGACCAGTTTCCCGGCAAGCGCAACAATCTGGACGCCTTGTGCGACCGCTTCGACATCGACCGCAGCAACCGCACGCTGCACGGCGCGCTGATCGACTGCGAGCTGTTGGCGGAAGTCTATCTGTCGATGACCCGCGGCCAGGAAAGCCTGGCCATGGACATCGATCTGGACGATGGCACCAATCAGGACGGCGGGGCGCTGCACTTCGAACGCAAACCCTTGCGCGTGGTGCTGCCGAGCGCCGAGGAACTGGCCGCGCACGAAGCCAGCCTCGACGCCCTGGACAAGGCCGTCAAGGGGGTCTGCCTGTGGCGGCGGGGGACGGAGTCTCAGGCGGGGAGCGGGGCATGACGCAGCGTTTTGTCGCCCTGGTGCCGGCCGCCGGCTCGGGGTCGCGCTTTGGCGGTCCGAGCCCCAAGCAGTACCTGCAGCTGTCGGGACGGCCGCTGATGTGGCATACCCTGCGCACCCTCGCTTCGGTGCCGGCGATCGACCGGGTGGTCGTGGTGCTCAGCCCGTCGGACGAGTGGTTCGACGATTTCGAATGGGACATTCCCGGCCTTGAGGTGCTGCGTGTCGGCGGCGCCACCCGTGCCCAGACCGTGGCGTCGGGCCTCGCCAATCTGGGCCTCGGCGCCCGCGACTGGGTGCTGGTGCACGATGCGGCGCGCTGCTGTCTGTCCGTCGCGGCGGTCGAACGGCTGATCGCCGAAGTCGCCGACGACGAGGTCGGCGGGTTGCTGGCCGTGCCGGTGCCGGACACCGTCAAGCGCTCCGATGCCGGCGGACGCGTGAGCTCCACGCTGGCGAGGAGCGGGCTGTGGCTCGCCCAGACGCCGCAGATGTTCCGCGCCGGGCTGCTGACCGATTCGCTGTCGGGCCGGCTTGACGAGAGTGTGACCGACGAGGCGTCGGCGATCGAAAGAATGGGACTGCGTCCACGCCTGGTGGAAGGGGACGCCGCCAATTTCAAGGTGACCTGGCCGCGCGATCTGACGCTGGCGCGCGCCATACTGGACGCACGAAAAGGGGGATGACCATGTTCCGCATCGGACAGGGGTACGACGTGCACCGCTTGGTGGAGGGCCGTCCGCTGGTGCTCGGCGGGGTGAACATTCCGCACGACAAGGGGCTGCTCGGCCACTCGGACGCTGACGCGCTCCTGCACGCGATCACCGACGCGCTGCTCGGCGCCGCCGCGCTGGGCGACATCGGTCGGCATTTCCCGGATACGGACCCGGCCTTCGCCGGCGCCGACAGCCGCAGGCTTCTGCGCGAGGCGGCGCGCCGCGTGCGCGAGGCGGGCTGGCGTCCGGTCAACGTGGACGCCACCGTGATCGCGCAGCGGCCCAGGCTCGCCGGTCATATCGATGCCATGCGCGCGACGATCGCGAGCGACCTGGGGCTGGACTGCGGCGCGGTCAACGTGAAAGGCAAGACCAACGAAACCCTCGGCTATCTCGGGCGCGGCGAGGCGATCGAAGCCCAGGCGGTCTGTCTGATCGAACGGATTTGATATCGCGCAGGGTGCGCCGTTTCCCCGCTTGGGACTTGCGGCGCCCCTGTGGGATAATGTAACTATGACAATTCAATCGAAGCAACGGGAGACAGAGCCATGCTTACCCAGAACCAACTGAAGGTCGAAGTGGCCAAGAAGGCCCTGGAGTTCGTGCCCGAGGACGCCGTGATCGGCGTCGGCACCGGATCCACCGTGAACTTTTTCATTGAAGAACTGGCCGCGCAACGTGGCCGCGTCAAGGGCGCGGTCTCGAGCTCGGAAGCGTCGACCCGTCTGCTCAAGGCCCATCACATTCCGGTGTTCGACCTGAACGAGGTCGAGTCGCTGCCGGTGTATATCGACGGCGCCGACGAAATCAATCACTACCTGCACATGATCAAGGGCGGCGGCGGGGCGCTGACCCGCGAGAAGATCGTCGCCGCGGTGGCCCGCGAATTCATCTGTATCGCCGACGAAAGCAAGTTCGTGACCATGCTCGGCGAATTTCCGCTGCCGGTGGAGGTGGTGCCGATGGCGCGCAGCTACGTGGCGCGCCAGCTCGTCAAGCTCGGCGGCCATCCCGAGCTGCGCAAGGATTTCGTCACCGACAACGGCAACGTGATCCTCGACGTGCACGGACTGAAGATCAGCACCCCGGTCGAATTCGAGGAAACCGTCAACCACATCGCCGGCGTGGTCACCTGCGGGCTGTTCGCGCGGCGGCGCGCCGACGTGTTGTTGCTGGGCCGTCAGAACGGGGTCGACGTCATCCGCTGACACGGTACCGCGGCAGATGACGTTTCTTCGTGTTGTCACGAAGCCGTCATCGGCCGCTGTTAAGCTTGGCCAGAAGGAATCATTCGCAAGAGGCATACATGGCAGAACACATCTCGAAGCAGTTCGACCTCGAGCTTGAAACGATCCGTACCCGGGTCCTGCAAATGGGGGGCCTTGTCGAGCAGCAGATCCGCTCTGCCATCGATGCCCTCATGGCCGGCGATATCGCCCGATTCGACAAGGTGATCGCCGAGGACGCCATGGTCAACGCGATGGAAGTGGGCATCGACGACGATTGCCAGCACATCATCGCCCGCCGCCAACCGGCCGCCAGCGATTTGCGCATGGTCATCACCGTGGTGAAAACCATCACCGACCTTGAGCGCATCGGCGACGAGGCGTCCAAGATCGCGCGCATGGGCAAGACCATCTATCAGGCCGAACGCTATCAGGTGCCGCGTTTCCGAGAGGTCTACAAGATGGCGGAGGTCGCGCTGGCCATGCTGCGCCGGGCGCTCGACGCGTTTGCCCGGCTAGACGCCAAGGCGGCGCTGGAGCTGGCCGAAGAGGACGAACGTCTCGACGAGGATTTCTCTTCCGAACTGCGTCAACTCATCACCTTCATGATGGAAGATCCGCGCACCATCAGCATGTCGATCGACACCCTGTTCATCTCCAAGGCGATCGAGCGCATCGGCGATCACGCCAAGAACATCTCCGAATACGTGGTGTACCTTGTCAAGGGCAAGGATATCCGTCACACCTCGATCGAAGAGAAAAAGCGCGAGGCGCTGGACGACTGACCGGTCAGGCATGTTTCGTGACGAAGGCCGATAATGGCGGTAACATCAGTGTTACCGCCATTTTTCATTTGACCAACCCGACCTAAAGAGAAGGGGTGAATGTGACCGCCGTAACGCCCCCCCACGATATCCTCGCCACTGTGGACCTCGGCTCGAACAGTTTCCGGCTGCAGGTGTCCCGCGTGGTGGATGACCAGTTGTATCCTCTTGATATGCTCAAGGAAACCGTCCGTCTGGGCGCCGGACTCTCGGCCGACAAGTGGCTGGACGACGACACCCAGGAGCGGGCGCTCGCCTGTCTTGCCCGTTTCGGCGAGCGCTTGCGGGGTTTTGTGCCCGCCCAGGTGAGAGTGGTCGGCACCAACACCTTGCGCATCGCTCGCAATGCCGCGCAGTTCATCGCCCGCGCCGAAGCGCTGCTGGGGTTCCCGATCGAGATCATCGCCGGCCGCGAAGAAGCCCGCCTCATCTATATCGGCGCCTCGCATTCCCTGCCAGCCACCCGCGAGAAGCGTCTGGTGGTCGACATCGGCGGCGGTTCCACCGAGTTCATCATCGGCTGTCAGTACAAGTCGCTGCTGACCGAGAGCCTGCCGCTCGGTTGCGTCAGTTACAGCCTGCGCTACTTTGGCGATGGCCGGCTGACCAAGTCGCAGTTCCGCGACGCGACCCTGGCGGCGCGCAGCGAGGTGCAGCGCATCCGGCATGAATACATTTCCAGCGAATGGCAGTTGGCCGTCGGAACTTCCGGCACCGCGCGTTCGCTGCGCGATATCCTGGAAATCAACGATTACTCCGCCGCGGACATCACCCTCGCGGGCATGGAACGGCTGCGCGCCGAACTGATCAAGCGCGGCGCCATGAAGAACGTCTCTCTGAACGGACTCAAGTCGGATCGGGCCCCGGTTCTGCCCGGGGGACTCGCGATCATGATCGGGATTTTCGAGGAACTGGAAATCGACAAGATGACCGTCGCCGAAGGCGCGCTGCGCGACGGGGTGCTGTACGATCTGCTTGGCCGCCAGCGCGAGCGCGACATGCGCGAAACCACGGTGACGCAGTTCAAGCGGCGTTATCACGTGGAAGAGGCACAGGCCGGACGGGTGATGATTCTCGCCGAGCGTTTCCTGACCATGCTGTCCGAGGGCGGACTCGACCCCGATCTGCACAAGCGCCTGCTGTGGTCGGCCAAACTGCACGAGATCGGTCTCTCGATTTCCCATACCGCCTACCACAAGCATTCCGCCTATATCCTGCAGAACGCCGACATGCCGGGTTTCTCGCGGCGCGAGCAGAACGTGCTCGCCACCCTGGTGCTCGGCCACCGCGGCGACATGGGCAAGATGCTGCAAAGCGTGGACGATCCCGCGCTGTGGCCGGCGATCCTGTCGCTGCGCCTGGCCGCCCTGTTCTATCGCAGCCGCAACGCGGTGGAGTTGCCGACCTCGCTCGATCTGAAGTGCCATTCGCGCGGATTCGCGCTGTACGTGGACAAGAGCTGGATGGATGCCAATCCGCTGACCGCCAATACCTTCCATCAGGAAGTCGCGCAATGGAAAAACGCCGGCTTCCTGTTCGAGGTGCTGGCCGTCTGATTTCACGAAATGCGACACCGGTGTGCCGGCCATCGCCGGCGCGCCGATGTCGTTGTTGCCGTCGGCCCGGGCTTTCGATACCCTATGGGGGTATATTGACTCCCCAGGAGCGAGCATGTCCCGTCAGACCGTTCACCTGCCCGTTGCCGGCATGTCCTGCGCCGCCTGCGTCGCCCGCCTGCAAAAAAGTCTCCTGCGCCTTGACGGCGTGAATGCCGAAGTCAGCTTCGCGGCGGCCTCGGCGCGCATCGAGTACGATGACGCGAACCAGACGGTCGCCCGGCTGGTCGGGCGCATCCGCGAGGCCGGCTTCACCGTTCCCGAAGACAACGCGGTGTATCGCATCGGCGGCATGAGCTGCGCGGCGTGCGCCGCCCGTCTGGAAAAAACCCTGAATCGCCAAAGCGGTGTCAGCGCCACGGTCAGCTTCGCCGGCGAAGAGGCGCGCGCCGCCTGGCCCGCCGGAACGCGCGATGCCGCCTCGCTGTTACCCGTCATCGAAGCGGCCGGCTTCAGCGGCACGCTGGAGTCCGGCGAACCGCTTGAGCGGATGGAGGATACCGCCGCCGAGCGCCGCGAAACGCGCTGGCTCATCCTGTCCGTGCTGCTGACCCTGCCGTTCCTGGGCGAAATGCTCGGCATGGCGACCGGCGGGTGGCACTGGATGCTGCCGGTGACGGCGCAGATCGTTCTCGCAAGTATCGTGCAGTTCGCCGTGGGATGGCGCTTCTACCGGGGCGCGTGGCTGGCCATCAAGGGCGGCGGCGCGAACATGGACGTGCTGGTGGCGCTGGGCACCAGTATGGCGTGGCTGCTGTCGATGACGGTGGTGATGCTACCGCTTGATGGCCAGTCGGTGTATTTCGAGGCCGGCACCACGGTGATCACTTTGGTGCTGTTGGGCAAATGGCTGGAAGGCCGCGCTCGCCGCAAGACCTCCGACGCCATCCGTTCCCTGATGTCGATGGCGCCGCGCATCGCCCGCGTGGAGCGCGATGGTTCTCTGATCGACGTCCCCGCCGACAGCGTGAAGGCGGGAGAGGTGGTCAGGGTGCCCGAAGGCGAAAACCTCCCGGTGGACGGCATTGTGCTCGAAGGCGCGGCGACGCTCGACGAAAGCTTGCTGACCGGCGAGAGCCTGCCCGTCGAGCGCAAGGCGGGCGACGCGGTCTACGCCGCGACACGCTGCGCGCAGGGGCACTTGCGGATCACGGTGACCGGCAGCGGAGCCCGCAGCCGTTTCGGCCAGATCATCCGCAGGGTGCGCGAAGCCCAGGCCTCGCGCGCGCCGGTGCAGCGGCTCGCCGACCGGATTTCCGCGGTGTTCGTGCCGGCGGTGCTGCTCATCAGCCTGGCGACCGCCGCCGGGACGCTCTGGGCGACCGGTTCCGCGCCGACGGCGCTGATTCACGCCGTGGCGGTTCTGGTCATCGCGTGCCCCTGCGCGCTGGGGCTTGCCACCCCCGCCGCGGTGATGGTCGGTGTCGGCAACGGCGCGCGGCACGGGATTCTCTACCGGCAGGCGGCGGCCCTGGAAAAGGCGGCGGCGGTTTCGGTGCTGGTAATGGACAAGACGGGCACGCTCACCGAGGGGCGTCCGGCGGTCATGGGCCTTGCCGCCCTCGATGGCGACGAGACTCGGCTTTTGCGGCTGGCCGCCAGCGCCGAAGCCGGCGCCGTGCATCCGCTGGCGGCGGCGATACTGGACGAGGCGGCGCGGCGGGGGATCGCGCTCATGTCCGCCGAAGCGTTCGCGCAGATACCGGGTAAGGGTATCCGGGCCGCGATCCCCGGAACCGGGGCGGTGGCCGTGGGACTGCCCGAGTGGGTGGGGCCGGAGGCCGCGCGGATGGCCGAACCGTTCGCAGCGGAGGGCCGTTCGGTCATGGCGGTGGCGCTTGACGGACAGGTTCAGGGTGTGATCGCGCTGGCCGACCGCTTGCGCCCGGACGCCATCCCCGCCTTGCGGCGCCTCGCGGCGATGGGCATCGAAACCGTGATGCTGACCGGCGACAACGCCGTGACCGCTGGCGCCATCGCGCGCGAAGCGGGCATCGGCACCGTGATCGCCGGGGCCACGCCGGAGTCGAAGGCCGAGTATGTCGCGCGGCGCCAGGCCGAGGGTCATGTGGTCGGCATGGCGGGAGACGGGGTCAACGACGCGCCGGCGCTGGCGCTGGCCGATGTCAGCATCGCCATGGGGCAGGGCGCCGAGGCGGCCATCGACGTGGCGGACATCACGCTGCCGGGCAGCCAGCTCGGGTCGATTCCCGATGCCATCGACCTGTCGCGCGCGACCTTGCGGCGCATCCGTCAGAATCTTGGCTTCGCTTTCGTCTACAACGTGCTGGGGATTCCGTTCGCGGCGTTCGGTCTGCTCAATCCGATGATCGCCGGCGCGGCGATGGCGGCCAGTTCCGTGTCGGTGCTCGGCAATGCTCTGCTGCTCAAGCGCTGGCGGCCTCAGAGGTCGATCACGGTATCCGGCTGAAGCGCCTCCACCTGCATCATCGCCGGGGCGCGGGCGGCGAGATCATCGAGAATCGCCTGTTCGTGCCCGCGCTCCATATGGCTGACCCACAGCTGGATGTTGGGCGGCATCAGATCCAGAAAAGGAGCGATGCCCGAAGGGGTCTGATGGCCGGCCTGTTCGGCGAAGTCCCTCATGCTGTCCGGAAAGTTCAATTCACAGACCACATCCGATAGCGACGGCACATTGCTGATCCAGTGCCAGAACGCCGCGCAGGGACTGCTGTCGCCGGTGAACGCGAGCGCGCGCCACGGCCCTTCCACCAGCCAGCCGGCCGCCGGCACCGTGTGCTGGCAGGGCAGGGCCGTCACGAGTCCGTCCATCAGCGGCAGCGCGTCGCCGACCTCGGTGGGCGCGAGACGCACCACCGCGTCGCCGGACGGCAGGCGCTGGCGTGTGTAGTCATGCCACATCACCCCGTTGAACATGTGGTTCGTCAGGGCGTCGAGGGTTTCCTGCAGCGCGACCACGGTGAAGCCCGGGCCGCCGTGGCTCGCGTGCAGATCGGCGAGCATGGGCAGGAACTGGCAGTGGTCGGCATGGCTGTGGGTGAGGAATACGCGATCGATGCGCAACAGCTCGTCGGTGGGCAGGTCCTCGACGCCGGGGCCGCAGTCGATCAGTGTCGTATCGTCGATCTGGAAGCTGGTGGTGCGTGACATCAGCCCGTGATGGGAGAAGGTGCCAAGTGCTTTGACGCGCATGCTGCAACTCCATGGAGGGGGAACGGACCCGGTGTATGGATTGTAGCGGAGGCGAAGGACCGGCGCATGACAATATGGTTATGTGTCACACGCCGGTCACCGGAGGGTCAGGAGAGGGCCGTCACCGGCTGGCGCCTCGACCAGGCGAAGAGCGCGAGGCCGGCGAGGATCATCGGCAGGCTGAGCCACTGCCCCATGCTCAGGTTGAAGGTCAGAAGACCCAGGAAGTTGTCCGGTTCGCGGGCGAATTCGGCGATGAAACGGAAGCCGCCGTATCCCGCGAGGAACAGCGCCGACACCGCGGCGCGCGGCCGCGGGCGGGCGCTGTAGCACCACAGCAGCACGAACAGCAGCACGCCTTCGAGCGCGAATTCGTAAAGTTGAGACGCATGGCGCGGCAGACCGCCGAAACGCGCGAGGGTCTCGGCCAGTTCCGGATGGCGCGCCACCACGGCGTAATCGTCGCGCAGCGATTGCGGGAACAGCATGGCCCAGGGCGCGTCCGGACGGGTCACCCGCCCCCACAGTTCGCCGTTGATGAAGTTGCCCAGGCGCCCGGCGGCAAGACCGAGCGGCACGAGCGGCGCCACGAAGTCGGCCACGTCCCAGAAGCTGCGCTTTTCCCTTCGGGCGAACAGCCACATGGCCAGCAGCACCCCGAGAAAACCGCCGTGAAAGGACATGCCGCCTTCCCAGGCCTTGAAGATGTCTAGCGGGTGGGCGAGGTATTCGGCCGGTTTGTAAAAAAACACGTAACCCAGCCGCCCGCCCAGCACCACGCCCAGCACGCCCCAGAACAGCAGGTCGTCGAGGCCCTTGGCGGTCAGGAAGGTCTGGCCCGCGCGGATGCGGCGGTTGCCCAGCACGAAGAACAGGAGGAAGCCGACCAGATACATCAGCCCGTACCAGTGAATGCCGACGGGGCCGAGCTGGAGGGCCACCGGATTGAATTGCGGATGAATGAGCATTTGTCAGTCGCGCGGCTTTGCGGTAAAAGAGAATGGACGAAATTATACGGAAAGCGTTCCCCGCCGTCGCGCCAAAACGCGCCCGGACGGCGTATCCCTTCCCCCGGCACCCGGGACGGGGCGCGCCGCGCGGCCCATCCCGCCGCCGGCGCCTCGCGGAGCGTTCTCCCCAACCCGATACGCTGCAAGGATCGATCATGCCTCAATACCGCTCGCTGACGTCCACGTCCGGCCGCAACATGGCGGGTGCCCGCGCCCTGTGGCGCGCCACCGGAATGAAGGACGGGGATTTCGGCAAACCCATCATCGCCATCGCCAATTCGTTCACCCAGTTCGTGCCCGGCCACGTTCACCTGCACAACCTCGGCCAGCTGGTCGCCCGCGAGATCGAACGGGCGGGCGGGGTGGCCAAGGAGTTCAACACCATCGCCATCGACGACGGCATCGCCATGGGCCACGGCGGTATGCTCTACAGCCTGCCGTCGCGCGACCTGATCGCCGATTCGGTGGAATACATGGTCAATGCCCACTGCGCGGACGCGCTGGTGTGCATCTCCAATTGCGACAAGATCACCCCGGGGATGCTGATGGCCGCGCTGCGTCTCAATATCCCGGTGATTTTCGTGTCGGGTGGTCCGATGGAGGCCGGCAAGGTCGACTGGCAGGGCGGCGTGCGCGCTCTGGATCTGGTTGACGCCATGGTCGAAGCGGCCGATAGCGCGGTCAGCGACGAGGACGTGGAGCGCGTCGAGCGCTCGGCCTGTCCCACCTGCGGCTCCTGCTCCGGGATGTTCACCGCCAATTCGATGAACTGCCTGACCGAGGCGCTCGGCCTGTCGCTGCCGGGCAACGGCTCGCTGGTGGCGACCCATGCCGCCCGCAAGGAACTCTTCCTCGCCGCCGGGCGGACCATCGTCGAACTCGCGCGCCGCTGGTACGAACAGGACGACGCCACGGCGCTGCCGCGCACCATCGCCGGCAAGGCCGCTTTCGAGAACGCCATGGCGCTGGACGTGGCCATGGGCGGTTCGACCAATACCGTGCTGCACCTTCTGGCCGCGGCGCACGAAGCCGGCGTGGATTTTTCCATGAGCGACATCGACCGCATCTCGCGCAAGGTGCCCTGTCTTTGCAAGGTCGCGCCGGCCACCCAGCAATATCACATGGAGGACGTGCACCGCGCCGGCGGCGTGATGGCGATCCTCGGCGAGCTGGCGCGCGCCGGTCTCATCGATGAAACCCTGCCGACCGTGCATTCGGCGACGCTCGCCGAGGCGCTGGCGCGCCGGGACGTGATGCATCATGCGCCAGACAGCGAATGCCACCGCTTCTATCGCGCCGCGCCGGGCGGCATCGCCACCACCATCGCGTTTTCCCAGGACAGGCGTTTCGAGACCGTCGACAGCGACCGCACCGCCGGATGCATTCGCGACCGCGCGCATGCCTACAGCCAGGATGGCGGGCTTGCCGTGCTGTTCGGCAATATCGCCCGCGAGGGTTGCATCGTCAAAACCGCCGGTGTCGACGAGAGCATCTTGCGGTTCACCGGTCGCGCGCGGATTTTCGAGAGTCAGGACGCGGCGGTCGAGGCCATCCTCGGCGGGCGCATCGTCGCGGGCGACGTGGTGCTGATCCGCTATGAAGGGCCGAAGGGCGGGCCGGGCATGCAGGAGATGCTCTATCCGACGTCCTACCTGAAATCGATGGGGCTGGGCAAGGCCTGCGCGCTGCTGACGGATGGTCGTTTCTCCGGCGGCACCTCGGGCCTCAGTATCGGTCATGTCTCTCCCGAGGCGGCCGAAGGCGGCGAGATCGCCCTGGTGGAAGAGGGCGACCGGATCGAGATCGACATCCCGGCCCGCCGTATCCATCTGGGGGTGGACGACGGTGAGCTGGAGCGGCGCCGGGAGGCGATGAAGGCGCGCGGCGCGGCGGCCTTCCGCCCGGTCGGGCGCGAGCGCCAGGTCAGTCCCGCGCTACGGGCCTATGCCGCCATGACGACGTCGGCGGCGCGCGGCGCGGTGCGCGACGTGGATCAGATCTATGGTAATAGTCGAAGCTGACTATTCTACTTATTAGTAGTATTTTATAAGGGTCGCTTAGGCGGCCCTTCCTCTTTGCATCAACACGAACGGATCATCATGCCCAATGGATCACGACGTCGTTATCTGGCGGCCGGATGCGCACTGTTTCTCGCTTCCGCCTGCGCCTTCTCCGCTCGCCCGGCGGCTCCCCTGAGAGTCGGCATCTACGCGAACTACCCGCCTTTCGAGTCGGTGGCGCCCGGCGGGCGTCTGACCGGTTACGACATCGAGCTGGTCGAGGTCTGGTCCAAGTCGGCGGGAATGCCGTTCCGTTTCGTGAACATGGCCTGGCCGCAGGTGTTCACCGCCCTGCAAAATGGTCTGGTCGACGTGGTGGTCTCGTCCGTCGCGGTGTCGCCCGAGCGGTTGGCGGAGTTCGACGCCTCGGTTCCGTATTACTACGAGCAGCAGGTGTTGGTGGTGCCGATCGACAGCCAGGTCACCGATCCGCGCCAGATCACGCCGATCGGCATCCTGGAGGACAGCAGCGCCTTGCGCTGGCTGGTGAAGCAGGGCGTGAAAACCGAAACCGTGAAGGGTTATGACGGACTGCCGCAGCTGCGCAGCGCGCTGGATTCGGGCAAGATCAAGGCGGTGTTCGGCGATTACCATACCCTGCATCCGCTGGCCGGCAAGCGCTGGCAACTGATCGCCAAACCCTCCTTCGGCCAGGATCCCTATGCGTTCTTTGTTCGCAAAGGAAACAGCGCGCTCATGACGAAGATCAATGCGGGCCTGAAAGATCTGGAGCAACGTGGTGAACTGCAACGACTGAAGAGGAAATACCTGCTGCGCTGAGGTGAATCCTGTTCGTTTTGCCAAAAACCGAACCGCCAAGGTTCGGTTTTTTTATTGTTTGATCGTAAACGAAAGAGTATTAAGGCGGTTTTAAACAAAAAACGGTTATGACTTGTGGGTTTTCGTGAGCCGCATCAAGCGTTGTTCTAGGTGGAACGAATATCAATAAGTATGCATTCATTCTTATTGGGTTGGTAAGTGAAAATCGCTTACACACGCGGAACTTGCCGTGAACCGGCTGGAGTCCGCGGAAGTTTAACAGGATGGTTCTGTTGTCTGTTGTTTTTCAAGGGATTTTTTTGATTTCTTGGGCGGCGGGCAAAAAAAATGCGCGGCGGCCGAAGCCCCGCGCCAAGTCTACAAAGGAGAAATAGAGGAGAAACTATCAAGAAGCAATTGCTGCATCTCAACGAGGCCGAATTATCCGGGTGGAAGGTTCGAGTGTCAACATGCGCATTTTCGAAAAGAGCGAAAAATGTAAAAAAGCGTCGCCTATAAGATAACGCTTATGTTTGAAACTGAAAGACCACGTCCTTGATACGGTTGCTAACCTGCCTCCCGACTGTGAGACAATAGCGCCTTCAGATGACTTCCCGATGACGGACCGCTCCATGCAATCCAGGCTTCCCGATCCTCGCCAGTATCCGGCGGGGGACCTTGGCAACATGCTGATCCATTACACCCACTCGATCCTGACCGCCGCCTCCGACGACGACGCCGACATGTGGCGCGCTTCGCTCAGGGGCGCCATCGGCGATCTGCTCGAGAGGGACGACGCGCTGCTCTTGTCGGTGGCGCTGGCCATGGTGCCCTCCCGGCGCCATTACGCCGAGCTGTGGCGGGCGTTGCGCGAGGCGGTCGAGCAGCCGCAGGGACGGCGCGCCCTGGTGTTCGCCATGCCGATCGTGCTGGTTGCCGGATCGCGCCAGGAGGCGACGCTGCCGGAGCGCATCGGCGATGTCGACGGTCTGAATGCGCTGCTGGCCGCCCAGGGCGTGTTCGCGCCGGGCGCGGACGTGTTCCTGTCGGGCCGGCTGCTGCATCCTGACACGGTGGTCGGCATCTCGCCGACACGCCTTTACCGGATGGCCGGCCAGCTGGCCGACGCGGCGCGCGGCCTGCCGGTCGAACTCGCGGCGAGCGCGGTCACCTGCAAGGGGGAGGGCGTGTTCCTGCGCTACCTCGCGGGAGTCGCCATGTGGCCCGAAGGCGAGCCGTGTCCGGTCGATGTGTCCGGCAAGGTCGGCGCCTGGGGCGTGCCGCTGATGAATTTCATCGGCGATGCCCTGAAAACCGATGGCGTGACCCTGTTCCCGATCCCGCGCGCGCCGATGCCGCTGATGCAGGCGATGGTCGACGGCCAGTTCGCCCGGCTCGATGTCGCCCTGCAGGTATTCGCCAGCAGCCTGATCCGCAAACTGCGGGACGAGAGCCTCGAACCGGTCGCCGCGGTGTCCGCCCACGAAGGGGGCGAGTTGCGCTTCACGATCCGGGCCGCCGGAGGGGAGGTGCCCTCGGAAGGCTTCGTCTGGCCGTTGTCGCCGCTGGACAACGTCGCGCTGATCGAGGCGCGCTTTTGCGAACTGATGGCCGAATGCCGGGTCGGCGAGGTGCATGTGGAAGCCGCCGTACAGCCGGACAGCCGCGATGGCAGGGCCGTTTTTTCCGGGTCGGCGGCCGGTCCGACGCTCCAGTGAGTTTCCGAATGCCTGTCGGGGATGGATTCTGCTAGAATGAGTCCCCATCGTTAACCCTTTGATTGGAAGAGTCAAAGATGTTTGCAGCTGATCTGACGATTGCCCGGTTCGATCCGGAACTTTCCGCCGCGATGCAAGCCGAGCTTCGTCGCCAGGAAGACCATGTGGAGTTGATTGCCTCCGAAAACTACGTCAGCCCCGCGGTGATGGAAGCCCAGGGGTCGGTGCTGACCAACAAGTACGCCGAAGGCTATCCGGACAAGCGCTACTATGGCGGCTGCGAACATGTCGACGTCGTCGAGAAGCTCGCCATCGAACGCCTCAAGGCCCTGTTCGGCGCCGAATACGCCAACGTTCAGCCGCATTCGGGCTCCCAGGCCAACCAGGCCGTGTACGTGTCGGTGCTCAAGCCCGGCGACACCATCCTCGGCATGAGCCTCGCTCACGGCGGCCACCTGACCCACGGCGCCTCGGTCAACATTTCCGGCAAGTTGTACAACGTCGTGGCCTATGGCCTGAACGACAAGGAAGAGCTCGACTACGACGAGGTCGAACGCCTTGCCCGCGAACACAAGCCGAAGATGATCGTGGCGGGGGCGTCCGCGTACTCCCTGAAGATCGACTGGGCCCGTTTCCGCAAGATCGCCGACGAAGTGGGCGCTTACCTGTTCGTGGACATGGCCCACTACGCGGGTCTGGTCGCCGCCGGCGAATACCCGAACCCGGTTCCGTTCGCCGACTTCGTCACCACCACCACCCACAAGACCCTGCGCGGCCCGCGCGGCGGCGTGATCCTGTCGCGCGCCGAGCATGAGAAAATCCTCAACTCCGCGATCTTCCCGTGCCTGCAGGGCGGTCCGCTGATGCATGTCATCGCCGCCAAGGCCGTGGCGTTCAAGGAAGCGGCGAGTCCCGAGTTCAAGGCCTACCAGAGCCAGGTCCGCAAGAACGCCCAGGTGATGGCCCAGACCCTGATCGAGCGTGGTCTGCGCATCGTCTCCGGCCGTACCGAAAGCCACGTGTTCCTGGTCGACCTGCGCGCCAAGCGCATCACCGGCAAGGAAGCGGAAGCCGTGCTCGGCCGCGCCCACATCACCGTCAACAAGAACGCCATTCCGAATGACCCGGAAAAACCGTTCGTGACCTCGGGGATCCGTATCGGCACGCCGGCCATGACCACCCGCGGTTTTGGCGAAGCCGAAACCCGCGAACTGGCGAACCTGATCGCCGACGTGCTGGACGCGCCGCAGGACGAGGCGGTGATCGGGCGCGTGGCCGATGCCGTGAAGGCGTTGTGCCGCCGTCTGCCGGTCTACTCCGCAAGCTGACCGTCGCGCCCCGTCGTGACTCGAAGAGCGGCCTTGTGCCGCTCTTTTTGCTTCTCCATGACGGTTTCGCGGCTTTGCGTTAAGATGCCGGACATCAATGAACCAGGGTTGACACACCATGAAATGTCCGTTTTGCGGGAATACCGATACCCAGGTGATCGATTCGCGGGTCAGCGAGGACGGCGCCAGCATCCGTCGTCGCCGTCGCTGCCTGACGTGTGAAAAGCGCTTCACCACCTTCGAGAACGCCGATGTGCGCATGCCTCAGGTGGTCAAGTCGGGCGGGCACCGCGCCGAGTTCGACGTGGAGAAGGTTCGTACGAGTTTCTTGCGGGCGCTGCACAAGCGCCCGGTGTCGACCACGCTGGTCGACGAATCCATCGACCGCATCTGCCATCGCCTGCTGCAACTGGGTGAACGGGAAGTGAGTTCGCGCCAGATCGGTGAGATGGTGATGGCGGAGCTGGCGCGGCTGGACAAGGTCGCCTACGTGCGTTTCGCCTCCGTGTATCGGAGTTTCGAGGATATTTCCGAGTTTTCCGAGGCGATCAAGGAAATTGAAACCAAGCAACACTGAGCCGGAATTCTCGGCCGACGACCATGCCTTCATGCAGGAGGCCCTGCGTCTTGCCGAATCGGCGACGCGGCGGGCCTCGCCCAACCCCGGCGTGGGCTGCGTGCTGGTGCGAGACGGCCGGATCATCGGACGGGGCGCCACGCGCCCGGCCGGCGACGATCACGCCGAGATCCAGGCGCTCAAGGATTGCGCGGCGCGGGGTGAAAGCCCCCGCGGCGCCACCGTCTATGTCACCCTCGAACCCTGCAGCCATCACGGGCGGACCCCGCCTTGCGCCGCCGCGCTGATCCGAGAAGGTGTGACGCGCGTGGTGGCGGCGATGGTCGATCCGTATCCCGAAGTGGCGGGCCGGGGGCTCGCCATGCTGGAAGGGGCGGGCATCGACATCCGCGTGGGGCTGATGGCGGATGAAGCTCGTCGCGTGCACCGCGGTTTTTTGTCCCGCGTGTCGCGCCAACGCCCGTGGGTGACGCTCAAGGCCGCCGCCACCCTGGACGGCAAGACCGCCCTGCTCAACGGCAAGAGCCAGTGGATCACCGGGCCGGAGGCGCGCCTTGATGTGCAGCGCCTCAGGGCGGCGAGCGACGCCATTCTGACCGGCAGCGGCACGGTGCTCGCCGACAATCCGCGCCTGACCGTCCGCGATGTGCAGGTCGAACACCAGCCCTTGCGGGTGGTGCTCGACGGTCGTCTCGTCACTTCGCCGGACCGCGAGATTTACCGTGGGGGCGGCACTTTGCTCGCCAGTTGCGCCGACGACGGCCAGCTGTCGCGCTGGCGCGAGGCCGGCTGCGAAACACTCGTGCTGCCGCGGGCGAACGGGCACGCGGATCTTGGCGCGCTGCTCGCGCATCTGGCGCAACGGGGCATCAATCACCTGATGGTCGAGGCGGGAGCCGGATTGAACGGCGCCTTGCTGCGCGCGGGGCTTGTCGACGACATCGTGCTGTATCTCGCCCCCGCGCTGGCGGGGGACGCGGCGCGCGGCCTGTTCGCCTGGCCGGCGCTCGAGGATCTGGCCGATAAAACTCCGCTGACCGTGCGCGATGTGCGGATGGTGGGGCGCGATATCCGTCTCATCGTGCGGCCGGGTTGATCCGGCCGCTCAACCTTCCCGGGTTTTTCGGAAAAACTCCGCGAGCGTCCGGGAAAAGGCCTCGGGTTGTTCCCACTGCAGCATGTGCCCGGCATCGGGCAGCGTCACTTCCTCAAGGCGGGCGAATTGCGCGCGCCGTTCATCGAGCGTGTCGGCCACGCCGCGGGCCAGCGGGTGATCGGCGGTGTCGCCGGCGATCACCCACAGCACCGGGCAGCGGATATTGCGCCAGCAGGCCATCGCTTCTTCCAGACGATAGAGCACCGGATTCACGCCCTTGTGGCGCGGGTCGGCGCGGTACACCGGCTTGCCGTCCGGGCCCGGGCGGGTCAGTTCCCCCGCGATCCAGGCGGCGTGCTGCGGCGCCATCCGCGGATTGCGCTCGATCAGCCGGGCCGCCACGCCATCGAGACTGTCGAGCGCCATGAACGCCGGCGGCTGCCGTTGTTCCTTCAACCAGCGGGCATAGCGTCCGGGCGCTTCGGCCGGCTGGGTCGCGGGCAGTCCGAATCCTTCCAGCAGGGCAACGGCCGCGACCCGCTCGGGCCGCACGCCACTGTAGATGCCGGCGATCATGGCGCCCATGCTGTGTCCGGCGAGGCGTACCGGCGCTTTGGGCGAGACCCGCTCGAGCAGGGCGTCCAGATCGGCCAGATAGTCCGGAAAATAATAACCGCCGGCGTTCCATTCGCTGTCGCCGAATCCGCGCCAGTCCGGAGCGATCAGGTGCCAGTCGTGCTCCAGGTCGGCGGTGGCGAAGCGGAAGGTGGCCGATGAATCCATCCAGCCGTGCAGCAGAAAGAGCGGGGGCGCGCTTTCGTTCCCCCAGTGCCGGATATGGTGGCGTCGGCCGTTGAGCACGGCGTGTTCGGAGCGGGTGGCGAACATGGTCGTGAAGAATGAGTGGACGGCCTTGCAGTCTAGCATGGCCCTGTTGCCGGCGGCCGCCTTCGTCCGGTGCGCGATGATGACGAGCCGGGTTCTGTTTTCTCCGATTCGTACGTGTTGAAGCCATGGCCATCGTCGACCGTTTCCCGTCTCATAACACCGTCTCCCCGATGTTTTCGTATCGGATCTTGTCTTTTAATGAGCGCAGCCCCGTCCTGCGCGGATACAGGCCGGGTTTCCTTTGCCGAGAACTAAAGAACAAGGAGGTATCGTTATGGCGACTCGCGTTGCAAGCCGGGGGTGGAGGATCTCAGGCAGAAGCGCTGCGGTATACATGTTGCTGCTGGCCTTGGCGCCGACAGGCTGGGCGGAGGAGGCGCCCGAATCCCGGGAGCCGCCGCATGTCTCTCTGGCCAATATCTGGAGCGGGGCGCTGATTCTCGTCTGGAAAACTTCTCCCCGATCCTGGCTGTGGGGTTACACGCCCTACGATGCCCGTTATTGGGGCAACAATGCCAACTGGCGCATCAAGTCCAATAAGGATTCCTCGCTGACCTTCGTGAATGTCGCGACCGGTACCTGCATGACGGCCTACAGCTCTTCGGGGCTGACTCATGAAACGTGCTCGCCCGGCGATGCCCGTCAAGCCTTTTTGCCCATTCTCGCTCAAAGCGGCGCGATGCAGCTAAAAAGTGTCAGCTTGGGGCTATGCGTTCATACGTATTCCAGTTCCGATTATCGCTATGCCTTTGGGGTGAGTTTCACGAAATGCTCTGGCAGTGACGAGAGGGTGAACAGCCAGCGGTTGTGGACGATTCATCCCGCCATGACGAGTTCGACGGTGTCGTCGCATGATGAGTTGTGAACGAAAGGAGCTGACGATGCAGAGGTTTTTGCGTTTTGCGGTGCGGGTCGCTTTGCCGATGATGGCAAGCTGCCCTGTTCATGCCGATGTGAAGGATTTTTCGGTGGGTAGCTGGAATATGCAGGGAGCGTCGCATGCAACCGAGTTCAAATGGGAAATCTATGTCAAGCCAATGGCTCGACTGTACGATGTATTGGCGTTGCAGGAAACCGGGGAATTGCCCGCGGCGGCGGAGTTGACCAACCGGGTCATCGCTCTGCCCCGCGGGATGGGGCTTACCATCCGGGAATACACATGGCGCTGGGGCAGTCATTCACGCCCGGGCATGGTCAGGTATATTTATTATGCGGATATGGGAAACCGGGTGAGCCTTGCGACCATCACCAGCCGCCGTGCGGACGATGTTGTCGTGTTGTCGAATCCCGCCGGGGCAAATAAACGCCCGCTGCTGGGGGTGGCGTTCAATCGGACGGGGCCGGGAGGCGGCAGGGATGTGTTTTTCAATATTCATGCGCGGTCCATGGGTAATAACGAAGCCCCCAATATTGTCGATGATCTGTACCGTCACTTCTCCGGTCAGGCCAACACGGAGTGGATGGTGCTGGGGGATCACAATATGGAGCCCAACGAGCTTGGCCGCTTGTTGTCCAGCCATTTTCCCCAGACCGCCAGGGAAGTGACGCCGCTGTATACCAACAATACCGCGACGCAAATCAGCGGTGGAACGCTTGATTACGCCGTTGTCGGGCAGGGCGTGCCGGGGCGTCCGTCGTCGGCCCGGTCGATGTTCGCGCGGCTGCACACCTCGTTCCTCGCTTCGAATCACAGCGCGGTCGCGTTCGGCAAGGCCGAATGAAAAACGCCCCGGGCCTTGCGGCGCGGGGCGTTTCGATGTTTGCGGTCCGGAGTCGATCAGCGCTCGACGTGATAGTTCGGCGCTTCCTTGGTGATCTGCACATCGTGCACGTGCGATTCGCGCATGCCGGCCGAGGTGATTTCGACGAAACCGGCCTTCTCGTGCATTTCCTCGATGCTCTTGCAGCCCAGGTAGCCCATCGACGAGCGCAGGCCGCCGGTCAGCTGGTGAACCACCTGGCCGATCGGACCCTTGTAGGGAACGCGGCCTTCGATGCCTTCGGGCACGTACTTGTCGGCGTTGGCTTCGTTGTCCTGGAAGTAGCGGTCCGACGAGCCTTGGGTCATCGCGCCGAGCGAGCCCATGCCGCGGTAGGACTTGTAGGAACGCCCTTGGTACAGCTCGACTTCGCCCGGAGCCTCTTCGGTGCCGGCGAACATGCCGCCGAGCATCACGCAGTTCGCGCCGGCGGCCAGCGCCTTGGCGATGTCGCCGGAGAAGCGGATGCCGCCGTCGGCGATCATCGGGATGCCGGTGTCGCGCAGCGCTTCGGAAACATTGTGGATCGCGGTCAGTTGCGGCACGCCGACGCCGGCGACGATGCGCGTGGTGCAGATCGAGCCCGGGCCGATGCCGACCTTCACGGCGTCCGCGCCCATTTCGGCCAATGCCAGCGCGGCATCGGCGGTGGCGATGTTGCCGCCGATCACGTCGATGTGCGGGAAGGTCTTCTTCACCCAGCGGACGCGGTCGAGCACGCCCTGGCTATGGCCGTGGGCGGTGTCGACCACCACCACGTCGACGCCGGCGGCCACCAGGAGTTCCACCCGGGCCTCCGTGTCCGCGCCGACGCCGACCGCCGCGCCGACGCGCAGGCTGCCCTGGCTATCCTTGCAGGCGTTCGGGTGCTCGCTGGTCTTGATGATGTCCTTGACGGTGATCAGGCCCTTGAGCTCGAAGTCGTCGTTGATCACCAGCACGCGCTCGAGGCGGTGGGTGTGCATCAGTTCGCGGGCTTCGTCGATGCTCGCGCCTTCCTTGACGGTCACCAGGCGCTCGCGCGGGGTCATGATCGAGGCGACGGGCTGGTCAAGACGGGTCTCGAAGCGCAGATCGCGGTTGGTGACGATGCCGACCACCTTGCCGTCCTTGACGACGGGCAGGCCGGAGATGCGGTGTTGCCTTGTCAGGAGAACGAGATCGCGGACCATCATGTCCGGACCGATGGTGATCGGGTCCTTGACCACGCCGCTTTCGTGACGCTTGACCTTGGAGACTTCCTTGGCCTGCTTTTCCGCGGTCATGTTCTTGTGAATGATGCCGATACCGCCTTCCTGGGCCATGGCGATGGCCAGACGGGCTTCGGTCACGGTATCCATGGCGGCGGACACCAGCGGCAGATTCAGTCGGATGTTGCGGGAAAGGGCGGTGGAGAGTTGAACGTCGCGCGGCAGAACAGCAGAGTGGGCCGGGACGAGGAGAACGTCGTCGAAAGTATAGGCTTTCTCGATGATACGCATCTGGCGTTTCCTTTGCGGCAAATAGGCATTATACCGAACCGGTCCGTTCAGTGCAAAAGGCGTCTTGCGCAAGACGGTTTTGCCCGGCTGGGTGGCTACCAGTAAAATAGGCCAGAATCCACAAGGCCGGGAGACCGTTTTGAAAACGTTGCGCGTTGTGTTCGCTGGTGTCGCATTTGTGCTGTCCGCTGTCGCATCCGCGGATGTTTATCAATGGAAAGAGGGGAAAGGGCGGGTGGCGTACGGCGATCATTATCCGCCCGGCGTGACCGCCACGCGCATCAGCGCCGGCGGCGGCGCAAGACCGGGCCCCGTTCCGGCCGCCGCCATCCAGCCGGCGCCGACTCCGACGGCCGGGCCGGCGTCGGCGTCGGCGCCCGCCGTGGCCCAGGCAAAAGCGGCCCGCAATCAGGAACAGTGCGCCTCGCTGCGCGGCAGGCTCGCCGAGCTTGACGCGCGCGCCGCCGCCCAGAAAACCCGCGACGCTTCGAACGAGCGCAGCCATGGCGAGCCGCGCGACACCGCCGTGGCGCTTGGCGAGCAGCGCCGCGCCCTGCAACTGCAGATGGAAATCGCATGTCAACCGAATCCGTGAGCGGCGCTCGCCCCGAACCGTTCGACCCGCGGGAGACGCTGGCCGTGCTTCCCGCGCTGCCCGGCGTCTACCGCATGCTGGACAAGGACGGCAAGGTGCTTTATGTGGGCAAGGCCGTGGATCTGAAGCGCCGGGTCAGTTCCTATTTCCAGAAAACCGACCTGTCGCCGCGCATCCAGCTGATGGTGCGGCAGATCGCCGCGATCGAAACCACCGTCACCCGCTCCGAGGCCGAGGCCCTGATCCTGGAGAACAACCTGATCAAGGCGCTGGCGCCCAAGTACAACATCCTGTTCCGCGACGACAAGTCCTATCCCTATCTCGTGGTCTCAGGTCATGAGTGGCCGAGGATGGCGTATTTCAGGGGCGAGCCGCGCAGGCCCGACCAGTGCTTCGGCCCGTTTCCCAACAGTTACGCGGTACGCGAGAGCATTCAGATCCTGCAAAAGGTGTTCCGTCTGCGCACCTGCGAGGACAGCGTGTTCTCCAACCGCTCGCGGCCCTGCCTGCTGTTCCAGATCCGGCGTTGCTCGGCGCCTTGCACCGGGGAGATTTCCGCCGACGATTACCGCGAGGACGTGGCCGGGGCGGTGTCGTTTCTCGAAGGGCGCGAGAACGAGCTGATCGACCGGCTCAATGCGCGCATGATGGCGGCGAGCGAGGCGCTCGAATTCGAACTCGCCGCGCAATTGCGCGACCAGATCCAGGCGCTGTCGCGCGTGCAGGAAAAACAGTTCGTGTCGAGCAATGCGAGCCAGCGCGATTGCGACGTGATCGCGGTCGCGCGCGACGGCGATCTGGCGGCGGTCAACCTGGTGATGATCCGCGGCGGCCGGCACCTGGGCGACAAGAGCCTGTTTCCGTCGAACTCCACGGGCGACAGCGTCGAGGAACTGCTCGAGGCGTTTCTCGCCCAGCATTACGCGCAGGCCGCGCCGCCGCCGACCCTCATCGTCAACGCCGCGGTGGGCGAAGCCCTGGAGGCGTGGCTCGCCGAGCGCGCCGGCCGGCGCGTGGCGCTGACGGCCAATCCGATCGGCGAGCGCCGCGTCTGGCTGGAGATGGCGGAAAAGAACGCGCGCCTGGCGATCATGCAGCGCATGGGCAGCGAAGCGGCCCAGCGCCACCGTCTCGCCATGCTGTGCGATGTGCTGGAAATGGACGGCGTCGAGCGTCTCGAGTGCTTCGACATCAGTCATACGATGGGGGAGGCGACGGTGGCCTCCTGTGTGGTGTACGACAACGGCGGCATGCAGTCGTCGGAATACCGCCGCTACAATATTGAGACGGCCAAAGCGGGCGACGACTACGCGGCGATGCGCGAGGTGCTGACCCGCCGCTATGGCAAGATGATCGAGGGCGAGTCCCGGCGTCCGGATGTGGTGCTGATCGACGGCGGCAAGGGGCAGGTGCGCATGGCGGTGGAAGTCTGGGGCGAATTGGGCCTCGATATTCCCATCGTCGGCGTGGCCAAGGGCGAGGAGCGCAAACCGGGCCTTGAAACACTTATCCTACCTTTTCGTCAAAAAACGTTACAATTGCCCCATGACCACCCCGCTTTGCACCTGATCCAGACCATCCGGGACGAAGCGCACCGCTTCGCCATCACCGGGCACCGGGCGCGCCGCGCCAAGGCGCGCGTGCATTCCACGCTCGAGGATATCCCGGGTGTCGGAGGCAAGCGCCGCCAGCGGCTCTTGGCGCGTTTTGGCGGATTGCGGGGAGTGATGGCCGCCAGTGTCGACGACCTGGCGCAGGTGGAGGGCATCAGCAAGACGCTTGCCGCCAAGATTTACGATGCTCTGCATTGAACTCCGCCGCGCGCGGGTGTCTTCAACCCTAACCCTGAGTCACCGATGCCGTTCAACCTGCCGATATTTCTGACGTGGATCCGTGTCGCCCTGATTCCGATCTGCGTTGCGGTTTTTTTCCTGCCGGACAACGTCCTCGTGGCGCATCACCGCAACCTGGCCGGCGCCGTGATCTTCGCGGTGGCCGCGGTCACGGACTGGCTTGACGGATACCTCGCGCGCAGGCTCGACCAGACCTCGTCGTTCGGCGCGTTTCTCGATCCGGTGGCCGACAAGCTGATCGTCGCGGCCGCGCTGATCCTGCTGGTGGACCTGCACCGCACCGCCGGCTGGATGGCGATGATCATCATCGGCCGGGAAATCGCCATTTCGGCGCTACGCGAATGGATGGCGCAGATCGGCCAGCGCAAGAGCGTCGCCGTGGCCTACATCGGCAAGCTCAAGACCACCGCGCAGATGGTCGCCATCCTGCTGCTGCTGTACGCCGGTCCGCTGGTGCCGGGAGTCGACACCCTGCTGCTGGGCAACGCCTGCATGGTGATCGCGGTGATTTTGACTTTGTGGTCAATGGTTTACTACCTGAAGATGGCGGCGGACGAGATCGCCGAGAAGAAAATGGAAGGATGAGCGCTTGACAGCATGGCGAATTGCTTTATAATTCGCACTCTCTCGACGCACCAAACGTCGGGCAGCAAGAAAGACACTGCGGGAATAGCTCAGTTGGTAGAGCGCAACCTTGCCAAGGTTGAGGTCGCGAGTTCGAGCCTCGTTTCCCGCTCCACCGTCTCTTTCGCGCTGATACGCGGGAATAGCTCAGTTGGTAGAGCGCAACCTTGCCAAGGTTGAGGTCGCGAGTTCGAGCCTCGTTTCCCGCTCCACAATTTACGCAGTGAATGATTTGTCCGGTACGCGGGAATAGCTCAGTTGGTAGAGCGCAACCTTGCCAAGGTTGAGGTCGCGAGTTCGAGCCTCGTTTCCCGCTCCACGCTTCGTTCAGTGCCACGCTTCGTGCGGGAATAGCTCAGTTGGTAGAGCGCAACCTTGCCAAGGTTGAGGTCGCGAGTTCGAGCCTCGTTTCCCGCTCCAGAGTGCGACGCGCCAGGCACACATCGCCGCGGTCGATGAAAACAAGGGGCTTCGGCCCCTTTTTTCATGGCCGGTTTTTTTCGCGCGCCATCCCCCTCCGGTCTCGCATCCCCGGAATTTCGCCGACATGTGGCGCTAACCGTCCGGCCGCTTCCCCCGCTTTTTTTCACGCTCCCGCCGTGTTCGATGACGATTTCGTGACGCGTGTTCGGGATAATTCGCCGTCCAATGCGCCAAACGCGCCGTTTCAAGCGGAAATCCCCACGTTTTTCTCCCGAGTTGCTTCCATGAAGATGACATGCAAATTTGAGATCATCTTCCCGTATGAACAGCCAAGACCGGGAGATGCGCAATGATGTTTCGGGGCCACGGATCGACGCACCGTGTTTCGCGCCGCCAGCGGGGGTTTTCCCTGATCGAAATCATGGTGGTGGTGGTGATCATGGGGGTGCTCGCCGCGCTGATCGTTCCCAATCTGATGGACCGTCCGGACCAGGCGCGCGCCACCGCCGCCCGCCAGGATGTCGGCGCCATCATGCAGGCGCTCAAACTCTACCGGCTCGACAACGGCCAGTATCCCAGCTCCGAGCAGGGTTTGCGCGCGCTCGTGCAAAAACCCGCCTCCGGGCGCATTCCGCAAAACTGGCGGCCTTATCTTGAAAAGCTGCCCAAGGACCCCTGGGGCAACGCCTACCACTATCTGAATCCGGGCACCAACGGCGAGATCGATGTGTTTTCGCTGGGCGCCGACGGCGAAGCGGGCGGCGAGGGCAGTAAAGCCGACATCGGCTCCTGGCAGCTCTAGGCCGGCATGAAGGGCATCGTCAAACCGCCGCCAGCGCGAAGCGCCGGCATGGCCGTGATCAGCGTGCTGCTGATCGTCGCCGTGATCGCGCTGCTCGCCGCCGCGCTGATGAGCCGGCAGACCACCGCCATTCGTTCGGCGCTCGCCGAGCAGAGCCGTCTGGAAGGGCGCTGGCTGCTGCGCGGCGAACTGGGCCGCGCGCGAACCGTGCTGTACTCCGAAGCGCAGCGCACGCCGCTGGTCCGGCTTGACGGTTCGTGGGCGCGGCCTATCGACGGTGCCGTGGCCGGCGAGCTTGACGGCGGCGCCGCGCGGGTGTTCAGCGAAATCACCGACGAACAGGCCAAATTCAATCTGCGCAACCTCGTGCAGGGCGGCCGGATCGATCCGCGCGAGAGCGCGGCTTTTTTGCGTCTGTGCGCGATGCTGGGCGTGCCGGCTCAGCAGGCCGGCCTGATCGGCCGCCGCGCGATCACCAGCTTCGCCGACGCGGAGCCGCCATCCTCGACGCCGGAGGCGGCCGAACCCTCAAAAGCCATCGACGAAGCCCGGCGGGCGTACGGTATCGATGACCCCGGCGCGCGCGCGCCGGCGCCCAGGCTGCGCGACATCGGCGATCTGCTCGGAACGCCCGGCATCGACCCGGCCAGCGTGGAGCGATTGCGCCCGTATCTGACCGTACTGCCCCGCGCCACCTGGATCAATGCCAATACCGCCGGTCCCGAAGTGCTGGCGGCCTGGGTGCCGGGATTGTCGCTGGAACACGCCAAAGCCATGCTCGCCGAGCGAGATCATGGTCAGTGGTTCATCAATCGCGGGGACTTCGTGAACCGGTTGCGCATGCCGCAGATCGACGAGTCCGATGTCCGCATCGGCATCACCAGCGAGTGGTTCCGCGTGGCCGGCGCGCTGCGCACCCCGCGCACCACGCTGCTGATGCGGGCGCTGCTGCATGACGACAAGGCCGGGCTGCCGAGCGTGGTCTGGCTGAGGGAGGGCGCATGAACCGGATCCGCACCGATCTTCTGCGGCTGAGGCTTCCCGCGGCCCACGCGCCGGGGCCGTTTCACGGCGCCTGGCGCCTGCCGTCGGGCCAGTGGCAGGCCGCGCGCTTCGATGATCCGGCCGCGGTGGCGGCCGGTTTTCAGGCGAAACGTCTGGAGGTCTGTCCACACCCGGCGGACGTGGCGATGACCGGCGCCGAATTGCCGCCGTTGTCGGCGAAACGTTTGCGCCTCGCCGTGCGCGGCGCGGTCGACCTGATGGCGCTGGCGCCGCCGGACGAACTGGCGATCGGTCACGGGCCGCGCGGCGAAACCGGTTCCGTGCCGCTGGCCTGGATGGCCTCGGCGGCGCTGGCCGACCGGCTCGGCGACCTGGCGCGCCACGGTTTGCGGCCCGCGGCGGTGTATCCGCCTCCCGCGTTCTTGCCGCAGCCGCAGGACGGCGCCGTCAGCGCGGCGGTCGTCGACGGCTGGATGGTGGTACGCGCGGGACCGCAAACCGGTATTTTGCATCCCGCGCCGGAGGGCGATTGCGACGCCAGGCTGCGCGGCCTGTTGCCCGGGATGGGCGACTGCCGCTGGTACGGGGCGGACGACCCCGGAGCCTTCAACGGGAACGCATGGAGCTGGACGCTGCCGACGGGCCGCGCCACGCCGGACGTACCGTGGCGCCGGCTGCGGCCGCTGCTGGGCTGGGGCGTCGCCGTCATGGCGGTCTGGCTCGCCGGGCTCAATCTTTACGCGGCGCGCGTCGAACAGGAGGGCGTGGCGTTGAAACGAAACATGGCGGCCCGGGTGAAGTCGGCGTTTCCCGAGCTGCCGGTTGTCCTCAATCCGCTGCAGCAGGCGCGCCAGATGCGCGATGCGCGCAAGGCCGGCGCGGGGCCGGTGGCGGCCGGCGACTTCGCCGCGTTGCTGCGCGCCTCGTCCGCCTTGCTGAGCCAGTCGGCCGCGCAGGTGGCGCGTCTGTCCTACCAGGGCGGTCAGCTTGAGGTGCGCTGGCGCGAAGGCGCCTCGCTCAAGGCCTCCGAGCTCGCCGCGCTGCAGGCGCAGGCCCGGGAACGGGGTCTGGCGGTGGATCCGGACGAAGGCGGGCTGCGTATCCGCGCCGTACCCGCGGAAGGAACATCATGACCGAATGGCTGCCCGCGGTCCGCTTGACCGCGTCTTCCCGCATCCTGCGCCGTGCGCGTTCCATCGGCGCGGCCGCCCGCGAACGCTGGGCAGCGCGCTGGCTCGCCCTGTCCGCCAGCTCGGATCGGCGCTGGCGCGCCCTGACGCCGCGCGAGCGCAAGCAGCTCGCGCTGATGGCCGTGGTGCTCGCCGGCGCGGCGCTCTGGCTTGTTTTCACCAAACCGGCGCTGGACACCCTGCGCCGCTGGGATGAGGAAATGCCGCGCCTGCGCGCCCAGTCCGCGGTGCTCGGGACGGTGCTCGCCGAAGCCGGCGCCGCGCCGCCGCAGGCCGGTTCGCCGCCACCCGCCGCCCGCGCGGCGGCGAGCCTTGACCGCTCAGGGTTCACCGGCGCCTACCGCCTGAGCGATCGCGGCACGGAACTGCTCATCGCTTTCGAGCGGCCGGTTGAGGCCAAACCGCTGCTCGCCTGGCTGCTCAACGCCCCGCCGGCCCTGGGCCTGCCGGTGCGGCAGGCCGTGCTCGAGCGCCCCGGCGACACGCCGCCCGGCGCGCAGGACGGCCGTATCAAAGCCACCATCACGCTCGCGGCACAGCCGCAACCACGAAGGAATGGAACATGAAGCATCGCGGTGCCAATCGGGTTTTCAGACGATGTATCCTGGCATCCGGCCTGCTGTTGGCCGGCTGCGCCACGACCGCCAGGGACGCACCGCTGTTTCGCGACGGCCACTATGTGCCCAGTTCCGGCAAGGAGACCGAGGCGCCCGCGGCGCAAACCGCGCCCGCGGCCATGCCCAAACCCGCCGCGACCGAGAAGGGCGGCCATGTGACCCGTCCGGTGGACACCGGCAAGCCCGCTAACCACGCCGCGTCGCGCCGGCCGGCGCCGGGCGCCGAGGACAAGGTGGTGCTGAACTTCCAGAACGCCGAAATCCAGGACGTCATCGGCGCGTTGTCGCGTTTTCTCGGACGCCACTTCCTGGTGGATCCGCGCGTCAAAGGCCAGATTTCGCTGGTTTCCGACGGCAAGATCGACGCGGGCACCGCCTATGGCATGCTCGGCTCGGCGCTGCGCATGCGCGGCTTCACCATCGTCGACGTCGGCAACGTCAGCCGCGTGGTGCCCGTCGCCGACGCCAAATTGCAGGGCGGCGCGGTCAATACGCCGGGCACCGGCGGCGGCATCGTCACCCGCACCTTCCGCCTCGCCTACGAAAGCGCCGACGCGCTGGTGCCGGTGCTCAAACCGATGATCGCCCCGGACAACACCATCGCCGCCTATCCGGCCAACAACACGCTCGTGATCACCGATTTCGCCGACAACCTGGAGCGCATCGCGCGCATCATCGAGAGCATCGACACCCCCACCTCGCTGGACACCGAGGTGGTCAAGGTCTACAACGGCGTGGCGGTGGACATCGCCGCGCTGGCCAACGACGTGCTGCAGCAGCAGGGCAACGAGGCGCGCCGCGACATCGCGGTGCTCGCCGACCCGCGTTCCAACAGCGTGGTGATCCGCGCCAGCAGCCCGTCGCGCGTGGCTCTGGCGCGCAATCTCGTCATCAAGCTGGACAATGCCCAGGACGACCCGGGCAACCTGCACGTGGTGTATCTGCGCAACGCCCAGGCGGTGTCGCTGGCCGGCGTGCTGCGCGGTCTGCTCACCGGGGATTCGGGCGGCGTGGCGCTGGGCAGCGCCGAGAGCGCGCGCGGCGCGCTGGGCTCGGGCGGCATGCAAGGCGGGGGCGCCAGGAGCACGGCGGCGAACACCGGCACGGGCGGCGCGGCCAACCGCGCGGCGAACGCGTCGGGTCAGGGAGGCGGCAGCGCGCGCTTCGGCGCCGGGCAGAGCGGTGGCGCGGGCGGCCAGGCGCAAGGCGGCTCCACCCTGGGGCAGCAGGGCACGGCCTTTTCGGCGGGCGGCGTCACGGTGCAGGCCGACGCCACCACCAACACGCTGATCATTTCCGCGCCCGAACCGATGTACCGCAGCCTGCGCCGGGTGATCGACCTGCTCGACCAGCGGCGCGCCCAGGTGCTCGTTGAGAGCCTGATCGTCGAAGTCACCGAAAGCGACGCCGCCGAGATGGGCATCCAGTGGATGCGCCAGAACGGCCGCTTCCTCGGCGGCACCAATCTGGGCGGCGCCGGGTTGAACGTCAACGCCAAGAACAGCCTCGATCTGTTGCCCAAGGGACTCAATCTGGGCATCGTCAACGGCACCATCAAGCTGCCCGGCGTCGGCGAAATCATGAATCTCGAGGTGCTGGCGCGCGCGCTGCAGACGCGCGGCGGGGCGAACATCCTGTCCACGCCGAACATCCTGACCCTGGATAACGAGCCGGCCTCCATCATGGTCGGCAAGACCGTGCCCTTCGTCAGCGGGCAGTACATCACCGCCGGAGGCGGTGGATCGAACAATCCGTTCCAGACGGTGGAGCGCGAGGATGTCGGCCTGAAGCTGCAGATCCGCCCGCAGATTTCCGAGGGCGGCACGGTCAAGCTCGACATCTATCAGGAAGTGAGCAGCATCGACGAGCGCAATTCCGGCGCGGCGGGCATCGTCACCAACAAGCGCGCGCTGGATACCAGCGTGCTGCTCGACGACGGCCAGATCATGGTGCTGGGCGGGCTGATGGAGGACAACGTGAGCAACGGCAGCAATGCCGTGCCGCTCCTGGGTTCGATTCCGGTGCTCGGCGGCCTGTTCCGTTACGACAACCGCCAGCGCACCAAGACCAATCTGATGGTGTTCCTCAGGCCCTACGTGATCCGCGACGCCAACGCCGGGCGCGGGCTGACCCAGGACCGCTACAACTTCATGCGTCTGCAGCAAAGCCAGGCGCAGCCGGGTCGCCATCCCCTGCTGCCGGACATGCCGGCGCCGATCCTGCCGCCGGCCGATCTGCCGGTCGCCGGCCGCAAAAACGCTCTGGACATGCGACCCGGGGCGTGGAGCAAGACGCGCGAGGAGACGGCGCCCGCCACCCGCGTGTCCAGCACGGTGAGGGAACGGCCCGCGCCGCCGCCGGCCGAGGCGCCGCTCGCGCCGTCGCGCCTGCCGGTCAATGTCGGCGTGAGCGGGGATCCGGCGCTGCCGTACGCCACGCCATCGGGCGACAAGACCGTGGTGCAGGTGGCCGACGTGACGCAGGAAGAGGACGCCGTGCGTATCGCCAAGCGCGTGCGCATCAGCGGCATGCCCGCCTATATCGTCGGCGGGCCGGGGGGCGCGGGCTACGCGGTGCGCGTGGACCTGCCGCGCGACGCGCGCGCCGTGGACACCTCCACCGGCGTGCTGCGCGAGCTGGGCTACCGGCCCGAACTGGTGGTGAATCCGTGAGCCCGGCTTGCGCCGCAAGGAGCGCGCGATGATGAACGATCCGCTCTTGCCGCACGCCTGGGCGCGCAGCCAGCGCATCATCGTGACGCGCGACGGGGACAGCCCGCTGCTGGCGACGACTCCGCGCACGGCGGGCTGGGCGCTCGCCGAGGCGATGCGCCAAACCGGCATCGATCGCTGGCGCGAAATCGATGAAGCGGAGCTGGAGACGCGGCTGACCGCGACCTACGCCGAAACGGGCAGCGCCGCCGAGGTGGTCGGCGCCGCCGAGTCGGAAGTCGATCTGGAGCGCCTGATGCAGGATTTGCCGGCCGTCACCGACCTGCTCGACGCCCGGGACGACGCGCCGGTGATCCGCATGATCAACGCGCTGCTGGCGCAGGCCGCGCGCGACGGGGCGAGCGACGTGCATTTCGAAGCGTTCGAGACTCATTCGGTGGTGCGCTACCGGGTGGACGGCGCGCTGCGCGATGTGGTGTCGCCGCGCAAGGCGCTGCATGCCGCGCTGATTTCGCGCATCAAGATCATGTCGCAGCTGGATATCGCCGAAAAGCGCATCCCCCAGGATGGCCGCATCACCTTGCGCGTCGGTGGCCGGCCGATCGACGTGCGGGTGTCCACCGTGCCGACCTCGCACGGCGAGCGCGCCGTGCTGCGCCTTCTGGAAAAGGACGCCGGGCGCCTGCAATTGCAAAAGCTCGGGCTGGCCGCCGACACTCTTGACGAACTGACGCGCCTGATCCGTCAGCCGCACGGTATCGTGCTGGTCACCGGCCCGACCGGCAGCGGCAAGACCACCACGCTTTACGCCGCGCTCGGCCAACTGGACAAGACGGTGAGCAATATTCTCACCGTCGAGGATCCGGTCGAGTACGACCTGCCGGGCATCAACCAGATTCCGGTGCACAGCAAGATCGGCATGAGCTTCGGAGCCGCGCTGCGCGCCGCGCTGCGCCAGGATCCGGACACCATCATGATCGGCGAGATCCGCGATCTGGAAACCGCGCAGATCGCCGTGCAGTCGTCGCTGACCGGCCATGGGGTGCTCGCCTCCCTGCACACCAACGATGCGGTGTCCGCCGTGACGCGCCTGACCGACATGGGCATCGAGCCCTTCCTGCTGTCGTCCTCGCTGCTCGGGGTGCTGGCCCAGCGTCTGGTGCGCTGCCTGTGCCCGGACTGCAAGCGGCGCGAGACACCGCCCGACGGCGCGGTGCGCTGGGCGCCGGCCGGATGTCCGGCGTGCAACCATTCAGGTTACCGCGGCCGCACCGGCATCCACGAACTGTTTGTGATCGACGACACGATCCGCCGCCTGATCCACGACGGCGGCAACGAGGCGGCGATGCGCGAGGCGGCGCGGCGGCGCGGTATGCGCACCATGCGCGAGGACGGCCGGCGCTGGGTGGAGGCCGGGGTGACCACCGCCGAAGAGATCCTGCGCGTCACGCGCGACGAAGGGTAGGGGGAGCCATGCCGCGTTTTCGTTTCGAGGCCGCCACTGCCAGCGGCGAGGTGCAAAGCGGCGATCTGGAAGCCGAGTCGCCGCGCGCCGCGCGGCTGGCGCTGCGCGAACGCGGCCTGACCGCGCTCTCGGTGCAGGAAACCGCCGCGGGCGGCGCCTCCTGGCTGAGTCCGCGGCTCTCCGACGCGGATCTGTGCTGGGCGACGCGGGAGTTGGCGAGCCTGCTGGGCGCGCGCCTGCCGCTCGAGGCGGCGCTGACGGCGACGATCGAGCAGGCGGAAAAGAAGGTGATCGCCGAGGCGCTGGGCGAGGTGCGCGACCATGTGCGCGGCGGGATGCGGCTGGCCGACGCGCTGGGCGAGCGGCCGCGGGATTTTCCCGGGATATACCGCGCGCTGATCAGCGCGGGCGAGGATTCGGGGGATCTGGCGCGCGTGATGGAGCGTCTCGCCGACTATCTGGAAAACCGCGACAACCTGCGCAGTAAGATGCTCACGGCCTTCATCTATCCGCTGGTGATCGCTTTCGTGTCGGTGGGCATCGTGGTGTTCCTGCTGGGCTATGTGGTGCCCCAGGTGGTCAGCGCGTTTTCCCAGGCGCGCCAGGACCTGCCCGCCATCACCCGGGCGATGCTGACGCTCAGCCACTATGTGCGCGAATGGGGCGGGCTCGCCGGCGCGCTCGCCGCGCTGCTGTTCGCCGCCTGGCGCCGGCTGCTGCGCAACGACGCCGTGCGGCTGGGCTGGCACCGTGCGACCCTGCGCCTGCCGGTGATCGGCAAATACGTGCTGGGCGTGAACACCGCGCGCTTCGCCTCCACCCTCGCCATCCTGATGGACGCCGGCGTGCCGCTGTTGCGCGCGCTCGACGCCGCGCGCCAGACCCTCGGCAACGACCACCTCAAAGCCCGCGTCGCCGACGCCACGGCGCGGGTGCGCGAAGGCGCGCCACTGGCTCCCGCCCTGCGCATCCAGAAAACCTTCCCGCCGAACCTGATCCACCTGATCGCCAGCGGCGAAAAAACCGGCGCGCTCGCCCCGATGCTCGACCGCGCCGCGGCCAACCTCTCGCGCGACCTCGAGCGCCGCGCCGCGCGCCTGACCGCGCTGCTCGAACCCCTGATGATCCTGGGCATGGGCGGCATCGTGATGATGATCGTGCTGGCCGTGCTGCTGCCGATCATGGAAATCAACCAGATGGTGAAGTGACAGACCGCGGGTGGCCGGCGTCTCTGTGGCTCGTCGCGCGGTTCCCGCATCGTTTTCCCGTTCCGGGCAGGTTCCCGCCCACCTCCGAACCTCGAAGCCGGATCGTGCGAAAGAGTCGTTCCATGCCTCGTCGCGTTTTTTCCTGTCGCTCGTCCACGCTCCGCGGTTTCTTTCCGGGGCAGGGCAATCGCCGGCGATTGTTCAACGGTCTCTTCGCGAACTCCCACGCATTTTTTGCCCCCGCTTTTCGGAGGGTTTACCTGTTTTGGGTAAGAGTTCGGGTGATATATGTCACGAGTCGGGGGGAATCGGGGGAATGCCGGCCGGGCGGTTTTCTTCCAGTTTTTGGGCCGGTGCGTTGCGTCAAACCCGTGCGGGCGCATTTGAAATCAAGGGGTTGGCACAGGTTTTTCGAGCCGGGAAATGCTCGTGTTGTGGTAGCCGAAGGTTCGGGCAAGTGGCTGAAAGATCGGGAGAATTTTTTTCGATGTTGGGGATTTTATTTCCTTGGCATGTCATCAGCCGTCTTCATAATGGCTCCGTCGCCACACAAAGGCAACGGTCGGCTCCAAGGGGAACGGACGTTGCGCGGAAGTACGAAAGCGACACCTTTAATGAGTCAGTTCGTGTTTCGAGTTTCGTGTTTCAACCTTCTTGATTGCCAAAGGAGCAATTGGATGAATTCCGTGAACTTCAAAGTGAAGGCCCTGGTTGCCGTTCTCGCAGCCGGTATGTTGGCAGGCGCCGCTTCGGCGCAAACCGTACAAGGTGGCGGCGCCACTCTGCCGGAAAAATTCTACAAAGGGATTTTCGCCAGCGGCAACGTGATCGGCTCGTGGACGTATCTCGGCACCGGCAGCGGCACCGGCAAGAAAGCCTTTCTGACCAACAACGCTTCGCTGTTCAACACCACCGGCAACGTGCACTTCGCCGGCAGCGACTCGGCGCTGAGCGCGGCTGACCTGACCACCTACGAGCCCAACAAGGCCGCCTTTGGCCCGGTCATCCAGATCCCGGCCGTGCTCACCTCGGTGACCCTGCCGTACAAGCGCGCCGGCGTGACCCAGGTCAACCTGACCAATGACCAGGTGTGCAAGGTGTTCTCCAACCAGATCACGACCTGGGGTGGCATCCTCGGCAACGGCGACACCACTCCGATCCGTGTCGTGTATCGCAGCGATTCGAGCGGCACCACCGAGCTGCTGGCGACTTACCTGAAAGAAGCATGCCCGGCTTCTTATGGTTTCACCAAGTCCAGCACCTTCACCGCCGTGGTTGCCGGGATCCCCGGCGGCCTTCCGGCCAACTGGGTGGCCGCCAACGGCAGCTCCGGTGTTAAAACCGCACTGGAGACCGACGGCAGCTTCTCCTACCTGAGCCCGGACTACGACTACGCACCGAACGATGCGAGCAAGGTGGCCAAGATCAACGGCCAACTGCCGACCAACATCAGCATCCCCGACTCCGTCGTGCCCCCGGGCAACACCGGTACCCTTGATCCCAAGAATCAGCTGAATTGGGTGCCGGGCTACGTGCTGCCGGCCACTGCCGGTCCGCGCGCCAAGTACCCGATCTATGGCACGACCAATCTGCTGATCAACCAGTGCTATGCGGATGGCGTTGGCGCGACCACCGTGGGCGGCGCGGTCAAGGACTTCGTGACCAAGCTCAACAATGGCGGTTACGACAGCCTGATCAGTCAGCATCAGTTCGTCAAGCTGCCGGCCAGCTGGCTCAACGCGATCAAGTCGGTTTTCATCACTGGCGATAGCAACGGCCTGAACATCGGCAACGCCTCGGTGTGCAATGGCAAGGGCCGCCCGTCCTAAGGCTTGCGCTTCGCGGTGACCCGCTAGGGAGCGGCGTTGTGTCCGCCGCATCCCGCGGGTTTTGACCCGGCCGCCGGATACCCAGGTATCCGGTCGGCCTTTTGGCTTTCGTTTTCGCGCCGGCCGGCCGCACGCGCCGCCCGGGCAGGATTTCACAGACGGTGACAGTAACCATGGCCCATTTCCGTTCCGCCAGCCGCAGGGTGCGGCTTTCCCCTCTTGTCGAAGCCGTTGCGGTCGCCTTCATGGGATTCGCCTCGGCTGCCGCCCAGGCGCAGACGCCCGCCCCGGTCGGCGGCGCCTGGTTCGCGTCGCCGCAAAGCGTGAACGCCTCGCGCGAGGCGCGGCCGGCGCCGACGAATGCGGACGCGACCCTCGACGCGGCGGCGCTGCGCCAGCAGCAGGCCGCGCGGCAGACCCTGCAGCGCTCGGTGGACAACCTGGAGCGCACCGCGGCGGCGATCGCCGCCCAGCAGGCGGCGCAGAGGGCCGCGCGCGACGCCGCGGCCCTGGCCGCCACGGGCGTGCCGGACGGTCTCGCGCGCGGTGGTCTGTGGGATCGGGACGCCAATGGCGCGCTGCTGCCCTGGAGCGGGGCCGAGCGCCCGGAGCAGAAACCGCCGCAGGACGGCAAGACCCATGTCGTGATACGGCAGACCCGCGACAAGGCCATTCTCAACTGGGACACCTTCAACGTCGGCCGCAACACCACGGTCGATTTTCAGCAAAACAGCACGGACGCCGTGCTCAACCGCGTGACCGGCGCCGATGCACGTCCGAGCCAGATCCTCGGGGCGATCAAGGGCAACGGCACCGTCATGGTGGTCAACCAGAACGGCATCGTCTTCACCGGCACAAGCCAGGTCAATGTGCGCAATCTGGTGGCGGCGGCGGCCAGAATCGATGACGCGCAGTTCCGCGAACGCGGCCTGTATGGCGCGAACGGCGGCGTGCCGACCTTCACCGAGGCCCGGGGTAACGTCGAAGTGCGCGCCGGCGCCCAGATCGTCACGCACCGGCCGGCCTCGTCGACCACCGGCGGTGGCTATGTGCTGTTGCTGGGCGCCGCGGTGGCGCAGGCCGGGCAGATCGTCACCCCGGTCGGCCAGACCGTGCTGGCCGCCGGCGACAGTTTCTACATCCGCAAGGGGGTCGGCACCGAAGGCAACACCACCTCCACCACCGCCGGCCATGAAGTCTCCACCGCGCGCGCGCCGGGCAGTACCGCCGGGCGGGTCACCAACACCGGCCTGATCCTCGCCGAAACCGGCGACGTGACGCTGACCGGCCATGACGTGGTTCAGGCGGGCGTCATCGCGGCCACCACCTCCACGGCCAAGCGCGGCACCATCCATCTGTCCAGCCGCGCCGGCGACACCACCGGCACGGTCGCGCTGGCCGGCGGCGTCACCGCCGTGCTGCTGGACGGCAGCGTCACCACGGCGCTCGACGCCCAGCGCGAAGCGGCCATCAAACAACTGAGCGGCGTGAGGTCGACCAACGATCCTTCCGGCGTGTTCGACAACCTCGGCACCATCACGGACCGCACCGATTTGTCGCGCATCGAAATCGTCAGCGGCAATACCGTGGCCTTTCAGGACGGCTCGCTGACGCTGGCGACCGGCGGCGATATCGCGGTGTCGGCGGTTCGGCGCGCGCTGGTCGAGAACGGCGCCGAGCTCGATGTGTCCGGGGCCGTCGGCGTGCGCGTGGCGATGGAGTCCAATGCGCTCAACATCAACGTCCAGGGCAACGAACAGCGCGACAGCCCGGGCAACCGCGACGGCAAGACGCTCACCAACAGCGATGTCTGGGTGGACCGGCGCCGCCTCGTGTACGTGCCGGCGGGCACCAACGGCTACGCCACCGACCGCTGGTACACCCAGGGCGGCCTGCTCGAGGTGGGCGGCTATCTGGCCAACCGCGGCCGCACTGTCGGCGAGTGGATGGCACAGGGCGGCACCGTGACCGTGACCGGCGGTGATCTGGTGACGCGCGCGGGCTCGGGCATCAATCTGTCCGGCGGTACGATCGATGTGCAAAGCGGCGGTATCCGCCAGACTTGGGTCAAGGCCGCCGACGGTCGTCTCTACGAGCTGTCGAGCGCGCCGGGCGACCTCTTGTACGCCGGCCTCTACCATGGCTATGAGCTCGGCAGCAAACGCTGGGGCCATACCGACTACCATTTCAGCCCCTTGATCGGCGCGGCCTCCCGCGATGAGCCGGGCTACACCGTCGGCCGCGACGCCGGCAAGCTGGTGGTGGCGACCGGCAACGCCCTGCTCGAGGGCAAGCTGATCGGCGCGGTCTATCAGGGCGACACGCAGAACCGCGCGCCGCAGGCCGGGCTTGACGGCTTCAATCAGTCTCAGCTGGCGCTGGCGCGCGGTGCGGAACTCGTGATCGGGAAATACGAGCCGCGCTACGACGCCGGCGCCGGAGTGCTGCGCTACGCCTACAGCCCGACGCTGGAACGCGTGACGCTCGCCGCGACTCCCCGGGCCCTCGCCGCGAACGTGACGCTCGACGAGGCCGTGGACGACGCGCGCAAGGGCCGGCTGGAACTCGATGCCGCCGTCCTCGGGGCGATGAAGCTTGGCGCGGTGCGCATCGCCGCGCGCCAGGGCATCGGCGTGGAGAGCGCCCTGCAGGTGGCGGCGGGCGGCGAAATCGTGCTCTACGCCCCGGCGGTGGAGGTGCGCGCGAATCTCGTGGCGCGCGGCGGCACGCTGCGGCTCGGCAATGTGCTGGCGCAGCCGGAGTTTGAAGGCGACAAAATAGCGGTCAAGGATGTCGCTCTCGCGGTGCCGGACGGCGTCCTGGGCGGCATCCGCGTGCGCGACGGCGCGGTGCTGGATGCGCGCGGGCTGATCGCCGACCTGAGAACGGCCGGCGCGGATCCCTCCGCCGCGGCCTATGCCGATGGCGGCAAGGTCAGCTTGCGTTCGACCTCGAACGTGACGCTCGAGCGCGGCACACTCATCGATGTGACCTCGGGCGGCGTGGTGCGTCCCGATGCGAGCGTGGCGGGCGGCCGCGGCGGCTCGGTGCACCTGGGGTCGGGGCTGGCCGGCACCGGCCTGGGGGATCCCCTGGCGGTATTGACGCTCGATGGCGAGATCCGCGGCCACGGCGTCAAGGGCGGCGGCACGCTGGACATCGAATCGGCCAGCGCGATCTCGATCGGCGGCAAACTGCTGGACAAGGCCGGCCTGCTCGACAAAGGGCGGTCGGCGCTCGCCGATCTGGTCACCGCGGAGGATCTCCGGGTCGCCGCCGGCGAGCCGTTGCCGGCGGATTATTCATATCGAGAGACATTGGCGCGTCCGGGCGAACGACTGGGGGCGCCTCCTATCTTTTTCGGGCTGGTGCTGGCGGCCGACTGGACTCTGCCTTATGCAAGTCCTGTGGCAGGAGGAAATCCTTATTACATATCATATCGAGTGCCGGGAGAGGACGTTCCACATCAGCTGGAAGTCAAAACCGCCAAGGATGCGATGGGGAGAGTATACGTAATACCGGCTGGAGCTACGATCATCAGTCCGTCCGCGTATGGTGAGATATCCATCGACTACGTCGTCCCCGCCCAGGTGTTCCCCCACGGGGTGCCCGTGGCCGCGCACACGCGGATCGCGCGGGCGGGTTCGTCCCTGCCGTTCGAGGTGGTGGTGCCCAAAGGGTCGGTGATCCCGGCGGGCACCGTGGTGGTGCAGCCGATCGCCGTGGGCGGCACCACCGAACTGGCGACCGGCCTGTTCCAGAGCGGTTTCGCGGATTACCGGGTGCGCGCGCTGCGCGGAGTGGCGGTGCAGGATGGTGTGAGACTGGATGTCGTACAGCCGGTCGTCGCGCCGGAGGCGTTGCTGCGGGCGGCCTCCGATCCGTCCGGCGCCATGCCGGCGCCGTGGCTGCCGGAGCGCTATCTGGCCGATGCCGTGGCGCGCAAGGTGACGCAGCGCCAGGGCGCGAGCCTCCTCCTGGCGGGGGGGCTGGCCAATGACATTGCCAAACCCGGCGATGGCGGCAACGTCCATGTGGGCCAAGATGCCGTGATCACGGTCGATCCCGGCCAGTCCATCGCGCTGTCCAGTCGTGGCAATCTGATGGTGAACGGCACGCTCAGGGCGCAGGGCGGGCGCATCAGTCTGATGGGACCGCAGTCGAGCAGAGGAGAACTGGACAAGGGCGGGCTGCTCGCCGATGGTTCCGGCGCCGAGCGCCGCATCGAAGTGGGCGCGAACGCGCTCCTCGATGTCTCGGCGGCATCCCATACCGCGCTGGATGCGCAGGGGAGGCCGTACGGGGTGCTTGGCCAGGGCGGCCGCATCGTCGTCGGCGGCACGGTGCAGGAGTCGGGCAGCCGCGCTCTGGCGTCGGACGCCTTCGTGGTGATCCGCCAGGGCGCGGTGCTCGATGCCTCGGGCTCGTCGGCGCGCTTCGATGTCGATGGCGGCGGTGTCCGAACCCTGGTCAGCGATGGCGGCGCCATCAGCCTCGCGTCGGCGCGCGGCCTTTATCTGGATGGCAGCCTGCGCGCCCGCGAGGGCGGGGCGGGCGCCTCCGGCGGCCATCTCACGGTGGCGTTGGAGGCGCCGTTGTACGAAGAAAACAATGTGACGGATCCGCGTCTGCTGTCGGTGCGCGAATTGCAGGTGGCGCAGCGCCGCGAGTCGGCCGCAACGCCGGATGTGCTGGAATACGGCCATGCGCGGCTCGGCGTGAATCAGGTCGGGGAAGGGGGCTTCGCTGCGCTGACGCTGTACGGCAATGGTCCGGTCACCTTCGCCGGCGATGTCGATCTGGCCATGAGCCGCGAGCTGCGCCTCTATTCCGGCGCCCTCGCCGTCGCCGGCGGCGCCGCGGCAACCAGCAAGGTCTCCCTGTCCGCACCCTACCTGCTGCTGGCCGGCATCACCGACACCAACCCGAATCCCGATGGCTATGCGCGGCCGTCCTACCGGGGCGGCTTCGGCGCCCGGGCGCCCCTGGCGAGCCTTACCGCCAGCGCGCGGCTGATCGACATCAAGGGCGAGGTGACGCTGGGGCTGGATCGCAAGGTATCCTTGCGTGGACTCCCCTTGCGCGCCGAACGCGCGGGCTTCGGCCAGCTGAACGTGGTCAGCTCCGGCGATATCCGCTTCGTCGCCACGGAAAGCATCAATCCGACCTGGCAGACGCAGTTGCTGTCGCCCGGCGATATCCTGCTGCGCGCCGACCAGATCTATCCCGCCACCGGGGTGGGCGCGCGCGTGCTGGCCGGCCGCACCGATGAAAACACCTACGACCCGGACAGCCGCCTGACGATCCGCCGCTACGACCCGCAAGCCGCCCGCCCGGCCGTGCCCTATTCGGTGTTCGGCCGCCTGACGCTCGGCGCGGCCACCATCGAGCAGCAGGGCATCGTGCGCGCGCCGCTGGGTAGCATCACGCTGGGTACGGATCCGGTTTCAGCCGGATTCGGGTATCAAGTCACAACAAAAAACATTGTCCTCTCGCCTGGCAGCCTGACCTCGGTCAGCGCCGCCGGGCTGGTGATGCCCTATGGCGGCACGGTCGACGGTGTCAGCTACCTGTACCGCGGCCAGCCGGTGACGTTCGCCGGCGCGGGCACAGGACCGGCGATCACCCTGTCGGGCGAGCGCGTCGCGGTCGAGGCCGGGGCGGCGCTGGATCTTTCCGGCGGTGGGGAGCTCACGGGCGCGGGCTTCATTCCGGGCCGCGGCGGTTCCACCGACGCGCGCTATCACCCGCTGATGCAGATCGGCAGCGGCGGCTTCGTGCTGCCCGGGCTCGCCGGCAATCCCGTCTACGCCATCGTGCCGGGCTATGCCGGCGCGTATGCGCCGTCGGAGGCGACGGGCGCCGTCGATCCGCGCATCGGCCAGCAGATCACCCTGCAATCGGGCGAGGTGCCCGGTCTCGCCGCCGGCCGCTACACGCTGTTGCCGTCGAGCTACGCGCTGCTGCCCGGCGCCTTCCGCGTCGAGATCAACGGCGCGTCCACCGGCGCCGCTCCCTCCCGGACCCTGGCGCTGCGCAATGGTTCCTACTCGGCCCAGGGCGTGCTGTCCGTCGCCGGCACCGGCATCGCCGACAGTCTGGCCAGTCAGCTCATCATCACGCCGGCCGATGTGCTGCGGCGCTATTCGCAGTACAACGAGACCGGTTACGCCGGCTTCGTCCGCGCGCAGGGGGCGCTCAACGGGGGCATCCGCGCGCTGCTGCCGGCCGACGCCAAGACCCTGGCCATCCGCCTGCCGTCCTCGCGCGACAGCGCCTTGCGCTTCGAGGGCGCAGCGGACTTCACGCCGGGCAAGGACGGGTATGGCGGCAGCGCCAGCCTGGTGACCAGCCATGGAAATGGATTGGGAGTCGGATCTCTGGAAATCCTCGGTGACGGAGCGTCCGCCACCGCCGGGTTTGATGGCGCGTCGGTACGTGCCCGGGATCTCGACGCCATCGGCGCGGCGCGTCTGACCATTGGCGGCGGCCTGTCGTCGACCTACAGCGACGGTCGCGATGGCAAGAACACCAGCAATTATCTGAATATCGTGCGGCAAACCGGCACGGTGATCCTGCGCGACGGGGCCATTCTGCGGGCCCCCGAGGTGTTCCTGATCGCGGCCAACCCGCAAGGCGGCATTGTCATCGAAGCGGGGGCCGGCATCCGCACCGTGGGTCGCGGCAAGCCGGCCTACGATTCGACAAACGGCTATATTTATCGCCCAAGGGACGCCAGCGTGGTGGCCGCGTCCAATGGCCGGATCGACATGTTGCCGCCGGTTCGCGAAAACAACCAAGCAGCATCCGGACCGGTGTCGATCGGCGTGTGCGGCGCGGTCTGCACGGGATCGGCCGAGCTTTATGCGGAAGGCTCGCTGATCGCCGTCACCCGCGCGGATTTCCGCATGAGCGACACGGTGCGCTACGGCGCGCGCGATCTGACCCTGGCGGTGGGGGCGGTGAACGCCGGCAGCCGCGAGGCCCTGGCGGCGGCCGCGGCGCAGGGGATACTCACGCCGGGCCTCGCGCTGAACCAGGCGCTGCTCGACCGGCTGCTGCAAGGCGACACGGCCTACGGCGTGCCGGCGCTGGAGCGGTTGGTGCTCTCCGCCAGCGAGTCGTTCAACCTGTACGGCACGGTCAGCCTGGACACCACGGATCCGGCGACCGGCAAGGCGCGCCTGGCCAATCTGGTGCTGTCCACGCCGGCGATCTACGGCGCGGGCGGCGCGGGCGACACGGCCGTGATCAAAACCGGCACGTTCACCTGGGCCGGCACCGGCGGCGCGGCGCCCGCGCCGGTGGCGAACGGACGCGGCACCGGCGCCGGCCGTCTGGCCGTCGAGGCCGGCGTGATCGAATTCGGTTACGGTCCGACCGCCCGTCCGACCGGTATCGACGACGCGAGCCGCACCGTGCTCGGCTTCGCCGATGTGGCCTTCAGCGCGCGCGAGCGCATCACCGCCAACCAGAAGGGCTCGCTGGCGGTGTACGCCGCGCAGAACGCCACGCCGGACGGCCTGCGTTACAGCGGCGGCAACCTCACGCTGAGCGCGCCGCTGGTGACCGGCGCGGGCGGGTCGGTGAACCGCATCACCGCCGGGGGAGCGCTGCGGGTGGTCGCGCCGGCGGGCGGCGCGGCGGACGTCGGCGCAGTGCAAACCGGCGCCGAATTGAGCCTCGGTGGCGACAGCGTGTTCCTCGACACCGCGGTGGCGCTGCCCAGCGGCAAGCTCACTGTGAAGGCGGCAGGCGACGTGACATTGGGCAACGCGGCAAGGCTCGATCTTGCCGGGCGCGACATCGCGCTGTTCGACGCGCACCGCTACACCTGGGGCGGCGACGTGACGCTGCACAGCACGGCCGGTTCCGTCATCCAGGCGGCCGGTTCGCTGATCGACCTGTCGGCGCGGAACAACCACGCGGGGCTGTTGACCGTCATCGCGCTGGGCGACACCGCCCGCGTGGAACTGCAAGGGAACCTGAAAGGCACGACTTCCGGCCATTACGACGCCGGCGGCACCCTGGTGCCGTGGCGCGCCGGCGGCGTGAACCTGCGCACCACGGCGCTGGGCGGCGGCGCGAACCTGACGGACGCGTTCGGCGCCCTGAACGCGCGGCTCAACGAGGCCGGCTTCACCGGCGAGCGCAGCTTCCAGTTCCGCCAGGGCGACCTGACCGTCGGCGACGGTCTGCGCGCCCGCGAGATCAACCTCTCGCTGGACGGCGGCCACCTGACCGTGACCGGCCTGGTGGACGCCAGTGGCGAGCAGACCGGCAGCATCCGTCTTGCCGCGCGCGACGGGCTGACGGTGGCCGGCGGCGCGCGGCTGGACGCGCACGGCACGCAATTGCGTCTGGACAGCCGCGGCGCGATCATCGACGCGCCCAACCGCGCGATCGTCGAACTGGACGCCGGGCGCGGCACGCTGACCCTCGAGAAGGGCGCGAGCATCGACCTGCGCCACGGCACCGACGACGCGCGGGTGCGCGCCAACCCGGCGCTCCTGGATGGCCGCGCGCGCGGCACGCTGGACCTGATCGCGCCGCGCATCGACGCCAACGGTCAGGTTGGCGCCGCGGCGGCGACCTATGGGGACATCGCCCTCGTCACCGGACCGAACCTGGACATCCAGGGCGCGAAATCGATCGCGGTCTACGGCCGTCAGGTCTACAACGATGCGCCCTTCAACGACACGGCCAAGGGCGAAACCTCGGCCAGCGGGCGGCCCTACCAGATCATCAACACGAGCTACCTGAACGGCAAGCATGAGAACAGCAAGGACTTCATCACCAAAGCGCTGGCGAGCGGCCGGCTGACCTCCCGCCTTGCCGGCCTGAGCACCGCGAGTTATCGCGACGTGCTGCATGTGCGCCCGGCGGTGGAGATCGTCAGCGCGACGCCGGGCGGCGACCTGATCGTCAGCGGGGACCTGGATCTGTCCGGCTACCGCTACGCCAGCCTGAATCCGGCCTTCGCGCCGACCGCTGTTTACGGTTCGGGCGAGCCGGGCGCGCTGACGCTGCGGGCCGGCGGCGACCTGTCGATCTACGGCAGCATCACCGACGGTTTCGCACCGCCGCCGGCCACGCCGGATGACAATGGCTGGTGGCTGGTGCCCGGGAAACAGGCTTTTGGCGGCGACGTGGTGATTCCGGTACCGGGCGTGAAGCTTGCCGATGGCACGGTCTATCCGGCGGGCAAGACACTGAACTACGCGATCGCCGCCAAGGATGTGACGCTGCCGGCCGGCACTACACTGCCGACCGACATCGTTCTGAGCGCCGGCCTCACCCTGCCGGCCGGCTCGGTGCTGGCCGCCGACGCGCTGGCGGCCGACGGCCAGGTACTGCTGGCGCGGGGCACGGTGGTGGGCCCGGGCGGCCTCTCATTGCCGGTGGGCGCCCGCCTGCAGACCGGCACGCGACTGCCGGTGGATGTCAAGCTGGTGAGTCTGACCTGGTCCAAGGGCACGACTTTGCCGGCGTCCATTGTTCTGAGCGCAGGCCTGACGCTGCCTGCGAAGTCGGTGCTGTCCACCGACGTGCTGTCCGCCGACGGTCGCGTGCTGCTGGCCCGGGGCACGGAGGTCGGACAGGATGGCCTCGTATTGCCGACCGGCGCCCGCCTGCAGGCAGGTACTCTATTGCCGGTGGATGTGACCCAGGCCAGCCTGACCTGGCCCAAGGGCGCGCCCCTGCCGGTGGCGATGACGCAGCAGGGCGAACTGACTCTGCCGGTGGGCGCGCTGATCGCTTCGGGCACCTCCGTGGTTCTGCCGGATGATAGCCCGGGGGTGGATCTGCGTCCCAGAGGTGCCGATGGTATGGTCATCTCGCGCAGCAACTGGGCGGTGGCGGCGATGTTGCCCGACGGTTCGTCGTCGTGGAACCTGCGCCTGACGGCCGGAGCGGACACCGGCGCCGCCGATTCCCGACTGACCCGACCCGAGGCGGGCGGAAGCGTGCAGGCGGCGGATACCCACTATACCGCGAAGCTGGAAAAAACGATGACGGGTGGAACCAAGGTCTACGTTTGGGCCGATCCGAATAACTTTAATGGCAAACCCGGCGAACCCGTGGGGCCGGAATTCCTGGATGATGAGCCCGGGCATTTCCCGGAGCATTACAACGTCTGCTTGTGGGAGCCGCAACAGTGCGTGCTCGCTTCCATCAATGGGGTGGAGCGCGTGAAAGCCACTCCGAAATCCCCGGTGTTCAGCGTGCTGCGCACCGGCACCGGCGATCTGGACATCGCGGCGGCGGGAAGTTTTTCGATGCAATCGCCCTACGGCGTGTACACAGCAGGCAGTCCGACGCATCTGGGCGACGCGACTCTCGATGCGCGCTACAACCCGGCGCGCGGGAAAGTGGCTGCCGATGGAACGGTGCTGGGCGGCAATGCCGGAGATCTGGCGCCTGCTTACGAGGCTCTGGTCAGCGGGGACAGCCGGCTTGACCGGGCCTGGTACCCGGACGGCGGCGGCAATCTGCGAGTCACGGTGGGGGGCGATCTGACCGGGGACAGTTGGGGATCCACTCCCCAGTTGCCAAGAGGGAGCGCCGGCACCGGCAACTGGCTATGGCGCCAGGGCGGCGCGGACCGGCCGGTGGCGTGGTGGATCAATTTCGGCACCTATACCTTCGATCCGGCGGCGGATCCCGCTAATACCTTTGCCTTATGGCCAGCGGTGACAGGTTTCACCGGCCTTGGCACGCTGGGCGGCGGCAATGCCACGGTACGGGTGGGCGGGAATGCCGGGATGATCGAACGCCGCTCGGAGTTGGATGACGAGGCTCCGCGTAGTCAGGGTGTGGTGCTGGCCATCGGTGGCACAGGACGGATGCGGGGCAGCGGCCAACTGACGCAGACTGGCGGCGGAGACCTCGAGCTGCGTATTGGCGGTGGCTGGAACAGCGATGAAAACGCCCGATTGAAAGCATATTTCGGTGCGGCGGTGCAGACCCACGAGCTTTATGGCGGACTGATCAACCTGCGTGGCGCTGTCGACATGGCGGCGGGCCGGGTCGGAACGGTGCGGCTGATTTATGGTATGAATGGAGCATATGCCATTCAGGACGGCCGGGAAGTCAGGATCCCTGACCCTTATGTCACCAGCCAATCACTGGCGACCGGTGGATTGATGCTGACGCCCGGCGATGCCGCGATCAGCGTGGCGAGCCGCGGGGATCTGGTGCTGGGAGGAACGGCCGATGCCGGTTTGGCGCGCACCGCCAGCTATCTTCCGTTCACTTCGGATGCCGGCAAGGGCGAGGCGGGACTGAGCTGGTTCACTCTGTGGACCGGCCGCACCGCCGTGCGTCTGTTGGCCGCCGGCGGTAATCTGGCCTTCGATACCCGGGCCGGCGAGTATGCTTTTGGTAATCCTCCGGCGGGGTACGCCTATCTTCCCAACGGCGGCTGGTTCCTGCTGCCGGGGCAGGTCAGCGCCGCCGCCGTGCAGGGCGGCGTCTACTACGGACGTTCGGCGGCCTACCAGCACACCGGCAGCAATCTCTGGAATAACGGCGGCCTGCTGCAGGTGCCGCTTGGCGTGCGCCGCCTCGAGCTGCTGGCGGGCGGCTCGATCTACGGTGGCGGTTACGCGATCAGCCAGTCCGGCGCCGATGCCGCGTCGATGGCGACGGTAACGCAGCCGGGATTCGCCGGATTTGTCTCTCTGAATAAGAACCTGATTTTCATCAACACCAGTCCGTACGCGCCTGCGGTCGCGGTTGACAAGCTTCCGCTCTTCGCGTTCGGCGTCAACAGCGTCGGGCGTGAGGCGGGAATGGGAGAGGGGTCTGGCGAGGCGTCGCGGTTTTACGCGGTGAACGGCGATATCGTCGGCTTGCGCACCGGAACGGTGGTGAAGTTTCCGACATCCATCGCTGCCGGAATTCGGGCCGGGCAGACCGATTATGTGGCGGCCGGGCCCGTCGCGGTGCGCGCGGGGCGCGACATCGTGTATACCGGCACCCGGGCGGACGAGACGTTGATGTCCATCAGCGATTTCTTCGCTGTTCCCAATAATTTGGCGACCGTCTCCGGCAACCTGATCGTTCACACCCGCGCCAACGACGTGTCGGTGATCGAGGCCGGACGCGACATCCTCTACGCCAACTTCACCGTCGCGGGGCCGGGCACGCTGGAGATGTCGGCCGGGCGCCACATCGTGCAGAACGATCTGGCGTCCTTGACGAGCATCGGTCCGGTGGCGGAAGGCGACAAACGCCCGGGCGCCGGCATCGCGGTGCTGGCGGGAGTGGGCGCGGGCGGCGCGAACTACGCGGGCCTGTTGTCCCGCTACCTCGACGCGGCGAACCTGGCGGCCACAGGCACGCCGCTGGCCGACCAGCCCGGCAAGGTCGCCAAGACCTACGAGGCGGAGCTGGTCGAATGGCTCGGCCAGCGCTACGGCTTCACCGGCAACGCCGAAGAGGCGCGGCGCTACCTGGCGACTCTCGCGCCCGAGCAGCAGCGGATTTTTGCGCGCGAGGTGTATTTTGCCGAATTGCGCGCGGGGGGCCGCGAGTACAACGACGCCAAGGGGCCGCGCTACGGCAGCTACCTGCGCGGGCGCAACGCCGTGGCGGCGCTGTTCCCGGCGCAGGATGCGGCGGGCAAGGCCCTGGCCTATGGCGGCAGCCTGCTGATGTATGGCGGCTCGGGCATCCGCACCCTTCTGGGCGGCGACATCCAGGTGCTCACGCCGGGCGGCGGGCAGACCTATGGTCTGGAAGGGGTGGCGCCGCCGTCCACGGCCGGGGTGGTCACCCAGGGCCGGGGCGACATACGGCTCTACTCGCGCGACAGCATCCTGCTTGGCCAAAGCCGCCTGATGACGACCTTCGGCGGGAGCATCCTCGCCTGGTCGGCCGAGGGCGACATCAATGCCGGCCGCGGCTCGAAAACCACCGTGGTGTACACCCCGCCGCGGCGCGTCTACGACAACGTCGGCAACGTCACGATCTCGCCGACCGTGCCGAGCACGGGCGCGGGGATCGCCACCCTCAACCCCATCCCGGAAGTGCCGGCGGGCGACGTGGACCTGATCGCGCCGCTCGGCACCATCGACGCGGGCGAGGCGGGCATCCGGGTGTCGGGCAACGTCAACGTCGCGGCGATGCAGGTGGCGAACGCGGCCAACATCCAGGTGCAGGGCAAGTCCTCCGGGGTGCCGATGGCGGCGTCGGTCAATGTCGGCGCGCAGGCGTCGGCGAGCGCCGCCTCGTCCTCCGCGACCCAGGCCGCCGGCGATGTGATGCGCCGCCAGCAGTCCGCGGCGCGTCAGAACCAGGCCTCGCAGGTGTCGGTGCAGATCCTGGGCTTCGGCAACGAAGCGCTGTAAGAAGAGCACGGGCGGCGAGGTTGCCGCCCGCCCGGGCCCGCCCGCGTTCGCCGGCGGGCCTTGTCTTTTGCGGGAATGACGGGAGGCGCGGCAAAACCGTCGCGATAGCGCGCGGGAAAACCGAGGGACGGGGTGGTGTCGTCGGGCGGGAGCGCTGCGCGGCGTTGCCATCCGCGAAGAAGGATGGCAACCATTTGCCCGGGAGGGCGGCGGGTGTTCGGGAGAGTCAGTTCAGCGGGATCACGCGCCGGTAACGCCGGGCGGGCCCTTCGCCGCGGCGCAGCGCCACGGTCACTTCGAGTCCGCTGGCCGCGGCGCGCGCGTTGCCGGTGAACGGCAGCGTCCGCCAGCCTTGCTCCGGCTCCCAGGCGCGCACCTCGAACGACGCCACGCCGTCGAGCACAGCCACCTTCTCGGCGGGGTCGGGAATGGGGTAGCCCGGCACGGCCGGCGAGCCGGCGCGGTACAGCGTGCCGGACTGCACCCACCACGCCACGCGCTGCCAGCGCCCCGGTTCGGCCGGCGCGGCGCGCACCCATTGCAGGCTCAGCGGCGCCGCTTCCGAGCGGATCGCCCGCATGCCGGCCGGCAAGAGCGCGATCCCCTGCGGTGGCGCCAGCTCCACGGTGGTGCGCCACAGCAGGTCCTGCTCGATCTGCTGCAGGGCGCGCATCAGGCGCGCCTGCTCTTCGCTGTGCAGCGCGAGCGCGGTATTGGCGCGGCTCATGCTGTCCAGGCCGCGCCAGGCGATCAGGCTGATGACCGCCATGATGACGATGGCGATCATCACCTCGATCAGGGTGAAGCCCGGCTGGCGGGCCGGTGTCGCTGGCGCGGGGGTCATGAGCGCGGCTCCGGCAGGCGGGTTGTGAGGTGGGCGAGGCGCCGGTTGCGTTCGCGCCCGTCGTACACATCCACGGCGACATCGCGCAGCGCTTGCGGTGCGGCGAGGATTTCCACGCGGCACACCAGGGGCAGATCGCCTTGCGGGCAATCCAGTACGCGCACGCCCGGCGCGGGCAGCGTGCCGATCCGCAGCTCGGCCAGGGCGTTGTCCGCGGACAGCATGGCCAGCGAACTTTCCGCGAGGTAGCCCGCGTTGGCGGCGGTCTGGCCGGTCATGCGCGCGAAGGCCGCCAGCGCCACGCCGACGATGGTGAGCGCGATCAGCACTTCGATCAGGGTGAATCCCGCGGCGCGGCCGGCGGGCGGCGAAGGACGGGGCGTCATGGTTCAGGGCACCCGGAACGCGCCGGCGGCATCGCGCTCGATCACCACCGCGTCGGCGCCGTGCCTGAGCGTGAGGCGCAGCGGGGCGCCGATCCATTCGGACGTCAGCCGCAGCGGCGCGGCCGGCGCGACCTCCACCTCCCCGGCGCGCCAGCGCCGAGGCCGCAGCGCGTCGTCGCCGGCGAAACGGTCGAGTTCCCCCGCCGTCGACACCGCCGGCACCACGCTGCCCGGCACCGCCGTCCAGGTGCCGCGCGCGAAGGCGTAGCCGTCGCCGAGCGGCTGCCAGACGATCACTCGTCCGTCGAGCCGCGCTTCGTGTTGCGCGGCGCTCAGGCGCGCGGCCAGTTCGCGCGCGTCAAGCCGCAGCGTGTCCGCGGCGTTGGGCGTGACGCTGACGCTGATGGCGGCGGAGGCGATGCCGACAATGACCAGCACCACCATCACTTCGATCAGGGAAAACCCCCGGCCGCGAAGAATCGGATTCATGACATGGGATCCCGCACATGGGCTGGCGATCAAACTTCGCCACAGTGCCGGCTATCTTAGCGAGTAAATATGGCGCTGACATGAAACGCCAACATTGTGCTGGTAAACCTTGCGTGAACGGGCGGGCGGTGTGTCCGCCCGGGCAAGGAGACATCGCATGATTTCATTGAAACGGGGCGGGGCCGCGCCATCCTGCGCGTGGCCGATCCATCTGGCCGGTCTGCTCGCCGTGGCCGGCGCGCTGGTGTTTTGGGGCGTCCGCCTGGCGGGCCTCAGAGCCGCGCCTCCCGTGGCGCGCGCTCCGGCCCCGGTCACGGCGCCCGCCACCGACGCGGACGGCGAGCGCATCGCCGCCTGGCTCGGACCGGGCGAGGTGCGGCTGAACGTGAGCGTGCTGGGCCTCGCGCGCCAGGGAGGGCGGGCCATCGCCCTCCTGAGCGTGAACGATGGGCCGCCCAAACCCTACGCCGCGGGCGACACGCTCATGCGCGACGTGACGCTCGACGCCATCGAGACGGACGGCGTGACGGTGTCGCGCTCGGGCAAATCCGCCCGCCTTCCCGCGCCCGTGCCCCCCGATCCGCTGCCCAACGGCATTGTACGTGTCCCGTAGGCATAGCCATGTTCGGGAGTTGTATTCTTTTGTCATTGTTTTGACGCGGCGTCACACCCCTGCCGCGGGTGGCGTGCGGCTCAGCGGCCGGTCGGCAGGAGCGGGGAGTAGTCCGAAGGCGGTGGCGGACGCTGCGCGCTGGCCGAAACACCGAAATTGGATCCCATGCGGATCGCGGTGGCCGAGCGGTTGAAAAGCCCCAGTTCGTTGGCCGGCCGTTCGGCCGTTCGCGCGGAGAGCGCGAGTCGGGACGTCCGGGCGGCGCGCGCGAGCGCTTCGGGCGGGGTCAGTTGCCGGCTCAGGCACTCGTAGGGAAGCGTGCGCACGCCGTCGACCACCACGGCCACGCAGGATTCGGCGGGCTCGCTCTCTTCGGCGAGCGCGGCGCCGTTCACAGCGCACAGGAGCACCGCTCCGATCAGTATCCGGTTCATGGCAAGCCTCCTTTTTGTAAGTTCTGGCTATTCAGTATGGCTCAGCGGTCGCCGCCTTGCCATGACTGTTTCGCCAGGGAAATGTTCGGGATTTTTTTTAATTCCTGTGTCATTTGTATGTTGTAAAGTTATCGCCGTCGCATAGGGCGGTGAGCCGGCGGGCATGGCGCGGAGCCATTCCGGCTGTCCGGGGCTTCCGATGGCGTGTGTCGTCCCGAGGGCGCGCCGGCGCGCAAGCGCGAGGGTCGTTGATGGCGGTTGTGGCCGCGAAGATGGGCGGTGGAGAGGTCTCAATGAAGAGAATGACGGCCAAGCACAAGTGCAGAACCGGAGTGAAGGGCAACAGGGTGACGATGACCGAGCTGGACGACAAATTGTCCGAATGGGTCGGTGTCGCACGGAAGGTCGGCCCGGTCATTGTCGATCGCTACGACTCGCCGTGGGTCTGCATCGTGGCCTATCCCACCTGGCACGAGATCAACAATCTGCGCACCTACATTCCCGATCCGGCGCATGCCCTGGTGATTTTGCGCGACCACATCGACGACGCGCTCGGCGCCGAAACCGATGCGCTGCGCGAATTGAGCGACCGTTGCGCCGGCGGCGTGGCGGCGGCGTTCGTGATCCGCGCCTGGGTGCTGCAGATCGTGTATTCCCTGGGGCGCGCCGAGATCGTCCGCGAGGCCCTGACCTACAACATGCTCTGGCGGTGGTTCGTCGGTTATACGGAAGCCTCGACGCCGCTGCCCGACGCGGAAGAGTTCGTTCGCGACATGTGCCTTGTCAGCGCCGACGCGCGCGTGGTGAATGCGGTGTACCGCTGTTTGTCCTGCCACGTGTCGACGCATGCGGATGCCTGCGAATTCAGCATCAACTTCGGTTTGCTGCACACGCTGCGCGATCACTATGTGCCCGCGTTGCCGCCGGAACTGTGCGACGTGGCCGAGCCGGACGCCGGGGGCGGCGACCCCGTGGTGCCGGTATGACAGTGCGCGCAGAACGGTGCCGTCTTCCGTCCGTTCATTGCCAGTGAGCCCGAAAGCCGACGCCCGTTTGTCCGAAGGGCGGGTGCCGTGCGTCCCGATCGTCGCGAGTCGGGTCGCATGTCCGGGCGAAGTTACGAATCCGCGGCGAGGGGCGGCCGCCGTCAGGCGCCCTTCGCCGAAACCAGTCAACGAATCAGGGGTGTGGCGTCGATGCAGCGTGGAGTTTCTTTTTCTGTGATGAGCCGGCCGCGCCGGCGGGCGCGGGCCTTGCGTCTGGCCGGTCTGGCGCTCGCCGTCCATGGGGTGTTTCATGCTTCCCCGGCGCTGGCCGCCGCGGAGCCGCCCGCGGCGTCGCGCGTGACCATTTACGAATACATCGTGCGTGGCAACACCACGCTGGATATCGAGGCGATCGAAAAGGCGGTGACGCCCCACCTGGGGCCGGACCGGACCATGGCGGACATCGAGGCGGCGCGCGATGCCCTCCAGAAAACCTACAACGAACGGGGTCTGCAGTCGGTGTACGTGGACCTTCCCGAGCAGCAGGTGGTCGGCGGCGTGGTGATCCTGCAGGTGGCCGAGACCCGGGTCGGCCGGCTGCGGGTGAGCGGCGCGCGTTATCACTCGCCGCTGGAAATCCGCGACAAAGTGCCGGCGCTCAAGGAAGGCGAGGTGCCCAACTTCCGTCTGGCCCAGGCGCAGCTGGGCGAACTGAACCGCACGCCCGACCGGCAGGTGCTGCCTTCCGTGAAGCCCGGCCAGGTGCCGGGCACCATGGACGTGGAGCTGCAGGTCGACGACAAGAGCCCCTGGGGAGCGAGTTTCGGCCTGAACAACGACTACAGCGTCGACACCTCCAAGCTGCGCGCGGTGGCGACCTTGAGCCACAGCAACCTCTGGCAGCTCGGGCATTCGGCGTCGCTGACCTTTTTCACCGCGCCGCGCCGCTCGAACGATGCGAAAGTGCTGTCCGCCTCGTACTCGCTGCCGCTGACCGACCGCTGGCGCCTCGATCTGTCCGGTTTCAAGAGCGACAGCAATGTGGCGACGCTCAACAACACCAATGTGCTGGGCAAGGGGCATTCGTTTTCCGTGGCCGGGACCTATGCCTGGGAGCCGGTCGGCAACTGGCACCACTCGGTGTCGGCCGGCCTGGATGTCAAGCATTTCGACGAGACGCTGAAGTTCGGCCAGGACCGCCAGAGCGTGCCGATCCGCTACGCGCCGTTCACGCTTTCCTATAGCGGTTTTCGCGCCACCGAAACCTCGCAGTCCGTCATCGACCTGAGCCTGACCGGCGCATCGCGCAGCTTTTTCAGCATCGGCAGCAAGGACCGCGAGTTCCACGAGAAGCGCTGGCTGGCCAGTCCGAGTTTTCTGGTGTTCAAGGGGAATTTTAGTCATACGCAGGACCTTTACCGCAACTGGCAGGCGATGGGGCGCGTCGCGTTCCAGTTCGCGTCCGGACCGCTGGTGTCGAACGAGCAGTTCTCCGCCGGCGGGGCCACCAGCGTGCGCGGCTACTACGCGGCCGAACGCACCGGCGACGCCGGCTACCTGCTGGGCGCCGAGCTGCGCACACCGTCGATCGCCCCGTGGCTGGGCGGGGTGGTCAGCGAATGGCGTTTTTACGCCTTCGCGGAAACCGCCGGCACGCGTCTGCAGCAGCCGCTGCCGGAGCAGGCGTCCCATTACTCGCTGGCCAGTGTCGGTCTCGGTACCCGCCTGAGGTTCCGCGACTGGCTGTCGGCCGGCGTCGACTGGGGCTACCCGCTGCGCGACGGCTCCAACACGAAAAAGCACGATCCGCGGCTGAACTTCAACCTTCGCGCCAGTTATTGACCCATTCAGAGCTATTTCGGAGCCCATCACGATGTTACGCACACTCCTTTGCCTGCTTGTCCTGGTGACAAGCACCCTGTTGCCTTCGCTGTCGTTCGCCGCGGACTGGTGGCAGGAAGACTGGAAGTTCCGCAAACCGATTTCCATCGACACCACGCCCAAAGGCGGCAACATCAGCGAGCCGGTCGGCCGCGCGCCGGTTCTGGTGCGGTTGCATACCGGCAATTTCGCCTTCGACGGCGCCACCGAGAACGGCTCGGACCTGCGTTTTGTCGCCGCCGACGGCAAGACCGTGCTCAACCATCAGATCGAGACTTTCAATCCGACCCTGGGCATCGCCACCGTCTGGGTCGATGTGCCCGAGATCAAGCCGGGCGCGCGTCAGGACATCTGGATGTACTACGGCAACAAGTCGGCCCCCGGCGCCGCCAACGGCCAGACTGTGTTCGATCCCAACTACACGCTCATCTATCACTTCGGCGGCGCGGCCGATGCCGCGCCACGCGATACCACGGCGTTCGCCAATCACGCCCAGAAGGCGGCCGGCGCGCCCGTGGACGGCGTGATCGGACGCGCGCTGCAACTGGCCGGCCAGCCGCTCGTGCTGCCGGCCTCTCCGTCGCTGGCCATCGCCGCCGGCGGCGAATTCACTTTCAGCGCCTGGGTGCGCCCCGACCCGATCAAGGGCACGCAACTGATCTATGCCCGCCGCGATGCCGGCAACGCCCTTCTGATCGGCGTGAACCAGGGGGTGCCCTTCGTGGAAGTCAACGGCCAACGCAGCGGTCAGGCCCAGCCTCTGGCCGCCGGCGCCTGGCAGCATCTGGCGGTGACGGCCCGCGGCCAGCAGGTTCAGCTCTACGTCAATGGCCGCCCCGCGGCGTCGCTCGCGGTCGCCCTGCCGGCCATCGCCTCGGCGGCGGTCCTTGGCGGCGATGTGCCCGCGGCCGACGGCGCGGCGGCGGTCTCCGCCTTCGCGCCGTTTACCGGCATGATCGACGAGGTGCGTTTGTCCAAGGTGGCGCGTGTCGCGCCGCTGCTGCTGGCGGACGCGACGAGCCAGGGCAGCGACTCCCGCCTGGTGCAGTACGGCGCCGATGAGGAACAGGCCGGCTTCGGTTTCGCGGGCCTGACCTTCCTGATCAAGGCCGTGCCGTTCGACGCCTGGATCGTGCTGGCCATTCTGGCGTTCATGATGGTGCAGACCTGGAGCATCATGATCACCAAGTTCCGCCGCACCAAACAGCTGCAAACCGCCAACGACGCCTTCCGCGAAGCCTTCTCGCGCGTCGGCACCCGCCTGGAAATGCTGGCCGACGACAACCGCGCCGAGGCGGCGCTCAAGGACGCGTCGCTGTGGCGCCTCTATGCCGCGGCGGTCAATGAGCTGCGCATCCGCCGTCAGCAGGGCGCCGACACCACCTCGATCTCCGGCGCCACCATCGAAGCGATCCGGGTCTCCATGGACGCGGTGCGCACCCGGGAAATGCTGGCGCTCGGCTCGCGCCTGGGCTCCTTGTCCAACGCCATCGCCGGCGGCCCGTACATCGGTCTTCTGGGCACGGTGCTCGGCATCATGGTGGTGTTCCTCGGCACCGCCATGGCCGGCGACGTGAACATCAACGCGATCGCGCCGGGCATGGCCGCGGCGCTGATGGCGACCGCCGCCGGTCTGTTCGTCGCGATCCCCGCCCTGTTCGGTTACAACCGCATCATCGGCCGCAACAAGGAAATCGGCGCGGACATGCGGGTGTTCGTCGATGAGTTCGTGGCCCGTCTCGCCGAAGTGCACGGCGAAACCCAGTCCGCCGAAACCCCACACGCTCCGGCGCGCGCGCCCGCCGTTCCGGCCCCCGCCGCCACCACCGCATAAGGAGAGACGATATGGCTTCCGTATCCTCGCAAAGCGATGACGATGACGACGTCCCGGTCGATGGCATCAACATCACCCCCCTGGTCGATGTGCTGATGGTCGTGCTGGTGATGTTCATTCTCACCGCCACCGCGCAGATCGCCGGCATCCGGGTGAATCTGCCCAAGGCCTCCTCGTCGGCGGCCCTGTCGCAACCCAAGACCAAGGCGATTTCGATCAACGACACCGGCGCGGTGTTTCTCGATGCCTATCCGGTCACCTTGCCGGAGCTGGAGGAGCGCCTGCGCACCGAGAAGGCGCTCAATCCGGAGTTTCCGGTGATCGTGCGCGGCGACGCGGTGGTGCAGTACCAGAAGGTCGTCGAGGTTCTCGATCTGTTGCGCCGCCTTGAACTGTCGCAAGTCGGTCTGGTGACCGGCAAGCCGAACTGAACGCGAGTGATGCCGTGACTGATTGCAAAACCTATCCGCCCGACGACAACAGCCTTGGCGATCTGTTCTCGAAACCGAAAGCCCCGCCGCCGCGCCGCGCGAAGGCCCGCGCGCTGCAACTGCTTGCCGTTCTGGCGATCGGCGCGGTGGCGTATTCGGTCTGGCAGTGGGCCTCCGGCATCGCCACCGTGCACCGCAAGCCGCCGGAACTGACGACGATCATTCCGTTGCCGCCGCCACCGGCGCCGCCTCCCAAGCCGGAGACCCCGACGCCGCCGGAGAAGAAGGCGGTCGAACCCGAGCCCGTGCCGGTGCCTTCCGAGGCGCCCAAACCGGCCGAGGAGGCGCCGCCCAAACCGGCCGACGCCGCGGCCGATCCGATGCAGATGAACGCCGACGCGCAATCCGGCGGCGACGCCTTCAACATCGGCGCCGGCTCCGGGCGCGGCATGGCCGGCTCCGGCGGAGGCGGCCGGATCGGCAATGCCACCTACGGCCAGTATCTCGGTTACGCGCTGCAAAAGGTGCTGCGCGAAACCGATACGACCCGGCTTTTGGTGTACCGGATGAACGTCGACCTGTGGATCAGCCGTGAAGGGCAGGTGACGCGCGTCGAGATCGCGCAGTCCAGCGGCGACAGGGAGATCGACGAGAAAGTGCTGGCCGTGCTGCGGCGGACCGTGTTCGACCAGCGTCCGACAACGACCACCACCATGCCGGTCAAGGTCGCGCTGACCAGCCGCCGGCCTTCGTGAACATGAGTAACGGCAAACCCTGAATTCCATGTGGAGCAGATGAATATGAATTTCCAACCCACCCGGCTGGCCAGCATGATGGCGGTCGCCCTGACTTTCGGCGCCGCGCAGGCGCCCGCCCATGCCAATGCGACGGGCGGCAAGGGCGACGTCACGGTCGAACTGATCGAGCTTTTGGTGCAGACCGGGGTACTCAAGAAAGAACAGGCCGGCACGCTGCTCGAGCGCGCCCAGGCCAACGCCCTGGCCAAGGCCGCGCAACCGATGGCCGATCCGGGCGCCGCGCTCGCCCAGCCAGGCGATGTGCGCGTGCCCTATATCCCGCAGTCGGTGCGCAAGCAGATCCAGCAGGAAGTGAAAGCGGAGATGATGGAACAGGCCCGCGCCGAGAACTGGGCGCAGCCGAGCACCTTCCCGGACTGGGTATCGCGCATCACCCTGGAAGGCGATGTGCGCGTGCGCAACGAGTCGCGCCTGTTCGACAGCCGCAACAGCAATGAAATCATCGACTTCACCGCGTTCAACGACAAGGGGCCGGCGGCGACCGTGGTGGGCAACCAGCGCAACCCCTTCGACCTGCCGTATCTCAATACCCGCCAGGATCGCCGCAACCTGTGGCGCTACCGCGCGAGATTCGGCGTGAAGGCGGCGATCACCGACAACTGGAGCGCCGGCATCCGCCTCGCCAGCGGCAGCGACAAGAACCCGGTGTCGACCTCCGACACCTTCGGCGAAGGCATGGGCAAGAAGGAGTTCTGGCTGGATCAGGCCTATATCTCCTATCGCCCGGCCAAGTGGGCGACGGTCACCGCCGGCCGCGCGGCCAGCCCCTTCCTGTCCACCGACATGCTGTTCTCCGACGACCTGCAGTTCGACGGCGTGTCGGCGAAGTTCGCCCATGATCTGGGCGGCGGTCCGGTCAGCCTGTTCGGCGGTTTTGGCGCCTTCGCGCTCGACTACGCCAAGAACCGCTGGCGTTCGGAGACCGGCACCGAGGGCAAGAGCGAGAACAAGTGGCTGTTCGGCGCGCAGCTGGGCGGCAAATGGAAGCCCGACAACGACAACACCCTGACCGGCGCGCTGGCCTACTACCGTTTCCAGAACATCGCCGGCCAGCGCTCGTCGCCCTGCACGCTCTACAGCAAGAGCGATGTGTGCGACAGCGACTGGTCCAAGCCCGCGTTCATGCAAAAGGGCAACACCCTGTTCCTGCTGCGCGATATCCGCCAGTGGTCGCCGGATCCGGCCAAGTGGAACGAGTGGCAGTACGTCGGCCTCGCCTCCAGGTTCAACCTGCTGGACGTGAACCTGTCGTGGGATACCCGGCTGTTCGGCGGCATGGGATTGCGCGTGGACGGCAATTTCGTGCGCAACCTGGCCTACGACAAGATGGAGATGGTCCGCCGCGCCGGCGGTCTGTCCAATATCGCCACCAATGCGGCCGGCACGCAGGCGACCGGAACCACCGACATCAAGAGCGGCCCGAACGCCTGGATGCTGCAGGCGACCTTCGGTCGCGGCCTGAAGCTCGAGAACGCCCGGGACTGGCGGGTTTTCGCGGGCTACAAGTATATCCAGCCCGATGCGCTTCCGGACGGTTACAACGACAGCGGTTTCCATATGGGCGGCACCAACGCCAAAGGCTATCAGCTGGGCGCGGCCTACGCGTTCGACAAGAACGTCTACGGCCAGTTCAGCTGGAGCAGCGCCAAGGAAATCTACGGCGCGCCGCTGTCCATCGACGTGGTGCGCTTCGACCTGAACGCGCGTTTCTGACGGAGGCCAGCTCATGACGCAGACTTTTCGAACCGCCGCCGGCTGGGCCGCCGCGCTGATCCTCGCGCTGCCCGCGGCCGCTTCGGCGCAAAGCGCCGAGGAGCGCCTGCGCTCGCAGTTGCGCGCCACCGCCCAGCAACTGCAGGACCTTCAGGGCCAGCAAGCCCAGCTCGCGGCCGCCCGGGCGGCGGCCGAGGCGGAGCGTGACGCCGCGCGGCAGGAACTGGCGTCGCTGCGCCCGCAGCTCGATGCGGAGCGCAAGCGCGCCGGGCGTCTGGAGGGCGACCAGAACGCGGTGCGCCGCCAGGCGCAGCTGCAGGTGAGCACGAGTCGCGAAGCGGCGCAGAAGGCGCAGGCCGAGTTCCAGACGCTGTCGCAGCGGACGGCCGCCTTGCAGAAGGATGTCGATACGCTCAAGGCCCGGCTGGCCGAGCGGGACGGCGAGTACCAGGCCTGCACGGCGAGGAACCGGGACATGTACCAGGCCGGACGCGAACTGCTGAGCGCCTACGAGGCCTTCGGCACGGGCAGTCTGCTGGCGCTGCGCCAGCCATTCTCCGGACGCGCCAGGGTGCTGTTCGACGAACAGACCCAGGCGTTCGGCGACCGCCTCTATCAAAGCCAGGTCGGCGCCGGTACGCCGCCGGGCGCCAAACAGGGGCAATAAGGGCCATGGCGGCCCGCCCCCCTTTTCACCCTCAGGAAATGCAGGAAAGACGATGACAGAAACAACGATGATTCAGGCAATGAGTGTTGAGCGTCTGCAAGGACTCTTCCAGACGATGGGCTACCGCGTCACGGTTTCCGAGCAGGGCGGTCTGCGCCAGCTCCTTAGCGCCTCGCAGGGCATCGGCTTCTCGGTTCGCCCGGGCAATCCGGCCCGGGACGAGGGCGAATTCATCGACTACACCCTCAGTTGCCCGCTGCAGGTGCAAGGCGATCTGCCCTCCGACCTCGCCGACAACTGGAATCTTGGCAAGCGCTTCGCGCGCCTGACCCGCCAAAGCGGTTTTCTGGTGCTGGAAATGGACGTGGTCGTGGCCGGCGGTGTCAGCGAGACCTATCTGCGGGCGACCACCGAACTGTGGGACCGCTTGCTGCAGGAGCTGATCCTGTTCCTGCGCGACTACTCCACCTCGCAGGCCCGGCCGGAGGGCGGCGACGCGGGCGAGCCGTCCGGGGTCGCGGAGGAGCTGGCGCAATGACGGGAACGACCCGCCCTGGCATGCGTCGCGCGCTGACGGGGGGCTGCGTGTTGCTGGCGCTGCTCGCGCCCTTCGCGCTGGCGGCGGACAATGCCGTCGCGACGGCCGGTTCCGCGTCGGTCTCACGCCAGGAAGCCGAAACCCTGGTGCTGTCGTTGCCGGCCGCGCAGCGCGAGCAATTGGCCGCCAATCCGGCGCTCCTTGAGCAATGGGCCCGCACCCGGCTCGCCGATCAGTTGCTGTTGGCCGAGGCCGGGGCGAAACAGTGGAGCAAGCGGCCCGAGGTCGCCGCCCAGATCGACGCCCTGACCCGGGAGGTCGTGGCGCGTACCTACCTCGCGTCGGTCAGCCAGGCGCCGGCCGACTACCCGTCCGACAGCGAACTGAGCGAGGCTTATCAGCGGCTCAAGGGCGGGCTGTTCAAGCCGGCCGCTTACCGCGTGAACCAGGTCTTCATTCCCGCGCCGGCCGGCGACGCGGCCGCCCTGGCGGCGGCGCGCAAAAACGTTGCGGACGCCCTGAGGAAGGCGCGCCAGCCCAAAGCCGATTTCGCCCGGCTGGCGGGGGAATTCGACAAGAGCGCGAAACCCGCGCTGGCCGATACCGGCTGGGTGACGCTGGACCAACTGCTGCCCGAAGTGCGTCCGGTGGTCGTCAGCCTGAAACCGGGGCAGGTTTCCGAGCCGGTGCAGTCCGCCGCCGGCCTGCACGTGCTCAAACTGGTCGAACGGCGGGAAGCCCAGTCGGTGACGCTGGACGAGATCCGTGACGTGCTGAAGGCGCGCCTGCGCCAGGAGCGCCAGGGCGAGCTGGCCCGCGCCTACCTTGAGCGGCTGGCCGGCGGTTCTGGCGTCAAGGTGGATAGCGACGCCCTGAAACGCATTTTGGGCCGTGCGGCCCCGCCGGCGGCGAAACCGTAAAGGAGGGGGGCGAATGTCTTCCCTGAATGCGCTGGGCCGGGTGTTGCGCGGTCTCGGTCTGCGGGCCCGGCATGTTGTCGCTGGCGGCATGCTCGGTCTGGGGCTGGGCGGCGCGTCGCCTGCGCTGGCCGACCCTCCGCCGGGCGATGTGCCACCAAGCTGGATCGCCTATGCGGGTCATGTTCGCGCCCGGATCGAACAGGTGCTGTCCGCTGACGAGACCGGCGCGGCTGGCCGGGCCGACTGGTCCGTGGTGGCCAGAGTGTGGGTCGACCAGAACGGTATGGTTTCCGGATTCGCCTTGCGCGAGCCCGCCGATGCCGTGCTGGCCCGCGGCTTGCAAGGCCTGCTGCTGGGGCAACCGGTGGGCGCGCCGCCTCCGGCCGGCCTGCGCCTGCCGATCGTGCTGCGCCTGGACCGGACGGCGCCGCGCGACTGACGCGGATCCTCCGCTCTGCGCTTGTGCCCGCGGTGGCGGGTGCCATGTGAAAATTGTTGCGCGGTGTGTTGACGCGTCGGGGGAAAGTGTCTATAGTGGGTGACTCTCTGAAACGCGAGAGAGACACAGCGGTGTCAAAGACTGCGCGATAGCGTGTCTTGCGCAACAGAATAAAGCCGGGTGCGAAAAGCATGCGGCGCCAGTCCCTGGCGGGGTGGCAGAGTGGTTATGCAGCGGCCTGCAAAGCCGTGGACGCCGGTTCGATTCCGACCCCCGCCTCCAGAACAAAGCCCGTAAATCTCAGGATTTACGGGCTTTTTTCTTGTCGGGTGGTTGCGGTTCGCCGACGGCGCGCCCGTCCCGCCATGGCTCCTCCCGTTAAAACCACAGTGACAACCATCCCCACTGGCGATCCTCGCCGGATATGTCATCCTTGCGTGTCAGGGAAGGGCGGGTCTCGGGCGAAAGGCAAACCGCTCGTCCTGCTGCGTCAGTGGATCGCGGTGTTCGTATCGAGCCGGCGACAGTCATGCAGGTTGTGTGAATATTCACATGGTCGCGGGTTATTCACCGCCAAACGTGGTCCGGACTGTATCGCCGAGGGTTCCGGTGTCTCTCTTTTGCAAAAATAACATCAATACTATGTAGATATACATAGTAGTTTAATTGGTTAATTTGGGTATATTAGTTCGGGCCGGGATTAATAACCCTACACGGTTAGTGAGTATTTATACCGGAAGATTATCAGGATAGGTTTTTGTGTAGTTTTGTATTGACGTAATATTTGCATGGCCTATGCTGAATGGGTAATTATTTGTTCGGGGAGGTGAAGGCCGTTGGCTGGAGCATGGCTGCAAGGGGAGCGGCAGACTTCCTACCCGTAAGAAAGTTCAGGTTTTTTTGCCCATCCGTTGTGCGAAATAATGACATTGATTGATGGAATGCTTTTCGCGCATCATGATTCTTTAATTAATAAAAGGCGGCCTGGGAAGCCCGGCTTTCGGGAACGTCTTAATGGATAAGCAGAAATAATCCGCGGCGCAGCCCCTTGCGTGGCGTACTTATGAGCTGACTTGGGATCAGCTGTTGCAGGAGTCGATATCATGGGAGCCATTCAAACTCTGGAAGCCGCGCTGACACTGCGTGGCCGCGGTTGCCACGAAGAAGCGCTGTGCGCGCTGGTCAAACTGGCCGGCGAAGAGCCCGGAGACGCGCAGGTGCAGGCGCAGGCCGCGTTCGTGCATGATTTCCTCGGCCGCGAGGAAGAGGCGGTACCGTTTTACGAGCGGGCCATCGCGCAGGGTCTGTCGCCGGAACTCGAGAGGGAGTGCCTGCTCGGACTGGGCAGCAGCTACCGCAATCTGGGCCGCTACCAAGAGGCTTGGGACATCCTGGCGCGCGGCCGGGAGCGTTATCCCGACGCACAGGAATTCGTGGTGTTCGGCGCCATGGCGGGTTACAACCTCGGACGTCATCACGAAGCCATGGCCTTGCTGCTCGGCGCGCTGGCCGACACCTCCTGTGACGAAACGATCAAGGCCTACCGCAGCGCCATCCGCGTCTATGCCAGCGATCTGGACCGGATCTACGCCTGACCCGTCGCCGGCGCCGCGCCGCCGGCCTCCGCCCCCTCTTTAGCGTTCACACCATGTCGCGGTTCTTGCGAAACGCCCAGACACCGGCGATGAGCGTGAAGGTCGCCACCAGCACGACCAGCACCCAGAAGCCGTGAGGGTGCTGCGCGAGCGGCACCCCGCCGACATTCATCCCGAAAAAACCCGCCACGATATTGATCGGCAGCGCCAGCACCGTGACCATGGTCAACGTGAACAGCGTCCGGTTGGTCTGCTCGCTGAGCTTGGCGGCGATCTCTTCCTGCAGCAATTTGATGCGTTCGACCAGTGAGCTCAGATCGTTGAGCACCAGGGAAAACTCCTCGGTCGCCTGCTGAAGATCCTGCACATCCTCGTCCGCCAGCCAGAGGGGAGGGCGGTTCAAGAGGCGGAACAGGGCGCCCGGCTCGGGCGCGAGCAGGCGCTGCAGCCGCACCAGCTCCCGCCGCAAGGAGCCCAGATCGGCGCGGCTGGTCTGCAGGCGCTGCATCAGCAACTGGTCTTCCACGGAGTCCACCGTGCCGTTCGATTCCCGGGTGATCAGCGCCAGCACGTCGGCCTGATCCCTCAATAAATGCACCAGAAGTTCGAGCGGCGAGCGGAAACGTTCCTTGCGCCGCACCGCGGCGCGCAGCTTGTCCACGGAGCGCAGCGGTTTGAGGCGCGCGGTCACCAGCAGGCGCTGGTTGGTGCAACCCCACATCGTGGAAATGTCGGTGGACGCGGTGGTGAAATTGAAGGCCACATCGTTGACCACCGCGATCAGTTCGTCGTCCTGGTGCTCGATCCGGGTCGAGCGCGATCCCTCGTGCAGCGCGTCGTAGAAGCTATCCGGAAGGACGAGATGCTGCTGCATCCATTTGAGGCTGGCGGTATTGCTCAGGTTGAAGTGCAGCCACAAAAAACTGCCGTTCTCCCCGTCTTCGCCGGCGAGCCAGCGCGCCGCCCCGGCGTGGTCGATCTCGCTGCCCGGGGTATCGGGCCGGAACAGGAAGCTGCAGATCAGGCCCGCCTGGTCGGACCCGTAATGGCTGTGGGCAAATCCGGCGTTCATGGGCGGAGGTTTCCTGTCGGCGGTCTTGGATACGGCCATTCTAGCAGGAATGCATAGCCCGGGATCGCGGGACAAACAGAAGAAACGCCCCCGAAAACAAATCTTTATGTGAAGGAAAATGTGTGTACAAATGTTAAGTGAAACTATTTCGATTATGCATTGTAAGTAAATTGGTAAATTTCACATTCAAAATAAATTAAGTCCTGATCCGGCGCTGTCGCCCTTCCTGTTAAGGAGACAGTCGCCATGCGCGAATGTCATTGTTTGCCGTGATTTTCAGGAAACGATCCCTATGTTGAGTCTGCAAACCAACGTGGCCGCGCTGAACACCCAGCGCAACATGAACGCCACGCAGAATTCCCTGACCACTTCGATGACCCGCCTGGGCACGGGCTTCCGCATCAACTCGGCCGCCGACGACGCGGCGGGCCTGCAGATCGCCACCCGCATGGAAGCGCAAACGCGCGGCATGACCGTGGCGATGAAGAACACGCAGAACGGCATCAGCCTGATGCAGACGGCCGAAGGCGCGCTGAGCGAAGTGTCGAACATCGTGCTGCGCATGAAGGACCTGGCGACCGAGTCCGCCTCGGGCGCGGCCAACGACGACGACCGCAAGGCGATGCAGGCCGAGTACGACGCGCTGGGCAGTGAGCTGAACAACATCGTCAAGAACACCGCCTTCGCAGGGCAAGTGCTGCTGGACAAGGCCAACGGCAAGCTCAAGGGCACGGTCGACTTCCAGATCGGCGCCTCGCAAGGCGAAAAGCTGACCGTCGATGTCAGCGCCGCCATCGGTAATCTGGACAAGGCGCTGAAGGACATCACCGCCAAGTTCGCCGATGCGCCGGCGACGCCCCCGGCTCCGCCGCCGGCTCCGGCCCCGGCCAGCAGCCTTGGCACCGAAATCGTCAAGGCCTCCGATGCCAACGGCAAGCTCGCCACGCTGAATACAGCAATCGACACCATCGGTTCGCTGCGCGCGGCGCTGGGTGCTTACTCCAACCGCATGGAGCACACCTACAACAACCTGTCGAACATGACCACCAACACCACGGTGGCGCGCAGCCGCATCATGGACACCGACTACGCGAGCGAAACCGCGAACCAGACCTCCAAGCAGATGCTGATGCAGGCCGGCACCGCGATGCTCAAACAAAGCGGTTCCATGAACCAGCTCGTCATGTCGCTGATGCAGTAAGCCGTCACGGCTCTTTAGGTTGCGAGGATCGGCAAGGCCGGTCCGGCGCGGGTCGCCGGGCCGGCCTTGTTCTTGACAGTAGTGTGATTTTTCACGTTCGGTGGGATTTAACCGGATGGGGTCGCGGTCCGCCTTGTTACGGTAGAGGCGGTTATCCGTAACGGCGGCCGCCCTTTCGATCCGCTATTCACACCAAGGAGCATGCCGCATGCTGAGTCTGCAAACCAACGTGGCCGCGCTGAACACCCAGCGCAACATGAACGCCACGCAGAACTCCCTGACCACCTCGATGACCCGCCTGGGCACGGGCTTCCGTATCAACTCGGCCGCCGACGACGCGGCGGGCCTGCAGATCGCTACCCGCATGGAAGCGCAAACGCGCGGCATGACCGTGGCGATGAAGAACACGCAGAACGGCATCAGCCTGATGCAGACCGCCGAAGGCGCGCTGAGCGAAGTGTCGAACATCGTGCTGCGCATGAAGGACCTGGCGACCGAATCCGCCTCGGGCGCGGCCAACGACGACGACCGCAAGGCGATGCAGGCCGAGTACGACGCGCTGGGCAGCGAGCTGAACAACATCGTCAAGAACACCGCCTTCGCCGGCCAGGTATTGCTGGACAAGGCCAACGGCAAGCTGAAGGACAAGGTCGACTTCCAGATCGGCGCGTCGAAAGACGAAAAGCTGACGGTTGACGTGACCACCGCCATCGGCGACCTGGATACCAAGCTGGCCGCCGTGTCCAAACAGTTCGGCGCCTCCCCGGCCGCCGGCGCAGAAGTGAAGACCGCTACCGATGCCAACACCAACATCGCTACCCTGAATGCGGCGATCGACACCATCGGCACGCTGCGCGCGGCGCTGGGTGCTTACTCCAACCGTATGGAGCACACCTACAACAACCTGTCGAACATGACCACCAACACCACGGTGGCGCGCAGCCGCATCATGGACACCGACTACGCGAGCGAAACCGCTAACCAGACCTCCAAGCAAATGCTGATGCAGGCCGGTACCGCGATGCTCAAACAAAGCGGTTCCATGAACCAGCTCGTCATGTCGCTGATGCAGTAATCCCGCGCGAGTCGCGCAAGCAAAACGGCCGGGGGCGTCCTCCGGCCGTTTTTTATTCGGGAACCCGGTCGGGCCAGGGCTCCAGCCGCCAGCCGTCCGGTGTCGCCCGCAGACGGTCGGTGAGGCCGATCCGGCCGAGGAACGCTTCATCGTGCGACACCACCAGCAAGGCGCCGCGAAATTGCCCCAGCATGGTTTCCAGCGAACGCAGGGCGTCAAGATCGAGATGGTTGCCCGGCTCATCGAGCAACAGCAGGCGCGCGGGCGGCGCGGCATACAGCGCGAGGGCCAGCGCCGCTTTCAGGCGCTCTCCGCCGCTGAGCGAGCCGCTTGGCCGGACGATGGCCCCGGCACCCAGTCCGAGTTGCGCCAGACGCGTGCGCAGCGCGGCTTCCCCTGCTCGCGGGTTGGCGTCCAGCAACTGCGCGAGCACCGGGCGGGACGGATCGAGGCTGGTCAGTTGCTGGTCGAGCACCGCGCATTCGACATGGCGTTCGCACACACCGCCAAGTGGCGCGAGATGGCCGGCCAGCACCTTGAGGAGCGTGGTCTTGCCGCAGCCGTTCGGCCCGACGATGCCCACGCGGCGCGGTCCGGCGAGAAACAGGCTGAGGCGTTGCATGGCGGCTGGCGCGAACGGCAACACAAGCCCGTCGAGCGTCACGACGCGCTGTTGCGGCGCGATAGCGCTATCGGGGGCGAGCAACGCGATTGCCGTTTCCTCGTCCAGCCGGCTCGCGGCCTCCCGGATCTGCCGCGCCATCGCTTCCCTTGCCGCTTCCTGGCGCTGGCGGAGTTTCCCGGCGGACTGTTCGCTGCGCTCCTTTTGCCGGCCGAGGAGGATGTTTGCCTGATTGGCCTCTTGCCCCAGACGCCGTCCCTTGGCCTGCCGTTGCGCCAGGCGTTCGCGCTCCTCGCGCAGCGCCGTCTCTTCCTGTTTGCGCTCGTGCCGGCACTGTTCGAGATGCCGGACGGCGGCATCCCGCTCCTGCGTCTTGCATTCCTGGTAAAACGAATAGGCGCCGCCATAGCTTCGCAGACCCTGCGCCGACAGTTCGACGGTGCGCGACATCGTGTCCAGCAACGTCCGGTCGTGACTGATCACCAGCAGCCCCTTGGGCCAGCGCGCGAGCCCTTCGGCGAGTTTCTGGCGTTGCAAGATATCGAGGTGATTGGTGGGCTCGTCGAGAATCAGGAAATCGGCGTCCGAGAGTAGCGCGCCGGCCAGCGCCACGCGCATGGCCTCGCCGCCGCTCAGGCGGCTCGCCAGGCTGCGCGGGTGAAGATGCGGGAGATCCAGTTCGGCCAGCATCCGTTCCAGCCGCTGGCGGATGTCCCACCGACCGTCGAGCGTCGCGAAGTCCGCTGTGTCCGTGCCGCCCGCTTCGATGCGTTCGAGCGCATCGAGAATGGCGCCCGTACCGGCAAGATCGGCCACCGTGTCATGATCGGCCGGGGTGATGCGTTGCGCGAGGTAATGCGTCGTGCCGATGCGCAGGTAGCGCCCGGAGGAGGGCGGGAGCACGTCGGCGAGCAGTTGCGCGAGCACGCTCTTGCCGATGCCGTTGCGGCCGACAAGACCGGTGCGCCGGCTGTCGAATTGCTCGGAGAGTCCCGAAAACAGCACAGTGCCGTCGGGCAGGATGAACGATACGTCTTCCAGAGTCAGGAGGGGATGGGCCATGCGTTGCTCCAGTTTCGGATGCCGGAAACTCCCCCTGTGCTCGGGGGACGGGTGGAGGCGGGCCGTCGAAGGACGGCGGCATCAATGGCGCATCGGACGAATACCTCGTGGAGTGACCTGCCGATTGTACAAAGCGCTCGCCGTATTGGCAAAACCGTTGTGGGCTCTGAATGTGGATGCGTTAAATGTAAATTTTCGTCAAGAGGAACTATTTCTCATATAGCAAATGAGTTTAATGGTAAATTTCACATTCTTTTTGATTAAGTCATGCGATGCGGTGGTCGCTTTGTCATGGTGGAGACAGTCGCCGCGGCGCGAATGTCAGTGATAGCCGTCATTTCAGGATCGAATCCACTATGTTGAGTTTGCAAACCAACGTGGCCGCGCTGAACACCCAGCGCAACATGAACGCCACGCAGAACTCCCTGACCACCTCGATGACCCGCCTGGGCACCGGTTTCCGCATCAACTCGGCGTCGGACGACGCGGCGGGCCTGCAGATCGCCACCCGCATGGAAGCGCAAACGCGCGGCATGACCGTGGCGATGAAGAACACGCAGAACGGCATCAGCCTGATGCAGACCGCCGAAGGCGCGCTGAGCGAAGTGTCGAACATCCTGCTGCGCATGAAGGACCTGGCGACCGAGTCCGCCTCGGGCGCGGCCAATGATTCCGACCGGCTGGCGATGCAGGCCGAGTTCGACGCGCTGGGCGGCGAGCTGGGCAACATCATCAAGAACACCGCCTTCGCCGGCCAAGTGCTGCTGGAGAAGAGCTCCGGCAAGCTGGCCAGCGCCGTCGACTTCCAGATCGGCGCGTCGCAAAGCGAAAAACTCACCGTCAATGTCAAAACCAACATCACCGATCTGGATACCAAGCTGACCGCCGCCTCCAAGACCTATGCCGGCACGGGCACGCCCGAAGAGGTCAAGGACAGCACCAAGGCCAACGCCAGCATCAAGTCGCTGAACGAGGCGATCGACGCGGTCGGCACGCTGCGCGCGTCGCTGGGTGCTTACTCCAACCGCATGGAGCACACCTACAACAACCTGTCGAACATGACCACCAACACCACGGTGGCGCGCAGCCGCATCATGGACACCGACTACGCGAGCGAAACCGCGAACCAGACCTCCAAGCAGATGCTGATGCAGGCCGGCACCGCGATGCTGAAGCAAAGCGGTTCCATGAACCAGCTCGTCATGTCGCTGATGCAGTAAGCCATCACGGCTCCATTGGTACAAGGATCGGCAGGGCCGGTCCGGCGCGGGTCGCCGGGCCGGCCCTGTTTTTTGCGCGGGATGTAATTTTTCACACTCGGGGACGCTTAATTCTGCGCGGCGATGGTCCGCCTTATCCGGTTAGAGGCGATCGTCCATGATGGTGGTCGCCCGGTCGATCCGCTATTCACACCAAGGAGCATGCCGCATGCTGAGTCTGCAAACCAACGTGGCGGCGCTGAACACCCAGCGCAACATGAACGCCACGCAGAATTCCCTGACCACCTCGATGACCCGCCTGGGCACGGGTTTCCGCATCAACTCGGCGTCGGACGACGCGGCGGGTCTGCAGATCGCCACCCGCATGGAAGCGCAAACGCGCGGCATGACCGTGGCGATGAAGAACACCCAGAACGGCATCAGCCTGATGCAGACCGCCGAAGGCGCGCTGAGCGAAGTGTCGAACATCCTGCTGCGCATGAAGGACCTGGCGACCGAATCCGCCTCGGGCGCGGCCAACGACGACGACCGCAAGGCGATGCAGGCCGAGTACGACGCGCTGGGCGGCGAGCTGGGCAACATCATCAAGAACACCGCCTTCGCCGGCCAGACGCTGCTGGATCCGGGCGCGGGCAAGCTCAAGGCCGCGGTTGATTTCCAGATCGGCGCCTCGCAAAGCGAAAAGCTGACCGTCGATGTCAGCGCCAACATCACCACGCTGGACACCAAGCTAAAGGCCGCGTCCAAAGTGTACTCCGCGGCGACCGGCGATGACGTAGCGGACAGCGCCAAGGCCAATGCCAGCATCAAGACGCTGAGCGACGCTGTCGACGCGGTCGGCACGCTGCGCGCGTCGCTGGGTGCTTACTCCAACCGCATGGAGCACACCTACAACAACCTGTCGAACATGACCACCAACACCACGGTGGCGCGCAGCCGCATCATGGACACCGACTACGCGAGCGAAACGGCGAACCAGACCTCCAAGCAGATGCTGATGCAGGCCGGCACCGCGATGCTCAAGCAAAGCGGTTCCATGAACCAGCTCGTCATGTCGCTGATGCAGTAATCCCGCGCGAGTCGCGGAACGAAAACGGCCGGGGGCGTCCTCCGGCCGTTTTTTCGTTGTGGGCGCGCGGTGTGATTTTTCACATCCCGACAGACTTAACCGGATGGGGCGGTGGTCCGCCTTGTTACGGTAGAGGCGGCTGTCCATGATGGCGGCCGCCCGGTCGATCCGCTATCACACCAAGGAGCATGCCGCATGCTGAGTCTGCAAACCAACGTGGCGGCGCTGAACACCCAGCGCAACATGAACGCCACGCAGAATTCCCTGACCACCTCGATGACCCGCCTGGGCACGGGTTTCCGCATCAACTCCGCGTCCGACGACGCCGCCGGTCTGCAGATCGCCACCCGCATGGAAGCGCAAACGCGCGGCATGACCGTGGCGATGAAGAACACGCAGAACGGCATCAGCCTGATGCAGACCGCCGAAGGCGCGCTGAGCGAAGTGTCCAATATCGTGCTGCGCATGAAGGACCTGGCGACCGAATCCGCCTCGGGCGCGGCCAACGACGACGACCGCCTCGCCATGCAGGCCGAGTACGACGCGCTGGGCAGCGAGCTGAACAACATCGTCAAGAACACCGCCTTCGCCGGCCAAGTACTGCTGGACAAGACCAACGGCAAGCTCAAGGACACGGTCGACTTCCAGATCGGCGCCTCGCAAGGCGAAAAGCTGACCGTCGACGTCAAGGCCAACATCACGGATCTGGACGGCAAGCTGAGCGCTATCTCGAAACAGTTCGGCGCCTCCCCGGCCGCCGGCGCGGAAGTGAAGACCGCTTCGGACGCCAACACCAACATCAAGACGCTGAACGACGCGATCGATTCCATCGGCACGCTGCGCGCGGCGCTGGGTGCCTACTCCAATCGCATGGAGCACACCTACAACAACCTGTCGAACATGACCACCAACACCACGGTGGCGCGCAGCCGCATCATGGACACCGACTACGCGAGCGAAACCGCGAACCAGACCTCCAAGCAGATGCTGATGCAGGCCGGCACCGCGATGCTCAAACAAAGCGGTTCCATGAACCAGCTCGTCATGTCGCTGATGCAGTAATCCCGCGCGAGTCGCGGAACGAAAACGGCCGGGGGCGTCCTCCGGCCGTTTTTCTTGATTGGGCCGGGATGTGATTTTTCACGTTCCCGCGCATTTAACACCGGGTGTCGGCGGTTCGCCTTATCACCATAGAGGCGGTCGTCACGCGACGTCGTCCGCCTTACCGATCCGTTATCACACCAAGGAGCATGTCGCATGCTGAGTCTGCAAACCAACGTGGCGGCGCTGAACACCCAGCGCAACATGAACGCCACGCAGAATTCCCTGACCACCTCGATGACCCGCCTGGGCACGGGTTTCCGCATCAACTCCGCGTCGGACGACGCGGCGGGTCTGCAGATCGCCACCCGCATGGAAGCGCAAACGCGCGGCATGACCGTGGCGATGAAGAACACGCAGAACGGCATCAGCCTGATGCAGACCGCCGAAGGCGCGCTGAGCGAAGTGTCGAACATCCTGCTGCGCATGAAGGACCTGGCGACCGAATCCGCCTCGGGCGCGGCCAACGACGACGACCGCAAGGCGATGCAGGCCGAGTACGACGCGCTGGGCGGCGAGCTGGGCAACATCATCAAGAACACCGCCTTCGCCGGCCAGACGCTGCTGGATCCGGGCGCGGGCAAGCTCAAGGCCGCGGTTGATTTCCAGATCGGCGCCTCGCAAAGCGAAAAGCTGACCGTCGATGTCAGCGCCAACATCACCACGCTGGACACCAAGCTGAAGGCCGCGTCCAAAATCTATGCCGGCACGACGCCGGCCGATGACGTAGCGGACAACGCCAAGGCCAACGCCAGCATCAAGACGCTGAGCGACGCGGTCGACGCGGTCGGCACGCTGCGCGCGTCGCTGGGTGCTTACTCCAACCGCATGGAGCACACCTACAACAACCTGTCGAACATGACCACCAACACCACGGTGGCGCGCAGCCGCATCATGGACACCGACTACGCGAGCGAAACGGCGAACCAGACCTCCAAGCAGATGCTGATGCAGGCCGGCACCGCGATGCTCAAGCAAAGCGGTTCCATGAACCAGCTCGTCATGTCGCTGATGCAGTAACCGGCGTGTTGCCGCATTGACGCCGACAGCCCGGCAAGCTTACGCTTGGCCGGGCTGTTTTGATTGATGGACCCGACCATGCCCGATTTTCTGCCGGATCCCCTTTCCCTCGTGCCGCGTGGCGGCCCGGACGGTCTTGCCGCGCCATTGCGCCCCGAGATGTTGCGCGATGCGCTGGAGCGGGCCGGCATCAACCCGGTGCGCGGCGATATCTGGCACGTCCGCCTCGAGGGGCACCATCTGGGCCAGCACCTGCTGGTCAGCCTGCGCGATGTCCGTTTCGCCTTCCTGCTTCCTCCCGGTGTGGAGCAGACCTTCCAGCCGGGCGAGACCCTGGCGCTGAAGGTACTGGAGGGCTTCCCCAACCTGTTGCTCGGGCTCATGCTCGCGCAAAGCGGCCGGCCCGGCCCGCTGGTGCTGGCTGGCACCCCCCTGCCGGCCGATCTGGTGATGCAAAGCCTGCTGGCCTTCGCCGATGCGCCGGCGCTGCGCATCCTGATGGACCACATCACGCCGCTCGCGCCGACCCCGGGGCAGTTTCATGCGATGCTCAAGCAGATGGCGCTCAACAGCGGCATCGGCTATGAAGCCCTGCTCGCCGCCTGGCGGCGCGGCGACGTGCCGCGCGAAACACTGGCCGCGCAGCCGCAGATGCTGCTGACCGAGCCACGCCCGGAGAGCCTCGCGCTGCTGCGCGACCCCTCGCGGGGAAAAAACCGCCTGATCGACGCCGACGTGCTGGCGCTGGTCGAGCGCCTGTATCCGGAGTCGTCGCCGTTGCGCGTCTTGATCGAGCGCCAGCTGGAGGTGGTGGCGCGTCAGGCGGTGCAGTTTCCGCTGTTCGGCTGGGGAGTGCCGCTCATGGTGCGGCTCGAGGAATACCAGGGGATGGACGACGGTCCCGCGCCGGTGCCGCCGGTGTGGAGCATCGTGCTCGAGTGGCGCGACGAACGGGCCGGGCGCCTGCGCGCGCGCTTCATCGCGCGGGCCACGGGCGTCGCCGTGCAGATGTCGGCCGAAGAGGAGGGGACGCGTCACTACCTGCGCGAGCACCGGGCGGCGTACGCCGAACGGCTCGCGGAAAACGGCTTGCAACTGGCCGGCTGGCTGGTGATGGATGCCTTGCGGGAAAACCCCCGGCCGCCCGTGGCGCCGGGCCTGCCGGCGCCGCACCGCGGGGTGGCCGGTCTGGCGCGCGACGCGCGTTCGGCCGGCTTTACCGTGCACGACAGCGAGGCCTTGCTGACCCTGCTGCTCAGGCTCGACTGGCGGCGCATGCTCTCCGAGACCCTGTGCCTCGCCGCCGGCCTGTTCGTCGACTGGCTGCGCCGCGCCTGACGCGCGAGGATCAGCCGAGCGTGCCGACGATGCTCACTTCGCGGTTTTCCGCGATCTCGTTGTAGGACAGCACCACCAGTCCGGCGGCGAACAGGCGGGCGTAGCGCGCGAGGATCGGGCGGATCTGCGGCATCACCAGTAAGACCGGCGGTGTGCCCATCTGCTTCATCTGCTCGCGGATCACCGGCATGTTGATCTGCAATTGCGAGAGCATGTTCGGATCCACCGGGAAGCTGTCCAGCATCACCTTGCCCGCTTGCTGCGCCTGGCTGAGCGAGGAGAGCAGCATGTTTTCCAGTTCGGCGGTGAGGTTGAAGGCGCGCAATTCCGTGCGCGCGCCGAGCACCGACTGGCAGATCTGCCGCTTGAGCGCGCAGCGCACGTCCGCGGCCAGCATGATCGGGTCGCGCGTCACTTCCACGCTGTCGATCAGCGAGGTGGCGATCGGCACGATGTCCTTGAGCGACACATGCTCGTTCAGCAGATAGCGGTACACCTTCAGCTGTTGCGCCGGATTGAGCGCCGTCTCGAGGTTTTCCGCGAGCTTGGGCGCGAGGGCCGCGAGGCGCTGGTTCAGCGCCAGCACGTCGTCGTGGCGGAACAGCTCGGGCAGATAGTCGCGGATCACTTTGTTGATATGGGTGGCCAGCACGCTGGCGCAATCGACCACCTGGTAGCCGAGGCTCAGCGCGTGGGCCTTGTCCTCGGGCAGAATCCAGGTGACCGGCATGCCGTAGGCCGGATCGGTGCCGAGAATGCCGTCAAGGCCGCCGTACACCTCGGGGGAGGGAATGGCCATCAGGCGGTCGGCGTGCACCTCGCTCTTGCTCACCGGCACGCCGTTGAGCAAGAGCGCGTACTCGGAGGGCTTGAGCTTCAGATCGTCGCGGATGCCGATTTCCGGCAGCAGGATGCCGAATTGTTCGGAGGCGCTTTGCCGCACGCCGCGCACCCTTTTTGTCAGCGGCGCGCCCTGGGCGTTGTCGAGCAGGCTGACCAGCTTGTAGCCGAGCGATACCGACAGCACGTCCACGTAAGGCAGGCTGGTCCAGTCGAGCGCCGGCTCGCCGCTCTTGAGCAGCGTCTGGCCGATCGCTTCGTGATCGGACGTTTGCGGCGCGTTCTTCAGGTTCTTGTCCAGACGCCATCCCACATACGCGAGAAGCGCCGCGAATCCCAGGAAAGTCGGGTAGGGCATGCCCGGGATCAGCGCCAGGATGAACATGATGCCGGCGGCGGTGTACAGGATGGACGGCGAGGAGAGCATCTGCCGGCCCATCAGCGACTCCATGTCGCCGGTGTCGCTCACGCGGGTGACGATGATCGCGGCCGAGGCGGACAGCAAGAGCGCCGGGATCTGGGCGACCAGGCCGTCACCGATGGTCAATAGCGCGTATTCGCGGAACGCGTCGGCCAGCGGCAGTTTGTGCATCAGCGTGCCGATCGCCACGCCGCCGATCAGGTTGATCAGCAGGATCAGGATGCCGGCGATGGCATCCCCGCGCACGAATTTCGAGGCGCCGTCCATCGCGCCGTAGAAATCCGCTTCCATGGCGATCTCGCGGCGGCGCTGCTGGGCCTTGTCCTGGGTGATGAGCCCGGCGTTCAGATCCGCGTCGATCGCCATCTGCTTGCCGGGCAGGGCATCGAGGGTGAAACGCGCCGACACTTCGGAAATCCGTTCCGCGCCCTTGGTCACCACGATGAAGTTGATGATCATCAGGATCACGAACACCACCAGACCGACCACGAAGTTGCCACCGATCAGCACCTCGCCGAACGACTGGATCACCCGGCCGGCCGATTGCCCGCCCTCGTGGCCGTGCAGCAGCACCACCCGCGTCGAGGCGACGTTCAGCGTCAGCCTGAGCAGCGTGGACATCAGGATCACCGTGGGGAACACGGAGAAGTCGAGCGTGCGCCGCGCCGAAACACTGACCAGGATGACGATCACCGCCAGCACGATGTTGAAGGTGAACAGCACGTCCAGCGCCAGCGGCGGCAGCGGCAGGATCATCATGGAGAGGAGCGCCAGCAGCAGAATCTGCGTGGCGGCCCTGTGCTTCTTCAGAAGGTCGATGAGCGTGGTCAAGGCATTCATGGCTTGGGTTCCGAGAGGTCTCGTGGGACGGCAAGATCCGTCGGGAAAACAGGGGCGCTGTCGCGTCGGCCATCACGGAAGGCCTTAAGCTGCAGCACATAACTGAGTACGTAGGCGACCGCCTTGTAGAGGGCGGCCGGAATCTGCTGGTTGACGCGGGTGGTGTGGTAGACCGCGCGCGCCAGCGCCGGCACCTCCAGCACCTCGATTTGGTGGCGCGCGGCGATGGCGCGGATGGCCTGCGCCGTTTCGTCGGTGCCCTTGGCGACGATGTACGGCGCCTCGGCGAGCGACTCGTCGTAGCGCAACGCGACCGCGTAATGAGTCGGGTTGGTCAGAATCACGTTGGCGGTGGGCACCGTGCGCGTGAGACCGCGCTGCGCGATCTGGCGCTGCAACTGGCGGATGCGGCTGCGGATTTCCGGCTTGCCCTCGGTGTTCTTCATTTCCTCGCGGATTTCCTGGCGGCTCATGCGCAAGGAGCGCTGGAAGAAGAACGCCTGCAGGGGCACGTCGATCACGGCGAACAGCACGAACACCATCGCGTAGGCGAAACACAGGTCGTAGACCAGCAGCGCGCCGCGCGAGACCGCGTCCGGCGTGGACAGCGATTGCAGGCGCATGAAGTCGGCGAGGTGACGGCGGCTCAGCCAGAACAGCACCGTGCCGAGCAGCAGGGCCTTGGCGATGGACTTGACCACATCGGTGAGGCGCTGCGCGGAAAACAGCCGCGCGAAGCCGGACAGCGGGTTGATCCGCGACAGGTCGGGTTGCCACTGCTGCGGCGAGAACAGCCAGCCGCCGGGCAGCATCGAGGCGACGACGATGGCGGCGGGGATGACCAGCAGCGGCAGCACCATCTTGGCCAAGAGCACCAGCGTGCCGGTGAACAGGACCGACCAGGCGTTCTCGAGCGCGCCGTCGGCGTCGAGGGTCGGCATCGACAGCATCAGCAGCGACCGGAAGTCGTTGAGCAGACCCGGCGCCATCAGCGCGAGGAGCTTGAGCGAGACGAGCAGGCCCACCGCCGCGGCCACTTCCTTGGAGCGCGCGACCTGGCCTTTTTCCCGGGCCTTGCGCAGCCGCTGGGGGGTGGCCTTTTCGGTTTTCTGTTCGGAGCCGGCGTCAGCCATGCGGCGCTCCCGCGAGGCGGATGGCCAGCATGTCGAGGATCTGGCCGGTCAGCCGCACATAGTGGTCCGGCAGGGTATGAAACACCGTGGCGAGCGCGGCGAGGCCGAACAGCGTGACCAGCGGAAACCCCAGCGAAAACAGGTTGAGGGTCGGCGCGACGCGGTTGAGGAGGCCAAAGCCCAGCTGCACCACGAAGGTCGAGAAAATCACCGGGATCGACAGCAACAGCGCGGCGGACAGCATCCAGGCGACACAGCCGGCCAGACGCCCGAGCGAATCGGTCGGCAACCCGCCGCCGATCGGCCAGAAGGTGAAGCTGTGGTAGACCACATTGGTCACCACCAGATGCCCGTTCAGCGCGAAGAACATCAGCGCGCTGAACAGGAAAAAGAACTGGGTGATCACGTCCGAGCTCGTGCCGTTGCCCGGGTCGTTCATCACGGCCATCGACAGACCCATCTGCGAGGACACCATGAATCCGGCCAACAGCAGCGCGCCGTGCACGAAGTAGAACAGCATCCCGAAAATCAGCCCGATCACCACCTGTTCGAGGGCGAGCGCCACGCCGGCGAGCGACAGCGGGTCGGTCTGCGGCATGGCGAGCCCCGAGGGCAGGGCGACCACCGCCAGGATCGCGCACACCAGAATGCGCGAGCGCACCGGGATCAGCACGTCGCCGAGGATGGGCGCGGCGGCGAAAGTGGCGGCGAAACGGCAGAACGGCCACCAGAAGCCCGTCAGGAGCGCCATGAGTTCCGGCATCGGCACGGGCATGGCGGCTATCCGAGCTGAGTCGCGGCGCGGTGGAAGATGTCGACGCAGAAATCCATCAGATAACCGGTCATCCATTTGCCGGCCACGCAAATGATCAGCAGCGTCACCAACAGGCGCGGCAGGAAGCTCAGGGTCTGCTCGTTGATCTGGGTCGCCGCCTGGAACAGGCTCACCAGTACACCGACGATCAGGCTTGGCAGCACCAGCACCACCACCAGCAGCATGACCACATGCAGGCTGTCGGTGACCAGGTCGACGGCGATATCGGGGGTCAGCATCAGTAGGCCTGCACGCTGGTGACTAGGGTGTTGACGGTCAGCGACCAGCCATCCACGAGCACGAAGAGAAGCAGCTTGAGCGGCAGGGAGATGACCAGCGGCGAGAGCATCATCATGCCCATCGCCATCAGCACGCTGGCGACCACGAGGTCGATGACCAGAAAGGGGATGAACAGCATGCAGCCGATCTGGAACGCGGTTTTCAGTTCACTGAGCACGAAGGCGGCGAGCTTCACCGGAAAACTGTGATCCGCCGGTTTGGCGATGTCCTTCTCGCCCGACAGCGCGGCGATCTGGGCGAGCGCCGCCTTGCTGGTCTGGGCGAGCATGAAGCGCGAGATCGGCGCCTGGGCGCGCTCTAGCGCCAGGGTCATGGGAATCTTGTCCTGGTCGTAGGGCACGAAGGCGTTGTTCCAGATGTCGAGGCCGACGGGGCGCATCACCAGCAGGGTGAGGATCAGCGCGATGCCCGTCACAAGCCGGTTCGGCAGGCCCTGCTGCAGGCCCAGCGCCTGGCGCAAGAGCGACAGCACGATGACGAAGCGGGTGAAGCTCGTCATCATCAGGAGCAGCACCGGCAGCAGACCCAGCAGGGTCATCAGCACCAGGATCTGGGTCTTGACCGTCAGATCCTGCCCGCCGGCGCCCTGCGCCACCGACAGCAGCGTCAGGTCCTGGGCGAAGGCGGGGGAGGCCGCCAGCGCGGCGAGGCCGAGCGCGGCCAGATGCCGGACGCCCGGCCTCGGAAAGCGGCTCATGAGGACAGCAGCCCCATGTCGAGGTTTTCCAGTTCGACGACGCGCAGACCGTAGTTTTCGCCGACCACCACCACTTCGGCGCGTCCCACGCGGGTACCGTTGATCTTGATGTCCAAAGGCTCGCCGGCGTGCTTGTCCAGTTCCAGCACAGAACCGTGCTCGATGGCGAACAGTTCGGACAGCGGGATTTCCACGGCGCCGACTTCCAGCGTCAGGGTGACGGGAATCTTGCGCATGAAGGGATTGAGGTCGCGGCGCGGCGCCGGTTGGGGCGCGGCGGCTTCCTCCGCTTCGGGAAGGTTGCCCAGGGTGTCGTCCAGCGCCGATTCCAGGTCGAAATTCTCGGTCAGATCCATCCGTTACTCCACATCATCAAAGGCGGTGAGACACAATTTGCCGGCGTTGTCCGCGACGCTCGCGGTGAACAGCCGGGATTTGCCGACATGAACGTCGGCGCGGTTGCGCATCTGGGCCGGAACGATGTGTCCGACCTTCAGGTCGAGCACATCGCCCAGCGGCATGTCCAGGGAAAGCAGGGAGACCGACAGGCGCACGCGGATCTCTTCGTCGAGCGCGAACGCCGGGGCATTGTCGCGGGCGGCCTTCACCGGCCGGTTGTCCGCGAGCGCGCGCATCAGAAGATCGAACAGCCCGTCGTCCAGGCGCACGGTGACGCGGCCTTCGCACTGGCGGCCGTCGTCGGCCAGCGTGATGACGATTTCGAACGCCTGGTCGGTCTGGATGCCCGGCTGACCGCTGCGCACGGGCGGGGTGGCCGGCAGGGCTTGCCCGGTCAGGCGCGCCAGGGTGCCAAGGCACACACCGGCGATGTCGGCACCAAGGTGAGCCATCAGCCTTTGTTCCGTTTCGGTGGCCGGCACGGTTTCGGGGTCGGCGGCGGGCGTCTCCTCGCTCCAGCCATTGCCGTAACGGTAATCGAGCAGACGCAAGAGCAGGATGCGGTCGATGGCGACATCGATCAGGCCCCGCTCGTGGGTATAGCGCTGCATGCTAAGACGGGACATGGATTCCGATGGCCTGCCGCAGCTGGCGCCGCGCATGGCGAAGCGCGCATGGTAGCGGCGGTTCAGGCGTTGGCCGAGAAAAAGGTCGACATCGTCCTGCAAGGCTTGCGTGAAAGCCGGCAGCAGGTGAAACGGCCGACCCAGCGTTCTCGGATCCAGGGCGTCCAGTCGACGTCCCTCGTGCGGCGCGATGAGCTTGCTTTTGGGCATACAGACACTTGTCGGCAAAGGTGGAGACGAACCCCCCGCGAGGGGCATTTGGGCGATGTCGCATCTTACTGAACCGACCGGCCTTGGGTAAGCCGTCGACAGGGGTGAATTTTCACGGGTTGATTTGTGAATATTTACAAATGTCTGCCAATTGCGTCCGAGTAAACTCGGTGGCCATTGCCAAGAGCTGCCAGAACAATGACTGGCCAATTCCCGGGGGAAACATGAAAAGTGAAATCGGCGGCCTGATTCTGGGCGATAAAGCGACCATTCTGGGCGAGATGTCGCGCATCGGCGCACGGGCGATCGCGCCGGCCGCTCAGACCCTCACGGGAAGTTCGGCGGCGCCGGTGAGTTTTTCCGACAGCCTGTCGGCCGCGGTGCGCTCGGTGGACGCCGCCGAGCGCAAGGCGAGCGACAAGGTCGCCGATGTCGAAAGCGGCAGAAGCGACGATCTGGTCGGCGCGATGCTGATGACCCAGGAAGCGAACCTGTCGTTCTCGGCGCTGGTCCAGGTCCGCAACAAGCTTGTCGGGGCGGTCGACGACCTCATCAAGATGCCTGTTTAACTGTTTCCCCTGTCAGATCGAGAGTATTCCGTGCTTGAAAAGATCAAGGCCAGACTGGCCGGACTCAAGACCGCCGAGGGCGGCCCGGGGCTGCCCGGTTTGCCCGCCTGGCGCTCCCTGATGCCGCTCGTGGCGCTCGCGGTGGTGGTCACGCTGCTCGTCATGGTGTGGGTGTGGCGCGACGAAAGCCGCTACCGCCCGGTGTTCGGCGCCCGGGAGAAAGTCGCCATGGCCGACATGATGGCCGTGTTCGACGCCGAACACATTCCCTACCGGCTGCATCCGGAAACCGGCCAGGTGCTGGTCCCGGAAAACCAGTTGGGCAAAGTGCGCATGCTGCTGGCCGCCAAGGGCATCACCGCGCAATTGCCGGCCGGTCTTGAACTTCTTGACCACAACGATCCGCTGGGCGTCAGCCAGTTCGTGCAGGACGTGCGCTTCCGCCGGGGGCTCGAAGGCGAACTGGCCCAGAGCATCATGACGCTCGACCCGGTCGAGTCGGCGCGCGTGCACCTGTCGATCGCGCGCTCCACCTCCTTCGTGGTCAGCGATGGCGAAAAGAGCTCCGCCTCCGTGGTCATCGCGCTCAAGAGCGGCAATCACCTCAATCCCGAGCAGTCCGCCGCCATCGTCAAGCTGGTGGCCGGCAGCGTCTCCACGCTGGACCCGCAGCGCGTCACCCTGGTCGACCAGGCCGGCAATCTGCTCTCCGCCCAGCTCGATCTGACCGAGGGCGCGGCCGCTTCCGCGTCGGACAGCCAGGCCTCGCGCCGCTACCGCGACGAGGCGAAGATCAATGCGGCCGAGCTGCTCGCGCCGGTGCTCGGCGGCGACAACTTCAAGGTCAGCGTGACCGCCGAGGTGGATAACGACCGCGTCGAGGAAACCCGTGAGAAGTACGGCGAAGCGCCGAAGATCACCAACGAGGCGATGCGCGAGGAACAGGCCCGCGACGGACAGGCTCTTGGCGTGCCCGGTTCGCTGAGCAACCGCCCGGCCACCCCGGCCGACGCTTCGTCGCCGGCGGCCGACAATGGCGTGTCCAACAAGAAGAACGCCATGACCCGCCAGTACGCCTATGACCGCAGCGTGCTGCAGATCAAGCGCGCGCGCGGTTCGTTGCGCTCCTTGCATGTGGCGGTGCTGGTCAACGCGGCCATGGCGCCGGATCGCAAGACCGGCTGGACGCCCGAACAACTCGGTCATTTCGACCGCTTGCTGCGCAATGGCCTCGGCATCAACGCCGCGCGCGGCGACACCCTGGTGGTGACCGCGATGGCCTTCCCGGGCCGCGCCGCCGCCGAACCGTGGTGGATGGATCGCGGGTTGTGGTTCGACGCCGCGGGCTACCTCGCCTGGGCGCTGGGCCTGTTGATCGGCTGGTTCGTCGTGGCGCGTCCGTTGCTGCGCTGGATCAAGCCCTGGCTGCCGCGCCCGCCCGCGCCGCCCGGCCGCGCCGCGCCGGACGTCCGGCTGGCGATGCCCGCCGCCTCGGCCCTCGCGGCCGACGGCTCCGCCGAGATTCCGCGCGGGCTTGCCGCCAAGACCGCGGCCAAGGCCGAGCCGCGCTCGGCCGGTCTGTCGGCCGCGCCGGTGGTGCCGCTCCTGGACGGTTATGATCTTCCTCCCGCCGGCTCGTCGGTCGACGTGCTGGTCGAGCACCTGAAAATGCTCGCCAGCAAGGAACCCGAACGTGTCGCCGAAGTCGTCAAACAATGGGTACAGAGCCATGGACGAAGTGCTTGATTCTCCCGCCGCGCCGGCCTTTTCGGCGCCCTCCGCCAGCCCTGCCCAGCAGCCGGCCGGTCCGACCCCCATCGAGCAGGCGGCCATCCTGATGCTCAGCATGGGCGAGGAACCCGCGGCCAACGTGCTGCGCTGCCTGTCGCGCGAGGAGCTCCTCGAGGTGACCCAGGTGATGTCGCGCATGAGCGGCATCAAGGTCGATACCGTCAAGAGCACCATCCAGCGCTTTTTCGACGATTATCGCGAGCAAAGCGGCGTGCATGGCGCGTCGCGCGCCTTCCTCAAGCACTCGCTGGATCTGGCGCTGGGCAGCGACATCGCCAATAGCGTGCTCAACAGCATCTACGGCGATGTGATCCGCCCGAAGATGGCCCGCCTGCAGTGGGTGTCGCCCAAGTGGCTGGCCGACCAGATCGCCAACGAGCATGCCCGCATGCAGGCGCTGTTCCTCGCTTTCCTGCCGGCCGGCCTCGCTGTGGACGTGATCGAGGCGCTGCCCGTGGAGTGCCGCGACGCGGTGCTGCTGAGCATCGCGCGCCTGAAGGACGTGGACCGGGACCTGCTCGATGAACTCGATGAACTGGTCAACCGCAGTCTGGAAAGCCTGCACACGCAGAGTACCTCGGTCGAGGGGGTGCAGCAGACCGCCGACATCATCAACCGCCTGTCGGGCGACCGTCAGCGCATGATCGAACTGATGCGCGCGCGCGATCCGGACCTGATGAACGAGATCGAATCGCGCATGTACGACTTCTTCGTGCTGTCGCGCCAGACCGAAGTGGTGCTCACGCGCATCATCGAGGAAGTGCCGCTCGAGCAGTGGGCCATCGCGCTCAAGGGCGCCGAGCCCGCGGTGCGCAGCGCCATCCTCAATTGCATGCCGCGCCGCCAGGCGCAGAGTTTCGAGCAGATGATGCGCCGGCTCGGACCGGTGCCGGTCAGCCGCGTCGAACAGGTCCGCACGGAAATTCTCGCCGCGGTGCGCGAACTGGCCGAGGCCGGTGAAATCGACCTGCAATTGTTCTCCGAGGATGTACTCGAGTAATGGCGCCCGGCATCCGACTGTACAAATTTCCGCCGCTGGCCCGGCTTGACGCCCCCGCGGGCGATACCGGATCGCACGCGATCGATGCCCAGGCGCGCCTGGAAGAGGGGTACCGCCAAGGCATGGACAGCGGTTACCGCGAAGGCCGCGAGGCCGGTTTCGCCGAGGGCCGCGAAGAAGGCCGCGACGAGGGCCGCCGCGAAGGCCTCGAGGTGGGACGGGCCGAAGCGCTGGAGGCGGTGCGCCGCGAGTTCGCCGCCGCCATGGCGCCGGTCGATGCGCTCCTGGCCGAATTGCGCCGTGTGCAGGCCGACTACAAGACAGCCATGCGCCGCGAGGTGGTCGACCTGGTCGGCAAGGTCGCCTCGCAGGTGGTGCGCTCCGAACTGGCGCTCAAGCCGGTGCAGCTGCTGTCGCTGGTCGACGAAACGCTGGCGACGCTGCCCGGCACCCATACGGATGTGCAGGTGTTCCTCAATCCGGAAGAATGCCAGCGCATTCAGGAACTCGCACCGGAGCGGGCCGCCAAATGGACCCTGATCCCGGATGCCCGGCTCGGCTACGGCGAGTGCCGCGTGCAGGCCGGCGACGCCGAGGCCGACGCCGGTTGCCAGCAGCGCCTCGAGCGCTGCATGGACCGGGTTCGCGAGCAACTGCTCGGCGATCCCGATGCCGAACAGGAAACGGACGATACCCTGCCATGACGCTATTGAGCGAAACCCTGAGAGGTCTGGATCTGGACGACATCCCGGTGGCGCGTGTCACCGGGCGTCTTGTCGGCGTCTCGGGATTGCTGCTCGAAAGCGTCGGGTGCCCCCTGGCCACCGGTCAGCGCTGCCGCATCGAAACCGCGGACGGCGACTGGCTGCTGGCCCAGGTGGTGGGCTTCCGCCGCGATGTCTCTTTTCTCATGCCGTTCAAAAAACCGGTCGGTCTCATCACCGGCGCCCGCGTGGTGCCGGAGGAGAGCGAAACGGATCTCATGATCGGTCCGCAATGGCTCGGACGGGTGGTCAACGGGCTGGGCGAGCCGATCGACGGCCGCGGCCGCCTGACCGGCGACCATCCGCTGGCGCTGCATCCGCCGCGCGTCAATCCCCTGAAAAAGCGTCCGGTCACCGAGGCTCTCGATGTGGGGGTGCGCGCCATCAACAGCGTGCTGACCCTGGGGCGCGGACAGCGTGTCGGCCTGTTCGCCGGCAGCGGGGTGGGCAAGAGCGTGCTGCTTGGCATGATCACGCGCGAGACCGCCGCGGACGTGGTGGTGGTCGGTCTGATCGGTGAGCGCGGCCGCGAAGTGCGCGAGTTCATCGAACATTCGCTCGGCGAGACGGGGCTGGCCCGCGCCGTGCTGGTGGTGGCGCCCGCGGACGAGTCGCCGCTGATGCGCCTGCAGGCCACCGAGCTGTGCCATTCCATCGCCGCCCATTACCGCGACCAGGGGCGCAATGTGCTGCTTCTGGTCGACTCCCTGACCCGCTACGCGATGGCGCAGCGGGAACTGGCGCTGGCGCTGGGCGAGCCGCCGGCCACCAAGGGCTATCCGCCCTCGGTGTTCGGCATGCTGCCGCAGCTTGCCGAGTGCGCCGGCAACGGCGAATCCGCGCAAGGCAGCATGAGCGCGATCTACACCGTGCTCGCCGAGGGCGACGACCAGCAGGACCCGGTGGTCGACACGGCGCGCGCCATCCTGGATGGCCACATCGTGCTGACCCGGGAGCTGGCCGAAAGCGGCCACTACCCGGCGATCGACATCGCCCAGTCGGTGAGCCGCTGCATGTCGCATGTCGCCGCGCCCGAGCACCGCGCCGCCGCCCGGGAATTGAAAGAGATGGTGGCGCGCTACCACAAGGTGCGCGCGCTGATTCCGCTGGGCGGTTATGTGCGGGGGGCCGATCCGGCCACCGACCGGGCGGTGGATCTGTTTCCCCGTATCGAGGCCCTGCTGCGGCAGGATGTGCACGAGCCCGCGCCGCTGGCGGACTCGGTGTCCCGACTTGAAGGGTTGTTCGCATCATGACCGAATCCGACCTGAAAAGCCTCGCGCTGCTGGCCCAGTTGCGCGGGCGGGAAATCGAAGACATGGAGGTCAGCCTGGCCAGAAAAGAGCAGCTTGGCCAGCGCTACCGCAAGAACATCGACACCCTGACACGGCTGAGCCAGGCGCGCGCGCCAGAAACGGTCGCCGATCCGGTGCTGTCGATGAACCTTGGCCAGTACAAGGGCGTGCTGCTGACCGTGATGCAGGAGCAAAAGCGGGATCTGGCCCTGCATGAAATGGACATGGCGGCCGATCGCCAGGTGCTGTTCGCCGCCTACCGCAAGAATCAGGGCATCCACGAGGTGCTCGACAGCGAGGCGGCGCGCCATCGCAAGGCGCGCGAGGACCGCGAGCAAAAACGCACCGACGAGGTCGCGGGCCAGCGCTGGAACAGGGGGAAGATGTGATTATTCACAGTGTTTTCAGGATGACCGCGCCACGGTCGCTCTTTATCTTCTGACTATTCGGATTCTACGGAGGGCGACATGGCGATTTCCGATATCAATCCGGCGCAGTATGCGACGCAACTGGCCGACAACTTCACCTTCCTGGCGCAAAAGCGTGTGACCGGGCGGCAGAGCGATGCCAAAGCGCAGCGCGACGGCCTGGCGCAATTGCAAAAGGCGATCCAGGACTTCCGTTCGGCGGCGAACGGCATGTCACTGAAAAAATCCGCGGTGGCGCGTACCGTGACCTTCGACCGCGAAGGCATCGCCACGGCCAGCGCGACCGCCAAGGCCGCGTCGGGCAGCTACTCCCTTTTCGTTGAAAAGATCGCCACAGCGAGCCAGATGGCGTACTCCAACATCGGCGGCGTGGCGCCGGGCGCCGGATCCTTCGAGGTCAAGCTGGCCGGCGGCAAGTCGTTCTCCATCGACCTGTCCCGCGCCGACGGCAACGGCGACGGCACCGTGACGCCGGATGAACTGGCGCGCGCGATCAACAGCAATCCGCAAAACACCTCGCTGGTCAGCGCGGTGCTGGTTTCGGTCGGCGGCAAGACGCAATTGATGCTGACCAGCCAGCAAACCGGCGCGGACCAGCGGATCAGCATCGACACGAGCAAGCTTAACGACAGCGCGCTGGCCGCCTCCCTGGGCGCGCCGACCACGCTGTCCGCCGCCGATGACGCGGTGATCTGGCTGGGCGCGCAGGGCAGCGGCCTGCGCATGCAGCAAGGTTCGAACAACTTCACCGGTATCACCGGCGTGGCGCTGACGCTGACGCGCGCCATGAAAACCGGCGACACGCCGATGAATGTGACGGTGGCGAACGACACCGCCAACACCAACAAGAACGTGCAGACCGTGGTGGACGCGTACAACACGCTCAAGTCGACGCTCGACAAGATGCTGGACCCGGGCAAGCCCGCCGACAAGGTGCCGCCCGGCCCGTTCGCCGGTGACAGCGCCATCCAGGGGCTGCGCAGCAAGCTTGGCCTGTTGATGCGTCAGGCCTTCAACGGCCAGAGCCTGGTGTCGCTCGGCGTCTCCAGCGACCGCAACGGCCAGTTGAACCTGAACACCACCAAACTGCAAAAGGCGCTGACCCAGGATCCGTCGGTGCTGGACGCGACGCTGTTCGGCGCGGACGGCAAGTCGGGCCTGCTCAATGCCTTCACGTCGTACACCGATACCTGGACGAACGTGACCAACGGCTTCATCAAGCAGCGCCAGGACGGCCTGACCAGCGTGCAAAAATCGATCGACCGCGAGCAGGAACGCATCACCGAGCAGCACGATCAGGCGTACAACCGCTACCTTGCGCAATTTACCCGGCTCAAGTCGATGCAGGACAACATGGCCAAGACCCTGGACATGCTGAACAACCTTTGACAGCCGCGAGTGTTAACCCGGGAAGGACCGCATTTTGGATTACGAAGCCTACGCCAGCTATCACGCCGTGAACCTGGAAGCGCAGACCTCCACCGCTTCGCCGGTGGAGCTTGTGCTGGTTCTGTTCGACGGCCTTCTTGACGAACTGGCCCGCGCCAAGGGGCATATCGAGGCGCGCCGCTTCGAGCAGAAGGGGGAGAGCATTACCAAATGCATCAATATCCTCAACGGACTGTCCAGCGCGCTCGATTACGACAATGGCGGCGAAGTGGTCACCAATCTGGCCAGATTGTACGACTACTGCGTATGGCGTCTGCACGACGCCAGCCTGTCGCTGGATACCGCCATTCTGGATGAGGTCTGCGCTCTCTTGGCGACGCTCAAGGGCGGCTGGCAGGGTGTGGGCGAGGCCCATGGCTGATTCCGCCTCCCTCGAGCGCCTGGCCGCCCAGGCCGAAGACGCGTTGCGCCGCCAGGACTGGCCGGCGCTGAGCCTGCTCGACGGCAGGCTTTCGGCGTTTCTGGCCGCCCGGGGCGGGCGCTTCGACGACGCGGAGAGGCGCGAGCTTGCCCGTCTCAAGGCGCTGTGGCGGCGCAGCGCCGCCGAGCTGGGCGGGGAATGCGACCGACTGCAGGGAATCCTCAACGATATCGGCGAGCACGCCGAGGCGCGCTCGGCGTATGCCGTGATCGACGCTTGGAACGATTGAACGAAACATGATGACACCGATGCCGACAATGCCCTCCGGCGGGCAGGATGTGACGGGACGCGACGCAACGCCGCCGTTGGCGGCCGACCCTTCCCAGCCCGGGGAGCCGGCCGCGGCGGATTCCGCCGCGCTGCCCTTCGCGCAAATCATGGCGCAGGTTCCGCCGGCCGTCGTGCCGCCGGTCCTCCCCGACGCGCTTGCCGGCCAAACCGCTCCCGGTGTTCCGGAAGACGGCGCGGGCAAGACCGCGGACGCCGGCGACTCCGCGGACGAGAAGCCCGGCGAGACGCCGCGTACCGACCCGTCCGCCACGCCCTGGCTGGCGGTGATGGCGATGCAGGTCCCGGTCGCGCCACTGCCGCAAACGCCCGCCGCGAATGACCGAGGCGCGCCGTCCGCCGTCGCGCCGGCCGCGCCGGCTGTTTCCGGCGACGCTTCCGAGATGCCGGCCACGGCGCCTCAGGCCCTGTCCGTCGCGGTTCAGATTCCGTCGTTCGCCGCGAAGGACGCGCCGACGCCGGCCAAGGACACCACCGGTCTTCCCGACATGCCGGCCGCGGTGCCGGCCGCTTTGGCCGGCTCCGTTGGCGCCGCGCCGCGCCAGAACGCCGCGCAGCCCGCCGAATGGGCGCCGGTGGCCCTGCCCGCCGCCACACCGGCGCGCTGGGGGCACGCGCTGATGTCGACGCTGGGTGAGCGCGTCACCCTGCAGGCCGATCACGCGATCCAGAATGCCGTGATCCGGCTCGACCCGCCGATGCTCGGCTCTCTCGAGATCGCCATCCGCCACGAGGCCGGCTCCCTTGTCGTGCAACTGACCGCCTCGAACGGCGATGTCGCGCGGCAGTTGCAAACGGTCAGCGATACCCTGCGCAACGATCTGATGAACCGGCAATTCACCGATGTCGCCGTCTCCGTCGCGCATCAGGGCGCCGGCGATGGCCGCGGCTCGGGCCGCCAGTCCCGGGACGAGGCGTCCGCTCCGCCGCCGGCCGCCGCCAGCGAGATCGCGCAGGCCGGGGACGAGCGCGGCGACCGCGCCTATCTGGTGCGTGTCTGAGCGCCGTGTCGAGTTTCAAAATAAGAAAGGTGTGACGTGTTGAATAAAAGCGCGCTGCTGATGGTGGTGTTGGGTCTGTTGATCGGAGCCGGAGCGGGAGGCGGAGCCTGGTATTTCATGAGTTACCGCAACCAGGACAAGGCGCCGGCGCATGCCGTGCGCGAAGCGCCGCGCGTCGAGGGCAAGGAGTTCCGCTATGTCACCTTGGACAAGGTGATCATCATGCTGCGTGACGACAACGGCGGTCCGGCCTCGCATTATCTGTCCACGGATCTGGTGTTCCGCACCACCGAGGAAGGCGAGAAGAAGGTCAAGGAGCAGTTGCCCTATCTGCGCAGTCTGACGGTGTCGACCCTGTCGGTGCTGACCACCGGGCGCGCGGGCCAACTGACCGTCGAACAGTACCGCAAGGTGCTGGGCGAGGCGTACGCCGCGGCCTACGCGCGCGATGCGCAGGAACGTCCCTTCCTCGATGTCATGGTCGGTCGCCTGATTATCGAGTAAGCCGTGTCCTACGCCGACATTCTGGAGATGGACACGCCGGCCGGCATGGCCGGCGAGGCCCGCCACCTGGTCTCATACGCGCCGCTGGTCAAGCGGATCGCGCGGCAACTGTCGTCCCAGGCCGGCGCGGTGCTCGATCGCGAGGACATGGAGCAGATCGGCCTGATGGCGCTGCTCGAATGCCTGCGCCGGTATGGCGAACCGGATGAGCGTTTTGGCGGTTTCGCCGCCTTGCGCATCCGCGGCGCGATCCTCGATGAATTGCGCCGCCTCGACTGGCGGCCGCGCACGGTGCGCCAGGATGCCCACCGTGTGCGCGACGCGCTGCGCGAGCTGATGCGCCGGCTCGGCCGCGAGCCCTCCGACGCCGAAGCGATGGCGGCGCTCGGTATGGACGCCGAGGCCTGGCAGGCCTACCAGCTGGCCGATAACGCCGAATCGATGGCGAGTTTCGATGTGCTTGTCGACGAGTATGGCGGGCTGGGGGCGCAAACGACCGAGGGGCCGGAAGCGGCCCTGATCGCCCGCCGCAGTCTCGAGCAGGCCGTGATGGTGCTGGACGAGCGCGAGCAATTGGTGATTCAGCTGTATTACGAATACGAGCTGAGTTTGAAGGAAATCGCTCTAGTGCTGGAGTTGACCGAGGCGAGGATTTGCCAGATCAACCGCAAGGCGCTCGAGAAAATGAAAGTCTTTTTGCAAGCGGACATACCGCGGGGTAGGGATAAATGCAGCAGATAATCGGTATCGCGGTCGTACTGGGGTGTGTGTTCGGCGGCTTCTTGCTCAACGGCGGCGCCATGCACGTGATCTGGCAGCCCATCGAGCTGCTGATCATCGTGGGGGCCGCGCTTGGCGCCATCATTCTGGGCAACCCGCGCCACGTGCTCAACGAAATGCTGGCGCAATTGCGCAAGGCGCTCATGGGCAAGAAGCGCGACTCGGAGTTCCAGCGCCAGCTGCTGTTGCTGATGTACGAGCTGTTGATGATCGCGGGGCAGGGCCTCAAGGCGCTCGACCAGCACGTCGAGGCACCGCGCGAGAGCAAGGTGTTCCAGCGCTATCCGCTGATCCTCAAGGAACCCAAGCTGCTGGCCTTCATCGTCGACAACTTCCGCCTGATGGCGATGGGCAAGATCAATGCCCATGAACTGGAAGGCGTGCTCGAGCAGGAGCTCGAGGCGATCCACACCGAAATGGGCCAGCCGTCCAAGTCCCTGCACAAGATCGCCGAGGCGATGCCGGGCTTCGGTATTCTGGCGGCGGTGCTGGGTATCGTGATGGCGATGAACACGGTCAGCTCCGGCGCGTCCGCGGCCGAGATCAGCGAGAAGGTGGCCGCCGCGATGGTCGGTACCTTCATCGGGATTTTCTTTTGCTATGGCGTGATGGACCCCCTGAGCAACATGATGGCCCAGCAGGTGAAGGACGAATTGTCCACGCTCGAGTGCGTGAAGGTGGTGCTGATCACCCACGTTTCGGGCAAGCCCGCGCTGCTGGCGATCGACGCCGGGCGGCGCCTGGTCAAACTCAATGTCAAGCCGAGCTTCGCGGTGCTTGAAACCTGGATCGATACCCTGCAGGGCGAATATTGATGGCACTGAAGAAAGAGCACGAAGAAGCCGTCATCAAGCGCGTCTCGCGCAAGCATGACGAAGAAGGGCACGGCGGTGCCTGGAAAGTGGCCTTCGCGGACTTCTGCCTTGCGCTGATGTGCCTCTTTCTGGTGCTGTGGGTGCTGGCCGCGCGCAACCAGGAGCAGGCGGAAACCCTGCTGCGCACCTCGTTCGGCAATCCCGCCCTGGAAGGCGGCAGCTCCGTGCTGAATCACGAGGGCAACCCGCCGGGCAGCCTGATTCCGCGCGATCCGGTGTCCGGCCGCATTCAGGCCCAGGCCCAGTCGCAGATCAAGAACTCCGGAATGAATTCGGCGATCCAGAAAAACGGGGCGGAAACCTCGGAGGAGCGCAAGTATTACGACTCGGCCGAAGACTTGAAGAAGCTGGCCAAGACGCTGAAGGAAATGTCCGCCGAAGCGGGGCTGGGCGGCAACATCGACAGCAATATCACCCCGTACGGCCTGCGCGTGATGCTGCACGATACCGACAACCAGGGCATGTTCGACCGGGGCAGCGCCCTGCCGTCGCCGCGTTTCCGTCTGCTTTTGCACAAGATCGGCCCGCTGTTCGCCGCGATCGAGAACCAGGTCATGGTGGTCGGCCACACCGACTCGGTGCAGTACGCCGCCAAGGGCGCCAGCGCGTTCTCCAACTGGACCTTGTCGAGCAACCGCGCCATGGCGGCGCGCGCCAACCTGATCGACGGCGGCATGCCGGCGGCCAATGTGCTGCAAGTGGTGGGGATGGCGGATCGCGCGCCGTACGATCCGGCGCATCCGGACGCCTCGATCAACCGGCGTATCGAGCTTCTGGTGCTGTCGCGCAGTCAGGCGGCGTTCGTGGCCGGGCTGTTCGGCATGCCGGGGGCCAACCCGCCGCCGATCCGCACTCTCGAGGTCAAACCGTCCGATGGCGGCAGCATGGAATCGCTGCGCACGGAACTGCCCAAGGCCGGGCAGCCGCCCGCGCCAAAACGCTGAGCCGTTCCGTCCCCGTGTCGCCTGAAGTGAAAAGCCCGCCGGTCCATTCCCCGCGGGCTTTCGCTTTTTCGGCTAACCCTTGCAGATATGTCAAATTCTTTCAACTGTTTATAAATGATTGAGTTATCAATTGGCAGTTAATTGATAAATTTGTTTGGCCCATCGGTAAAATATAGTATTATTCCCCAAACCCGATGCGTAATTTTACTGATGCATTTTGTGTCAGGGATATTGCGCTTCGCTGAGGGGCCCTTTTAAACGGGGGTAATGACGAAGAAGTGATATCGGGCAGTATTTCGAACGGAACACGATCCAAAAAAAGTGCCGGAACAATAAAGATGGACAAAAGTATCGTAAAGCAGTGGCTCAAGGACTGTGAATTTTTTGAAGGCGTCGGGGATTCCCTTCTCGATGCGCTGGCCGACCTGGCCGTCCCGTTTACCCTGACAAAGGATCAGGTGCTCTTCGCCGAGGGCGAAGTGGTTTCCGCCCTTTACATCCTGATCCGCGGCTCGACCCGCTCCTATAGCGGGGAGGCCGGCGGCAAGAAGTTCGTTTTCATGTTCAACCGTCCGGGCGATGCCCTGGGCGAGGTGACATTCCTCGATGGCGGCCCTTGCGCCTGGACGACCCGGGCGGAAGAGGAGTGCCAGCTCATCATGCTGCGCCAAGCCGATCTGGCCGATGCCTTCGGCAATCAGACCGGCATTCCAAATGATTTAGTCAAAGACAGAGTAATGATGAAACTGGTTGGCATGGTGCGCTATTTCGCCACCGCCGCCAAGCATCTGGCCCTGCTCGACGTATATGGACGGATCCGCATTCTTTTCAACGGCATGCTGGTCGAGGAGGGCGGTCGCACGTTGCTCGATACGCCGTTGACGCAGCAGGAAATCGCCGACCGGATCGGTTCTTCCAGAGAAATGGTCGCCCGGATTCTGAAAGAACTGATTTTCGGGCGGTATATCGAAATGGAAAACAGGCGCATAGTCATTCTTAAAATGCTGCCGGATCATTTCTGAAAAACTTTGCGGGATTATTTAAGTAAATGCTCCTGCCAGTCGTCCTTATTGTGGTATTGACATGATTGATTTGAATACCGACAAGGGGGAGACCATGCGCGTCAGCCGACAGACACGGCAAACCATCGATCCGGCGGGACGGGTCGTCCAGGAAACGGCCGCGGGTGGCGCGCCTGCCGCCGTCTCGCCGGTCGCGCCCGCCCTGTCGTCGGAACGCCTGGCGCCCGCGCGCGAAGCGCTGGCCGCCATGCCCGACGTTGACTTGGCGCGCGTGGCCGACGTCAAGGCCGCACTCGCGCGCGGCGAAGTGCGCATGGACCCGGAGCGCCTCGCCGGCGCGATCCGGCGTTTTCACGAGGGGCGGCGGTGAGCGCCTCCGATTCCCTCAAGCGCCTGGTGCTCGGCATCCAGGCCGATCTTGACGATTACCGGCGGCTCGAGACGCTGCTCGAAGAGCAGTACCGCGCCGCCCTGTCGCACGACGCTTCCCGTATCGGCGAGGCGGGCGATGCCGTCCTCGTCCTGTGCGAGGCGCTCGACATCCGCCGGCGCGAACGCAGCCGTCTGCTGACCGTCCTGACCGGTTCCGGCGGCGAAACGGCGATGCCGGCCTTTTTCGCGATGCTTCCGGCAAAACTCGCGGCGTCCTGCCAGGCCGCCTGGCGCGCCCTGCAGGCGCGCGTCGAGCATTGCCGTTCGCTCAACCTGCGCAACGGCGAACTGATGTCGATGCAGCAGGAAGTGATGCTTCGCGCCATGCACGGCGATGGCGCCGATACCTACAGTCCCCAATGGTGACCCGATGATCGATTTTCCCGCGCTTGGCAACGACGTGGTTTCCGCCCGCGAGTTTCCGCCGCTGCCGCAGGACGGCGGCGGGGCCGGCTTCGGCGCGCTGATGCGCGAGACCCGGCAGGATGTCGAACGTTTCATCACGAGCGGGGAAGGGTGGGGCGGGGCCGCCTCCGGACTGAGTCCCGAAGCGCGCGCCGCGATGCTCCGGGCGGGGCAGGCGCCGTCCACCGGCGCGGCGGGCGCGCTGCCCGAGGATGCCCGGGCGTTTCTCGACCAGATCATGCCCTTCGCGCGCGACGCCGGACGGCGTCTCGGTGTGGCGGCCGACATCATCGCCGCGCACGCCGCGCTCGAATCGGGCTGGGGCGGCAAGCCCCTGCGCGACAGGGACGGCAAGAACCGTTACAACCTGTTCGGCATCAAGGCCGACGCCGGTTGGCAGGGCGACTCGGAGCTCGCCGCGACGCGCGAGCACGGGGCGGGAGGCGATTACGCCACGTCCGCGCGTTTTAGAGCCTACGGCAGTCTTGCCGAGGGCTTCGACGATTATGCGCGTTTTCTTGGCGCCAATCCGCGCTACCGCGGCGCGCTGGGCGCCGGTTCGGACGCCGGAGCGTTCGCGCGCGGCCTCGCGCGCGCCGGTTACGCGACCGACCCGGCCTATGCGGACAAACTGATGGCCACCGTGGCCCGCATCCGCGACATGGCGCGCGCCCGCTAGGCGCGTCCTTGTCAGCCGGGCGTGTCGTAGCCCAACGCCCCCATTTCCGCGTACTTCTTCTGTTTGTTGCTCAACCGTTCCCTTTGCTGTCGGCTTTCCTGCCCCTTGCGGTAATCCGCGTCGTACAGCGCAATGTCGACGAGCTTGCTGTCGATAATCCGGGATCGGATGGCATCGTTTGCTGTCAGCCCAAGCAAGTAGGCTCTGTTTGCTAAGGCCCTCAAATATCGTCGTATCATGGCAATGTGAATGCTCGCCAAATAATGTAGCGCCAGTTTTTCGTAGCGTGTCGCTACGGCGCGCGCTTCTTTGAGCCAGCCAAGACAGCGTTCGATCACGTTGCGCCGCCTACACTGTTCCCGTTCGAACTTGGGCGGTCGGCCCCGACGGTGGGCTCTCTGTCTTTACGCTCGGGAATGACGGCCGGTATTCCCCGCTTACGCCGCCATTGACCAATCCGTCGATGGCTGTACCCCTTATCACCCGCCACCCTTTGCGGTCGTTGCCGTACCGTTCCGCTCCGACGGCCAATCCGGATGGCCTCAAGCAAGAGTTCAAAATACCGGGACTCATGAGACTGGCCGGGGCTGAGCCTCACCTTCAGCGGCAAGCCGGCACCATCGGTGACGATAGGGAGCTTGGTTCCCCATCCCCCTCTACGGCGTCCCAAAGCGTGATCGGTAGGCTCATTCGCCGGTGCGTTTTTTTTTTCGCCCCAGCCGCGGCTTTATGCGCGCGGACGTTCGAACCGTCGATACACCAGAGCGACCCATTGATCCCGTCAAAGCCATCCAGGTCACGCTGCAACACTTCCCCTACCCGGTACCATACCCCTGAGCGCGTCCATCGTCGGAAACGCGAATACACCGTTTTCCACTGACCGTGGCACTCCGGCAAGTCACGCCATGGCACGCCGGTCTCAAGACGAAACATAATGCCGTTCACGATGGCGCGGTGATCGTGGTTGCGGCGGCCAGCCGTTAGTCTATGGGGCAAGACGGGCTTCAGCACCGCCCATTCTTCATTGGTCAGTTCATGGCGACGCACTGTCATGGCTAGTCTCGCTTTGAACCGCCCCGGGTTTCGCGGAGGCTGTTTTGTGTGAGTCAGACCTGCATGGCCTGCTCGCTCAGACTGCGATAGTAGTTTGCTTCTGCCTCCGCCGGTGGAATGTAACCGATCGGCGCCAGCAAGCGGTGGTGATTAAACCACGCCACCCATTCCAGCGTCGCCAGTTCCACCGCCTCCAGACTCTTCCACGGCCCGTGCCGGTGAATGACTTCCGCCTTGTACAAGCCATTGATCGTCTCCGCCAGCGCGTTGTCGTAGCTATCGCCCGTGCTACCGACTGAGGGCTCGATGCCCGCCTCGGCCAGCCGTTCGCTGTAGCGGATCGAGACGTATTGCGAGCCGCGATCGCTATGATGGATCAAAGCGTCGCGACTCGGCTGCCTCGCCCACAGCGCCTGCTCCAGCGCGTCGAGCACAAACTCGGTGTGCATGCTGCGACTGACGCGCCAGCCAACGATAAAGCGGGCGAAGACGTCAACAACGAAAGCGACGTAGACGAAACCCTGCCAGGTCGACACATAGGTGAAGTCCGAGACCCATAGCTGGTTTGGTCGTTCCGCGATAAACTGCCGGTTGACCCGGTCGAGCGGGCACGCTGCCGCCGGATCGGGGCGAGTGGTGCGAACCGCCTTGCCGCGGCTGACGCCACGCAAGCCGAGCTGCCGCATCAACCGCTCGACGGTGCCGCGCGCCGCTGCGATGTGTTCGCGCCGAAGCTGACGCCAAACCTTGTCGGCGCCATACCCCTGCTGGTTGACCTGCCTGACACGCTCAATCTCGACGATTAATCTGTCGTCGCGCTGGGCCCGAGGGCTGCGCAAGGCAGGGTCTCGCTGCCGGGCGACATAGCGGCGATAGGCCGACGGGGCAACCTGCAAGACCCGGCAGATCGGCTCGACCCCAAGCGTGTCGCGGTGCGTGTCAATGAAGGCCCTCACGACTTGAAGCGGCGGTCGAGCTCCGCCTGCGCGAAAAATGCGCTGGCTAGCCGAAGGATTTCGTTGGCCTTCTTCAGTTCGCGCACTTCGCGCTCGAGTTCTTTGACGCGGGCGGCTTCGGTGCCTGCCGGGCCATCGTTCTGGCCGGTATTGCGCTCTTGCTGGCGAATCCAGCGGCGCAGTGTTTCAGCGGTGCAGCCGATCTTGGAGGCGATGGAAACGAACGCGGCCCACTGCGACTCGTACTGATCCTTAGCGTCAAAGACCATGCGCACAGCGCGCTCGCGGACCTCCGGGGAAAACTTGGTGGATTTGCTCATAGCTCCATTCTCTCAAGTGAGGGAGCCTCCGCGAAACCTGGGCGGTTCAGACCTGTACACACGCGCCATCGTCGGTTGGGCGATGGACAGTCGGATGACGCGGGAATGGGTAATGGATGCGCTGCGGATGGCACGCATTCGGCGCAAACCAGCTCGCGGGCTACCTGGTCAACTGTGTCAGCGAACTGCTGGCTTGGAATCTCGTGCCGAAAAAAACCGGCAAAGCCGGACATGCCACCTCACACAGGGGCCCCTGACAAGACGGTACTGCTCGAGGGGCTTACGCTGAAACTGTTACCTGCTGAAGTAGCTCGCATGGGCGTCCGAGATGCAAGTAAGCCAGTCATCACGCTCGCGTTTTCGTTGCACGGTCTTCCCGTCGACAGTACGCCGATAGTGCCGCCGACCGTGGACGCCTGCGTAGCGCGGGTTGTTCTGCGCGCGTAGCGCCGTCGACGCGGTGAGCGGCTGGGATGTGGTCCGTTTCTCGTTGCGCACGCGGGATGGAAACAAAATCCCCTCATTCTTAAAGGCTAGGACGGTTTGGTGCGCCGATCTGACCCGCGAGAATGTCTCGAAGTAGTGGGTGAAGATCTCCCGGACCTGCGCGTCCAGATCGAGCTCAACGTTGCCAACCTCGTCGTACACGAAGCTCGTCGGGAGCACGTAGCGATATTCGCCACGACGCACCTTATTGAGGACTCTACCGCGCCGCGCCTTGTTCCTTTGTCGCCTCCGCGCTCAGCCGGGCTTCGCTTCCGACACGCCCGGCGTCACCGTGCCGTCGGCGTTGACCCGGGCGCGCAGGATCTTGCGGCTTTTCGGGTTGGCGATGCGGATCGTGTCGCCTTCGCGGCCGTTGTCCATGGCGTTCGCCTCGGTTTCGATTTCAATGCCCGCGTCGCGCACCACCACCGTCACCGTGCTGCCGCGCGTGACCTTGAAGGGGCGGTCGAGCAGTCGCCGCGTCAGCACCTGTCCGTTGGCGAGCCTGCGCCGGCTCGCGAATCCCACCGCGTCTTCCGGTTTCATCACATAGTCGGTCGCCAGTGTGGCGATCGCCTGGTCGGCGCCGCCCAGATCGGCGGGGGTGAGCGGGGTGCCGGGCGGCACATCGGCCGCGAGCGACACCGCGCGCGCGGTGACGGCGACTTTCGCCCAGATGGTCGCGCGAGCGCCCGATCCGTCGCGGCATTCGAGGTCGGCGCTGCGCCGCAGCAGATTGTCGCCGGGCACGGCGGTGACGATGGGCGTCGTCTTGCAGACAAAGCGCGAGTCGGCAAGGGGCGAGACATCGACCTTGACGAGCTGCCAGCCGCGTGAACGCGCCTCCTGCTGGATCTGGCGGACGATGGCCTCGCGCACGGCGTCGACCGGGTCGCGGGTCGGGGCCGCCTTGGCCGAAACGCACGGCAGGGCGAGGGCGGCGAGGACGAAAACTCTCGAAAAACGAAGCATGGCTGTGATTATTACCACCAAATGGGGTTTGGTAATTGTTGCGTATACGCTCGCGGGAGCGCTGATTAGGATAGCACCGTCAAGTGGGATTGCCGGTGACTGGACTGGGTTTCGGGGAGAAACGGGACCGCGCCGGCAGTGCCTTCGCGTGCAAACGATCATACTCAACGGCGGGTTTGAAGGCAACTTTATGGGCATCAGCTTCGACAAGGCGCTGGGGGTTCACCCCGAAGCGCTGCGCCTGCGCGCCGAGCGCACCGAAATTCTGGCGGCCAATATCGCCAACGAAACGACTCCGGGCTACAAGGCCCGCGACATGGACTTCAGAAGCCGGCTCGCCGGCGCGACCGCCGAGGGCGACGCCGCGGGCGGTCTGATGTTCGACAGCGAAGAGACGATGTACCGCGTCCCGCATGCGCCGTCGCGCGACGGCAATACCGTCGAGATCGGTGTCGAACAGGCCGCCTTTTCCCAGAACGCCTCCGACTTCCAGATGAGCCTGACCTTCGTGAACATGAAGCTCAGAGGTCTTGCCAAAGCCATTTCCGGATAACTCCCATGTCATTCAAGGGCATTTCCCAGATTGCCGGGTCGGCGATGACCGCCCAGACCGTCCGGCTCAATACCGTGGCCAGCAATCTGGCCAACGCCGGCACGGTCGCCGGCAGCGAGGAGGGCGCCTATCGCGCCCGCAAACCCGTATTCGCCGCGGTGATGCAGGACAGCGGCAACGCCGCTGTCCAGGTGCTCGACGTGGTCAAGAGCCGCGATCCGGTGCGCAAGGCCTACGAGCCGGGCAATCCTCTCGCCGACAAAGAGGGCATGGTGTACTACCCGAATGTCAACGAGGTGGAGGAAATGACCGACATGATGTCCGCCACCCGCGCTTTCCAGACCAATCTCGAAGTGCTGTCGCGCGTCAAGACCATGCAGCAGGAGCTGCTCAAGATGGGAGAAAGTTCATGAGTAACGTCAACGCCGCGCAAGGCGGCCAGACCGGCGCGAATACCCGCTCGGGCGGCCTGCCCGCCGCCCCGGCCGCGAATGGCGCGGATACGACCAGCAATATGTTCATGACGCTGCTTGTCGCGCAAATCAAGAACCAGAACCCGCTGGAGCCGACCGACGCGTCGCAGTTCGTCAACCAGCTGACCCAGATGAGCCAGATGCAGGCGACCCAGCAGCAGTCCGCCATCGCCAAGAACAACGCCGTTCTCCTGGAAAACCTCCAGACGCTCGAATTGGGCCGTCAGGTCGGCTCGCCGGTGATGGTCGAGGCCAAGTCCCTGGAGATGGGCAAGACCCCGGTACAGGCGCGCGTCAATCTGTCCAGCGCCGCGGGCGATGTCACGCTCAACCTGATCGGCGAAGACGGCCAGGCGCACCCGGTTTCGCTGGGCCGTCACGCCGCCGGCGCGTTCGACATCACCGTCGATCCGGCGAAGCTCGGTCTCGCGCCGGGGCGCTACAAGATCGAAACGGTGACCGACACCAAGGAAAAACCCTCCGTCGAAGTCGCCGGCGTCATCGAATCGGTGCGCGTGCCGCTGTCCGGCGGCGGCCCGCTGGTCAAAGTCTCGAATGTCGGCGAAGTGGGCTTCGCCAGCATTTCCCAATTCAACCGCAAGTCCGGGGCGACAGCCTGAACCCGTGAATCGACGAGAAAGAGCCTGCCATGAGTTTTGAAATCGCCTTGTCCGGCATCAACGCCGTCAACAGCCAGCTGACCGGCATCAGCAACAACATCGCCAACAGCGGCACCTACGGCTTCAAGTCCAGCCGCACCAACTTCGCGTCGACGTATGCCGGCGCGCAGCCGACCGGTTCGCAGGCGTCCTCCACCACCCAGAGCATCAGCCGGGGCGGCGGCGTGACCTCCACCGGGCGTCCGATGGATGTGGCCATCGAAGGCCAGGGCTTTTTCATCACCAAGGATTCCAGCGGCAACACCGCCTACACCCGGGTGGGGATTTTCGGGACGGACAAGGACGGCAACGTGATCGACAGCCTCGGCCGCCGCGTGCAGGGCTATGGCCCCTCCACGGCGGGCGCGGCCGGCGCCGCGGCGCTTGGCGCGTTCGGCGACCTGAAGGTGCCGCAAGGCCAGATCGCCGCCAAGGCGTCCGATACGGTGAACTACGTCGCCAACATGTCGGCCGGCTGGACCGCGCCGGCCACCGCGACCTTCAACAAGAACGACCAGACCTCCTACAACTCGTCGATGGTCACCACCGTGTTCGATTCGCTGGGCAATGTGCATAACCTGACCCAGTATTTCGTGAAATCCGCCGCCAACGCGGTGACGGTGAACTACGTGTTCGACGGCGCGACGCTGCCGACCACCACCACGCTGACCTTCGACACCTTCGGCAAGATGACCTCCGCGCCGGGCGCGACGATCAACTGCGGCACGCCTCCGGGCGCCGCCGCGCTGAGCCTGAATTTCAATTATGCCGGCACCACCAGCTTCGCCGGCGAGCCGTCCACGGCGGTCAACAGCGCCAACGGCTACGCCTCCGGCCTGATGACCGGGGTGAAGATCGAGGACAACGGCGAGATCAGCGCCACCTACAGCAACGGTCAGAAACAGCCGTGCGGCACGCTGGCCCTGGCCTCCTTCATCAACGAGAACGGCCTGGTGCAAACCAACAATACCAGCTGGCTCGAAAGCCCGGCCTCCGGCGCCGCGGTGCTCAACCGCCCGGGCACGGGACTCGCCGGCAAGATTGTCGCCGGCTCGCTGGAACAGTCGAACGTGGACATGACCTCGGAACTGGTCAACCTGATGGCGTCGCAGCGCACTTATCAGGCCAACACCAAGGTGATCTCCACGGAAAACCAGATGATGCAGGCTCTGATGCAGGCGATCTGAGGATAAGGCTCGATGGATGCACTGATCTACACCGCGATGAGCGGCGCGAACCGCGCCCTGCATGCCCAGCAGGTGCATGCGAACAATATCGCCAACGTCGAGACGCGCGGTTTTCGCGCCGACATCGAAATGGCCGACAGCCAGGCGGTGAAGGGCTACGGCTATGATTCGCGCCACATGCCCTCGCTGCAGGCCAATGCCGTGGACGGGCGAGCCGGCACGCTGACCGCCACCGGCCGCGAGCTGGATGTCGCCATCAAGGGCGACGGCTACTTCGCGGTGGAAATCGCCGGCAAGGAAGCCTACACCCGCGCGGGCAGCCTGGTCGTCGACCGCGACGGCGCGCTGCTGCTCAACGGGCACCCGGTGCTGGGCGCCGGCGGCGCGATCACCCTGCCGCCGTTCGCCAAGGTGGAAATCTCCGCGAACGGCACCATCGCGATCCTGCCGGCCGGCGAAACCGAGCTGCAGGACGTGGATCGCCTCAAGACGGTGACGCTGCCGGCCGGCGAGGCGACCAAGAACGAGGCTGGTCTCCTGGTGCGGCGCGATGGTCGCAACGCCGACGCGGGCGATGACCTCGAAGTGGCCTCCGGTCACCTGGAGGCGAGCAATGTGTCCGCGGTGGAGGAGATGGTCGCGACCATGTCGCTCAACCGCAGTTTCGAAATGCAGATGAAACTCCTGCGTTCGGCGGATGACCTGGCCGATGCCGGCAACCGCCTGATGCGCGCGTGACCGAACACTGAGAACGAAAGAAGACGCCCATGAATCCGGCAATGTGGATCAGCAAGACCGGCATCCAGGCCCAGGATGCCAAACTGACGGCGATCGCCAACAACCTGGCCAACGCCAACACCGTGGGCTTCAAGCGCGACCGCATGGTGTTCGAGGACCTTTTCTACCAGGTCGAACGCCAGCCGGGCGCCAAGCTCGACGACAACAACCTCGCGCCGATCGGCGTGCAGCTGGGCAACGGTACCCGCCTGCTGGGCACGCAGAAGATCTTCACCGGCGGCAATATCATGACCACCGGCCAGACACTGGACGTCGCCATCATCGGCAACGGTTTCCTGCAGGTGCAGATGAGCGACGGCGAGACCGGCTACACGCGCGCCGGCCAGCTGGAGATCAATGCCGAAGGGCGGCTGGTGAATGCCCAGGGCCTGCCGCTGGTGCCGGAAATCACCGTCCCGGCCAATGCCACCAAGATCAGCATCTCCGAAAACGGCACGGTCTCGGCGACGGTCGCCGGGCAGGGCTCGCAAACCGAACTCGGCCAGCTGACGCTCGCCAATTTCGTCAATCCGACCGGCCTGATGGCGCTGGGCGACAACCTGTACAAGGAAACCGACGCGAGCGGTCCGGCCACGGTCGGCGTGCCGGGCGAGGACGCGCTGGGCAAGGTCAAGCAGGGCGCGCTGGAAGGTTCCAACGTGCAGGTGGTGGAGGAAATGGTCGACATGATCTCCGCCCAGCGCACCTATGAAATGAACGCCAAGGTATTGACCGCGTCCGACAACATGATGCAGTACCTGTCGCAGGCCGTGCGCTGATGAAACGTCTCGCCGCTCTCGGTCTTGTGCTGCTCGCGGGGTGCTCGGTGGTACCGCCCATGCCTCCCGCTGTCGACAATGCCCTGCCGGATATCGAGTCGGGCAAGCTGCGCGGCACGGGCGGCGGCGTGTTCCGCCCCTCGCAGGGGCTGAACCTTGTGGCCGACCGGCGCGCGACGCGCGCTGGCGACGTGCTGACCGTGGTATTGCAGGAAAGCACCCAGGCGACCAAGCAGGCCAACACCCGTTTCGACAAGAACTCCGGCATTACCGCCAAGCCGGCGGTGATCCTCGGCGGCGCGGCCATGGCCACCGAGATGGGGGTGGACGCCAAGCGCAATTTCGCCGGCAATTCGTCGAGCACCCAGCAGAACGCGCTGTCCGGCTCGATCACCGTGGTGGTGCACAAGGTGCTGCCCAACGGCCTGTTGATGATCAAGGGCCAGAAAAAACTCAATCTCAATCAGGATGATGAATTCATCACCCTGTCCGGATATGTGCGCGAAGAAGACATCGGCACCGACAACCGCATCTCCTCGCAGCGCATCGCCAACGCCACCATTTCCTATACCGGCAAGGGTTCGCTTGCCGACGCCAACTCCGCCGGCTGGCTGACCCGTTTGTTCAACAGCCCCTGGATGCCGTTCTGAGGATGCTTCCGATGCTCTACCGTGCCGTGCTCGCCGCCGCGCTTGTCTTGCCGTTTTCCCTGCCGCCGGCCGCGGCGCAGCCATTGCGCACCATGGTGAGCGTCGAGGGCATCCGCGAAAACCAGCTGGTCGGCTACGGCCTCGTGGTCGGCCTCAACGGCTCGGGCGACAAGTCGCAGGTGAAGTTCGCCGGACAGTCGGTGGAAAATATGCTCAAGCAGTTCGGCGTGAAAATGCCGGAGAAAACCGACGTCAAGGTGAAGAACACCGCGACGGTGATGGTCAGCGCCGCGCTGCCGCCCGGCTACCGCAAGGGCCAGACCATCGACGTGACGGTGTCGTCGCTGGGCGACGCCAAGAGCCTGCGCGGCGGCGTGCTGCTGCTCACCCAATTGAAGGCCGCCGATGGCGAAACCTATGCGCTGGCGCAAGGCAGCGTGGTGGTCGGCGGCGTGTCCGCCCAGGGCAACAGCGGTTCTAGCGTCACGGTGAACACCCCGACCGCGGGCCGCATTCCCAACGGCGCGACGATCGAACAGGAAATCGAGACGGACTTCAGCTCGCGGCCCACCGTGCGCCTGAGCCTGCGCCGTCCGAACTTTCAGACCGCCACCAATATCGTCAAGACGATCAACCGCCGCTTCGGCCGCATCGCCTCGACCGGCGACGCCACCTCCATCGAGGTGCGCGCGCCGGCCGATCCGACCGCGCGCGTGGCCTTCGTCGCCGAGCTGGAGAATCTCAACGTCGCGGTCGGCGCCGACATGCCCAAGGTGATTTTCAATTCGCGCACCGGCACCGTGGTGATCAGCAGCGGCGTGACCGTGCGCGCGGCCGCCGTGTCGCACGGCGCGCTCAAGGTGACGATCACCGAAACGCCGGCGGTGAGCCAGCCGGGCCCTCTGTCGGGCGGGCGCACCGCGGTGGTGCCGCAATCGCAGGTCAACGTCGACCAGAGCGGGGCGCGCACCTTCAACTGGCCCGCCGGCGCCAGCCTGCAGACCATCATCAACACCCTCAACCGGGTCGGCGCGACGCCCGACGACATCATGGCCATCCTGCAGGCGCTGGACCAGGCGGGGGCGATCGACGGCGAACTGGTCGTCATCTGACACGGGGAGTGGCTATGGAGTTGTCCCGCAGCACCGCGCGCAATGAGGGCGCGCCGACGGCCGAGCGCGATTTGCCCGGAGCCGTCGCGCCGGCGTCCGACACCGACACGAAACTCAAGCGCGCCTCGGAGGACTTCGAGGCCATGTTCATCCAGCAGCTCCTGCGCGAAATGCGCAAGAGCAACCAGACGCTCAATGGGTCGGACAGCCTGTTCCACGGCCAGACCGGCGAGGAAATGCTCGACTGGGCCGACCAGCAGTTGTCCGAAGTGCTGTCGCGCCAGCATGCCTTCGGCATCGCCAACGCGATCGTCCACCAGTTGAGACCGCCTGCCGATGGTAATATTCACGTTAATGCCGACGGGCCGGCGGTCGCATCCAATACGCAAGAGCACTCCGGATCCTGACCATGTCCATCATCAGTAACGCGCTAAGCGGCGCGGTCGCCGCCCAGGCGGGCCTGTCGGCCACCAGCCAGAACATCTCCAACCAGCTGACCGAAGGGTATTCGCGGCAGTCGGTGGTGCTCAACGCCGTGTCGCCGATGGCGGCCGCCGGGCTCAATGCCGGCAGCGGCGTCGAAGTGACCTCGATCCGCCGCATGACGGACACCTACAAGACCCTGCAGCTGTGGCAGTCCTCGACCCTCAAGGGCGGGTTCGACTCGCAGCAGCCTTACATGACTCAGCTGGAAAAGGTCATGGGCGACGAGGGCAGCAGCCTCGCCGGCGGCATCGACAATTTCTTCAAGGCGGTCAACGCGGTGACCACCGAGGTCACCTCGCAGCCCTTGCGCCAGCAGGTCATCGACCAGGCCCAGGCGCTCGGCCAGCGTTTCAATTACCAGGCCCGGGTGATGGGGCAGCAGCGCAACACCGTGCAGGAGCAGCGCCGCGTCTCGGTCGCCCAGGTCAATACCCTGACCGGCAACATCGCCGAACTGAACAAGCAGATCGCCCTGGCCGCCGCGCGCGGCGGCAGTCCTTCCGGACTGCTCGACGAGCGCGACCGCAAGGTCGACCAGCTCGCTTCGCTGGTGGACATCCAGGTGATCGGCGATATCGGCGCCACGGTCAATATCACCCTGAAAAACGGCCAGCCCCTGGTGCTGAACACCACGTCGAGCACCCTGACGGTGGCCTCGCAGGTGGACGGTTCGCAAGCGCTGACCGTCGAATTCGCCAACGAGACGTTCAAGCTCGACAGCAAGCAGATCGGCGGTCAGCTGGGCGGTCTGTCGATTTACGAAAACGACGTGCTGCTGCCGACCCTCTCGACCATCCAGACCATGGCGAGCGACCTTGCGTCGCGCGTCAACGCCACGCTGGGCGGCGGCTACGATCTGGACGGCAATCCGGGCAAACCGCTGTTCGTCTACGATCCGTCCAACCCCAAGGGTATGCTGACGGCCAATCCGTCGATCACCTTCCGCCAGCTGGGGTTTTCTTCGGACGCGTCCAAGCCCGCCGACAGCGGCAAGCTCCTCGAGCTGGTGGGGCTGAAGGAGCAGCCGGTGGCGGCGCTGGGCATGACCTCGGTGGCGGACGCCTACGCGCAGCTGATCGGCCGCGTCGGCCTGCAAAGCAGCCAGAACAAATCGTCGCTCGCCACCTCGACCACGGTGCGCGCCCAGTCGGAGTCCGACTGGAAAACCACCAGCGGGGTGAATCGCGACGAAGAAGCGATCAATCTCGTGCAATACCAGCAAATGTACTTGTCGAACATGAAGGTGGTGTCGGTCGCCGGACAGTTGTTCGAAAGCACCTTGTCCATGATGAACTGACGGAGAGAAAACCCATGCGAGTCGCCAGTTCCCAATTCAACGCGCTGATGCACATGGCGCTGCAAAACAACCAGGGCAAGGTCAGCGACCTGATGCAGCAGATGTCCTCCGGGCAGCGCATCCTCGCGCCGTCCGAGGATCCGATCGGCAGCGTGCGCCTGCTGCGCATGTCGCGCGAAGAAGCCGCGATCGCCCAGTACCAGTCCAACATCACCGCGCTGCGCGCCAAGCTGTCGCAGAACGAAACCGCGCTGACCAGCATGACCAACGACTTGCTGGATATCCGCGACCTGATGGTGTGGGCCAAGGACGGCGGCAATTCGTCCGAGGACATGAACGCCATGGCCGGCAAGCTGGTCACGGTGCGGGATTCGCTGATGGCCGAGTGCAACGCCCGCGACGACGGCGGCAACTACCTGTACTCGGGCACCGTCACCAAAACCGCGCCGATCAAGTATGACCCGGCCGCGCCGCTCGGTTCGCGCTACAGCTACGCCGGCAACACCGATCGGCAATGGGTGGTGGTCGGCAACGGCGTGACCCAGTCCTCGAATGTCTGCGTCGACGAGATGGGCACGCTGCTCAACCGCCTTGATCTGGCGGTGTCGGAAATGCAGAAAACCGGGGTCAACATCAACGACCCGGGCACCCGCACGGTCATCAGCGGCGCGCTGGACGGGATCGACGAGGCGCAGCGCAGCCTGAGCCAGAAAATCGCCGGCCTGGGCAGCGCCCAGAACACCCTGGCGACGCTGGCCAACAACCACGGCAGCGTCAGCGTCGCCAACAAGCAGATCATCACCGAGCTCGGAGCGATGGATTACTCCGAGGCGAATATCGCGATGAACGCCTACATTCTGGCATTGCAGGCCACCACCAAGGCCTATGGCAAGGTGAGCAGCCTGTCCCTGTTCGACGCGATCTGAACGGAGGCCGGCCATGAGAATTTCTTCCCAGGATGCCCTGCGCCCCAGCGGCGGCGATGAGGCGATACCGGCGGCGTCCTCGGCGCGGCCGGTCGCGACCGGCGACGCGCAAAGCCGTCCGGTGCGCGCCGTTGAGCGCGTCATCACTCATCCGGGCACGTACCGTTACAGTGCCGCGCTCAACGAGCGGCTGACCGGCTACCAGCAGGCCGACGCCTACGTCGAAACGCTCGCGCGCCATCTGGAGGAGCTCAAGGCGAACCTCAGCCAGGAATTGACGCAGCGGCGCGTCAACCCGGAAAACCTCTCCGAAAGCCTGTCGGCCGTCGCCGAAGAGTGGAAGGAGCGGACGACCCGCTCGGCCGGCACCATCGATGACCAGCTGCGCCTGGCGACTGAAGGGGGCGCGCGGCAGCGCTTCCGCATCCGCGGCCTGGACATGGCCGCCCTGGTGTCCGGCAAGGGCGAGACGCTGACCTTTTTCACCGGCCAGTCCGGCTCGCCGGCGCTGCCGGTGACGATTCCGCCCGGCGCCGACGAGCGCGAGGTGCTGGCCCGCTTCAATCAGGCGCTGGCGCGCGCCGGTATCCGCGCTTTGCAGGACGACGAGGGCCGGCTGGCCTTCGAAGTCGCGGAAAACGACTGGAACGTCATCAAGGACCGGCTGTCGCTGCGCGGCGGCGGCAATATTTTTCCGGCGGGTCAGCCCAACCGGGTGCGCCTCGACACCGAGCGCCCGGCGCTGCAGCCCGAGCGCTGGGACGTCGCCGACCATGCCGCGATCCGCCGTAGCCTGCGGGACGTGATCGAGGCGCTCGACAAGATCACTCAGGTGCGCCAGTCGCTCAGGCGGGCCATGCTGCAAACCGATGCGGCCATCGCGCAGTTGGCGCGCGCCAACGAGGATGTCTGGGCGCAAAGCTTTGTCGGCGATTTCGCCGCGGCGCTGAATCAGCCGGGGAATTTCTCCGCGCTGGCCCAGGCGGTGCCCGCGCTGATCGGCATCAGCCGTTACCGCGTCGTCAGTCTGCTGGCGCTCTGAACCGCCCGGGGAGAGCGTCGATGCTGGATTTCCTGTTGCGCGCCGCGCGTTCGGAGCCCGATCCGCTGCTGTCCGGCGAGGCCGCCCTCGTCTGGCTCGATGTGGAGCGCTCCGATCCGGCCCAGTGGCCGGCCCGCGTATCGGACGCGTTGTCCGCCTGGCTGCGCAAGGGACGCCGCCGCGACACCGGCGCGCGCGACGCGATCCTCGCGCTGGCCGATGCCTGCAAGACCTCCTATCAATCGATGTGCCGGCAATACCTCGCCGGCGAATTGACACTCAGCGCCGACGACCCCGAGCTGCGCACCCGTTTGCAAGAGTATCAGCGTACCCTGGTTTCGGCGCTGGACGCCTTGCCCGATCCGCTGCTGGCGCGGCCGGACGCGCTGGCGCTGCTGCTCGACAGCCTGAACGACCAGGCCTTGTGGTGCTATTACCGGCATCAGCGCACTCCCTCCGGCTTCTGGGCTTGCGCGCACCGCGCCTACCGGCTCGCCGAGGGCGCCGGGCAGACGCAGGCGGTGCCCGCCGACGGCGGCGCGACGCTCCATTTCCGTTACCTGCAATTGCAGCTCATGTCGCTGGTTTCCGGCGGCAATCTCTCCACCCGGCAACTGACCGTGGCGCGCCAGCTCGTGCAGCGCATGCCGGCGATGCCCGAATTGACGCATGAGCCGCAGCGCGGCGGTTTCGTGGTCTACCTGCACCGCGACGCGCCGCCGATGCGGCCGCTGGACGACGAGGGGCCGTCAGACGGTGCGCGCTTCTGGCACAGTTCGGTGGTCATGGACCAGCTCGCGCTGTGGCGCGATGCGATGGAAGCGGGCATGCGCCTGCCGGCGCTGGCCGATATCGCGCCGCAAGGCGTGATGACCCCGGGCTTCATGCGGCTGCTTGGGCGCGAGTGGTCGTCGGTGCGGCGTTTTTACCGCCGGGCCGAGCGCGTGCCGCTCAGCGGCCGTGTCGACGTGATCTCGCGTCTGGCGTCGATTCACCAATTGCTCAGCAATACCGAAGAGCACCCGGGCGAGACCGATACGGTGCTCGGCTGGGACGGCATGAACCGCAGCGATTCGGGTGTCGGCGTGCTGCTGACCGGTCCGGGCAACAACTGGGTGCGGCTGGGGCGGCTGCTCGCCTACCGCACCGGCACCTCGGAGCCATGGCACATCGGCATGGTGCGGCGCATCCGCCGCGAGGCCCTCTACCGTCTGGAGGTCGGCATCGAGCGCATGGCGCGTCCGGTGCCGGTGGTGCTCAAACCGCTGGGTGGCGAGGACTGGACATCCGGGCTGTCGCCGGCTGTGGCGCGCGATGGCGGTGTGATCGCGTTGCTGGTGCATTCGCGCACCGAGCACTTCCGCGGCATGGGCGTGCTGCTGCCGCGCCAGTGCTACCGCGAGGGCCGCGAGGTGGAACTGGTGGAGTGGGACAGCCGCCAGCCGGTGCGGCTGGGGCGCCTGCTCGAACAGGAGGCGGAACTCGTTCTGGCCGAAGTGCTGTAAAATGGATCGCCTTGCTTCAACGGTGGTCCAGAGATGTCCGATGTCTATCTGAAGGGGTTCTTGCTGGCGGTATCGCTATGCCTCGATATCGGGGTGGTGAACACCGCCCTGATCAACACCGCGATCCGCGCCGGTGTCCGTCCCGCGCTGTTCATGGGACTCGGTTCCTGCGTCGGCGATATCGTCTATGCCGTGCTGTCCCTCTTCGGCCTTGCCCTGTTTCTCTCCTATAGCCCCGTGCGCTGGATCCTGTGGATCGGCGGCGGCGCGATCCTGCTCTGGCTGACCTGGAAAATGGCCCTGGCCGCCTGGCGCGAGGCCGGCAAGTCCGCGCTGCCCGCCGATTTTGACACGGCCGCCGTAAACGGCGCCGCGAGTTCCCGGGTCGAATTCCTGCGCGGACTCGCGCTGGCGCTCGGTTCGCCGACCTCGATCCTGTGGTTCGCCGCGGTGGGCGGCACGGTGATCGCCCAGTCGACGGACGGCAGCGCGGCGATGAACAGTGTGTTCCTCGCCGGGTTTTTCACGGGCGGGGTGGCTTGGTCGTCCTTCCTCGCGATCCTCGCCGGCAAGGGACGCCACGTGATCGGCCACCGCCTGACCTTCTACTGCAATGTCGTGTCGGCGCTGCTGTTCGCCTATTTCGCGGTGACGGTCATCGCCAACGGCTACCGCACGCTGCTGTGAAGGGGAGGGGGCGTCCCCGTCCCCTTCCGTGCCTTATTTCACGTCGATGAGTTCCACATCGAACACCAGGGTGGCGTTCGGCGGAATCACGCCGCCCGCGCCGCGCTCGCCGTAGGCGAGGCTCGCGGGGATGGTCAGGGTGCGCTTGCCGCCGACCTTCATGCCGGCCACACCCTGATCCCAGCCCTTGATCACGCGTCCGGCGCCCAGCGGGAAGACGAAGGGCTCGCCGCGGTCCACCGAGCTGTCGAACTTGTCGCCCTTGTGGTCGGGTTTCGCGGCGTTGTAGAGCCAGCCGGTGTAGTGCACCACGACATCCTTGCCGGCGACGGCGACCTTGCCCGCGCCTTTCTTGATGTCCTTGACGATCAGTCCGGCGCTCTGGGTTTTGGCCTGGGCCGGCGCGGCGATGGCGGGTGCGGCGGCGATCGCGCCCAGCGCGGCGATCAGGGCCAGACGGGAGACGGTGTGGTTCATGCGCTTTCCTTGTTTATCGGGTGGGTTAACGCGGCGGACGGCCGTGCCGTCCCCGAAGCCGCTAGTGTCTCACAGTCGGCCGCCACGGTGGCGGTTTGCGCGCGGCCAACGTACTATGCCGATTGGTTGGGTTTTCTCCGGGCTGTCCCGGACATGCGAGGGAGTCCCATGCCGTCCTTTTGCGATACCGAACTGGCCACCCCGCGCCTCGCGCTGCGCCCGCTTGGCCGACAGGACGCGGAGGCGCTGTTCGCGATTTTTTCCGATCCGCGCGTGATGCGCTACTGGAGCACCCCGGCGTGGGCGTCGATCGACCGCGCGCACGAGCTCCTGGACAAGGATGCCGTCGCCATGCGCGATGGCGACCACCTGCGCCTCGCGCTGATCGAGAAGACGACGGAGCGCCTGCTAGGCTACTGCACATTGTTCGACTTCTCCTGGTCATCCCGGCGCGCGAGTCTCGGCTACGGCCTCGCGTTCGACGCCTGGGGCAAAGGGCTGATGCGCGAAGCCGCGTCGGCCATGCTCGATTACGGCTTCGGCGAACTTGGCCTTAATCGCTCCGAAGCGGGCGTCGATCCGGGCAACGCCGCCTCGATCGCGTTGCTTGAGCGTCTTGGCTTTGTCCGCGAAGGCGTGTTGCGCGAACACTGGGCCGTCGGCGACACGCTGGCCGACTCGGTGATCTACGGGCTTCTGCGGCGCGAGTGGGCGGCATCGCGCCACGAGTCGTGGCCGGACAAAGCCGAAAAAAGCGCGCGATACAAACCCGATGGCCACCCCCCGGTGTCGCCCTACCTGATCGTTCGCGACCTGGAGGGCATGCTCGGGTTCCTCGAAACCGTGTTCCGCGCCACCGTGTCGTGCCGGCGTACCGCGCCGGACGGCATGGTTTTTCATGCGGAGGCACGAGTCGGCGATTCGGTGATCATGATGGGCGCGCGCCCGGACGGCGCCGGCGGCGAGGTCTGCTCGACGCATGTCTACGTCCCCGACGTGGACGCCTGCCACGCCCGGGCGCTCGAAGCGCGGGCGGTGTCGCTCGCCGCTCCCCAGGATCGGCATTATGGCGACCGCACGGCCAGCGTGAGGGATCCGGAAGGTCATGTCTGGTGGATCGGCTCGCATCTGCCCGGGTGATCCGCGCGTCAGGTAGTTTTACTACGTTCGGGGGCGCTACGGATGCCGTGTCCGGCGGATGCCGCCGGGTCCGACCGGAAAAGCCCGCGCTGCGGGTATTCCGGGGTCGGTGATGTTTTGCGCTGGGTCAATCGTTCATCATGTACACAGTCCGTTACGGTGGTAATATAATTACATCTATATCCTCCCAATTTCATTCAGGGGTGCACCGGATGGACAACAGAGCACGGCAGACACCGGCCTTCGACATGGTGTTGTTCGGCGGGACAGGGGATCTTGTCATGCGCAAGCTCCTGCCGTCCCTTTACCAGGCCCATGCCGCGGGCCTGCTCGCCCCGTCGGGCCGGATCCTCGCGCTGGGGCGCCGCGACATGGGGCGCGAGGCCTACCTCGCCTATGTCGCCGACCACGCGCGCCAGAACATCAAGACCAATTTCGACGAGGCGCACTGGGCGTCGTTCCAGGAGCGCATCGATTATCTGAAGGTGGACGCGTCCGCGCCGGACGACTACCGCGCCCTCGCCGACGCGCTGCCGCGCGAGGAAGGGCGGGTGACGGTGTGCTACCTCGCGACCGCCCCGGACCTGTTCGCCGGCATCTGCGAATCGCTGGCTGCGGTGGGGCTCAACCGCGAAGGCGTGCGCGTCGTCCTGGAAAAACCGCTCGGCACCGATCTGGATTCCTCCAACGCCATCAACGACGATGTCGCGCGTTTCTTCCGCGAGGATCAGCTCTACCGTATCGATCACTACCTGGGCAAGGAGTCGGTGCAGAACCTGATGGCGATCCGCTTCGCCAACGCGCTGTTCGAGCCGCTGTGGCGCCGCGAGTGGATTCATGACGTGCAGATCACCATCGCCGAGGATCTCGGGGTGGAAGGGCGCGGCGATTTTTACGACGGCACCGGCGCGCTGCGCGACATGGTGCAGAACCATCTGCTGCAATTGTTGTGCATCGTCGCCATGGAGCCGCCGTCCAACATGGAGTCCGACTCGGTCCGCGACGAAAAACTCAAGGTGCTCAAGGCGCTGCGTCCGTTCACCGAACAGGACGTCGCCTCGCGCTCGGTGCGCGGCCAGTACAAGTCCGGCGCGGTGGCCGGCCGTCCGGTGGTCGGCTACGTCGAGGAACCGGGCATTCCTCCGGGCAGCGGCACGGAAACCTTCGTCGCGCTCAAGGCCGAGATCGACAACTGGCGCTGGGCCGGCGTGCCGTTCTTCCTGCGCACCGGCAAGCGCATGCAGGAGCGCCTGGCGGAGATCGTCATCAATTTCCGCGATGTGCCGCTCAAGCTGTTCCCGAGCCCGGTCGGCTGCCATACCGCCAACCGGCTGGTGATCCGCCTGCAGCCGGAAGAGAGCATCCGCCTCTATTTCCTCGCCAAGGAGCCGGGCGACACCATGCGCCTGCAGCCGGCCTACCTGAACCTGGATTTTCACGAGATGTTCAAGCTGCGCCGCGCCGACGCCTACGAGCGCCTGCTGCTGGACGTGATCCGCGGCAAGCTCGCGCTGTTCATGCGCCGCGACGAGCTGGTCGAGGCCTGGCGCTGGGTCGAGCCGATCATGGAGTCCTGGCAGCACTCCAGCATTCCGCCGAAACTCTACACGGCGGGCACCTGGGGGCCGGCGGCCTCCAGCGCGCTCCTGTCGCGCGACGGCGTCGCCTGGCATGAGGAAAGCTGACGCGGCCGGCGCGCGGCTGGTCGCCGACATCGGCGGTACCCACGCGCGTTTCGCCCTCTCGGTCGCGCCCGGGGTTCTGGATCGCGTTCAGGTGCTGTCCTGCGCCGACCATCCCTCGCTCGAGGCCGCCGTGCGCGCCTATCTCGCGGGCGAGGACATGCCGCGCGTCGAGCATGCCGCGATCGGCATCGCCACCGCGGTGCTCGGCGACGCGGTGGCCATGACCAACCACCACTGGGCGTTCTCCATCGAGGCGACGCGACGCGCGCTCGGCCTGTCCACCTTGCTGGTGATCAACGATTTCACCGCGCTGGCGCTGGCCTTGCCCCATCTGGGCGGGGACAGCCTCGTGCAAGTCGGTGGCGGCGAGCCGGTGCCCGGGGCGCCGGTGGCGCTGATCGGCCCGGGCACCGGGCTGGGCGTCTCCGCGCTGATCCCCCACGCGGGCGGCCATGCGCCGATCGCCGGGGAGGGCGGGCATGCGGCCTTCGCGCCGTGCGACGAGCGCGAGATCGCCGTCTGGCGCCATGCGCGCGAACGCTTCGGACGCGTCTCGGTCGAGCGCCTGCTGTCGGGATCCGGCCTCTCGGTGATTCACCGGGCCCTGTGCGAGCGTGCCGGCGAACACGCGGCCGACGCGCTCGAGGCGTCCGCCATCGTCGGGCGCGCGCTGGACGGCGGCTGCGAACGCTCGGCCGAAACCCTCGAGGTGTTTCTCGGCATGCTCGGCACCGCCGCGGCGAATCTCGCGCTGACCTTCGGCGCGCAAGGCGGCGTGTATGTCGGCGGCGGCATCGTGCCGCGCCTGCTGGGCGTGATCGGCGCCTCGCCGTTCCGGGCGCGCTTCGAGGACGCCGGCCGGTTCGCAGGCTACCTCGCGTCCATTCCCGTTTTCGTGATCACCGGGCGCCATCCCGCGCTGACCGGCGCCGCGGCCGCGCTCGGCGCCCATCTGGAGAATCGACACTATGCTTGAAAGGGTGCGCAGCAAGCTGGACACCTTGTCGGCGGCGGAACGACGCGTCGCCGAACTGGTGCTGGCCCAACCCTATACCATGATGCAGGCCGCCGTGGCCGACATCGCCAGGAACGCCGGCGTCAGCCAGCCGACCGTGATCCGCTTTTGCCGCTCGCTCGGCTGCGCCGGCCTGCCGGACTTCAAGCTCAAGCTGGCCGGTTCCCTGGTCACCGGGGTGCGCTACGTGCACTCGAGCGTCCGGGCCGAGGATCCGCCGTCCGAAATCGTCGCCAAAGTCTTCGACAACACCGTGGCGGCGCTGCTCAAGAGCCGCAACGAGGTGAACCCGGCCGCCATCGAGGAGGCCGTCACGCTCCTGTCCGCGGCGCGCCGCATCGAGTTTTACGGGCTTGGCAACTCCGGCATCATCGCCGCGGACGCCCAGCACAAGTTCTTCCGCTTCGGCATTCCGACGGTGGCCTACGCCGATTCGCACATCCAGATGATGGCCGCCTCGCTGTTGCGCGAGGGCGATGTGCTGCTGGCGATCTCGAGTTCGGGGCGCAGCCGCGAACTGCTCGAAGCGGTCGACGCCGCGCTCGCCAACGGCGCGACGGTGGTGGCCATCACCGCGGGCGGCTCGCCCCTGGCGCGGCGCGCCACCGTGGCGCTGTGCGCCGATCCCAAGGAAGACAACGATACCTACAGCCCGATGATTTCCCGCATCGTCCACCTGGTGCTGATCGACGTGCTGGCCGTCGGCGTCGCGCTGCGCCGGGGGCCGGGCGTCATCGGCACGCTGGAAAAAACCAAGATCAGCCTGAAAGGCAAAAGGCTGGGCGTCAAAGCGGAGGACAAGAACCCATGAAAAGCGCACTCACCCAACTGCCCGCCTGGCATGCCCTGTGGGAACATTTTTCCGAAGCGCGGCACCTGCACATGCGCGAGCTGTTCGCGTCGGATCCGGGGCGCGCCGAACGCTATTCCCTCGAGGTGGGCGGCCTGTTCCTCGATTACTCCAAGAACCGCATCACCGACGAGACCGTCGCCGGCCTGATGCAGCTGGCGCGCGAGGCCGGCTTGCCGGACAAGGTGCGCGCCATGTTCAAGGGGGAGAAGCTCAACACCACGGAAAACCGCGCGGTGCTGCACGTGGCGCTGCGCAACCGCACCAATTCGCCGATCCTGGTGGACGGCGAGGACGTGATGCCGAAGATCAACGCGGTGCTCGAGCGCATGGGGCGCTTCGCCACCGCGGTGCGTTCCGGCGAGTGGCTCGGTTACACCCATCAGCCGATCACCGACGTGGTGAACATCGGCATCGGCGGCTCCGACCTCGGCCCGCTGATGGTCTGTTCGGCGCTGCGTCCGTTCGGTCATCCGCGCATGAACATGCATTTCGTGTCCAACGTCGACGGTTCGCAGCTGAAGGAAACCCTCAAGAAAATCCACCCGGAGACCACCCTGTTCGTGGTGGAATCGAAAACCTTCACCACCCAGGAGACGCTGACCAACGCGCTGACCGCGCGCGACTGGTTCGTCGCCCGCGCCCACGACGCCAAGGCGGTGGCCAAGCATTTCGTGGCGGTGTCGACCAACAAGAAGGCGGTGGCCGAATTCGGCATCGATCCGGCCAACATGTTCGAATTCTGGGACTGGGTCGGCGGACGCTACAGCCTGTGGTCGGCGATCGGCCTGCCGATCATGCTCTACCTCGGCGAAGAAAACTTCACCGAGCTGCTCAACGGCGCCCACATCATGGACCAGCACTTCCGCAACGCCCCGCTCGAGGCGAACATGCCGGTGCTCCTGGCGATGATCGGCGTGTGGTATATCAACTACTTCGGCGGCGGCAGCCACGTGATCGCGCCTTACGACCAGTACCTGCACCGCTTCCCGGCGTTCATCCAGCAGCTGGACATGGAGTCCAACGGCAAGCAGGTGACACTGGACGGCACGCCGGTCGATTTCGAGACCGCGCCGATCATCTGGGGCGAGACCGGCATCAACGGCCAGCACGCCTTCTTCCAGTTGTTGCATCAGGGCACCCACATCTCGCCGATCGACCTGATCGCGTCGCTGGGCAAGCGCTCGAGCCTGCCCGGCCATCACGAAATCCTGATGGCCAACGTGCTGGCCCAGGCCGAGGCCTTCATGCGCGGCAAGACGGCCGACGAGGTGCGCGAGGAACTGGCCGCCCAGGGGCTGTCCGGCGAGGCGCTGGAGAGGCTGGTGCCGCACAAGGTGTTCGGCGGCAACCGGCCGACCAACACGCTCCTGATGTCGCGGCTGGATCCGCGCAACCTGGGCTCGCTGATCGCGCTGTACGAGCACAAGATTTTCGTGCAGGGCGTGATCTGGCACATCAACAGCTTCGACCAGTGGGGCGTGGAGCTGGGCAAGCAGCTGGCGCGCACCATCCACGCGGAACTGACCGGCAAGCTCGCGCACGCCGAGCACGACAGTTCCACGCGGCGCCTGATCGAGCTGTGCCGCAAGGCCGAGAGCGGTTTCTGAGTTTTCTTCCGGGTCGGCTGTGTTATGCTGAATGACTAGCCGGCCCGCTCCCCGGGCCGGTCCGACAGGATGCCGGCCATGACCTATCTGCAGTTAGCCTACGTTCATCTCGCCACCATTCTGCCGGCCATGGCGCTGGGCACGGGCCTGCTGTTCCTGAAAAAGGGCACCGGCGGCCATCGCCTGGCCGGACGCGCCTACATGGCGTTGATGGCCGCGACCTCGCTGATTACCCTGGCGATGCCGGCCCGGGTCGGTCCGCGGATAGCCGGGCCGTTCGGGTTCATCCATATCCTGAGCGCGGTGACGCTTGTCGCCGTGGCCGTCGCCTGGCGCGCCGCGCGGCGCCGGGATATCCGGCTGCACCGGCGCATCATGGTCCGGCTGTACATCGGCGCGTTCGTCCTGGCCGGCGGCTTCACCCTGATGCCGGGCCGCCTGATGCATGAATGGCTGTTCGGCTAGTGGCGGAGCCCCCCGCGCGTGACGCATGCTGTCGTGTCATCCCGGTTCCTTGTCCTTTGTCGATTGCGGAGATTCCCGAACATGGCAAAACGCCCGTTTACCGTTCTGTGCTTCCTGATGCTCGCGGCCGTGTCCCCGCTGCGCGCCGAAGTCGTCCTGCTCGCGCACGCCACCGTGCCGGGCACGGCGACGGATCTGTCCGGCCTGTCATCCCCGCTGGAAAGCGGCCAGAAGGGCAACCTGCTCGGCGGTTTCGGTTCGGCGCTCGCCTTCGCCGGCGGCTCGACCTTCCTCGCCGTGCCCGATCGCGGTCCGAACGCGGTGCCGTGGAATCCGGCCCTCGACGACACAACATCGTTCATTCCGCGTTTCCACACCTTCCGCCTCGCGCTGCAGGCCAAACCGGACGGCGCCTTGCCGTTCACGCTCAAGCCGGCGCTCGTGTCGACCACGCTGCTGTCCAGCCGCACTCCGCTGGTGTACGGAAGCGGTTCGGGGCTTGGCGCCAGTGCTGGCGCGCCGGCCCGTAACGACCCGGCCGCCGGGCGTTACTATTTCTCCGGCCGTTCGGACAACGCCGTGGCGGGGCGCGGTTCGGCCGATCCGGCCAACGCGCGGCTCGATCCGGAAGGCGCCAGGGTCTCGCGCGACGGCAAAAGCGTGTTCATCTCCGACGAATACGGCCCGTACGTGTACCAGTTCGACCGCAAGAGCGGCGCCCGCCTGAAAACCTTCGCGCTGCCGGCCTATTTCGCCGCCGCGACGCCCGCGCCGACCGGCGAGGGCGAAGCCTCGCTCAACGACGCCGGACGGGTGCCCAACCGCGGCATGGAGGGGCTGGCGATCACCCCGGACGGCGCGACGCTGATCGGCATCATGCAAAGCCCGCTGACCCAGGACGGCGGCAAGAAGGGCGTCGGCAACCGCATCGTCACCATTGACATCGCCAGCGGCAAGACCCGTGAATACGTCTACCCGATGGCGTCGCGCAAGAACGGCGTCAGCGAGATCGTCGCGATCAACGACCATCAGTTCCTGGTCGACGAGCGCGATGGCGCGGAAGGGGAGGAGGCGGTGTTCAAGCGCCTGGTGGCGATCGATCTGAGCGGCGCGACGGATGTCGGCGGCCAGGCCCGCCTGCCCGAGTCGGGCTGGGTGCCGGTCGTCAAGATCAACCCGGTATTCCTCGATCTGCTCGATCCGCGCTTCGGCCTCGCGGGCAAGGCTTTTCCCGGCAAGATCGAGGGGCTCGCGTTCGGCGAGGACGTAAGTGTCCGGAAAAAAGACGGAACGGCGCGGCGGATGCACACGCTCTACATCGCCAGCGATAATGATTTTCTGGAAGGGAAGCCGAGCCACGTTTACGTGTTCGGCTTCACCGACGCGGATTTGCCGGGCTTCGTGCCGCAGCGGATCGCCCCGTTTCACTGAGGGCGATCCGTCCCGCGCTGTCAGTCCAGCCGCGGCGCCTGGCCGAAGAAGCCGATGCCGGCCAGTTCCTTGGCGAAGCGGGCGGCCAGCAGCGGCGTTCTGAGGATCGGCGCGGCCGGAATGCCCAGCAGGTGGAGGCGGGTGCCGGCGGTAAGGCCGCGCAGGTCGGTGTTGGACAGCGGCGTACCGTCCTCGGCGAGCCAGGCGAGCGTGTCCGGCGCGGCGGCCAGCGGCGCATCGCTGTCCGAACGCCAGGCCAGCAGGTTTTCGTTGACGGCGCTGACCGTCACAACATGGCCGTCATCATCGGTCAGTACGATGGTGTAGCCGTCGAACCCGCCGCCTTCGTGGCTGGAGAACGCCGTGAGGGTGCCGCAGGAAAGACGGACAAGCTGGCCGTCGAGCACGGCGTTGACCGCTTCGACCGGATCGTCGCCGGCGGCCCGGGCTTCGCGCAGCGCCGCGCCGACCGCGATGGCGCGGGTGACCGTGCCGTCGACCGAGGCGCCGGGCAACTGGCCGGCGGTCATCAGCCAGGTGGAGAACGCGCCTTCCTGCTCGAAGGCCTGGGTGGTCAGCAGCGCGCGCACCACACTGTCCGCTTGCGGCGCGGTGCGCGTTTCGATCACCGCGGTGGCCTGCTGTTCGTCCGTGACCGGCTGGTTGGCCAGGGTCAGCACGGTCGGCTCGGTGGCGAGGTTGTAGGCGGCGAGGCTCAGGGTCGGCAGCGCGCGCCCGGAGCTGTCCACGTCCACCAGCGGCAGGCCGAGCTGGGCGGCGACAAGCGCCGCGATGATGCTGTTCATCGCGCCGGTTTCGCCGGGCAGCACCGCGCCGAGCGTGGTGCCGGACACGGCCTGCAGCTTGAGGAAGGCGTCTTTGGGGGCGCTGCTGAACGACGGGCCGTGCGTGGCGGCGTCCGGCGCGCCGATGCCGGCGACCACCGCGCAGGGCAGTTCGGGGTCGAGGCTGTCGTACGGCACCAGCGTGACGCCGTCGTACTCCTTGACGATCAGATCGATGAGCGGGCGGGCGCCGCTCATCGGGCCGCCCCCGCCCCCGCCAAGGAAGCAGGCGCCATTGAGCAGGTCGTTCAGCGCGGTGCGGTCGAGAAATGTATTTGCCATGATTTTTCTTTCAAATGATATGTTTGTGCCATAATTGCGTACAGAATAACTGCTTTGACGGCCCAAGAATACCCAATTTCCATGAAAATCCTTCGCAACGCTCAGCGGCCGCTGGTTAATGCTTTAAGACGACGCTACGCCATTTTCGATGGGCTCTGGCAGCGTTTCCCCGACAACATCTTTTTGATCCGTTGCGGGGATGCGGGGCGGTTTTATGTCGAGGCCATCAACCCGCCTCTCGAGGCGATGTTCGGCATGACCAGCGAAGAAGCGTGCGGCAAACCGATCGAAGAGGTGGTGCCCGCGGACTACCTGCCGGCGGTGCTGGCGCGCTACCAGGAGTGCGTGGCCAGCCGGGCTCCGCTGTCGTACGAGGAGATCGGCGCGGCGGATCAGGCCAATCCGCAGTACTGGCTGACCATCATGGTGCCGGCCGTCGACGGCCAGGGCCGGGTGGAATACATTCTGGGCATTTCCCGCGATATCACGCTGATCCGCCAGGCCGAGGAAACCCTGCGCCAGGCCAACGAAGTGCTGGAAAAGCGCGTGGCGGAGCGCACCGCCGCGCTCGAGGCCGCCAACCAGCGCCTGCGCGAGCTGGCGATCCACGACGGGCTGACCGGCCTGTACAACCGCCGGCATTTTTTCGAGCTGGCCGAGCATGCCTTCCGGCAGACCCTGCGCAGCGGCTTCGACCTGTCGGTGGTGATGGTCGACCTGGACAGCTTCAAGCGTATCAACGACAGCCTCGGGCACGCGGCCGGGGACCTCGTGCTGCGGGAAATCGCCGGGGTGTTCCGGCTGGTGATGCGCGAGTCCGACATCGTCGGCCGCTATGGCGGCGAAGAGTTCGCCGTGCTGATGAGCAGCGCCGGCGCGCAGGAAGCCTGCCGTCTGGCCGAGCGCCTGCAAAACGCCGTCGCCGACTCGCGGATCCAGTGGCGCGATACCGCCATCCAGTGCACCCTGAGCGCCGGCGTGGCTCAATACAGCCCGCAGTGCGACGCCTCGCTGGACGCGCTGATCGAGCGCGCGGATGTCGCGTTGTTCGAAGCCAAGTCGCGCGGCAGGAACTGCATCGTCGTCAGCCGTCCGGATACCTCTCTCTGCTCTTCCCGCGAACTGTTCTCCTGAACGGGGACCGGTTGCGTCGCCTCCGAGGGGCGCGTCTCGCCGGTTGATAGCGATTTTCATTTGACTCCGGGTTAGTTTGCGATATATCGTTATCGTGACAATCCACCGGATCCCGTCCATGTCGTCACCCCGTGTTTCACCGGCCGCGTCCGCCCGTCTTCTTGGCCGGGGCGAGATGCCCGTGCTGCTCATGAGTCTTTTGGCCGCCGCGCCGCAACATGGTTACGAGCTGATCCGCGCCATCGAAGCGCTGAGCGACGGCACCTACTGCCCGAGCGCCGGTTCCGTCTACCCGGTTCTGGCGCGCCTGGGCCGGGACGGTCTGATCCGTTCGCAGCCCGGCGCCGCGGCGCGCAAGTGTTTCGCCGCCACCGACGCCGGACTCGCCTGGCTCGCCGGGCGCGAGGCGGAGCTCGCCGGCGTTCGCGCGAAGCTCGCGTCCCTCGCGCGCGCGAAAGTCCGGGCGCAATTGCCCGCCGAGGTCGGCGAGGCGATGGAGGCGCTCAAGGCCGCGTTGTTCGCCCTGCGCGGCCGCTGGGGCGAGGAGCAGGCGCGCCGGGTGTCCGGCGAAATCCTGCGCGCCGCGCGCGCCGTGGCGGCCGATCCCTTTTCCGAGGAGTCTTGTTGATGAGTCCTGTCATTCATCCCGCCGTGCGCCGTGTGCGCCATCCCCTGCATTTTCGTCTTCTCGAGGTGCGCCGCGTGACGCGCCTGTCGCCCTTGATGGTGCGCGTGACCCTGGGCGGCGAGGCGCTGCGCGGCTTCGTTTCCGAGTCGTTCGACGATCACGTGAAAGTGATCTTCCCGCCGCCGGGCGCGTCCGTTCCGGTGATGCCGGTGCCCGGCCCGGACGGCGTGGCCTTCCCCGAAGGCGTGGAGCGCGGGCCGATGCGCGACTACACGCCGCGGCGCTTCGACGCCGGCGCGCTGGAGCTCGATATCGATTTCGTGCTGCACGGCGACGGGCCGGGGTCGACCTTCGCCGCCACCGCCCGTCCCGGGGACGCGATCGGCATCGCCGGCCCCAAAGGATCCTTCGTGATTCCCGACGCCTTCGACTGGCAACTCCTGGTGGGCGACGCCACGGCGCTGCCGGCGATCGCCCGGCGCCTCGAGGAGTCGCCGCCGGGCACCCGCATCATCGCTTTCATCGAAGTGGCCGGCCCCGAAGAAGAGCAGGCGCTGGTCACGCATGACGGGGCCGAGGTGCGCTGGGTGCGCCAGAGCGAAGAAGGGCACAGTGTGGCGCTGCTGGAGGCGGTGCGCGCGTTCACGCTGCCGGAGGGCGAGGGCTATGTCTGGGCGGCCGGCGAATTCCACCTGATCCGCGAGTTGCGCGAATGCCTTGTGGACGGAAAGGGGCTGCCGCGCCATTGCCTGCGCGCGGCGAGCTACTGGCGCGCCGACGAGGGCGACGACAGCGAGGACGACGAGGCGTGACACACGCCGCCTGACTGGAGACCGCCATGACGGATCCTTTAGCGCTTGCCTGGGTCGCCCTCGCCGGCCTCTATGCCGGGGCGCAGAACGCGCTGGCCGGCGGCGGCTCGTTCATCACTTTTCCGGCGCTGCTGCTCGCGGGGCTCGATCCCTTGTCGGCGAACATCACCTCGACCGTGGCGCTGTTCCCTTCGCAGGTGACCTCGGCGCTGGCCGGGCGGCGCCTGGTGTCCGGGGTGGGGCGCTTGCGCTTCTGGCAGTTGTTCCTGATCAGCGTGGCAGGCGGTGCCGTCGGCGCCGGGCTTTTGCTGCACACGCCGGTGGCGACGTTTTCGTTTCTGGTGCCGTGGTTCGTGTTGTTCGCGACGCTGGTGTTCGCCTGGGGCAGCTTCCTGCGCAAGGGCGGGCAAGCGGCGAAGCCTCTGCCCTTGCCGCTGCTGGTCGCGGCGCAGTCGGGCATCGCGGTGTACGGCGGTTATTTCGGCGGGGGCATCGGCATCCTGATGCTCGCGGCCCTGACGCTGGCGGGCCAGCCGGTCCGCCAGGCCAATGCCGGCAAGAATGTGCTGGCCATGGCGATGAATGCGTCCGCGGTGGCGGTTTTCGTGGCATCATCCCGGGTGGTATGGCCCGCGGCGCTGGCCCTGGGCGCCGGCGGCATCGCCGGAGGCCTGCTCGGCGCCTGGCTGATGCACCGTCTGCCCGAATCGCTGATGCGCGGTTTTGTGGTGTGTGTCGGCCTCGTGCTGACCCTCTGGCTGTTTATTCGCTGATATGTCCGTTTCCCTTCGCCACATCGAGATTTTCTGGGCGGTGATGACCGCCGGCAGCGTCACCGAGGCGGCGCGCCTGCTCGCGACCTCGCAACCGACGGTGAGCCGGGAGCTCGCCCGTTTCGAGACCCTGACCGGGCTCGTGCTGTTCGAGCGCGCGCGCGGACGCCTGGTGCCGACGCGCCAGGCGCTGATGCTGTTCGACGAGGTGCGGCGCTCCTATTTCGGTCTGGAGCGCATCGTCAACGCCGCCGAAGCCCTGCGCCAGTTCGACCAGGGGCAGATTTCCATGGTGTGCCAGCCGGGTCTCGCCCAGACCCTGATGCCGTCGGTGTGCCGGCGTTTTCTGGCGCGCTACCCCGGCGTGTCGCTGAGCCTCATTCCGCAGGATCCGCCGCTGCTGGACGAATGGCTCGCGGCGCAGCGCCACGACCTGGGGCTGACCGAGGGCGGGATCGATCCACGCGGCACGCGCGTCGAGACGGTGCTGACCACCGAAGAGGTGTGCGTGCTGCCCGAGGGGCATCCGCTGGCGGCCAAACGGGTGCTCGATCCCGCCGATTTTTCCGGACTCGACTGCATTTACCTCGCCGAATCGGATCCGTACCGCCAACAGGTGGACGAGGTGTTCCACGAACATGGCGTGACGCGCCGGCCGGTGGTGGAAACGCACAGTTCGGCGGCTCTGTGCGAGATGGTGATCGAAGGGGTCGGCGCGGCGATCGTCAACGCGGTGACGGCGCTCGGCTACCGGGGCCGGGGGCTGGCGATGCGGCGTTTCCGCGTCGCCATTCCCTATACGGTGGCGCTGGCGCTGCCGTTGTACCGGCCTCCGTCGCAAAGCGTGGACCGTTTCGTCGATGTGCTCAAGGAGCGCTGCGGCGAGGTCGAGGCCGAGCTCGCGGCGGCGCTGGGAGAGTAGGCTACAGCACCCGCGCGAGCTCGAGGGAGAGGCGTCCGATGATGCCTTGCGTCGGCGCGGGCACGAAATGCACGAAGTACCAGAGTGTCACGAGTCCCGCGAGCGCCCGGCAGGCGACCGGCAGACCCGTCCAGGCGGGCAGGGCGCGGCGCGCGGCGGCGAGGCTGACCGCGTAGCCGAGCGCGAGGCCCCCGGCCACTTCGCTGGGGGTGTGGGCGTGCACTTCCAGGCGCGAGATACCGACGAGAAACGCCAGCGCCATCCCCAGCGCGAACATCTGCGCCCGAATTCCGCGCGGCGCGAGGCCCGCCGCCAGAAGCGGCAGGATGGCCGCGGCCATCTGGCTGTGGCCGCTGAAGCCCCGGAACGCCAGTGAGTCGATACCGATTCCCCAGCCCAGATAGAGGATCTTGCTGACCACCGTGACGGACATCGCGAGGATCAGATAGAGCGGCCAGCGCCATTCGCGCCGGGCGAGGAGGCCCAGCGCGATCACCAGACCGGTGCGCAGCATCACGGACGAATCGCCGAGGCGGCTGAGCCACGGCCAGATTTCGGCGCTCAGCATTCGACGATGTTGACCGGCAGTTCGACGACGTTGATGGCGAGGCCGCCGCGGGCGGTTTCCTTGTACTTGCTGTTCATGTCGCGGCCGGTGTCGCGCATGGTCTTGATCACCCGGTCGAGCGACACGAAGTGGTGGCCGTCGCCGCGCAGCGCCATGCGCACGGCGTTGATCGCCTTGATCGAGGCCATCGCGTTGCGCTCGATGCACGGCACCTGAACGAGGCCGCCCACTGGGTCGCAGGTGAGGCCGAGGTTATGCTCCATGGCGATTTCCGCGGCGTTCTCCACTTGCTCGGGGGTGCCGCCCATGACTTCGGCGAGGGCGCCCGCCGCCATCGAACAGGCCGAGCCGACTTCGCCCTGGCAGCCGACTTCGGCGCCGGAGATCGAGGCGTTGAGCTTGAACAGGATGCCGATGGCGCCGGCGGTGAGCAAGAAGCGCACGATGCCGTCTTCGCCGGCGTTGGGCACGAAGCGGGCGTAGTAGTGCATCACGGCCGGCACGATGCCCGCCGCGCCGTTGGTCGGGGCGGTGACCACGCGGCCGCCGGCGGCGTTTTCTTCATTGACGGCGAGGGCGTACAGGTTGACCCAGTCCATCACGGTCAGGGGGTCGCGCAGCGCGGCTTCCGGCGACGCCATCAATTTGCGGTGCAGGTCCGCGGCGCGCCGGCGCACCTTCATGCCGCCGGGCAGGATGCCTTCGCGTTCGCAGCCGCGTTTCACGCAGTCCTGCATCACCTGCCAGATACGCAGCAGTTCGCGGCGGATTTCCTCTTCGCTGCGCCAGGCCAGTTCGTTTTCCAGCATGATCTGGCTGATCGGCTTGCCGTAGCGCTGGCACAGCGCCAGCAGTTCGGCCGCCGAGGTGAAGGGATGTTTCAGTTCGGTGGCGCCCGGCGGGGCGAAGCCCGCCTCCACGGCCGCCTCGTCGACAACGAAACCGCCGCCGACCGAATAGTAGGCGCGCTGGGACAGCGACTCGCCGTCGGCGCCGAACGCCTCGAAGATCATTCCGTTGGGGTGGTAGGGCAGGCTCTTGCGCTTGTGCATCACCAGGTGCTCGGCCTCGGTGAAGGCGATCTCGTGCCGGCCGATGAGGCTTAGGCGGCCCGACGCGCGGATCGCCTCGAGCATGCGCGGCACTTCGTCGGTGTCGACCACATCGGGCAGTTCGCCCTGCAGGCCCAGCAGCACCGCGACATCGGAGCCGTGCCCCTTGCCGGTCGCGCCAAGCGAGCCGAACAGCTCGGCCCGCACGGCAACCGTCGCGGCGAGCAGGCCATCCTTCTCGAGCCGTGCGACGAACTGGCGGGCGGCGCGCATCGGGCCCACCGTGTGGGAGCTGGAAGGGCCGATGCCTATCTTGAACAAATCGAAAACACTGATAGCCATGATGTCTCACTCTGTTGTTGTGCTGGCACTGTAAGTAACAGGGATAGACACTGTCAATTTTTCAGAGTTCGCCGATCTTGCTAAGGCGCCGCCTAACACATTAGAATGCTGGGCTCACTCCCAGAATCCTGCCCGGGTGGTGAAATTGGTAGACACAGCAGACTTAAAATCTGCCGCTTGCAAAGGCGTACCGGTTCGATTCCGGTTCCGGGCACCACAGACCCTCCGGGGCGTTCCGGAAAGTAGACAAGACCCGCACAGCATAAAGCTTTGCGGGTTTTTGTTCTATTACGTTATCTGGCCGTATCTAAAAGGTTTCAAGTCCGAAAATTCATTCCTCTTCAATTCAGCGCTGTTTGTTCACTCTTCCTCGAGCGTACTGTCAATCATTACCCTGATCGTTCACTTGGGCTTCACGAGATCTTCGGTACAAGCCACATACAAAACTATGCCAAGGCGGCGGCTGTTGAGTAAGCACTTCTCTCTGTAATGTCAATAATAGTTGCGAGCTGCGAAAATTTAATGGAACCCTTATCTTTGACTAGTGTTTGTCGCCCAGTAGGGTGTGGCTGGCTATTGGTCCCGGTCCTAACAGCGCGGTAATTATCATCGGAATGCTTTTGGAAATGTGTCGAGCTGCAATACGTTGAAAATTGCTTGTCCAAGGGATTGGTAACCGTAAGGATTTATTACGCATCGGTACTGTAATGCCAGCCGGGAGCCAAATATAGTAATGAATAATATTGCTTGATATTTGCTTACAGCTTTACGTACCGCCAAGTCTTCAGACCAAGCATTTTAGCATAGATTTTGGCTGTTTCTTTGTCAGCCAGCAGTGGTACTTTCATCAGATCTAGATTATTGATAAGTTCGAAACCTTTTTTTGTGTCTGTAATGTCGTACACATACCAGCGAACAATTTTCTCCGTGGTGGCCAAAATAAAGCTCATAAATATTCCAATTGTTAAAGTGAGAAAATATACATGGTAATGAAAGTAAATGTCTGGAAAATTAAACTAGTGGATTTTATAAGTAAAATATATTGCCATTCATGATTTGAAGTGGAATTTTCGCTTGTTGATTATATGCGGAGTAATATGTTATAAATATTTTGGTTGTGTCAATAAGGATGTTGATTGTTTTTGGCTTATTTGTAGGGGTAGTGGTTTATGTGTGCCTAGAATTCAAATGGCTCAAATTTAGAATATAGTCTCGGTAGCATTTTTTTTGTAATTCTAAATTGGCTTCTTGCTTTTACAGTGGATTTTTGCCCTTCAGGATCCATGACTTTTGAACCGGGGTCAAAAACAATTGCTCCGTCTGCGAGGGCCTGAAGAAACTTCGAAAAATCGGTTCCTTCTCCAGCCAAAGCAGGGCTCAGGAATCGATACGCCGTCAGTTGCGCTTCCTTGCGACTCTCGTACGTGACATAGGCTGCCTGTGTATGTTTGCGATTCCACTTCAGCAGTAATGCTTCAAAAGACCATGAAGCAACACATTCTCCATCGTCTGTTAAAAGTTCAATTGCACCAGCGACATCCGTGATAACATTTTTCTCAGGGTCATACCCGTTAATAGAGAGAGTTAGCGATGTTTTCTTGTTCCGGATGCCTACTTTGTGTTGGCCGGTGAAGTACAGAGTACCATTCGCAGTTGAATGACCAAATCTTCTTACGAATGCTTCGACACCCTGTTCACCATACATCCCGCCATCGGGTTCTGGAGTCATCAAGGTTATACGTGATGTCTTATGTGCTTTGATTTCCCACCCCATAAAATCCGGCTCGGATCTGCCATTTGGAATAATGCCGAGCAATGCCTCCAGTGTATAGCCTCCGCCATTTTTTGCTTTATAGGGTACTCTATTTCCGCTTTTGTCGAGACGTACTGATTCATGCCAACCGTGTTGTCTTATTTGATTTAATTTTCCTAAAAGAAGACTTTTTGTATTTCTTGAGGGAAGCGGAAGGTTAGTGAAAATATTTGAATTTTCAAACTCACCAGATTCACGACGCTTGAGAAACTCGATGGCTAATATTGAGCCGGCTGGTGCTAGAAAAGCAAGGGTCAAACCATTCTGTGTTACTGCAAAAAAAAGCACCCTTCCATCTTCGTTATTATTGTGTTTTCGTGCTTCTTTTGGTGTGGGGCGCAGATGCTCGTTTGGGGCTCGTCGGCATCCTTTCAAAAATCCTGACAATCGAACCTCAGGATATTGCGGATACAGAATTAGTTGTGAACCCTTTGCCTGCTCTTTCCCCTCCGCATCTATCCAGTAAAAATTGAGTTTTGCCTTGTAGTTGTCGATTTTCCCTTCCCGACAGGTTTGGATCTGTTCGAAACGGAACATCTGGACAACTTGAAAGCTGCTACCAAGATAGATTTGTTGCTTTGAATTGTCATTTTCTGCAAGAGGTTTGCAAAAGGCGCTGATCGCCCCCAAGGAAACAAACCTGTCAAGGAGGGCTGCGAGGTTCGGGAACATGTCTGCTCTTTGGTATACACAGGAAAATAAATAAACTCCCTTGTTCTACCAGTAAAAGTGATTACATGTCAATGTTTAAAAATTAAGCATATGAAGAGTGCTGGGCCGATTCGTTGAACGCCAGTTTTTGTTTGGCTGAAATGGCTGCGGTGGTAGTGAAAAGATAGGAACACGTAATGTCTTGCAGCTATCGGGGGGGGACTATAGGGTCAGCCAGCCGTATCTGGTAAAAAAGTAGAAATAATGTTTAAGTGGGTATGTGAACTGTATGAATATTTTCTTTAAAATTAGTTATATCGTCAGAGGCGAATATCGTGATGTCGTTATTGCTCCGTTTCTGTTGGTGATAGCAATTGGATTTCGCAACTGTTTCGTTCGGTTTTATTGTTAATTTTAATTTGTTTGTCTTCGTTTTCCATGGTGAGCCAGTCACATATCAGCTTGACTAAAGTTTCATGTGCAGTTCGCGCTGCCCCACGGATTGCACATTCCCAAACCACAAGAGTTTTCCACCCAGCCGCCCTGTTGGCAGTCAATTGCCTGCTATCTCGCTGGCGGTTGCTTTCTATTTTCTTCTGCCAGAAAGCCGTACGAGTGGACGGTAGTTTGAAATAGTGGCAATCATGTCCATGCCAAAAGCATCCGTTGATGAAAACCAATGCTTTGTATTTCGGAAAGACCAGATCGGGCTTACCGGGGATATTTTTGACATGCAGACGGTAACGGAAGCCCCGCGCATGCAAGGCTTTCCTGACGAAGACTTCCGGTTTGGTGTCTTTGTTCTTTATTCCCGACATCATTCGGCTTCGGGTCGCCCTATCAACGATGTCGGCCATGGCAGGTTCAGGCTATTTGCTGTTCAGTCAACGGCAGCTCTGGTTCTAGAGTTTCGTTCACCAAAAACTGATGCATGAGTCTAGCCGTGTGGGCTATGACGCTTACTACAACTGAGTTGCCAAACTGCTTGTAAGCTCGGGTATCAGAAACAGGGATACGAAAGGTATCATCGAACCCCATTAGTCGTGCACATTCTCTTGGAGTTAAACGGCGAGGATTCGTGTTTATCTGGTATAGCAATATCTCTGATCCATCTTTGTAATAACGTGCAGAAAGGGTTCGAGTCTCCTTGCTTTCTGGTGTAACAAGACCAAAACCGAAACCATTACCCTTGGCTCTGTGCTTTTCTGCATATTGCTGCAGGTAAGCCCATAATTTTGGTGTAAGAGTATATTTGTCCTGTACTTTGCGATTACTGTGGTCAAAGAACCTGTCACCATCCCAAGGCAAAATCGGCTCTGAGCCATCGCACTTATGCAGGATGTCTTTGAGTGGGCGGCGTCCTTTTTCCGGTAGCGGGATTGCATCAAAATCGAATGCGACTGGCTCGCGGAAGCCGACAATAATGATGCGTTCACGATGTTGAGGGGTGAAATGAGCTCCATCTATCACGCGATAATGAATATGATATCCAAGCTCGTCACGCAAGGTTCTCCGTATAACGTCGAAGGTACGCCCTTTGTCATGGGATATCAGGTTCTTGACGTTTTCCAGCAAAAAGGCACGTGGTCGTTTCGCTGCGATTATACGTGCAACATCAAAGAACAGGGTTCCTTGAGTCTCATCCTGAAAACCGTGAGCACGCCCGAGAGCATTTTTCTTGGACACGCCTGCGATGGAGAACGGCTGGCAGGGGAATCCAGCGAGAAGTACATCGTGGTCGGGAATGTCACTGGTGCTGACTTCGGTTATATCACCGTTCAATTCGTGACCGTCTGACGGATGGTTCTCCCGGTAGGTCTTTTGGGCATAGCTATCCCATTCACTAGTAAAGACACAGCGCCCTCCGATCATTTCGAAGGCCTGACGGATCCCGCCAATGCCTGCGAACAGGTCGATAAATGTGAAATCGGCTTTCGGCTCATCAAAGGGCAGACCTGGTGGGAGCATCTGTTTCAGGGCTGTGATGACATAACTTGGCGGGACGCACTCGCCCGCTTCCCAGCGGCGTATGGTTCTCTTGTCCACCTCCAGTGTGGCTGCAATTTCCGCTTGGGAGTGATAGCGGCGAAGCTCAGCTAGGACGATCTGAAGTTGGCTGGACATTGGTGCGTTCATGCAAAATCTCTCTGGGTCAAAATGCGGACATACTGTCCTTTGTTGTTCCCAGTATAGCTGGAGGTCTGGAGCCGGTCGAGTATGTTATGGCTTGGAAAGTGGAAACGGTGAAAAACACTGATGTAGTCTTGCACGCATGCGGGGTGAGCCGTCTCAGCCCGGTTGGTACCGTCCGTCATGGCCAGCTTGGCCCGGTAATGTTTGTTGTTGCCGTTTTTCGGGAGTGAGCGGCCATGTTAGTGTGCCGGTCACTCATTCCGGGTTTGGGCGCTATTTCACCGGTTCGAACCGTTCCCCCCTGAATACACGGCAGGGGTTGCCACGCTCCACGTCCTGGTGGAGCAGACGTCGCTGGGCGCGGAGCTCCCCTTTCGACTGCTCGGCCTTCTGCGCCAGTTTCTGCTCGATCAACAGCACGGCCAGCCGCTTGTTGGCGTGCTGGCCGCGCTCGGCTTGCACCTTGACGCTGATGCCGCTCGCGCTATGGGTGGCGCGGCTGGCGGAGTCGGTTTTGTTGACGTGCTGTCCGCCCGGTTCGGACGCCCGGCAAGCTTCGAAGCGGATCGCGCCGCTCTTTGCCGGTGGTGGCTCCCGGTAGACCGCGACGCCGATGAACCGGTTTTTTCTCGGGAGATGGGGGCGGTAGGGGCTGGCGCAGCTCCACTGCACGGTGCCTTGCCAGCGTGCGGCCAGCGCCTGCGCGGCGTCGCCTTCCAGTTTCAGGGGCGCGGAGAGACAGGTGCCTTGCTTCTCGCCGGGTCCCTGCTCCACCACATGTGCGCGCACGCCGGCCTGTTCCGCTTCGAAAAGCAGCCGGTGCAGGGCCTTGTGCGCCGCTCGCGCGCATTCGAGCGGGCCTTGGGCGGCGGAGATTTCCACGAGCAGCATCAGACGGACTCCCCGCGGGGTTTGTAGGTCGGCACCGGTTTGAGTCGCGCGATCACGTGGATCAGGCCCGCTTCGCGCAACGATTCGATCACCGTGCCGATGCTCTTGTAGGCTTCCGGCGCCTCTTCGAAAAGCAGTTGCCGGTCGTCGCACACGACATGACTGCCCGGGGCGGTGCGTTTCAGTTGTTGCGGGGAATAGCGGGAGGACAGCCGGTCCTTGCACTCGCTGCGCATCCATTTGCGCCCCGCGCCATGCGCAAGGGAAAACAGGCTGATCTCGTCCGCCACGGGCTCGACCAGATAACTGTAATCGCCGCGCGAACCGGGAATGACAACCCCGATCCACCGGTGTCGCCCCCCTTGCGGTGCTGCCAGCCTCGCACATTGCCGACCGTCGCGCTGGCGAGCATGTTGTGGTCGATATCGATCACCCGCGTGCCTTCGCCGCGCAGTCTCGCCAGTATGCGCTGCGCGATCAATTGGCGGTTGGTCCTGGCGAACCGCAGGGCGGTCTTGTGGCGCGAGAGATAGGCCTCGCACGCCTCGCTTCCTTCGTCCAGACCCCGATGATTGCAAACTTCGACAGATATACTGACCCAGCCCGCGAGTGCCGCTGCGAACCAGCAGCAGGCGCCGTTTGCGGTTAAGCCCTAGCGTCTCGATGGCTGCTGGTGAGTATCGAGTTGCCGCAGGAGTGTTCCTCCGCATGAGCGAGGTTTTTCCGGTAGGCCATGGATGCTTTCCAGTGATACCCTCGCGCCGTTTTTTGTGGCCGTTAGCCGCCGCACTGGTGCTCATCGCTTCGCGTTCCGCAAGCCCGGGGCGGTTCAATATGCAGAATCCGGACTATCGTGGTGCTGTCCGGGACGACGTGGAGGTCGCCATGTCGGAGCTCGATGCCGTGCCATCCCGTTTCAATGTGAGTATGCCGCGTTTTGTTCTCGCCCGGCACGTCAGCGCGGTCCTCGATACGAGGCCCGGTTTTCTGGCCCGTGCCGCCCTGGAAATCATCGAACGGGAGAAACACAGCCACGCGGCCTGATTGCCGGGTCAAGCGGTCGGGGGGCGATGGCGTTTTGGCTGGCTCGCGAGGAGCTTCTCCGGCCGCTTGTGAACGAGAGGGGGCGACCGTAAAATGACTTTCCTTTCGCCTGTCACGAAAGATTCTTCATGCTCTCCCTCGATACCCTCGCACTGTTTTCGGTGGCATGCCTCGCGCTGGCCGCCACGCCCGGTCCCGACATGCTGCTCATCGCTTCGCGTTCCGCAAGCCAGGGGCGGGGCGCAGGCTTCGCCACGCTGGCCGGCATCCAGGCCGGCACCTACTGCCATGCGCTGGTGGCGGCGCTGGGCTTGTCCCGGCTGTTTCTGGCGGTGCCATTCGCTTACGATGCGGTGCGCTTCGCGGGCGCGGCCTATCTGCTGTACCTCGCCTGGAAAACCCTCTCCGCCAGGGCATCGATCTCTGACGCGCCGCGCACGGGCTCGGGCGCGACGGGCGGGCGCATCTTTGCCCAAGGGCTGTTTACCAACCTCCTCAATCCCAAGATGGCCCTGTTCGTCCTTGCGCTGTTTCCCCAATTCATCCAGACCGGCGGCGGCGATTCCGTCGTGCTGCAGATCATGACGCTGGCGACGGTGCTGAACCTGATCGGCCTGCTGGTGAACGGTGTGGTGATTGTGCTGGCGTCCCGGCTGGCGGATCGTCTGCGTCAGGGCACGGGCTCCGGCCGGTTGCCGCGCTTGCTGCTGGGTGGGGTGTTTTTCGGATTGGCGTGCCGTCTGGCGTGGCCGGATGCCAGGACATGAGATGATCTGCGGCGTTGGGTTGACATGCTTGTCGCATGGCTGCTATCTTTGAATCTACATATAACGTCAGGTTTGTTTCAATGTCGTCTCCCGATTCCCTGCTGCAGATCGGCGAACTGGCCCGGCGCGCCGGCGTGAGCCACCGCACCATCCATTACTACGAACGCATCGGGCTGCTGCGCCCGGCCGAGCGCGAGGGGGTGGGCTACCGTTATTACGACGAAGAGGCGGTGCGGCGCCTGGAGAAGATCGCGGCGCTCAAGCGCCTGGGCCTGAGCCTTGACGAGATCGGCGAAGTGATCGATCTGTATTTCGAGGAGGCGACGGGGATCCGCGGCAAGGAAAAGGTGCTGCGGATGCTCGAGGCGCAATTGGCGGTCACGCGCGGCAAGCTCGACGAGCTGCGCGGCTTCGAGCTCGATCTGGTGGCGAACATCGCCCGCATGAAAACCCTGATCGAAGAGGCGGGCAAGGCCCGCTGAGGCGGGGCGGCGCCGGTCCGCCCGTTTTTTGGTTATTAATCTACAGTTGACGTAAGGTTTATATTGCTTGGTGAGGTCCACGTCACTTTGTGAGGAGCAAGAGCGATGAATCCTGAAGAACCCCGTGACGCCGCCGCGTTCGAAACCGATCGTAGCGCGCTGATCTTTATTGAATTCCAGAACGAATGGCTGGATCCCGACGGCGCATTGAACCGGCTGATGCGGGACAGGCCGCAGTTCGAGGCGGCGGTGAACAATGCCGCGCGTCTTCTTGAGCGGGCCCGCGCCGGTGGTGTGCGGGTGGTGCATGCCGGCCTGTCGCTGGTCGACGATCCGGAGTGCCTGGTGTTCGCGAAAGGGGAGAACAAGTCGGGACTGAAGGGCGCGATTCCCCGGGCCGGGACCTGGCGTGATCCGGAGCGGGTCCGCTTCGCCGAACCTTTCGTGCCGCGCCGTGGCGAGTTCGTGGTGGCCGGACGCTCGGGAGCCAGCGTGCTGGCCAATTCCAACCTGGACCCCTTCTTGCGCAACAACCGCATCGATCACCTTTATCTGACCGGTTTCGCGCTGCATGTGTGCGTGGAGTCGACGCTGCGCCACGCCCACGATCTGGGCTACGAGGTGACGGTGGTCGGCGACGCGGCCCCGGCCTTCACGGCGGGGCAGCGGGCCCATGTCCTGGAAAACATCATTCACCATTTCGGCGCTGTCATCACCACCGACGCTTTGCTCGAACGCCTGCCGGGATAGGGGTCTCAGGGCGGCGGAAACACCGCCCGCCGACCGTTCACCGCCGCGACGGGCGGCAGTCCCGGCCGTTGCGCGGCCACGGATCGCAGCCAGGCGAGCCAGTCGGGCAGGGTGGAGGCGTCCGTTTCGTTCCAGCCCCAGGAGAGCTCGCTCACCGGTTGCGGCGGCACCGGCCACGCGCCGTGGAGCACTTCCCGCTGCGCGTCATCAGGGGGCGCGGCGAAGGTGATCAAACGGGCATCCGAGCCGGTCCGCTGTGCCCAGTCCGGGCCGAACGGCTCCCCTTCGTCGGGCGGCGCGCCATGCCGCAGGCAGTACACCGGAGCCGCGCGTCCGGCGAGGCGCAATGCCAGTATCAACTGCGCGCCGTCGCTGAGCCATTCGCGCCGCCCGTCAAAGCGCAGTGTGGGCATGCCGATCTGTTTGCCTGTGAAACGGATGTACTCGGCCATGGCCGGCACGATGACCGAGCGGTCCGGGCGCGGCGCGGGGCGCTCGTCCGGCGCCAGGGCGTCCAGCTGTTCGAAGGTGCGGCAAACCACGTGCATGGGTATCCCCGGTTATTTTTTTCCTGAGCTTCCCGGTCCGGACGCGGCGGGCGTGTCCGGCCGCGCCGCCGCGCCGCCGCCTGTCCGGCCCGTGCCCGACGCGTCGGGCGCCGCCCGGTCCTGCATGCGCAGTGGCGGCGAAAACAGCGTCGGCCACAGCGGCGAGTAGTCCGGTCCCGGCAGCGGGGTATCCGGCAGCACCCGCCAGGTCGCCCGCTGGTTGAACCACGGCGCGAGCCCCTCCGGCACGAAGGTTTCCAGCGTGGACGGCGTGAGCGGGAAATCCGGCTGCGGCACGCCGGACACCACGCCTTCCCGGCGGCTCAGCCACCACCAGGAAAGCCTGGGGAGGCGCGCTTCGAGCACCGCCGGACCGCCGCCGCGCCCGCCGCCGCCATGCACATCGGCCCAGTAGGGCGCGCTGCCTTGCGCGGGCGGCTCCAGCGCCTCGGTGAAATACAGGCCGGGGCCGAGCCGTGGCGGCGCGGTCGCGGCATGCTGCCGGCCGAGCACCTGATCCAGGTTCAACAGGTTGTTGTCCTGCGCTTCCAGGGCTTCGTAATAGGTGGTGCCCCGATAGAAGCGGCGGTTCCAGGCGTCGCTCGCGGTAGTGCGCAGCGAAGCGTCCAGCTGGTTGAAACGGCCGAAGCGCGTCGACCACGAGGCGCTCTCGCCAAGTCCGCGCATCTGGCCGAAGCGGGTGCCCTGGCCGAAGGACGCGGTGCGTGGCCCCTTGAAGCCGAAAGGCGCCACCGAGGTGACGATGTCGAAGGTGCCCGTCGCGTAGTTGCCCTGCGCCAGCTGGTCGACGCCGCCGGCCACGCCGTAGGCGGCGAGCGGCACGGCCAGTTCCGGCGCGGCCACCAGCACCGGCGCGGCGACCGCGCCGATGCCCGTGCTCAGCCCAAGCTCTCCCCAGGAAAACTCCCGGCGGCTGCCCTCGGCGATCTGGATGCCCTGGCGCGTGGCGTTCATGCCTCCCGCGATGGCGGCGCCCACCGCCATCACCGCCAGCACCGCGAGGAAGGGGAACTCGCCGTTCGGATCGATCAGGTTGACCGGATCCTGCGAAGCATACGCGTACAGCGACGGCGAATCCACATAGCCCAGCGGATCGAGGCTCAGGAACACGCCGTTGACGGGATCCATCAGGCGCCGGCGCGACAGGTACAGGCCGGTGGACGGCAGATGGATCATGCCGCCGAACACCGGCCCCGCGCCCGCCACGCTCGCGGCCAGCGGGTTGCCCGCGCCGTCAAGGATTTCGGGCGCGCCGAAATCCCGGTAACGGTATTGCTCCACCCGCTGGCCGTTCGTGTCCAATAGCGCGGTGAGGTTCAGGCGGCCGTCGTACACGCCAAGCCAGGTCGCGCCCGCTTCGTGGATCGCCAGCGTCCCGGCGAGCGCCGGGTGGGGCGTGAACTGCCGCAGCGGGCCGCCCGCGCCGCTCTCCTGCCAGATTTCTTCGCCGAAGTAGTGCAGGGAGCGTGTAACGCCGTTCTCGGTAATGCGCGCCGGACGGCCGAGCGCGTCGTAGACGATCGCCATGCGCGTTGTCGCGCCGTCCGCGGCCCGCAGAATGCGGCCCAGCGCATCGGTGTCGTAGCTTCGGGCGCCCTCGGCGCGGCGCGTGCCTTCGCTGTCATAGCTCATCGCCGTGGCGCCGGCGCCGGTCAGGCGGTGGCCGGGCGCGTAGCTGTACAGCACGTCCGGCGATCCGCTTTCGCTGTGCCGGGTCCGGTTGTCGGCCGCGTCATGGTCGTAGCCGTCGCGCCGGGGAGCGGCGGCGGCCTTGGCATCGATCAGCGCGATCGCCGCATCGTGCTGCGCCTGGGTGTCGGCGATGCCGAGCGCGGCCGGGATGCCGTCCGCCGACGCGATCAGCCGGTCGCGCCGGTCATAGCGGTAGCCGCGCAGCCGCGGCGCATGGGTGTCGATCAGCTCGGCGCGGCGCAGGCTGCGCGCGTCATAGGCGTAGCGCACCCGCGCCGGCGTCGCGCCGCCCGCCTCGCAGGCGAGCTCCACCACGCGTTTTCTGGCGTCGTAGATGGCCGACTGGGTGGTGGCGAGCGCCAGGGTGGCCGAACCGAAATGGCGCGGGCCCGAATACGTCACCTCGGCGAGCTCCTCGGGGCCCGAGCCGAGCGCTCCGGCGGCGAGCCGGTGGATCGAGGTGACGCGCTCGTTCAGGTCCGTGCCGAGCCGTTCGATCCGCCCGTCGGGCCAGCGGCGCTCGCGCGTGCCGGCCAGGTCGTCGTGGAACAGCTCGAGCGCCACGCCGTTTTGCGCCTCGCGGACCAGTCGGCCGCGGCTGTCGAAACGCCGCTCGATGGCGATGCCGCCCGCGCTGGCGCTCACCAGCCGGTTGCAACCGTCGTAGGCGAAAGTGTGATCGGCGAGCGCGGCCACCGGTCCCGCCCCCGCGCTATGCAGTGAACGGAGGCGTCCGGCGGCATCGTAGCCGAATTGCAACACCGGGCCGCCGGCGACGCTTTCCGAGGCGAGCTGGCCGGCGCTGTCAAAATCGCGGGTGCTGACGAGTCCTCCCGGGTACGCGGTGGACACCAGGCGGCCGATGCCGTCGTAGCCGTAGGTGCTGGTTTGCCCCGCGGGGTCGGTGTAGCGCACCGGCCGGCCGCGCGCATCGTAGTCCCAGCGGTTGACGAGGTTCAGCCCGGCCGGGTCGAGGGTGTCGCGCAACAGCTCGCCGAACGCGCCGAACACCCGTTCGCGCACCACGCCCGCGGGTTCGGCGCGGCGCACCGGCAGGTCGCGGTCGTCGTAGTCTTCGCGCGTTTCGGTGCCGTCCGGTTCGATGGCGCGGATACGCCGGCCGCGCGCGTCGTAGAGGGTTTGCCAGCGCCGCGCGCGCACGCCGCCGCCTTCCCTGTCGCGGAAGGTCACCGCCACGATGCGTCCCGCGCCGTCGTGCTCGTAGACCTGCTCGTTGCCTTCGGGGTCGGCCAGCCGCGTGATGCGCCCGGCGCCGTCGTAGTCCTGGATCGTCACGCCGCCGCGCGGATTCACAATGCGGCGCAGCTGGTTCACCTCGTCGTAGAAATAGGTTTCCGTGAGCTCGACCGCCGCGGCCGGGTCGTCCCGGAAGGCGGCTTCGCGGGTGCGGATCAGCCGCTGGCGGGCGTCGTAGTCGTAGGACTTGCGCGACAGCAGCCGGCGCGAGCCGTCGCCCGGATCGCCTTCGAGCTCTTCGCCGGCCAGCAGGTCGCGCGCGCCCCAGGTGAAGCGGCTGGTGCTGCCGTTGGGGTGGTCGATCGCGCGCAGCCGGCCGAAGCCGTCGTAGCTGAAGCGGGTTTCCCGCTCCCCGGCCGGGCCTTGCAGCAGGCGCACCACCCGGCCGCTGCGGTCGTAGACGCGCCGGGTCGCCGCGCGGCTGCCGTCCGCGCCTTCGGCGGCCTCCAGAAGCGGCAGGCCGCGCTCGTCGTACTGCGTGCGCTGCAGGGCGCCGTCCGGTCCGGTGGCCGTTTCGGACAGGCCGCGGTAGTCGCTGACCTGTTCGATGACGCGCGCGCTCGCGGTATTCGCCGCCAGCACCAGGCGCACCGGATGGCCGAGCACATCGCGCTCGATGAGGTCGGTGATGTGCGTGGCCGCGCCGATCACGCCATCGCTGTAGTCGCCGCGCGGCCGGTCCACGGCCGAAATCTTGCCGTCCGAATCGTAGTGGGTGACGAGCTCGACCGTGGCTCCGCCGATGGGTGGCGCGACATACCGTTCGATTTGCCCGAGCGCGTTGCGGACCTGGCGGCGCTCGGCGCCGGTGCCATCCGTCATCCGCGCGGGAAATCCGTAGGCGTCGTAGTCGAAACGCTCCTCGATGGCGGCGCCGCCGGCGTCGGTGCGGCGCAGCACCAGCAGGCCGCGCGCGTTGCCGGCCGCGCCGTATTCCATTTCCTCGCGTGTGCCGTTGGCCGCGATCACCGCCGTGACCTGGCCGCGCGCGCCGGTTTCGTAGCGCGTGACGGCGGGCTGCGCGGTGCCGTCGGGCAGGATGGCCACCGGGTGCGTCACGCGGCGCAACGCGCCGGTGTTGCCCGGCCCCGGCGCGATATCGAAGTCGTACTCGTAGCGCGTTTCGGCGCCCGCTTCGTCGGTCTGGCGCCGCAGCATGCCGTAATCGGGCTCGTACTCGCCGCGCCAGACGATGCGGCTCGCGGCCGGGAATCCCGCGGCCGCGCTCACTTCCCGGCGCAGCAGCTTGCCGCGCATTCTCGCGTCGGGATTGGTGTGGTCATACAGGCACAGCTCCTGGCGGCCGTCCGGATCGGTGACGGCGATCCGGTTGCCCTGATCGTCGTACTCGCTGGTGGACACGCAGACGCGGTAGGTGCCGTCCTTCACCAGGCGCAGACGGTGATCGAGCAGGTCGCCGCGATAATTGAAGGTGTGTGTGGTGACACCATAGTCCGGCGCCATCACCTCCACCCGCAGCGAAGGCACGTTGATGAACAGGGTGTCCATCGGCACGTACTGGATGGGCGTGTAGCGGTACTGGAACACATAATCGCCGTAGCGCTGCGTGGTTACCCGAGCGAAGGCGAAGTCGGCCGGGTCAGGCTCGTAGTCGTTTTCCAGGTAGGTGCGGCCTTCCTGGTCCTCGATGCGGATCAGGTTGTGGCGCAGTTCGGGCAGGGCATCCTGCGGCGCGTAGTCGTAATAGCGCGCGGTCCCTTCCGGATGGTCGGCCGTCGCGGGAAAGCGCACGCAGGACAGATGCTCGACTTCGGCTTCGTGCAGGTACCGGACGAGGCGGCCGGCGTGATCGCGCACCGCCTCGAGCAGGCCGCACTCGCCATAGGCGAACTGCAGGAAACGGTCATCGTCGTCGCGCACCTCGGCCACCCGGTTGGCGGTGTCGTAGGTGTAGCGCAGGCGGTTGCCGTGCTGGTCGCGGATTTCGGCGAGCGGGATGCGTTCGGCGTCCGTCCAGCCCGCGGGCCGCTCGAACTGCCAGACAAGGCCGTTGTCGCCGCGGATCCGGTAGGTTTGCGGCTGGCCGGCGACCGCCTCGAGAATCTGGAATACGCCGGGCGCCGACTCGAAATCCGTTCCCCGCAGCCGGAACAGGTCCTCGTGCAGCGCGCCGTCCCAGCGCGCGACGTGTCCCGAGGCCAGTTCCCTGAGAAACACGTTGTGGTTGTGATCCCAGTTCCAGCCGAACGGGCCGCGGTTGGGCGCGCCGCTGCGGTAGTGGCGGATCATGGCCAGCGTCATGGCCGCGGTCGGCACCATCAGATCGGTCTCGTCCAGCACCAGCGCGCCGCGGAACAGGTCCACCGGATCGCCCCCGTGCGCGGTCTGCCGCGCCTGTTCGCCGCCATGGGTCTGGTGCGGCTGGCCGGGTTGGGGCTGCTCCGGCGGCGCTTCGCCTCCCGGCTGGGGCGGGCTTTGGCCCTGAACCGGCGGATTGGCCGTCGCGGGCGCCCCTTGCTGTTGCGCCGAGTCGCCGCCCGTGGCGGCCGCGGCGGTTTCGTTGGGCGGCGCGGCGGGCGCCGGGGCCGGAGTACCGCCGGCGCCCGCCGGACAGGCCTTTTCCATGTTTTGCCAGAAATCCGGTGTGCCGTTGCTGCGGCCCCCGTCCGGATTGGTGGTGACATAGGAGTTGTAAAACGCCAGCGCGTCGCACGGATCGCTGGTCCTGTAGCTGTCGCCGGGGGCGTATTGCGTTCCGTTGTGCTGGAACGCATTGGCTCCGGACGGGACCGTCAGATTGTAGTCGGCCATCGACCCACCTCGCCGTCTAGCGGATTGCGATTACGATGGCGCGCTGTCCGTTCCAGACCAGATCGCCGTCATTGATGTCCAGCCGCGCGCCCAGGCGCGCCGTATGCGCGAGAAATCCGCCCACATCGCGCTCCACCTGCCCGCACTCGTCCCCGGTGAGCCGGCGCCCGAGGATCCGGCGCGGGCGGGACGGCGCGCCATCGTCGGCGAGAAACCGTTCCACCGCGACGAGCGGACCGGGATCCTCGCCGGGCGCGGGCAGGCGGTGAAGCTCGAAACTGTCCGCGATCCACTCGTTGCGGGTCACCACGACCGGGGCGGCGTCTTTCGCGAGGCTCACCCGCGCGATGTCCCGCACCCTGGCAAGATTCGCGTCGGGCCACGCTTCGGCGATGCGGTGCATCGTCTCCGAGGTGCGGGCCAGCTCTTCGCCGGCGAGGCGATCCCGCGCCACATTCAGCGCGAATTCCTCCATCGCGCCGTCCGTGGCGAGCCGAACGCGCCAGACACTCGAGGTGTGGCCTTCCTTCACGTTCCACAGCTCGCACCGGGTAGCGCGGCCCCCGGCGTACCGCGCCACATACCGCTGGGCGCAGGCGGCCGACCGGGCGAAGCTGAGCACCCCGCACTCGTCGGCCGCGCGGCGCCAGCGCGCGAGTTCCCGCGAGCGGGCCGCGCGCCGGTCATGCAGCAGGTGGCCGTAGGCTTCCCAGGGCGCGAACGGCTCCGCGGCCTGCCGCATCCGCTCGACGAGGCCGCGGCTGAGGATGCCGTGAAACGGGATGCGGCCCGTGCCGTCGGCGACATCGCCCTTGCCGCGCAGGTAAAAGGGCGTGCCGTCCGGTCCGTACCGGAACTGGATCGCGAGCGACATGACGCGCTGCCCGTCAGTAAGCGGAAGGCTTGGGCTTGGCGCCCTTGCCGGGTTTGTCTTCGTGGAAGGCGACCCCGAGGGCGGTCAACTTCAGGCGCTGGATCGCCGCTTCGCTCAGGCCACTGACTTCCGCCAGTTCGCGCCCCTGCAGCGCGAGGGCGTCCGAGAGCGTCACTTCCTTGGGCGGCTTGCGCAGGCGCTTGGCCAGATAGTCCACCGCGCGCTTGGGCAATTGCTCCGACGCAGGACGGTCGACGAGCTGGCGTCCCTTTTTGGTCTGGACGACCGCGTATTCCAGCTGCTTGGCGAAAAAGTCCGTGTCGACGAATTTTTTCGGGATGGCGAACGGGTCGTTGAGGCTTTTGAGGGTTTCGGTGCGGATATAGCCGCCCAGTTCGTTGGCCTGGCGCAGGGTGTAGCCGGCCGGGGCTGGTGGTGTCGCCGCGGCCGTGGCGGTGTTGAGCGTATGCGCCGCGCCCGCGCATTCCGGGCACAGGCCGCTCGTGTGGCTCGCGGTGCGCGGGGTCTCCTGGAGGGCGCCGGCCGGGGCCCCGGTGACGAGGCTTGGCAAATGGGTCGCCGTGTCGCTGGCCGTGACGGGGCGGATCGGCGCCAGCGATGGCGGCACCGCCTTGATCGCCGTGACGTATTCGTTGGTGAATGTGGGGTGGCGCACCCGTTCGTTGGCGCAGCAGCACAGCCCGCGGGTGGTGATCATCAGCACTTCCTGCTCGCCGACTTTTTTCGTTGGGGTGGTGGACACCAGGTTGACCTGCACCTGGCGCCGCGCGTGCCCGGCCCAGGCCTGGATGGTGTCCGGACAGTTGACGCAGACTTCCGAGCCTTCGTAGCAGATATGTCCGTTGGCCTGCACATTGATGTTGAGCGTCGCGCCGTTGGGCGTCACCACCACGCTGGTCGACCCGTGCGTCGCCTCGTTGATCAGGTCGTTGAAGCCTTCGATGCGGTACCCGGCCGGCGCGTCGAAGGTGACGGTGTCGTGCGCCTCGGTGCGGTAGCACTGGTAGTGGACATCCCAGCAGTCGATGAAACAGGCCCGCGCGCCGACGATGTTTTCGGCGGGAATGTCATGGTCGGTGGCGACCGGCGCGTTGGCGGTGGCGATGGAGGTCGACACCGACTTGCGGTCGAAGTCCATCACCGGTGTGCGGGTCAGGTGACTGGTGTCCAGGCGCACCGCCACGCAAAAGTCCTTCTGCTGTTTGGGCTGCGCCACGACCAGAAAGAACTCCTGGATGCCTTCCACCGGCCGCGGGCCGCGCACGAAGCCCGAGGGTTCCTCCAGGGTGTGGGGCCGGGGCTGGATGAAAAAGACCGCGCGATTCGTGCCGAGGTGGTAGCTGTCCAGCTGGTGGTACATCTGCGAAATCTGCGAGGTGAAGGAATAGGTTTCGCGCTTTTCCTCGCCGGTATCGGTCGAACGCGTCGCCATGCCTTCCTCGGCGTTCATGCGCTTGGTGCCCCATTGCCCGTGGGGGGCGTTGTAATTGAACCCGCCGCCCGTGCCGAACACCGAGACCTGGCCGCCGCCGCCCCCGCCGCCCATGTCGATATCGAAGATCTCGGTCGACTGGGTGTTGCCGGCGGACTTGGTCACGTTCACCGATTCGATGGAGCGCGACTGCTTTTCCTTGGTGTCGGTGGCGAGCTCATACAGCTCGCGTTTCTTGGGTTCGAAATCGAGAAAGAACGGGTAGTCGGACAGCGGGATTTTTTCGTTGTGGCCGGACGGTCCGACGAGCACCTGCAGGATCGCGCCGTGGCAGGGGTTGTAGGCGTTGAGCAGATCGGTCAGGCCGGGAATGGTGGCCACGTTCAGGCCGTTCCAGTTGATCTGACCCTGCACTTCCTTGTCCAGCGGCTGGTAGCCGGTGATGGTCGCGGTGACTTTCAGGTAGGTGATGGTGTAGTTGGGGTAGAGCTGGTTGGCGTCATCCGGACGGTACTTGAAGACGGCCATCGAGGTCTGCCATTTGGCCGGCAAGCGTTCGTCGCAGATGTTCCGGTCCATCATGTCTTCGGTCACGCAGATGCGTTCCCAGGGAATGTCGGTGGGCAGGCTGAGTTTGAAATTCGACATGGCGAATCCTTTCGGCGCGGGGGTGAAGAAAAACCGAAACGCACTTTTTCGATAACGCCGGCCGGTCTAAACGGCGGCCCGTCGTGCGGATGACAGGCTGGTTCAACCTCCGGCGCTCCCCCCTTTGTCGCTGCCATCTCCCGCTCCGACACACCGTCAGAATTTCATCTGAGAGCCCTCCCGTTCCGGGAGGGACAGCCTGGCGCCACGCGCCGATACCATTGCCCCTGACACGGGGAAACAGAATATGCCGCTCAATCCGCGGTTTAACCGGGCCCTTTCCTGCCACCCAAGGATGGCGGGCGGGTGCGATGGTGTCTGGCCGGCATCACTGCGATTGTTTGATTTTTCTTACATGAGTTTTTAGTAGCACATGCCGGATTCGCGTCAAGAAATAAGTTATGGTTGAATAAGAGTTAAGCAAAACCTTAATGATGAACGGCCGAGCGGCGGGCCGGGAGACACGGCGTCAAACGAATGCCCGGCCACATGGCCGGGCATTCCGCTTACTCGAACAGCGCGTCCTCGAGCAGCAGATCCTCGAAGAAGGCGCCGTAGCCGTCTTCCGGGTGGCGAATGTGGATTTCCAGCACCCACAACAGGCGCGAGGGCGCGAAATCGATGTCCGCCAGCGGGCCTTCGTGGATGGCCGCGTGCGGGAAATCCGCGATGCGATGGCCGGACAGATCCAGGTTGAGTTCCCAGCCGAGCGCGCGGGCGCAGTCGGCGGCGTAGTCGTAAAGCTCGCGCCCGGTCGCCCCGTCGCTCAGCCATTTTTTGCGAACCCGGTGGAAAATCGCCCGCGCATCGCCAGCGCAGCGGCGCCGATCGGGACAGGTCCCGGTGACGAAGGTATCGCCGCCGTCGCCCTCCCAGCGCTTCCAGACCGGCCCGATATCGATAAAGAAAATATCGTCCTCCCCGAGCGCCACGCCCGGTTCGGACGGCGCGCCGAAGGTTTTCAGGGTATTGCGGCCGAAGCGGACATACACATCGTGCCAGCCGCGCACCATGCCGGCGTCGGCGAGCCGGTCGCGGGCCATCTCGACGGCGTCCTCCTCGATCATGCCGGGGCGGACCCGGGCCGCGATGTCGCGGATGGCGTCGCGCGTCATGCGCCGCACCTCCAGAAGCTTGTCCGGATCGTACGCGTCGCCGACCGCTTCGAGGGCGGTTCTGTCCGGGGTTGGCAGTGTGTTCATCGTGTGTCCTTTCGTATAAGGGTCAAGCGGTGGGAAGGGAAATGGCCAGACCGTCGATCCGGGGCGTCAGGGCGATCCGGCAGGCAAGGCGATGTGTCGGCAACGGGTCGTCGAGCGCGTCGAGCAGCCGCCGCTCGCGCGGGCTCGCCGGTGGCACCTGTGCGGCGGCGAGGTCGACCCGGCACTCGCCACAGGCGCCCTGGCCGCCGCACACCGGGCGGATGAGTCCCGCCGCGGCGAGCGCCGTCATCAGGCTGCCCGACGCGGGGACGCGCAAGGTGCGTGTGTGGTCGCCCTGTCGCACGTGCAGCGCGATACGCCCCGTCGCCGGATCGGTCGCCGCGCCGGCGGCGGGAAGGAAGGTGTCGGCGTGAAACCGCGCATCGGGAAGCCCGCGCTGTCCGGTCAGCCGTTCGCGCGCGGCCTCGACCATGCGCGGCGCGCCGCAGGCGTAGACGATCGCATCGGAAAAATCCCGCAGGTCCTCTGCCGCGGCGTCCTGCACGAAACCGCGCCGTCCATTCCAGCCCGGTCCGGGATCGGCCAGCACCGGGACAAAGCGAAAGCGCGGATGCCGCGCGGCGAGCGCGGTGAAGTCGTCGGCGAGGTACAGGTCCCCGGCCCGCCGGCCGCCCCAGTACAGCGTGACGGGCTGAGGGGCTCCTTCCTGCAGCGTGGCCTCGAGCAGCGCCTTGAGCGGCGCGATGCCGGTTCCGGTGGCCAGCATCACCACCGGGGTGTCGTCGTCGGGCGGGGTTTGCCAGGTGCAGTGTCCGAACGGACCGCTGACCGCCAGCGTCTCTCCGGTGCGGTCGGCGGCGCGCAGCCATCGGGAAAACCGTCCGCCCGGCACGAGATGGACGTGCAGTTCGACCTCGCCGTTGCCGGCATCCGGGCTTGCCATGGAATAACTGCGCTCGATGCCTTCGGCAAGATGCAGGCTCAGAAACTGGCCTTCGCGGTAACGGAACCGGCCGGCCTCGCCGGCGAGCGTCAGGCGCACCACATCGGGTCCGACGGCGTCGATGTTCGCGAGCGTGAAAGACAGCGGGGAGGGCGTGGGGGAGGTGGGCATCATCGTCTCCGGTCATTAGTCGACCGGGTGAAGTCTAAAGCGCCACTGGACCCGGCATAACCGCCAGTTTGATAAAGTTTGGTGGTCCAGTATGATGGCCCATCTCGATGGGAGGACATCGCATGCTCAGACCCTGGACACTGGAAATGTCCCTGTGCGACACCGACGGGGCATCGCTGTCATTGCGGATCGCGCAGCGTGTGATCGTGGAGATCGGGCGCGGACGCCTGGCCCCCGGCACGGCCCTGCCCGGTACCCGGGAACTGGCGCGCCAGCTTGGCGTGAACCGCAAGACCGTGGTGTGCGCGTACGACGAACTGGCGGCCCAGGGCTGGGTGCGCGCCCTTGGCCGGAAAGGCACCTTCATCGCGCTGGAGCTGCCCTCCGGGGCCGGCCCGGCCGCGTCGCCGGCCGCCCGCGCCGAACTTCCTTCCTACGAGCTTTGCGGCCCGGCCGCCGCTTCGGTACCGCCCGCCGGCGGCATTGTGTTTTCCGACGGGGAACCCGATGCGCGGCTGATCCCCTTCGATGTGCTGGGCCGGGCCTACCGCCGCGCGCTGGTCGCCACCGCGCGGGCCAATCGTCTGGCCTATGGCGATCCGCGCGGCGAGAGGGCGTTGCGCGAAGAAGTGGCCGGGATGCTCGCTTCCCAGCGCGGACTGCCCGCCGATGCCGACACGATCTGCCTCGTGCGGGGCAGCCAGATGGGCATCTTCGTGGCGGCTCGGGTTCTGGTGCGTCCCGGCGATCATGTGGCGTTCGAGGCGCTGAGCTACCCTCCGGCCCGCGCCGCCTTCCTGGCGGCCGGCGCGACGATTCACGCGCTCGGGCAGGATGAGCACGGCATGCTGCCCGACGCGCTCGAGCCGTTGTGCCGGACCCGCCGCGTGCGCGCCGTCTATCTCACCCCGCACCATCAGTTTCCGACCACATCGACGATGCCGCCCGAACGCCGCCTGCAATTGCTCGGGCTGGCTAAGGAATACGGTTTCGCGATCATCGAGGACGATTACGATCACGAGTTCCATTTCGCCGGCCGTCCGGCGATGCCGATGGCCAGTCTTGACCGGGAGGGATCGGTGATTTACGTGGGATCGCTGTCCAAGGTGCTGGCGCCCGGATTGAGGGTGGGCTACCTTGCCGCGCCTAAAGCGGTGATCGACCGCTGCGCCCGGGAAATCCTCGGCATCGACCGGCAAGGCAATGGCGTTACCGAGCTGGCCATCGCGGAACTGATGCGAAGCGGCGAGTTGCGCCGCCATATCCGTCGGGCGCTGCGGATCTACCGCGACCGGCGCGAAACACTGGCCCGTTGTGTCGGCGCGATGCTCGCGCCCATGGCGGATTTCACGTTGCCTAACGGCGGGCTGGCGATCTGGGTGAGGTTCGAGGCGCGCGTCGATGTCGATCGTCTTGCGGCCGATGCGCGCGCGCTCGGTGTTTCGATTCAGCCCGGGCGGGTCTTCGCGGCGGACGAACGGCCGGTTCAGGGCGTGCGTCTGGGGTTCGGCGGCCTGACGCCCGAGGCGATCGGGGAGGGTGTCGCGCGCCTTCGCGATGCGCTGGCGCGTCAGGGGGTGCCGGAGCGCGGATAAGCGTGGCGCCGCGTGGCCGGTATCGGCAATGGGGTGGGCGGTTGTCGACGAGGTTAGACCGGTAAGCCGTGTTCAATGGCCGTCAGCGCCCGGCGGACCTGATTGGCGCCCAGTTCCGTATCCAGCAATTGCAACGGGACGGCGCCCAGTACCGCGTTGGCGTTAGTCAGCCATTCGCGGGCCTGGGTTTTGTCGCCAAACACCTCTTCCGCGCGCTGTTCGATTTCCACCACGCGCAGCAGGCGTTCGCTTGCCGCCGGATCCAGCCGACGCTGCGTTTTGATCATGCGATTGACCGTGCGTTGAGGGGTACCCAGAATGTCCAGCAGGCTTTGCTTGCTCATCCCCACGGCATTGCTGACGATATCCACTTCTTCAGCCGGAAATCCCTCGCGGATAAGTCCGATCCGTTGTGCAACAGGTTTGTGTAATGCATCGAAGACCGTCGTGTCCATCGTTAACCTCCAAACATGCGGCATCAGGGATTGGGAAATAGTCGGGGATCGGGCCGAAGCGGTCGCAGTTCCTTAACGGTCACTCGACGCATTAGCGGATGCAGCGGGTTCAGAACCAGGTTCTGCTCTTCGGGAACGACGACCGATGGCAACAGCACACCGAACCGGTTTGCTTGAAATACGTGTCGGGTGCCCGCTTGCTGGCTGGCACTTTGGTCATTCAGCCGATCCCAACCCGCGGGGAGCGCAGGCGCTCGCACCGATTTCACCCCTTCCATGGGGACAGACAGGGCCATGACAAAGTAATCGAGGGGGAGCGATCTGGCGTGTATCAGAATTTCCAGCATCGCCAGGGAAATGGACGATGCCGCGTAAACGGCCGGTACCCCAACCGGGTTCCATCGACCACCGAACATCTCCGCGCCCTTGCCGCTCAGATCCATTCGATAAGGCCCACACGCGACCCGATAGAAAACGTTGGTGTTCATCACAATCCCTTTCTTGTCTGGAAGTATAACAGTAATTGGTCATGTGGCCATTTTTTTTGGTCAAATGACCAGCGTGGTGAGGAAGGGCGCCACCGGATCCTCGCACCGGGGACGGTTGGCCAGCCAAAGGAGTGGCGGCAAGCATTGACAACAGGATGTTGAGAGTGTTTCGCTGCGCATATCCCCGCCCAAAGGTTACCCTGTGCCGGGTCCGGTGCGGGTGACGGACGAATCGTTCGCCCGGCCGGCGCGTGTCATCTCACAGGAGAAACCATGCATCCGATCTTGCATCACGATGCCGGCCGCGAGGCCGAAATCTTGCACAACGCCTGCGCCAAGGCCATGGCTTTTCTGGAAGGGCTTGAGCGGCGGCCGGTTCGCCCGCCACGACGGGCGGTCGACGTTGACGCCGAAGCGTTCCGCCTGCCCGAAGAGGGCATCGGCGCCGAAGCGGCCCTCGACGAATTCTGGGCACGCCATGCGGACGGACTGTCGGGCAGCGCCGGGCCGCGTTACTTCGGATTCGTCACCGGCGGCGGCACGCCGGCCGCGCTGGCGGCCGATTGGCTGGTCAGCGTCGTCGACCAGAACGCCCAGTTGAACGGCGACACGGTGGCCGCCGCGCTGGAACTGGCGACCGTGACACAGGTGCGCGATCTGCTGGGCTTGCCCGCGGCTTTCACCGGCAGTTTCGTCAGCGGCGCCACCATGGCGAATCTGGTCGGTCTGGCGATCGGCCGGCAGTGGCTGGGCGCGGCGCGCGGCATCGATATCGCCAAGAGCGGCGTCGCCGCGCTGGGGCCGGTGCGCGTGCTGTCGACCAGCCCGCACAGCAGCACCCTCAAGGCGATGAGCCTTCTGGGGCTCGGGCGCGATGCCTGGTGGCCGGTGGCGGCCTTGCCGGACAGCGAGGCGATCGATCCCGCGGCGCTGGAGGCGCGGCTGGCCGAGGCGCCGGATATGCCGACGCTGGTGGTGGCCAATGCCGGCACGGTGAACACCACCGCGTTCGATGATCTGCCGGCGCTTGTCCGGTTGCGCGACCGCTACGGGTTCTGGCTGCATGTCGATGCCGCGTTCGGCGGTGTCGCGGCGGTCTCGCCGCGTTTCGCCGGCCGGCTCGCCGGGTGGGAGGCGGCCGACTCGATCACCGTCGACGCGCACAAGTGGCTGAATGTGCCCTACGACAGCGCGATGCAGTTCACCCGGCACCTGGACATGCAGCTGGCGACCTTTCAGAACCTGTCGCCGTACCTGTCCGCGCCGGTCGCCCGTCCGGACAATTATCTGCATCTCACCCCGGAAAACTCCCGCCGCTGGCGCGCCTTGCCGGTCTGGATGGCTTTGCGCGCCTATGGCCGCGGCGGGTTCGCCGAGATCGTGGAGCGTTGCGCCGATCTGGCCGCCCTGCTGGGCCGGCGCCTCGAGGAGCTCGGCGGCTTCGAGCTTTTGGCGCCGGTGACGCTCAATGTGGTGTGCTTCGCGCCAAGAACGTCGGGCGATGCGGCCGCCGGGCGCGACGCGTTCCTTGAGGCGCTCAACCGCGACGGGCGCGTGCTGTGCACGCCCACGGAACTCTTCGGCCGTCCCGGCGTGCGTGCCGCGCTGGTGAACTGGCGCACGAGGATGGAGGATATCGACCTGGCCTTCGCGGCCATGCGCGATGCGCTGGACGCCTCCGGAGTCATGGCAGCCGGAGCACAGTGATCCGGTTCCCCGCGTACCGCCCGGCGTCCATGCTGGCCTGACCGGGCGAAAACACCCCCGCGGGTGCGTGGTGTTGTGCCTTCGCGGGGAATCGCTCACACTGGCTTTTTCATCCTGACCATCGTGTTCCCGGATCATGTCCGATTTACTGAAAACCCTGAACGCCAGCGCCGGCGACGCCGTGTTCGAACGCGGCGCCGCCTATTACCACAAGAACAAGGTCACGCTTGTCCGGCAGGACACCGGACATTGCCTCGCCGATGTCGCGGGCAGCTCCCGTGTGCCCTATCGGGTGGCGCTTTTCCGGGACGGGAGGGGGAGCTGCAGTTGCCCGATGGGGCAGGCCGGCACGCCGTGCAAACACCTTGTCGCCACGGCCTTCGCCTGGCAAATGGGGGAAGCGGAGCCCGCGCCGGCCGAGGCGCCCGGGGCGGCGCATGAACCGGACTGGCGCGACGAGTTGGCTCGCCAGCCCGCCGAGCGGTTGGCCGAATGGCTGATTCAGCTGGCCGAGGACGATCGTGGCGTCGCCCGTCAGCTCAGATTCTGGCTAAGCCAGGCGAACGGCTCGCCCAAACAGCGTCGCGACGCGCTGGCGGCATTGATCGGCCGCCCGCGTTTCCGCGACTACCGCCAGAGCCTGGAATACGCCCGCCGTCTGCAATCCGTCGAGCCCATGATCCGGGAACGGCTCGAACAGGACGATCCGCGCGAGGCGGCGGAACTGGCCGATTGGGCCATCCGCAAGCTGGTGCGGATCATGGAGGAGTCGGACGATTCGGCCGGCGCCATCGGCGAGGAAATCCGGATGCTGAGCCGGGTGTTTGTCGAGGCGTGCCGGCAAGGGGGGCTGGTCGGCGAAGAACTGGCCGAGCGTCTTGTCCAGCGGGCGCTCGAGGACGATTACGACTTTTACCCGGTGGAGGCGCTCGTTCCGCTGCTCGACGAGGCGGGGCTCGCCCGTTACGGCCGCCTGGTGCGCAAAGCCTGGGAAGCCTTGCCGAAAATCGGTCCCGGCGGCGAGGATTCGGCGCGTTTCGGGGCGTCGCTGCGCACCGACCGCTTGATGCTGCAGTTCGCCGACCTGACCGGGGATAGCGCGCTCGCGATCGCCGTGCACGAGCGCGATCTCGGTTCCGGCTACCGCTTCTTGCAGCTCGCCGAAGCCCTGCAGGCCATGGGGCGCGAACGGGAGGCCAGGCAGCGCGCCGAGCAGGGACTGGCCCTGTTTCCCGACGAATGGCGCCTGGCCGCGACCCTGGCCGGCTGGTACCTCGACGACGGATTGGCCGAGGAGGCGCTGTCGCTGCGCTGGGCGATCTTCACCCGGTCGCCGACAGCCGAGCATTACCTCGCCTTGCTGAACACGGCGGGGGACGACCGCGCCGCGTGGCGCGACAAGGCGCTGGCCCAGGTGGCCGGGCAGGAGCGCGCGCAGGAACGGGACGGACGGGCGCTGGTCAACGTCAGTCTTCGGGTCGGTCTCCTGCTGGCCGAAGGCGCGGTGCGCGAGGCCATGGCGTTATCGCGCCAGGGAGGCGTGTATCCGCATGTGCTGGAGCAATTGGCCGAGGCTTGCGCCGGCGAGGATCGCGAGTTTTGCGCCGCGCTGCGCCAGCGTCTTTTGGAGCAGGCTCTGGCCGGCAGCGGCGAGCACGCCTACCGGGATGCCATTCGTCAGCTCGGGCACCTTGCCCCGATGATGGCGAAGGGGGAGTTCGCCGCGCTGATCGCCGATATCCGGGTCCGCTGCGCCCGGCGCAAGAAGTTCCTCGCCATGCTCGACGCGCTGTGAGTCTCAGCGGGCGGCGCCCAGCGCTTCGACAGCGAGGCCGAAGCGCTCGCGCACCGCTTCGGCGACCATCGTGCGGTGGCATCGGCGCGGATCCGCTTCGAAGCACAGCAACGCGGCCCGCGACGTGCGGGCGAGGCCGGCCAGCGCGGCGATGTCGTCCTCCCGGGTGGCCAGATGCGCGTTAAACGCCGCCTCGTAACAGGCTTGGTCGCCGCCGGCCTTGACGTGTTCGCGGATCGGTTTCGGGCACCCCAGCCCGGCCATGTGCACATAATGCAGCCCTTCCGCCTCGAGGCGGGCGCTCAGCGCTTTCTTGGAAAACCCGCTTTTGCGCGATACGGGTAGGTCGCGCACATCGACCACGGTATCGATGCCGCAGGCGGCAAGTCGCGCCAGAAACGTGTCGATGTCGAGCCCCTCATAACCGATGGTGAATAGGGTCATGCTCTGCTCCCGATGTATTTGCGGACGAGGAGGGCGCCTCTGCCGGCTGCTCCCCTCGGCCAAGGATAGCGCGGAAGGCGGGCCGCAATCACCCGACCGGGCGGGCAGTACGCGAGCCCGGTGGCGGCGCAGTCCATCAAGCGCTCGCGCACCAGGCGCGCGGTAGCGTGGACTTGGGCGGGGGGCCATCCCCCGCGGTAACGTTGCCTATCCTTGACGGGGGCGGAGGGGTTATGCGGCGGCCTGCAAAGCCGTCGACATCAGGGCATTGGTGTAGGCTGGCGCGTGGTCACGTTCCGTCGACGGTCGGGTGTCGGCATTCGCGCCTTGCCCTGTCCCGCTACGGTCGTCGGGGATGCGGAGGCATCCTATGCTTTTGTCGTTTCGAATCAAGGAGCATCAATGTACATTGTTGAGCTGACGTATCTGAAACCCCTGGCCGACATCGAAACCCATCTGGAGGTCCACCGGCGCTACCTGGACGAGGAGTATGCCAGCGGCCTGTTTTTGGCGTCGGGACCGAAAGTGCCCCGCGAAGGCGGCGTCATCCTCGCCAGCGGCGGCGTGTCGCGCCAGGATCTGGAGTCGGCCCTGTCCCGGGATCCCTTCCGTCGGCATGGCCTGGCCGAGTACCGCGTCACCGAATCCACCCCGGTGAAAACCCACCCGGCCGTGCGAGACATCCTGTCCTGACCGTCCGCGCCCTCCGTGTCGCGCCGGCCGGCCTCCCGTTTGGCGAAATCCCCGCCGGTTTCGCCGGTCGACGGGAGTTTCATCCGGGCGGCATCGACAAGACGTGCCCTTGACCGGTCACGCCAGCAAAAGGTCTTCGTAGAATGCGCCGAACGGCCTGTCCGGGTGATGGATCTGGATTTCCAGCACCCACAGTCCCGATGACGGTTCGCGGTCGAAGGCCCCGAGCGCGCCGGCCTTGTAGAGTCCATGGGGGAAGTCCGACACGCGGTGTCCCTGGATGTCGAGGTTCAGCCGCCAGCCGGCCTCGCGCGCCAGCCGCTCCGCTTCGCGATAGAGCGCGGCGCCGCTCAGGCGCTCCTGCAGCCACAGGTCCCTCACTTCGCCGAACAGGCGGCGCGCCGCGAGCCGGCAGGCTTGCATCTGCGCATCGTCGCCCGTCACGAAGGTGTCGCCCGCGTCCCCTTCATGACCGCGCCAGACCGGCCCCAGATCGACAAAGAAAATGTCGTTGTCTCCGAGCACCACATCAGGGTCGGAGCGCTCGCGGAACGACTTGAGGGTATTTTTCCCGAAGCGGATTTTGCTCCCGTGCCAGATCCGCTCCATGCCGGCGTCGGCCAGCCACTGGTCGGCAAGGCGCGCGGCCTGGTCCTCCGTCATGCCGGGCCGGATCGCCGCGGCGATGGCGTTGACGGCTTCCCAGGTCTTGTCACGGGCCCAGAGCATGTCATGATAACTGAACGTTTTGCCAGTGCCTTCCGGGTTGACGGGAATGCTAGATTGGTCTTTCATTTATGCCTTCGGTGAATTTGCTATTCATAACGAATAAAAATTAACGACCATGTTGCAGAAGTATATAATTTCCTTGGGTAAAGGACCTCCTCCCGCCGCACGGGTTTTCCATTCCGGCGTGTTTGGACTAATATACGCCCTCTGTGATGCTCGCTGGCGCTACCAAGAGGCCTCTTGCATGTTTCCACGTGGGGCGGCTGCGACGCTGTCCCGGGGCCTGCCGCCGTGCCGGCCCATATGCAACGACTGATTAGATTGATGTTCATGAAGCCACAAACTGAAACGGCACTGGGCGCCGCGCTCAAAACCGCGGTACAGAGTCTGAGCAAGAAGAAGCAGACGGAAATGATCGCCGAGCACATTTACGGCAAGTTCGACGTGTTCCGCCAATTCCGTCCCCTGGCGCTCGGCATTCACGAAAGCCTGATCGCCGCCTTGCCGCAGTTCGATCCCCAGCTGATTTCGCGCGTCGTGGCCAACCACTGCCGCAAGCCCCGTTATATCAAGTCGCTTGCCCGCGGTGGACGCCGTTTCGACCTGGCCGGCAAACCCGCCGGCGAAGTGACCGCCGACGAGAAGAAGGCCGCCGAGCTGCAATCGCAGCCGAAACCCGCGGCCCAGACGCAACCGGTTCCGGAGGCTCCCGTCGCCACGCCGGAAACGCCGGCGGCCGACAACTGATCCGATCAGCCCGTTCTTGCAAAAACCCTCCCAGCGGAACCCCGCCGGAGGGTTTTTGTCTTTCTGGAGCATGAGCCGATGAAATGGGTACTGGCACCGGATTCGTTCAAGGGCTCGCTTCCCGCCGCCCTGGTGGCCAACGCCATGGCCGAGGGGATCGCGCGCGCCGATGAGGGGGCCGAATTCCGTTTTCTGCCGATGGCGGACGGCGGCGAGGGAACGCTCGACGCCATCCATGCCGCCATCGGGGGAACCTGGCGCCAGGCCCGGGTGAGCGATGCCGCCGGCCAGCCGTGCGAGGCGGCCTGTCTGCTCGCCGGATCCGGCCACGCCGTGATCGAGGTGGCGCGGGTCGTCGGGCTCGCGGCGACGGACGGCACCGACGTGATGCGGCGCAGCAGCCGCGGAGTGGGGGAGCTGATCCTTCGCTGCCTGGACGAGGGCGCGACGCGCGTCTCGGTCGCGCTTGGCGGCTCCGGCACCAACGATGGCGGGGCGGGGTGCCTCGTCGGGCTGGGCGCGCGCCTGCTCGGCAAGGACGGCGATATTCTGGATGGTTCCCCCGCATCGCTGGCGGTTCTGGATCACGTGGATCTTTCCGGCGTCGATCCCCGGCTCGCGCGTGTCCGGCTCGAGATATGGAGCGATGTGGACAATCCCCTGACGGGGGAGGCGGGGGCCACGGCCGTGTTCGGCCCGCAAAAAGGGGTCGCGCCCGAGGCGCTCGGGCCGCTTGACGGTGTGATCCGGCGCTTTGCCGACGAACTCGACCGGCAATGGGGCAGGGCGGTGTCAGGTCTGCCCGGCGCGGGCGCGGCGGGGGGGCTCGGTTATGTGTTGCAGGGGCTGGGCGCCGCGCGGCGCGCCGGCGCGGAGGAGGTGGCCCGACTCGCGGGACTCGGCGCCGCGCTCACCTGGGCCGACCGGGTGCTGACCGGCGAGGGCCGCAGCGATGCTCAAACGCTGCGCGGCAAGGTTCCCGGATACGTGGCGGCGCAGGCCGCGGCGGCCGGGGTGCCGGTAACGCTGTTATCCGGAAGCCTGGACTCTGCCGCGCTGGCGAGCCTGTCGCCGAGGTTTCAGGGGTGTTTTTCCTTGTGCGTGCGGCCGATGTCGCTGGCCGAAGCGATGCGCGATGCCCCGGCGTTGCTGGCCGACAGCGCCGAGCAGATCGCCCGCCTTGCGCTGCCGGCCCAGGCCGGATCCTGAATCAGGCGTTCAGGTGTTCGAACAGCGGGGTGCTGAGGTAGCGTTCCCCGAAGGACGGAATCACCACCACGATGAGCTTGCCGGCGTTTTCCGGGCGGCGGGCCAGTTCCAGGGCGGCCCAGACGGCGGCGCCGGATGAAATACCGACCAGCAGGCCTTCGCGGGTGGCCATGTCGCGCGCGGTGGCGAAGGCCGCGTCGTTCGGCGCGCGGATGATTTCGTCGTAAACGCCGGTATTGAGGATGGCCGGCACGAAGCCCGCGCCGATGCCCTGGATCGGGTGCGGGCCCTTGGCTCCGCCGGAGAGCACCGGCGAGGCGTCCGGCTCGACGGCCACCACCCTGACCGCGCTGTTGCGGGCCTTGAGCACCTCGCCCACGCCGGTCACCGTGCCGCCCGTGCCGACGCCCGCCACGAAAATGTCGACCTTGCCGTCGGTGTCGTTCCAGATCTCTTCCGCGGTCGTTGCGCGGTGGATGGCCGGATTGGCGGGGTTTTCAAACTGCTGCGGCATGAAATGGGTGTCGGGATTGGCTTCCACCAGTTCGCGCGCCCGGGCGATCGCGCCGCCCATGCCATCCGGTCCCGGCGTCAGGATGAGTTCGGCGCCGTAGGCCTTGAGCAGGAGGCGGCGTTCGCGGCTCATGGTTTCCGGCATGGTGATGATCAGGCGGTAACCCTTGGCGGCGCAGACCATCGCGAGACCGATGCCGGTATTGCCCGAGGTCGGTTCGACGATCACGGAGCCCGGGCCGATCTTGCCGGCCGCTTCGGCCGCCTCGATCATCGCGGCCGCGATGCGGTCCTTCACACTGTGGGCCGGGTTGAAGAATTCCAGTTTGGCAACCACCGTGGCATGGGTGCCTTCGGTCAGGCGATTGAGCCGGACCAGCGGGGTGTTGCCGATCAGTTCGGTCACGTTACTGGCGATACGCATTGCTTATTCTCCTTGATCGTATAACTTACTGAACGTTATACCTGAACATAATAACCAGTTGGGCCGTACCCGACTAATATCGTTTACTTATAACAAGAGAACAACGAGTCATCTGGACTATGACAGGCTTTAAAGACATTTTTTCCGGGCAGGACTGGCGCAAGCGCCTGTACATCGTCATTTTCGAAGCGGATACCCCGGCCGGGCGGCGCTTCGACCAGATCCTCCTCATCGCCATCCTTCTGTCGCTGCTGACGGTGATGCTGGAAAGCGTCGCGTCGATCCGGGCCAGCCACGGCCGCCTGCTGTTCGCGCTCGACTGGCTGTTCACCGGACTTTTCACCGCGGAGTACGTGCTGCGGCTCATGTGCGTGCCGCGCCCGGCGCGTTATGCGCGCAGCCTGTTCGGGCTGATCGATCTGCTGTCCATTCTCCCCCTTTATATCGGACTTGTCGTTCCGGAAGGACGTTTTCTTACGGATATACGTGTACTACGTCTGCTTAGGGTGTTCCGAGTTCTTAACCTGCCGCGTTATCTGGACGAAGCGAGCGAGCTGAAATCGGCGATGCTGGCCAGCCGGCGCAAGATTTCGGTGTTCCTCTTGGGGGTCTTGCTGCTGGTGATTCTGCTGGGTACCCTGATGTACGTGGTGGAAGGGGAGGAACACGGCTTTACCAGCATACCGGTCAGCATCTACTGGGCGATCGTCACGCTCACGACCGTCGGATTCGGCGACATCACCCCGAAAACCCCGCTGGGGCAGATGCTGGCGAGCGTGGTGATGATTCTCGGCTATGGCATCATCGCGGTGCCGACCGGCATCGTCACCGCCGAAATCGCCCGTTCCTCGCCCCGTCCGGGCAACCAGTCCGCCACGCGATTGTGCCCCCATTGCTTCAGCGAAGGGCATGATCTGGACGCGCGTTATTGCAAGCACTGTTCCGGTGAATTGCCGCCACCCCTGAGCGGGGTGGCGGGCCCCGTGGAGGAGATACGTTCATGAGAACACGATATGCCTTTGCGCTCATCGCGCTGATGCTGGCCGGCTGCTCGACGCCGCCGCCGTTGCCTTCCGCCCGGGAAAAGCCCGCCGCGGCGCCTCAGGGCAAGGTGGATCTGCTGCTGCGCGAGGCCAATCGCCTGGCGGGACTCGTCAAAACCGGGGAAATCGGCCGCGTGGAGGCGGCGGACCGTCTTAATGCCTATCGGCTGAAGATCGCCGGAAGCAATGCGATCGACGATGCGTCGTTCGCGCGCTATCGCCGGATCACCGTGGAGCGCGAGGCCGGCCGCCTCGACCAGAACGAGGCGCAGGCCAGGATGGAGTCGTATTTGCGCGACACCCTCCGAAAATACCCCCGCCTTCCCGGGAAGGGCGCGGAGCCTGCCTTTACCGATTTTTTGCTGAAGGTGTATTCACTTCCGCCGCTAGGTTATTGATCTGGAACATATTCCCGTCGTTCATCGCTGGTCTATCCTGAAGTCAGGAAGGGGGAGGTGTTCGACAAGGGAGGATAGGATCATGTCACACGAAATCGACCGTCTACTGACGGAACTGGAATCCCGCTGCGGAGTGGAGGGTTGCTGCGAGCTGATCGACCCGCAAACGCACCATACGGTGGGAGTGCCGCTCAGCCATTCCGATTGTCATGAACTCAAGGCGCTGGGAGAGGTGTTCGGCGTCGAGGCCGGGCAACTGGCATCGGTGATTCTCAAAGCGGGGATGCACGATCTGCACGCGAGGCTGGACGACGATCTGGCCAGGATGACCCGCGAATTGCGGGCGGTGATGGTGGAAGCCGGCGTTGTGGTCACGAACCGGCGGCTGCGGCCATAAAAAAAGAGGCGCAGCGGCAAGGGGGAACCGCCAACGCCCCAACAGAAACAGCTGCTGTGCCAGGGAAGAAAAGCCGGAAGCGACTCTTCGCAACCCTGATTCACATTAGCCTACATCGGCAAAAAAGCGAGAACTGATTTGGCCGGGTGACGCGCCTTCGCGACATGTCCCCGGCCAGTTCTTTTGCCGTGTTCCGGGGGCGGGTTACGGGCGGGGCAGGGTGACGCCGTGCTGACCCATGTACTTGCCGTTGCGGTCGCTGTAGGACACGTCGCACTCTTCATCGGATTCGAAGAACAGCACCTGGGCCACGCCTTCGTTGGCGTAGATCTTGGCCGGCAGCGGGGTCGTGTTGGAGAACTCCAGCGTGACATAGCCTTCCCACTCGGGCTCGAACGGCGTGACGTTGACGATGATGCCGCAGCGCGCGTAGGTCGACTTGCCAAGGCATACGGTCAGCACCGTGCGCGGGATGCGGAAATACTCGACGGTGCGCGCCAGGGCGAAGGAGTTGGGCGGAATGATGCAGTAGCCGTCGCCCGAGACTTCCACAAAGGACTTGGGATCGAAGTTTTTCGGGTCGACGATGGTGCTGTTGATGTTGGTGAACACCTTGAATTCGTCGGCGCAGCGGATGTCGTAACCGTAGCTTGACGTGCCATAGGAGATCACCTTCTGCCCGTCCACGTTCTTGATCTGATTGGGCTCGAACGGCGCGATCATGCCGTGCTGCTCCGCCATGCGGCGGATCCATTTGTCCGATTTGATGCTCATGATGTGTTCCGTAACGGGGAATTCAAAGAATGCAGCGATTTTAGCAGACTCGCCGGCACTTCGAGGTGTGTTGATTTCTCCCGACCCTTATTGACGCTCGTCAACCATCGCCTTCATTTGTATACGGATCGAAGAAGTGTGGGGTATAAATATAAACCATTCCCGTTATCATCTGTGAAGTCACGTTTATGCAGACGCTGGACCAATTGAGCCGGGGGGATCGCGCCGTGATCGCCAGGCTCGACCTTGACGACGAGGCCTGCCGCCGTGTCGCCGCTTTCGGATTGCTGCCCGGAGAAACGCTGCGGGTGGAGCGCATCGCGCCCCTTGGCGGGCCCCTGGTGCTGCAGGTGGGCACGACCCATGTGTTGTTGCGGCGAAGTCTTGCCCGTGCCATCGGAGTCCGGCTCGCATGAAACGTTTCGCGCTGATCGGTTTTCCCAACACGGGGAAATCCACACTGTTCAATCGTTTGACCGGACTGTCGCAGCGGGTCGGCAACTGGCCGGGACTGACCGTGGAACTGGCCCGGGCCAGGGTGCTGCTCGGCGGCAGCATGGTCGAGCTCGTGGACCTGCCCGGCGTCAATGACCTGACCGGCTACAGCGACGACGAGGCGGTGGTCCGCGATGTTCTGGCCGGCACCGGGTTCGACGGTCTGGTGCTGGTGCTCAACGTCTGCCAGCTCGACCGGCAACTGCCGCTCGCCGTGCAGGTGATCGCCAGCGGCGTGCCCTGCCTTGTGGTGCTGAACATGGCCGACGAGGCGCGCGGCATGGCGGTCGATCTTGACCTGCCGGCGCTCGCCGGGCGCCTCGGCGTGCCGGTGCGACTGGTCTCCGCCCGGCGCATGACGGGTTGGGAGGGCATGATGCAGGCGCTCGGCGCCCTCGCGTCGCGCCCCGAGCCCGCCGTCCGCGCCGACCTGTCGGCCCTTCCCGCCCACGATGCGGCGATCGGCCGCGCGAAGGCGATGCTCGCCGGGGTCTGGTCGGTGCCGCCCGTGCTGCCCCCGCGGGTCACGGAAAAGGTCGACCGCTGGCTGATGCACCCGTGGCTCGGCGTGCCGCTGTTTTTCCTGATCATGGCGCTGGTGTTCAACGCCACCTATTCGATCGGCAAACCCTTGCAGGATCTGGTCGCCGGGGCGCTGGATGTCGTGAAGGACGGGGCACTGGTTCCGGCCACCGCGGCGCTGCCGCCGATCGTGGCGAGCCTGCTGCTTGATGGCGTCTGGCAGGGGGTGAGCACGGTGCTGACCTTCGCGCCGATCATTTTCGTGTTCTTCGTGCTGATGGCGCTGGTCGAGGACAGCGGTTACCTCGCGCGGGCCGCGTACCTGACCGACGCGCTGATGGCGCGCCTGGGACTCGACGGACGGGGGTTCGTCATGCAGCTGATGGGCTTTGGCTGCAATGTGCCGGCCATTCTGGGCACGCGGGTGATGCGCGACCGGGGGCAGCGTCTCCTGTCGATGCTGATCATTCCGCTCTCGCTGTGCTCGGCGCGCCTGCAGGTGGTGGTGTTCTTCGCCAGCACGCTGTTTTCCGCGAGTGTCGCGCCGTGGGTGCTGACCGGCATGTACGTGTTGAGCCTGCTGGTGGCCATCTTTACCGCATGGGTGTTCCGGCGCCGTTTCGCCGGCCGCGAGCTTTTCCTGCTGGAGGTGCCGCCCTACCGTTTGCCCGGCGCCCGCCATCTCTTCGTCCGGGCCGTGGGCGAGGTGCGCGCTTTCCTGGAGCTGGCCTCCACCTTCATCCTGGTCGGCGTGGTGATGGTCTGGCTGCTGACCCACATTCCCGCCGGCGCGAACCGCACGCTGGCCGACGCGCTGGGCGACGTGTTCGCGCCGGTGCTCGATCCGATCGGCATCCGCCACGAACTGGCCGTCGCCCTGCTGTTCGGCTTTGTGGCCAAGGAAATCCTGCTAGGCAGCATGGCCGTCATCTACGGGGTACCGGAAGCCGGCCTGGGCGGCGCGCTGATCCAGCATCTGGACTGGATGTCGGCGATGAGCTTCCTGCTTTTCACGCTGATCTACGTGCCGTGCGTGTCGACCATCTCGGCCATTCACCGCGAGTCGCGCAGCGTGGCGTTCACCAGTCTGAATGTCGGCTGGTCGCTGCTGCTGGCCTGGGTGGTGTCCTTCGTGTTTTACCAGACGGCGACGCATTTCTTCGCCTGAGTCGTTGATCTGACGCAGGGCCATGACCGGCTCTCCATGCCACACTCCCTTCCCGGACAACCGGAACTGGAGTGTGGCATGGAGATCGATCTTTCCGTTTCATGGCTGGGGCTCTCGATGGCCTCGCCGCTGTTCAACGCGTCCGGGGTCATGTGCCGCCACGCCGATGAACTGGACCGGCTCGCCGCATCCTGCGCCGGCGCCGTGATCACCAAAAGCTGCACGCTTGAGCCGCGCGCCGGCAATCCCGAACCACGCTACGCCGCCTTGCCTTTTGGCAGCATCAATTCCATGGGGCTGCCCAACGAGGGCTTCCGCTATTACCTGGATTACGCCCGGCGTTACGACTATGGCCGTGGCAAGCCGCTGTTCGTCTCGGTTTCCGGGATGTCCGCGGACGAGACGCTGACCATCCTTGGCGAGCTCGCCCGGCTGGATCTGCCCTGTCTGCCCGAGGTCAATCTGTCCTGCCCGAATGTGCCGGGCAAGCCCCAGACCGGTTATGACTTCGCCGCCTCGGCCGCCCTGCTGGACGCCATCGTCAGGATCTACCCGAAAACCTTCGGGGTGAAGTTGCCGCCGTATTTCGATCCGGTGCACTTCGACATGATGGCCGATGTGTTGCGCGCCTATCCGACGCTGGGCTTCGTGACCTGCATCAATTCGATCGGCAATGCGCTGGTGGTGGATGTGGAGCGCGAACTCGCGCTGATCCGTCCCAAGGACGGGCTGGGAGGGCTGGGCGGGAGCTACGTGTTGCCGACCGCGCTGGCCAACGTACGCGAGTTCGCCCGCCGGCTGCCGGACCGGCACGTGGTGGGGTGCGGAGGTGTGACAAGCGGCGCCGAGGCCTTCATGCACATTCTGTGCGGCGCGACGGTGGTGCAGATTGGCACCTGTCTGTACGAAGAAGGGCCCGGCGCCTTCGAGCGCATCGCGGCGGAGTTGTCCGCGCTGATGCGCTCCAAGGGCTACCGGACCCTGGACGCGTTCCGCGGCCGGCTCGGGACGCCTTAATCGTCCCAGGGCACGTCCGCGTCGCCGTCTGCTGGAACGGACGGCGCCGGACTGGCCGCGAGCGGCGCCGCGTGGCTGGCCACCGTGCCAAGCTGGGAGTCCTCCAGACCGCCCAGCGCCTCGACGAGTTCGTCGACGAGCTCGCCAAGTTCGCCGCTCATTAGCGTGAAGGTGGCTTCGTAGAGGCTGGCGATGTCGTCGCCGGCGTGGCTCGCCTCTTCCTGCAGAACGTCCAGGAACTGGATGCGTTTCAGTTGCAGGGTGTCGGTCAGCATGAAGCGGATCCGTTCGCGCCAGATCAGCCCGAGGCGGGTCACCACCTTGCCGGTGGCGATGTGCTGGCGGATTTCCTCCGCGGTCAGGTCGATGCGCGAGCAACGCACCACCGCGCCGTTTTCCGAGCTGTCCTTCAGTTCGCAATCCGCATCCAGCTCGAAGCCGTCCGGGGCCGCTCCGTCGGCGAGCCATGCCGTCATCGCCGCGTGCGGCGACAGCGCGGTGCGCGGCAGCGCGGCGGGGAAGGGCGGCAGCGCTTCGCGCAACTGGCTGACCAGCGCCTCGGCGCGCGAGGCGGTGCCGCTGTCGACCATCATCCAGCGCCGGCGCGTGTCCAGATAGGCGGACAGGCGCTGCGAGCGCACGAAGGCGCGCGGCAACAGATCGTCGGTGATCTGTTCCTTGAGCGCGAGCTTTTCCTTGCGTCCGACGTTGCGCATCTCCTGCGCCTCGATTTCGGAGACCCGGCTGTCGAGCTGGTCGCGGATCACGCCCGCGGGCAGCACTTTGTCCTCGCGCCGCAGCAGCACGGCAAGGCAGCCGCCCTGTGCGGGAAACACCGGACTTGCCAGGTGCTTGGCGGGCGGAACCCAGCCTTCGGTGAACCAGTCGAGCCCGCCGCACGGGTGAAAGGGTTTTTTCTCAAGCGCATCAGCCAGTTGCGCCGCGTCGGGCAGGGTATCCCCGCTCAGCCGATAAAAAGTTAGTTGCCTAAACCACATAATTGTTTCATAATGCGCGTCCTCTGATATCGAGATTGTAACGCAGAAGCGACACAATCTGGCGATCTGGGAAAAATAAAGCGGTAAAGCCTGAATCGGGGTGTAGCTTAGCCTGGTAGAGCGCTACGTTCGGGACGTAGAGGCCGGAGGTTCGAATCCTCTCACCCCGACCACCTGGTTTTACTTGCGAAAACAGTCCATATCGGATATCATGCGTTTCTTGGCGAAAATATCCGCCAACGCACAATTCGGGGTGTAGCTTAGCCTGGTAGAGCGCTACGTTCGGGACGTAGAGGCCGGAGGTTCGAATCCTCTCACCCCGACCAGAATTCAAAAAAAGCCTTGATCACTTGTACTCGTTACGCGCTCAAGGCTTTTTTTCCAGGTTTGGATGCCAATGTAGCTCAGTCGGTAGAGCAACTGATTCGTAATCAGTAGGTCGGGTGTTCGATTCACCTCATTGGCACCATAAGAATCAAGGGGTTGGCTGTCAACGACAGCCAACCCTTTTTTCATTTTGTGCCCTATTCGTGCCATAACCTCCCAAAATCCCATCGATCTTCCCGCCCGCAATGCCTTCTTTCCCCAAGCCGTTTTGCCATCGATGCGCCTTGCCCTGTCCGGTCGTGCTCGCCAGTGCATTTATCCATTCTGAATAAATAGCTGAACGGCACCGCCAGTGAGGGCATTATGCGACATGAAGCCCGGTTTCTACCGGGGGTTTGGAGATAATTTTTAGCTGAATATCATATTTCTTTGCTGGTGCGCTAAACTGGTATCGTTATTGCATAAATGACAGGTGTTTCGTGCCGCCCGACGTGTGTCGAAAACGGTGGAAGGGCATCTTGGACATGATGAGGACAGCAATGAAGAAAACATATCTGGCTCTGGCAACACTGGTTTTGCCTGCCGTCTCCCTGGCGGACGTTACGCTCTATGGAGAAATGCATGGCGGTTACGAATATAACAAGACATATAGCTCGACCTTGCCGCTGGATGCCGATGGCAAACCGGTAGGAGGGTCCGGGGTCAACGACTGGAAATCCCGCATCGGTTTCAAGGGCAGCGAGGATCTGGGCAACGGCCTTAAAGCCATCTGGCAAGTGGAGAGCAGTGTCTTTGTGGATGGCAGCAAGAATGGCAGCCTGGGATCCCGCGACACGTTCGTCGGTCTGGCCGGCGAGGGGTGGGGGACGCTGAGACTGGGACGTTTGTCCAATTACGCCAACGATTCGATGGAATTGATCGATCCGGGTTTTTACAGCGATCAAAGTGTCGGTGGATTGGCTTACCTGACCCGTCTGGATGACCGGGTGAACAATGCTATTCGTTACGACAGTCCCGACTGGAACGGTTTCCGCTTTGCCGTGCTCTACGGCGCGGATGAGAGGCGCACGAAGCGGAGCGGTTCGACCACCAATAACCAGACGTGGAACGTCGGTCTGAGCTACGAGCGCGATGGCTTCTTCGGCAAGTACAACTATGAGCGCTGGGGGGATGCCGACAAGCTGGCGGCCACCAAGGACTGGCATCGTGTCGAAGCGGGGTACCAGGCCAACGACCTGTATCTGGTCGCGAGTTACCAGCAGATCCAAGGCTATGGGTTCGGTAGCTACTACAGCGGGGTTGCCGGCACTGTCGTGCAAGTCGCTGCACTTCGGGACCTGGTGAACAACGGTGATCTGACCCCCGCCGAAGCCGCCGATGTCGGCAAGCTGAAGCTGAAAACCCATGAGGTGGCGCTGACGGCTGGGTATCGGTTTGGAGCCCTGACGCCCTATCTTTCTTACGCCAAAGGCTTCGATGCCAGGCTCAGTGGCAAAAACGTGAACAAGAGCGGCTACGACCAAGTCGTGGTGGCGCTCGATTATGCCTTGTCCAAGCGTACCGAGCTGTACTCCTCGTACGGCCGTGTGAAATGGAAAAACAGCAGGCTTGGCAGCGAGCGCAGTTTCGGACTCGGGATGGTGCACCGCTTTTGACCCGCGGAGCAAGGCTTGAGGTCACGAGGATGACATCACGGCCTTGCGCGATTGCCTGCGCGACTGACCGGCGCCCTTCCCTGTCCGGGTATCAAGCGCATCAGCATGGGTAAGGGTCTATTCGATCATCTGTACCGGCAGATGGCGGTGACGCTGGCGGGCATTGCCGCGCAGCATTCGTTCGAAGCGGTGTTCGCGAACAGCGGCCGCTAGGCAGGGAGGGGCGGATTTGCGTGGCCGTCCACCTGTGGTTTTTATCCTCCCTACAGGCTGGATCAGGCGGGCGGCCACGAAAATCGCCCGGGCGGTAGTATGCCTACTTACCACGTTTCTGGAATGGGAATATGCACGTTTGACGGGAAAAACCACGTTTTTCCCGGATGGACTCTCATTGCGAAAAGGGTTTGTCTTAAGTCATTGACTTTTCACCGCCTGGAAACGATCGGCCAGTCCGGCTATCAGCTCTCCCGGAACCGGCCGGGCCGCCATCGCGTCATGCAGCGCCGCGAGAAGATCCAGTTCCGCCCGGGATGGAACCATCCCGGGCGCGGTCAGGCGCCGTACCCATTTGAGGGCAAGGGCGCTGATTTCGTCCTCGCTCCGGTTGTGAAGGGAATGCCCGTCCTTCCAGAGTTCGGCGTTTCGTTCCGCGGACACCGGTCTGGCCGGAAGCGAGGTGTCCGCGCGGCGCGCGATCAGCCGTTCGGCACTCGCGCCTAGACGAGCCAGTTCGCGCTGCAGGGCGTGGACATACGCGCCCACCTGGTCCGGTTCGGCGTAAAGACGAATGCGCGGCAAGGGCAGGTAACGCCCGGCTCCGGCGGCATCGAGCACCGTCAGAACCAGGCCGGCGCAATTGCGCGTCGGGCTCAGGGCGCGGTAATGCGCGTCAGGATCGCTGGCATGGCGCTCCCATGCTTTCATCATCAATGTTTCGTTCAGCCCGAACAGATTGACCTGTAACCCGTTTGCGCGTCTGGCCGTACCGGTAAACGGCAGGTAGCATTTTTCCGCGCTGCTTCCCCATCGCTTGGCGTCAGCATAGTACTTCTGATTCGGCCGCGGCGGTTGTAGCCCGGCATTCAGTTTTTCCTGGGTGCGGCGCGAGATCATCGCGTACTTGTCCTTGCGGTAGCTGTTCATGGCGGGGTCGAGCTGCAGCCGCTTGATCAGTGCGATGAATCTCCATCGCGGTTTGACCGGAAACACGTTGAGGTAGGTCCGGTGGGTGTCCTGTTTCCCCTCGGCATGCACCGCCTTCAGCGCGGTATGTCCGGCATGGGAAACCGGAACAAGGCCGAAGGGTTTGCGGCGTCCCGGCCAATGGCAGACGACGGCGTGGCGGCTCAAGGCCTTGTTGGCGGCATTGACGGCGCCGCTGTCGGGCACGAAGGACGAGGCCCGGGTGAGCCGCACCGGCTCGTGCGGACTGTTACGGGCGAACCTGAACAACCTGGCGAGCTGGCGGCTCGGGAATGGCGGGCGGGTTGGGCGGCGCTCCGGGACGCCGTACGCTGGGGCGGAGAAAATCAGCATGATCTGTCGGCTACGGGCAAAGAATCGGGATACCACTGTATCGCAGGCCCGCAATGGCCAATTGCAGAAAACGCTCAACAAATCGCCATGCCTGGAAAATTTTCCTATTTCATGACTTTGGCAAGGCCTTGCTTCCGGCCCCGGCGTCCCCGTATGCTGGCGAGGCGGCCGCCGCAGGGATGCGCCGCCATGCCAATGATAAAACGACATACGACAAGAGAGCCATCATGACATTGCATACCGATCCGGCGGCGGACCAGCCCGGCCGTCCGCTCACCCGCCAGGACTACCGTACGCTGGCGCTTGCCGCCTTGGGCGGCGCCCTGGAGTTTTACGATTTCATCATCTTCGTGTTTTTCGCCGTGGTGGTGGGCAAGCTGTTTTTTCCACCGGACATGCCCGACTGGCTGCGCCAGTTCCAGACATTCGGCATCTTTGCCGCGGGCTACCTCGCTCGTCCGGTCGGCGGTATCGTCATGGCCCATTTCGGCGACCGGCTGGGCCGCAAGAAAATGTTCACCCTGAGCATTGTCCTGATGACGATTCCCACCCTGGGCATGGGGCTGTTGCCGACCTATGCGTCGATCGGCATCCTGGCTCCCCTGGCCTTGCTGGCGTTGCGCATTCTGCAGGGGGCGGCCATCGGCGGAGAGGTGCCGGGTGCCTGGGTGTTCGTCGCCGAACATGTTCCATCGCGGCATACCGGATATGCCTGCGGCACCCTGACCGCCGGCCTGACCTCCGGCATCCTGCTCGGATCGCTGATCGCCACGGCGCTGAACACCTGGGTCGATCAGGCGACGATCGCGGCCTGGGCGTGGCGCGTGCCGTTCCTGATCGGCGGGGTGTTCGGGCTGATTTCGATGGTGCTGCGCCAGTGGCTGCACGAGACACCGGTGTTCGTGGAAATGCAGGCCCGTCAGGCGCTGGCCGCCGAGGTACCGCTGATGGCCGTGCTCAGGCGCCACAAGCCGGCTGTGGCGGTCTCCATGCTGCTGACCTGGTTCCTGTCGGCGGCGATCGTGGTGGTTATCCTGATGACACCGGCCTACCTGCAAAAGCAGTGGGGCGTTGCGCCGGCCCTGGCCCTGCAGGCCAATTGTCTGGCGATTGTCGCGCTGACAGCGGGGTGCGTGTTCGCCGGGCGGGCAGCCGATCGCTGGGGAGCCGGCGCGACGCTGGTGGCCGGATGCCTGCTGCTCGCCGTCTCTTCTTTCGTGTTTTACCGCGCCATGGCGCACGGCCCGGCGCTGCTGTTTCCCCTGTATTCGCTGGCCGGTTTCGCGACGGGGACCGTCGGCGCCGTGCCGTTCGTGCTGGTGCGGGCCTTCCCGCCCGAAGTGAGGTTCTCCGGACTGTCGTTCTCCTATAACGTGTCGTACGCGGTCTTTGGCGGACTGACGCCGCTGGGCGTGGCCTTGTGGCTCAAGAGCGATGCGCTGGCGCCGGCCCACTACGTCGTCAGCCTCTGCGTGCTCGGCTGTCTTGTCGGCGCGGCCCTGCTGCTGTCCGGGCGGCGCGCCGTTTCGGTGCCGGCCTGATCAGTTGAACCAGCGCTGCAGGCGGCTCATCACCTCGCCGGCATCGCACAGGATCCGGGAACGGGTTTCGCTGTCGGTCAGTTCGATCCGGCCCGGTTCGTCGGCGCGCAGCACGATCACGAAGCGCGAGCCGCGCCGGCGGGCCCGCGCGAGGCGGCTGACCATACGCACCCCGGAAAAGTCATTGAACACCGCCAGATGGGGGTAGCTGTCGCGGATGCGGTGGCCAAGCTGCATCGCCTGGGGCGTCAGGGCCGAGTCGGCCAGGATGGAAATGTCCACGGCGTGTTCCCCGCCGGTCAGGGCCGCGCGGCTCGTTTCCGCGAGCTGGACCAGCGGTTCGACCATGAAGGCGAAACCGACCGCCGGCAGCGCATAACCGGCGACCTCGCGCGCGAGACCGTCGTAGCGGCCGCCGCAGCACACCACATTGTGCTCGTCCAGATGGGCGGTCTGCCATTCGTAGAAGGTGTGTGCGTAACAGGCGCGGTCCGGGAACAGGCCCGGAGTGTGCGTGAACGGAATCCCCGCCTGTTCGAGAGCCCGGGTCAGGGTGTCAAAGCGCGCCCGTGTCGCTTCGGAGAGGAAGCTCGCGGCGGCCGGAGCGGCGGCGACCAATTCGGCCAGCATCGGCGGCGGCGTCCGCAGCAGCCGTTCCGGACTGCTGTCCAGATCCTTGCGCTGCGCTTCGTCGAGTACGATGCGAAATGGCGAAAAATGCCCCTTCAGCGCTTCGCGGTACTGCCCGATCTCCTGTTCGCTGCCCAGCGTGGTGATGTGCAACTCCATCAGATGCGCGAGTTTCAGTTGCCGGATCAGATCGTACTGGATCAGCAACTGCTCCAGTTCGATTTCGATGCCTTCGTGGCCGAAGGCCTCCGCGCC